>JAJYUA010000008.1:0-33816 GCA_021792755.1 Pseudomonadota bacterium
CCCCCCACAGCACCTGCGCAATGTCCGCCATCCCCAGCGGCATCCCAGGATGCCCCGAATTCGCCCTCTGCACCGCATCCATCGACAGCGCACGCAGACAATTGGCCAGCTCTCGGCGTGTGATCATCAAAATGGCCCTTTCAGTGAGCAGTGTTCCTGAGGAGTCGTTCCCGGGTCGCCTCCGGCGGCCATACTTTCTGCCCGGAGACGGATGTACCGCCACCGCGCCGGGTTAAAGGGGAAGCGGGCGCATTGTCCCTTAGCGGCGCTCAATGCTCAATCGCCGTTTCCCGCGAGTCCCGCAGCGCCGGCCGGTCGCGCAGCACCGGACAACTGGTTGCCCCTTTTGCGGTTTTACAGTTGTCCCGGGCAACGCCTGCAGCGGGGCGGGTGTGCGCGGCGGCTCACACGAGCTGCCCCCGGTGCGATCCAGTTCATAGTCGCCTCCTATTGCAACTCTGCTACGCTCGGCTCCATGAGCACTGTGCGCCTGACGCAGTTCACGGACCTGCACCTGTGCGCCGAGGAGAGTGGCCGGCTGCGCGGCGTTCCGACGCTGGCATCGCTCTCGGCAGTGCTCGATCATGCCCGGCGAGGGCAATGGCCTCCCGATGCACTGCTCGTCACCGGAGACCTGGTACAGGACGACTCCGCCGGCTATGCGCACGTCAGGCGCATGTTCGGTTCACTGCGTCTGCCGGTGCTGTGTCTGCCCGGCAACCACGATCGCCCGGAGGCGATGCATCGGGAGCTGTCCCGCGGCCCGTTCGTGACCGGCGGCCACGTCGATCTGGGAGTGTGGCGCATCGTCCTGCTCGACAGCGTCGTTCCCGGTCGTGCCGGCGGCGCCCTGTCCGAGGCAAGCCTCGCGGGGCTCGACGAGACGCTCGCCAACGCCGGCACGCGCCACGCGCTGGTGTGCCTGCATCATCATCCTGTGCCCATGATGAGTCGCTGGCTCGACCAGGTCGGGCTCGCGAACCCGCGGGATTTCTTCTCGGTCATCGATCGCCACGTCAACGTGCGCGGCGTCATCTGGGGACACGTGCATCAGAGTTTCGATGCGCTGCGCAACGGCGTGCGGCTGCTCGCCACGCCCTCCACCTGCGCGCAGTTCCTGCCGCGCGCCGACCAATTTGCGCTCGACCATAGCCCGCCCGCCTATCGGACGCTCGCGCTGAGAGCCGACGGCTCCATCGCGACGGAGGTGTTATGGACCGACATGCCCGCCCGGGACTCCGTTTCCGCCGCCTAGCACGAAGCGCCGGTTGCGGGCATCGCGCCGCGCCGGCTGCGCGCCGGCCCCGGCCGCCCGATCAGCCCGCCAGCACCTGCCGCCAGCGCCGCGCCACGGCCGACAGGCGGAAGCGTGGATCGGGGCCGGTCACCGGCCGCTGCCCGGAGCGCCAGGCGCGGATGCGCTCCACGTAATCGTCAAACAGGCCGAGGCGGGCGGCCAGCCGGGCCGGGGCGGCGCGGCAACGCGACGGGCACGAGCCAAGCAACCCCTCATAGAGGCGCTTGGCCGCAGTGACCGGCAGAATCTGCCGGTCATCGCCGATCACCTCCCGCGCGGCGCCACAATCGTGGGTGAGCACTGGCGTGCCGAGGGCGTTGGACTCGGCGAACACCAAGCCGAAGGTCTCCGGGATGAGGAAGTTGGGAAAGAAGGTGCACAGCGCCGTGCGCACCTCGGCATGCATGCGGTGCTGCGGCTGAGGCCCCAGGTACTGCACGCCGCGGGTGCGGCCGGCGCTCCCCTCCTTGTACCCGGGGTTGCCGACGACCAGCCTCAGGTCCGGCATCCGCCGCCGCAGCGCATCGAAGGCGTCCAGCGTGAACTTCAGCCCCTTGTTGGGCGAGGAGAGAAACACCAGCTTGCGCTCGTCGACGGCCGTACCGTCCGGCCGCAGTCCGTCGTCTATCGGGTTGTAGATCGTGCACGCGGCGACACTCTCGTGCGCCTTCATCCAGCGCAACGTCGCCTCCACGGCCTGGCGTTGGGTATCCGACACGCACACGATGCGCACGTCGAGATCGCGCAGCAGAGCGCCGGTCGAGGCGAGCCAGCGGGCGCGCCGCGAGCCGGGCCGCATCCTGTCGTGCAGCCACAGAAACACGCGCGCGTTGGGATACAGCGCGCGCACCACCGGCAAGGCGCGGGAATCGCGGTTGACGATGACACGGCCGATATCCGGATCGCGCGCAGGAGGAAGGTAGCGGCCGGCGGGCACCGTGCGGTTGTGCTGGACGACGAGCGCGTCCAGCGCATCGGCCACGCGGACCACGGTCGCCTCGGTCCCGCCCATCGCCTGCCCTCGAAGCGTGCCGGTATCGTAAGGATGGGCGCACGCAGGGTCGTAGAACAGGATGGAGCTCATGACGATCGATCGAGGCGCATCGGAATCGAATGCAGAAACGGCCCGCCGCCGGCGCGGCCGCAGCGCCGCCCGGTCACCTGGCCGCGCCTGGCGCGCAAGCTAAGCCCTGGCGGCATTCCTTCCGATCAGATAGAAGTTGTTCCGATACACGGGACATTCGAAATGCTGCCAGCGAAATTGCGGCAGGCGTTTCTCGAGCGACCCGAACCACGCGACGTTGTCGGTTTCGCCGAAGGCTCTCTGGTAGGCAAGCAGAACATAGCCGCAGCCCTCGAGAGCCGGCACGATCTGCTCGCGAACCGTTGGCGGCGTCTCGCTGAGGGACCAGGTCGCGACGAAAAGAGACGGCTCGCGCTCGGCGACATGCCGCATCAGCACATCGCGCGCGCCGGGATCTGCGCCCGTCAGCCACTCGATATTAGCCGGTGCTGCGCCGTCCGCGGTGCCTGGAAACACGTTGCGCAAATAAAAGCGCTGCAGCGCGCACATCACGGGCAGGTCCCAGATCAGGTACTTCTCCCGGTAACAGATGTTGCGAAGGAGACGGCAGAAGCCGCCGTAGCCCCCGCCGAAGTCCACGACGAGCCGCAGCCCGGCGAGGTCGAGCTGCGTCGCCTCGAGCAGCCGTATCAGATGATAGGCGTGCTGGACGAGCAGAGGGCTGCTCAACGGATAATGCGGATTGACCAGCGGCTTGCCGACCGGCGATTCGGTCAACGCCCGCTGAAATTCCGGCGAGAATCGGTCGGACCCGAGCACGTGGCGCAGATAGCCCCTGGAGCGGCCGCGTATGCGCGGGTGCATCGTCTTGGCTATGGGGGGCAGGCGCAGGAACTGATCGACGCCGCTTGCTCTCAGAGCGCCCGCAATTTCGGCGGCGAGCCGATTCCACTCACCGGCCGCCACCTCCCGCGCAGCCGCCCGCTCGAGCTCGGCCAGCAATTCCTCCGCGTGGCGCAGGCGCGGCGGCGGGTAATCGCCGAGAATCCTCGCCGCGATCCGCCGCGCCAGGTTGTCCGCCTCGATTCGCATCGACTCAGCCATCTTTGGTCGTCCCGCATTGCTTTCGCGCAGCGCATCTTGACGTTTCGCGGAGCTTTGCTGCGAGGCTCGCCTCCGCGTTGTCGCCGGGGAAACCGCCTACCGCGGGCGGCGCTGGGGCTTCTTGTGCGCGAGTATAGCCCGGCGCCTGCCCGCAAGACGGCGCGCCGCTCTGCCGGGCGCGGCGTCGGAGACGCCCGAGAATCCTCCGCGCGTGACGCGTTGGTCGGCCCTGAGCAGCCCGAGCCTCTCGAGGCGCGCTTCGATGGCACGGAGCGTGCGCCTGTGCCTGCGGGCGATCGCCTCCGGGGTCTCCCCCGCCTTGAACGCCGCGACCAGAGTGTCTTCCTCCTCGGCACTCCAGGTGCGCCCCACGTTGGCGGGCAACAGCGCGCGGCGCTGCGCGCGTGCGGCGGAGTGCTCGAGCGCCGCCACCGCGGCGAGCAACGCCCGCAGCACCTCGGCCCGCTGCAGCACCGACTCGGCGGGCAGCGCCTCCCCGGTGCGGGGGTCGAGCCCCTGGATCAGCGCCTTGAGCGTCTCCCCGGCCCTGAGGTCTTTGTCGGCTTGCGTATCGTGCATGCGTGCTCCCCCGGCGATGAGCCCATCGGACCCGCGCGATCATTGTCGGCAGGCTCGGGGCCGGATTTCCAGGCCCGAAACTGACGCGTTCGTGTAGATTTGCGCGCATCGGCGCCTCGCCCTTAGAGTGCGCGCCTCGGCGCGCGTCGGACCTGAGCCGGGCCGGCGGCGTCCAAAGCACAAGGATGCCCTGACGATGCGCGCCTTTGCGTGGTTCCTGCTGCTGATCGCCTTCAGTCTCGGTTGCATGGCCGTATTCAGCTATCCGGCCTGGCTGCTGCTGCATCCGCATTTCAATTTCCCCTTTCCCCGCATCGGCGAGCGCATCGGCATGCTCGGGTTCCTGGTGGGCTTCCTGCTGGTTGCGCGCCGGCTGCGGCTCGGGGACCGGGCGAGCCTTGGGTTCGGCGCGCCGCGGCGCATCTACCTGCGCGAGCTTTCGCTGGGGCTCGTGATCGGGGTGCTCACCATGGCGCTTGTCGTGGCGAGCATGACCCTCCTGGGGCTGCTCGACTGGCATCGGGCGGCGCGCCTGGGAGGCGCGGGGCTCGCCGGGCTCATCGCCAAGCGGCTGCTGAGCGGCCTTGCCGTCGGGCTCATCGAGGAGACCGCGCTGCGGGGCGCGATGTTCGCCGGCATTCAACGGGAGTCCGGCACACTCCTCGCCATCGCGCTCACGTCGGTGGTGTACTCCTGGACCCACTTCCTCGGCGTGGCTCACATCCCGCCGGCGGCGGTCAATCCAGACAGCGGCGTGGCGCTGCTCGAGGCCACCCTGGGCGAGTTTGCCCATCCGCTCGGCATCGCCGACGCATTTCTGTGCCTCACCGCGGTCGGCGTGGTCCTCGCGATCGTGCGCTCGCTCACGGGCAATACCGCCGCCAGCATGGGGCTGCACGCCGGCTGGGTTTGGGTCATGCTGGTCGTGCACGGCCTGTCCGCGCCCGACCTCGCCTCGCCCCTGCGCTTCCTGCTCAGCCGCCACGACGGGTTCACCGGCTGGCTGGTGCTCGCCTGGACCGTGCCGCTCGGTTTCGCACTGCGCTGGTTCTACTCGCGGCGGGCCGCCTCATACCGCTCGAGCACCGCCTGAGGCGCCGAGCCGTGCCAGCAGCTTGCCATGCAGCCCGCCGAAACCGCCATTGCTCATGATGAGCACATGGTCGCCCGGCCGCAGTGATCGGGCGAGGTCCGTCGCCAGCGTGTCCACCTCGCCGCGGCCATGGGCGCGCCCGCCAAGCGCCGCCAGCACCGGCGTCGCATCCCAGCCGAGGTCCACGGGCAGGTACAGCCAGACCTCATCCGCCCCGGCAAGCGCCCCGGCGAGTCTCTCCCGGTGCACCCCCATGCGCATGGTGTTCGAGCGGGGCTCGAACACGGCGATGAGCCGCGCCGCGCCGATGCGCCGCCGCAGGCCGTCGACGGTCGTGGCGATCGCCGTCGGGTGGTGGGCGAAGTCATCGTACACACGAATGCCGTTCACTTCGCCGCGCAGCTGCATGCGGCGGGCAACCCCCTGGAACGTTCCCAGGGACTCGATGGCGCTTTCGACGGTGACGCCGGCGTGGCGCGCGGCCGCGATCGCCCCGAGCGCGTTGTCCATGTTGTGCGCCCCCATGAGGCTCCACCGCACCGTCCCGCGGGTCCGACCGCCCTGCACCACGTCGAAGGAGGAATAGTCGGACACGCTTGCGGCCGCGCGCGCCGACCAGTGCGCATCCGGCAGCGCTTCGCGTGCAAACCCCTCCCGTGGCGTCCAGCACCCCATTGCCAGCGTCTCCCTGAGGCGCACATCCGCGGCATTCCAGACGATGCGGCCGGCCCCCGGGATGGTACGCACCAGATGATGGAACTGGCGCTGGATCGAGGCGACGTCGGGATAGATGTCCGCGTGATCGTATTCGAGGTTGTTCAGGACGGCGGTGCGCGGATGGTAATGGACGAACTTGGCGCGCTTGTCGAAAAAGGCGCTGTCGTACTCGTCCGCCTCGATCACGAAGAACGAGCCGCGGCCGAGCCGCGCGCTCGTGCCGAAATCCTCCGGCACGCCTCCGATCAGGAAGCCGGGCTCGAGCCCGGCGCGCTCCAGGAGCCACGCCAACATGGCGCTCGTCGTGGTCTTGCCGTGCGTGCCCGCCACCGCGAGCACCCAGCGGTCCCGCAGCACTTCGCGAGCCAGCCATTCGGGCCCGGAGGCGTACGGGATGCCGCGGTCGAGCAGAGCCTCGATCACCGGCTGTCCGCGGGTCATCACATTGCCCACGAGGACCACGTCCGGCCGCAGGTCGAGCTGCCCGGGCTCGTAGCCCTCGATCAACTCGATGCCGAGCAACTCGAGCTGCGCGCTCATGGGCGGATACACGTTGCGGTCCGATCCGGTGACGCGGTGACCGGCCTCGCGCGCGATCGCCGCGACGCCGCCCATGAAAGTGCCGCAAACTCCCAAGATGTGTACGTGCATAATTGAGGCGGATTGTACCGATCAGGAACTTGCCTCATTGCACTCAATCGCCACCACTGCCGCCGCCGTCGGCGAAATCGCCTCGTCGCTCGCGACGCACTCGGCCATCGGACTCGACACTGAATTTCTGCGCGAGCGCACTTACAGGGCGCAACTGTGCCTGCTGCAGGTGTCCGACCCCGGCCAGGCCGCCTGCATCGACCCGATCGCCGTAGCGGATCTGTCCGCACTGGCCCCGGTGCTCGGCGATCCGCGCGTGATCAAGGTACTGCACGCCTCTCGGCAGGACCTCGAGGTGCTGCTGCCGACCGTCGGCATGGTCCGCCCGGTGTTCGATACGCAGATTGCCGCCGCGCTTGCCGGCGAAGCGGCCCAGATCGGCTACGGCGAGCTGGTACGCCGCTCGCTCGGCCACGAGCTGCCCAAGGCGCATACCCGCACCGACTGGTCCCGACGGCCGCTCTCCCCGGAGCAGATCGAGTATGCGCTGGACGATGTGCGGCACCTGCTGCCGCTCAAGGACGCGCTCACGGAGCGGCTCGAGCGGCTCGGCCGGCTCGACTGGCTCGCCGAGGAGCTCTCCGCGCTCGAGGAGGCGGGCAGCCTCGAAGTGCGTCCGGAGGACGCCTGGCGGCGTCTGAAGGGACTGTCTGATCTCGATCCCGGCCGCGAGCGCCTTGCCCGGCTGCTCGCCGCCTGGCGAGAGCGTCGGGCCATGGAAAGAGACCGTCCCCGCGGCTGGATCCTCGAGGACACGGTGCTGCGCGAGATCGTCGTGCGCGTACCTCGCACCCCGGAAACGCTGGCCGCCGTGCCGGACATGCCCCCAGGCCTCGTCAGGCACTGCGCGGGGCAGCTGCTCGAATGCGTCAAAGATGCCGCCATTGCCGATCCGCCCCCACCCCTGCCCGCCCGCGCCAGGCCCGATCCGCTCAAGAGCGCGCTGGTGAAGAAGCTGAGCGCGCTCAACCAAGCCGCGGCAACCGAGCTCGGCCTGAGTCCGGAGGTGCTGGTCACCCGGCGCGAGCTCGAGCAGCTTGCCGCTGGCCGCAGGGACGTTCCGGTGCTCTGCGGCTGGCGCCGTGAGGTGATCGGCGAGCGGCTGCTGGCGGCGCTTTAGGCCCGCCCGGTTACTCGGCCCGTCCCGAGCCAACCGTCATTTTGGCCGGCTGGCCCTGCGTGGGGCGCGGGGCTTGCGCTCGCCGCCGCGCGCCCCGCATCAACGGGCAGAAGGTGGCGCGAGCGCCGCTTCCAGGCGCTCTGAGACCCCCTCGATGTCGCCCTCGGCGTCGATGCTGCGCAGCAGCCCCTGTTGCCGATAATAGTCAACCAGGGGCCGGGTCTGCGCCTCGTAGACCCGCAGCCGCTCGGCCACGGTGACCTCGTTGTCGTCCGGCCGCTGGAACAGGTGGTGCGGCCGGCCGGTCCTGGGGCACAGCTCGCCCTGCGCGGCCTCGGCCGTGGATGCCAGCAGGTTCACCACACGGCCGCAGTCCGAGCAAGTTCGCCGTCCGGCGATGCGGCGAGACAGCTCCGCATAATCGACGTTCAACTGCACCACCGCGCCGAGCGGCTGGTCGATCTGGCGCAGCAGTCCGTCCAGGGCGCGCGCCTGGACGAGATTGCGCGGAAAGCCGTCCAGAATGAACCCCTGTGCCGTATCGGGCTCCCCCAGACGCTCGCGGATCATGCCGAGCACGATCTCGTCCTCCACCAGCCGGCCGGCCGCCATCGCCTCCTTGGCTTTCAGACCGAGCGGCGTGCCCTCGGTCACGGCGGCGCGCAACAGGTCGCCCGTGGAGACCTGCGGGATACCGTGCCGCGCGACCAGCCGCTGAGACTGCGTGCCCTTCCCCGAACCCGGGGCCCCCAACAGGACGATGCGCATGAGTAGTACTAATTGGATGCCGAAAGGTGAGGAACACTACCGGGCACGGGGGGCGGGGTCAAACTGCGCGGCGAGTGGCCCCACGGGCGCATGCGCACAGGCGGGCCGCTGCGCTATCCTTGGCGCACCACCAGGGCACACCCCACGTGCCGCGACCGACTCACATGAAGAAGATCGCCCATAAGAATGCCCTCTACGCCCAATCCGGCGGCGTCTCGGCAGTGATCAACGCCTCGGCCTGCGGTGTCATCGAGACCGCGCTGAGGCAATCGAAACACATCGGCAAGGTCTACGCCGGCCGCGACGGCATCATCGGCGCGCTGACCGAAGACCTGATGGACGTCGGCCGCGAGAGCCCGGCGGTGATCCGCGGCCTCAAGCACACCCCCGGGGGCGCGTTCGGATCGGCGCGCTTCAAGCTGAAGAGCATCGAGCAGAATCGCGCCGAGTACGAGCGGCTGATCGAGGTGTTCCGCGCGCACGGCATCGGCTATTTTTTCTACAACGGCGGCAACGACTCGATGGACACCGCGCACAAGGTGTCGCAGATCGGCGAGGCGCTCGGCTACCCCATCATCTGCGTCGGGGTGCCGAAGACCGTCGACAACGACCTGCCGCACACCGACTGCTGCCCGGGATTCGGCTCGGTGGCGAAGTACGTCGCCGTCTCGACGCGCGAAGCGGCGATGGATGTCGCCTCCATGGCGCGCACCTCGACCAAGGTATTCGTGTTCGAAGTCATGGGACGGCACGCCGGCTGGATCGCGGCCGCCGCGGGGCTCGCCGGCCGCCGGCCCGGCGACCCGCCGCACATCATCCTGTTCCCGGAGATCCCGTTCGACCCGGAGCGTTTCCTCGAACGGGTCGCGCAATGCGTCACCGACTACGGGTACTGCGTGGTTGCGGTCTCAGAGGGCGCCGCCTACGCCGACGGCCGTTTTCTCGCCGACGCGGGCACCCAGGACGCCTTCGGGCACACCCAGCTCGGCGGGGTCGCGCCGGTCGTGGCGGACATGATCCGCCAGCGCCACGGATACAAGTACCATTGGGCCGTGGCCGACTACCTGCAGCGCTCGGCTCGCCACATCGCCTCAAAGGTGGATGTCGAGCAGGCCTATGCGGTCGGCAAGGCGGCGGTGGAACTCGCGATCAAAGGTCACAACGCCGTCATGCCGACCATCGTCCGCAAGAGCTCCAGGCCCTACAAATGGACGATCGGCCACGTTCCTCTGGGCGAGGTGGCCAACCGCGAAAAGAAGGTTCCGCGCGACTACATTACACCCGACGGATTCGGCATCACCGAGGCCTGCCGCCGTTATCTCGAGCCGCTGGTGGCCGGGGAAGCCTATCCGCCCTACCGCAACGGACTGCCGGATTACGTGCGCGTCAAGGGGGCGCCGGTGCGCAGAAAGCTCAACAAGGAATTCAAGGTCTGAATTTGCGCGCAAGCGCGGCAGCGGACCGGCCTTCGGTCCGGCGCCACGGGCGCCGTGCGCCCGATTTGCTATAGTTTGCGGTCTTTGTCATTTCACTTTCGTTGTTTTCACCGGGGGGAGGTAACCTGATGAGTGCCAACATGTGGCTCGGGGCTGCGATCGCGGCCGGTCTGCTTGCCGTTCTGTACGGCGTGATCTCGACGGCGGCCATCATGCGCCTGCCCGCGGGCAATGCCCGGATGCAGGAAATCGCCGCCGCCGTGCGCTCCGGCGCCCAGGCCTATCTGAACCGCCAATACACCGCCATTCTGATGGTCGGGATCGTGGTCTTCCTCATCCTCGGGTTCTTCCTCGGCTGGGCGACTGCCGGCGGCTTCGCCATCGGGGCGGTGCTCTCGGGAGCGACCGGCTACATCGGCATGAACATCTCCGTGCGGGCGAACGTGCGTACCGCGGAGGCGGCAACCCGGGGGCTGAACGCCGCGCTGGCGGTGGCGTTTCGCGGCGGGGCGATCACCGGCATGCTGGTGGCCGGCCTCGGGCTACTCGGGGTGTCCGGCTACTTCGCGATCCTGCGCGAGGCGATCGGCGAGCAGGCCGCGCTGCACGCGATCGTGGGGGTCGCCTTCGGCGGCTCGCTGATCTCCATCTTCGCGCGCCTGGGCGGCGGCATCTTCACCAAGGGCGCGGATGTCGGCGCCGACCTCGTCGGCAAGGTCGAGGCCGGCATACCTGAAGACGACCCGCGCAATCCCGCAGTCATCGCGGACAACGTCGGTGACAACGTCGGCGACTGCGCCGGCATGGCGGCGGACCTGTTCGAGACTTACGCCGTGACGGTGGTCGCGACCATGCTGCTCGGCGGACTGCTGTTCGGCGGAAAGGGGCAGGGGGTCGGGCTCAATGCCGTCGTCTATCCGCTCGCTCTCGGCGCCATGTCGATCGTCTCCTCCATCGTCGGCACGTTCTTCGTCTCGACGAAAGAGGGCGGCAAGATCATGAACGCCCTGTACAAGGGTGTCGTCGTGGCCGGCCTGGTCTCCGCGGTCGGCTTCTACTTCATCACCCGCGCCCTGATGCCCGAGGAGGGATTGGCGCTGTTCGGCTGCGCCTTGATCGGCCTCGTCCTCACGACGGCGCTGATCATGATCACCGAATACTACACGGCGACCGAATACAGCCCGGTGCGCAAGATCGCGGCCGCCTCGCAGACCGGACATGCCACCAACATCATCGCGGGCCTCGGCGTGTCGATGAAGGCGACCGCGGGGCCCGTGGTCGCGATCTGCCTGGCCATCTGGGGCTCGTACGAGCTCGGCGCCATGCACGGAGTGGGTTTGTACGGCGTGGCGATCGCAGCCACCGCGATGCTGTCGATGACGGGCATGATCGTGGCACTCGATGCCTACGGCCCGATCACCGACAATGCCGGCGGCATCGCCGAGATGGCCGGCCTGCCCGAGCAGGTGCGCAACATCACCGATCCGCTCGATGCGGTGGGCAACACCACCAAGGCGGTGACCAAGGGCTACGCGATCGGCTCGGCGGCCCTCGCCGCGCTGGTACTGTTCGCCGATTACACGCACAACCTCGAGGCCGTCGGCAAGCTGGTCTCCTTCTCGCTCTCCGACCCGGCGGTGATCATCGGCCTGTTCGTCGGCGGCCTGATACCCTACCTGTTCGGCGCGCTGGCGATGGAGGCCGTGGGTCGCGCGGCCGGCTCGGTGGTCAACGAGGTGCGCCGCCAGTTCCGCGAGATCAAGGGCATCATGGAAGGCACCGCCAAGCCCGACTACTCGCGCGCGGTGGACATGCTGACCCGCGCCGCGATCCGCGAGATGATCATCCCCTCGCTCCTTCCCATCCTGATGCCCATCGTGCTGGTGGTGGTGATGAACGGCCTGATGGGTCCGGGAGCCGGCATCAAGGCGCTCGGGGGCCTGCTGATCGGCACCATCGTGACGGGCTTGTTCGTTGCGGTTTCCATGACCACCGGCGGCGGCGCCTGGGACAACGCCAAGAAGTACATCGAGGAAGGCAACTTCGGCGGCAAGGGCTCGGAAGCGCACAAGGCGGCCATCACCGGCGACACCGTCGGCGACCCTTACAAGGACACCGCCGGTCCGGCGATCAACCCGCTCATCAAGATCGTCAACATCGTCGCCTTGCTGATGATTCCGCTGCTTTGACCGGCCCGAGGCCGCCCGCGGGGGCGTGGCGACCCCCTGCGGGGCGTGGCGCCTGCGGCGGGCGTTGCCCGGCTCGTCCGGGCCGCGCGGGGCGGGGCGGGGCGGGCGCCTCGCTACAGCGGGCGGCCGGCGAACGCATGCGGCGCGGCTGGCACCTCAGAGAGAGCCGAAGGGGTGGCTGCCCGCAGGCGCACGCCTGCGGGCCCATCCAATCAGGCCCGGCCGACGCGCGACTCGGTGAGCATGGCGCTGACCAGGCGGTTCAGACGCTCGCAGTACGCCGCCACCGGCGCCTCCGCCTCGGCCTGTTTGCCGATCAGCGCCGCTCTGATCTCGGCGAGTCGTCGCTCGATGCGCTCATCGACCGTCATCGAGCTGCACAGAAGGGCGCTGACGCACGCGGTGATCTCGGCATCCAGTGCGCGCGCGTCGCTGCCCGCGATCTCGACTCCCGCGAGTTCGCTCGGGCAGCCCGCGGCGAGGTGTTCACACCATAAACGGGCAAGCTGCATAGGCTCATGGCATCCCTGCCGCTCGCTCTCGTAACGAAACGGGTGTCCTTCATACCATTTCCACGGCCAACTTGCACCGGGGAATTTGATGGCCGGCGCGCCGTTATGAGTTGGTCAGCGTAGACGGCCCGCCACACGAGACTCCGTCCAGATTCATAAGCGCTTGATGCGCAAGCGCCTGTTTGCCGGCTTCAGCCGTTGCTTTTCCGCCTCGCCGATGTCCGGCAGGCCCGCTGCGCGGACCCGGCCGCTCGACGAACCGGTAGCGGACTGTTACTGTTGAATTCGTGGACCGTCGCGCAGCGGGGTGCGCCGTGGAAGCAGAACACTTTCCAGTAGACAAGACCGACGGCGACTGGCGGCACGCGCTCAGCGCCGAGGAGTACCGCGTACTTCGCCGGCACGGCACCGAGCGGGCCGGCAGCAGCGAGCTCAACGCCGAGCAGCGGCAAGGCGTGTTTCATTGCGCGGGCTGCGGCGCGGCGCTGTTCGACTCGCAGGCGAAGTTCGACAGCGGCACCGGATGGCCGAGCTTCTTTCAACCGCGCGAGGGCGCGCTCGGGACCAGGACGGACCGGAGCCTGTTCATGAAGCGCACGGAAGTGCATTGCGCGCGCTGCGGCGGGCATCTGGGACACGTATTCCCGGACGGGCCGCAGCCGACCGGGCTGCGCTACTGCATCAACGGCGTGGCGCTGAGATTCGAGCCGGCATGATCAAGCCGCGAGCGGCAACAGCCTGGGCCGGGCGATGGCGTAGCCCTGCATGTAATCGACACCCATGCGCCGCGCCACCTCGAGCGCGGCGCTGTCCTCGACCTGCTCCGCGATCACCTTGAAATTCAGCGTGCGCGCCAGCTTGATCATCGCGGTGACCATCGCCTGATTCACCAAATCGCGCGACAGGTTGCGGATGAACGAGCCGTCGATCTTCAGGTAATCCATCGGCAGGTTGCGCAGGCTCGAGAAGGAGCCCACGCCGGAACCGAAGTCATCGAGCGCGAACCGGCAGCCCATGCCGTGCAGCACGCCGACGAAGTGCCGCGCGTGCTCCAGGTTGTCCATCACGGCCGATTCGCTGAGCTCGAAGCACACCTGCCCGGGCTGCACGCCGGTGCTGTCGAGACATTCGACCACGAACTCCATGAAGCTCTCATCGCTCAGCGTCTGACTCGAGATGTTGATCGCCACGCAACGCTTGGACGACACCTGCAGCGCCCCGCGGCCGAGCGCCGCCAGCGTCGTCTGCACGACCCACCGATCGACCAGGCCCATCAGCCGATAGCGCTCGGCGGCGCGGACGAACTCCGCGGGCGAAATCCCCTCACCCTGCCCGTCATCGAGGCGCACGAACACCTCCATCGCCGGTCCGCCGTCATCGCCGTAGGCCGGCACGATCGGCTGCTGGTAGAGCTGGAAGCGGTTCTCTCTGAGGGAGACCTGCAGCCTCTGCAGCCACTGGATCTCCCCGCTGTGGCGGGCGAACGCCTCGTCGCGCGCCGAATACACGGCGACGCGGCCCGTGCCTTGCTTCTTCGCGACGTAGCAGGCCGAATCGGCGGCGGCGAGCAGCTCCTCTATCGTGCCGCTCTCGCGCGAGATCTCCACCAGTCCGACGGACACCCCGAGATCGAATATCTTGTCCCGCCAGACGAACCGATGATCCCCGACCGCGTGGCACACGTCGTCGGCGATCTGCCGCGCCTTCTCCAGCGGGCAGCCGATGAGCAGCATCCCGAACTCATCGCCCCCCACGCGGGCCACGGTGTCGCTGTCGCGCACCGCATCGCGCAGCACCTTGGCCACCTCGCGCAGCACGCTGTCCCCGGCCAGGTGGCCGCTGGTGTCGTTGACCACTTTGAAGCGGTCGAGATCGAGGCAACACAACACATGCTGGCCGTCGCCGCGATGGCCGGTCTCGGCCGCCTCCTGCAACCGCCGCTCGAACTCGTGCCGGTTGACCAGGCCGGTGAGGGCGTCGTGGGTCGCCTGGTAGGACATCTGGCGGGCGATGCCCCGCAGCTCCGACACATCGTACAGCAGCACGAGCGCCCCGGCGAGCCCGCCGGCGGCGTCGCGCACCGGGGAAACCGACAGCTCGATCGAGCGCTCGGTGCCGTCGGTGCGAGACACCGGGAACGCGCGCCGGCCGAGGCTCACGGAGGCGCCGCTCGCGAGGGTCTGGCGGACCGGCTCGAGGAGCGGCCGCCGGTCGGCTTCATCGACGAGGTTCACGATCTGCTCGATCCCCCGGCCGAGCGCCTGCGGGGCGGGAGTCGCCGACAGCCGCTCCGCCGAGGCGTTGAGGTAGGTGACGGCGCCGGCGGCATCCGTGACGATGACAGCCTCGGCCAACAAGTCCAGCACCGACAGCTGCTGCGCCCGCGCCGCATCTTTTCGCTCGCCCGGCGATTGTCCGCTCTGCGACGGGATGATTTCCGCGCCCGTCATGAGCAGCGCCCGGCCGCCCGCATAGTCGATGAGTCCGGAGGAGATCTCGAGCCGGATCGCGCCCTCCTCCCCCGGCACGTCGACCTCGTAGCGATCGGCCACGGACTCCCCGGTCAGGTGGCGGCGGATGTTTTCTTTCACCAGATCGGCGTACTCCGGCGTCACCAGCTCGGCGAAGGGACGGCCCACCAGTTCGGCAGGATCGCGTCCGAGCAGGGAGCCGGCTTGACGATTCGCATACAGGATGGCCTCGCGGTGCACGAGCACCATCTGGGGAACCCGTTCACCGAGCAAGGCGAACGGATCGGGCGTGGTGCGGGGCGCATCGGCCGGGTGGGTCAACAGCTGATTGACGGCGCTCACGAGCGCGGTGAGCTGCGGGGTCCCTTCGCCTTCGAGCCGGCCGCCGCGCTTGTCTCGGGCGAGGTGATCGATCTGGCGCGAAATGCGCTCGATCGAGCGCAGGTCGCGGCGGCGCAACCGGTAGATCCAAAGCAACAGGAACGCCGCCGCGGCAAGCGCCAGCAGGAGGCTTAACGGCCCGATCGACATTGAGCTTCTCTCGAGCGGCTGCGTCCGGAGTGCGCCGCGACCTGTTGATCTGTTTCCGTACCCCGAACCCGGACGCTTCGAGCATAGCCCAAGGCCCCTCGCCTTCCATCGCGATTTCACCATATCTCATCGCAAATCGTCTTGGCAGGAACCCCGAAAACCCGTAATTTCACCGCTCCCGATCCGCGGGGAACGCAATAGATCCAATGGGAGCCCCTTCCGATGCAGGCCGACGCCCGCGAGCAGATGATCGAGCATCAGGTGCGTGCCTGGGACGTGCTCAATGAGCGGGTCCTCGACACGCTGCGCAAGGTGGCGCGTGAGCCGTTCGTGCCACCCCGCTACCGCTTTCTGGCGCATGCCGACCTGGAAGTGCCCCTGCCCGGCGGCCAGCACATGCTGCGTCCCAGCATCGTCGGCCGGCTGCTGCAGGCGCTGCGGCTCGGTGGCACGGAGCGGGTGTTCGAGGTCGGCGCCGGCTCGGGGTTCGTGACGGCCTGTCTGCGCGCTGCGGGCGCTGCCGTGCTGTCGATCGAAATCCTCCCGGAGCTGGCCGACATGGCCCGCCGCAACCTCGCCACGCTCGGCATGCGCGATATCGAGATCCTCACCGGCGATGCGATGCAGTACGAGCCGCAGGCACGCTTCGGGGCGATCGCCGTCACGGCCTCCCTGCCGGTCTACGAGCCGCGGTTCCAGAATCAGCTCGCCGTCGGCGGCCGGCTGTTCGTGGTGGTCGGCGAGGCGCCGGTCATGGAAGCGCGCCTCATCCGCCGGGTGTCGGAGGATGCCTGGACGACCGAGAGCCTGTTCGAGACCGTGATCGATCCGCTCATCGATGCGACACGGCCCGTGCAATTCACGTTCTGAGCTTCAGACGCTCCGTGCCGGAGCGCTAGGGAACCCGATGATGCGCACACACCGCAACCCGGCCCGCAACTTCTCGCGCCCCCGCGTGTTCTTGCGCACAGCCATGCGTTCCATCCCGCGTCGATCCATCCGGGCGCTGCTCTGCGGCGGCCTTGCATTCGCCCTTGCCTCCGCCGCCTCGGCCACGAACCTGGTCGGCGTGTACCGGGATGCCCTGGCGCACGATCCGATCTTCCGGCAGGCGCACGCCGTGTACATGGCCGCGCGCGAAGCACGCCCGGAGGCCTTCGCGGCTCTGCTGCCGCAGCTCACCGGTACCGCCGGCAAGACCTGGGATCACACCGCCGGCTCCCAGGGCTCGATCAGCTCGACGTCGACGGGAACTCCATTCGTCTTCCACTTGCCGTACGCGGAAAACTCCAACGGCGAGCAGTGGAGCCTCAACCTCAGCGCGCCGCTGTTTTCCTGGACGGACTGGATGAACCTCAAGGCCGCCGACAGCCAGGTGGCGCAGGCGGAGGCGACCTATCAGCAGTCCGCGCAGAGCCTCATCCTGCGCACCACGACGGCGTACTTCAACGTGCTCTCGGCGGTGGACGCCCTGCAGGCGCAGGAATCCTCCCTCAAGGCGTACACCCTGCAGCTGCAGCAGGCCCGGGAGCGCTTCAAGGTCGGGCTGATCGCCATCACCGACGTCGAGCAGGCACGCGCCGCGCGCGACACCGCGGTCGCCAATGTGATCATCGCCAAGCAGGCCCTGGCCAACGCCCAGGACCAGCTCGAAGTGATCACCGGCCGGCAGTACACGACTCTCGAGGAGCCCGGCAGCAACATGCCGCTCGTGATGCCGACCCCGGCGAGCCAGGGCCAGTGGGTCAGCACCGCGCTCAAGCAGAACCTGACCCTGATCGCCAGCCGTCTGGGGGCGAACGTGGCCCAGTACAACGTGCGCGCCGCCTTCGGCAACAGTCTGCCGACCGTCAGCCTGGTGGCAAGCCGCTCCTACAGCAACGACAACAATAACGAGACCGTCTTCGGCCAGGTGTTCCACGGCCTGGGCAGCGACATCAACGACCGGCAGATCGGCATCGAGCTCTCGATGCCCATCTTCAGCGGCGGCGGCGACCTCGCGCTCATCCACCAGGCCCAATACCAGTCGATCGCGGCCAACGACGCGGTCGACGAGGCCTCCCGCACGACCGTGCAGCAGACGCGCGATGCGTATCTGGGGGTCATCACCGGCATCGCCAATGTCCGCGCGCTGCGCCAGGCGCTGAAATCCAGCGAGACGGCCTACGCGGCCACCGCGGCGGGCTACAAGGTCGGCACCCAGACCGAAGTCGACGTCCTGAACGCCCTGAGCGTGCTGGTGCAGGCGAGAACGAACTATGCCGCCAGCCGCTACAGCTACATCAACAGCGTCATTCAGCTGCAGTATGCGGCCGGCATCCTCGCTCCCGGCGAGGTGCAGGTCATCGACCGCTGGCTGACGAAGCGGGTGCCGGTCTTCGCAGGCGAGATCACCCCCTCGGCGATGACACCGCCGCCGGCCCCGAAGCGCTGAGGCGCCTAATGGTCTCCGTAGGACTTCTCCTCGAGCAGCCGTGAGCCGAGCGCGAGGTTGATGCGCTTCTTGAGCGCCGCGCGCCGGTCGTTCTCGATGTAGACCGCGCGCGCGAGCTCGATGAACTCCCGGTCGAAGCTGCGTGCGGCCTCCTTCGCCCGGATCCGCTCTTCGATGTCCCACAAGCGCTCGTTGACCGCCTGCAGCGCGCCCTCCTCGTCGGCGACATCGGCCTCGCCGCGAGCCTCCCGCCAGGTTCTCTCGAGCAGATCGAGCTCGAGGCGCACATTGGCGAGCTTGGCCGCATCGCCGATGCGCGCCGACTTGATCCTGAGGATGGTGATCTTGTCGAGCAGCTCGCCGGGGGAAATCGGCACCAGGATGTCTTTCATGCCCCGCATGCTAACAATTCATCGAGCCTGGCGGCGACCTCCCCGGGCAGGATGAGATCCATCACGCCCGGCTCCTCGATCTTCTCGGCCCACGGCAGCTGCTGCGGCTCGCGGCCGCGAAAGCGCCGTGCCGCCTCCGGATAGGCATTCACGCACCACTGGCGCGACAGATACGGTCCGCTGCGCTCCGGGTTGGTGGCCGCGTACAGCCCGATGACCGGCGTCGCGACCATGGTCGCCATGTGCGCGGGCCCCGAGTCCGGGGTCACGAGCGCCGTGGCGCGCTTCAGCAGCGCGAGCATCTGCGGCAGCGTGTCACGGCCGATCTGGTTCACCAGCGGCACGCCCGCAAGGCGCTCGATCCTTGCGCCCATTTGCCGCTCGGCTTCCGACGGGCCGCCGGCCAGGATCACCCGCATCCGGTGCCGGCGCACGGCGTGCTCGGCCACCTGCGCGTAGCCCTGCGCGCTCCAGTTGCGCAGCGTGTGGCTCGAGCAGGGGCTGATGAGCAGCGTCCGCGCCCCCTCGGGCGCCAGCCGCTTCGCGTAGGCCAGCGCCTCCTGCGGCAGAGGCACGTCCCAGCGCAGCACTCGCGTGCCGACGCCCAATGCCTCGAGGAATCCGAAAAAGCTGTCGAGCACGTGCTCGCGCGCCCGGGGGGCGACCCTGGCGTTGGTGAACAGCCACTGCAGCTCGCGCGCCCGCGGCCGATCGAACCCCAGGCGGATCCGCGCCGGCACCAGGCGGGAGATCAGGCTCGCCCGCAGCGACAGCTGCATGTGCAGCAGGACATCGAACCGGCGGCCGGCGAGGCGGCAGCGCAGCTGCCGGCCCGCCGCCAACCCGGCCCGCTTGTCCACGGTGATAAACTCCACCCCCTCGATGAGCCCGATCAAGCGCGCCTCCTCCTTGCCGATGATCCATGTCAGCCGCGTGTGCGGCCAAACCTGCTGCAGGGTGCGCACGACCGGCACGACGTGGCATGCATCGCCGAGCGCCGAGAGCCTGAGGATGCAAACGCTGCGCGGCGGGGTGTCTTTCGGCAACATCCGGGATATCGAAGCGGGGAGCGCCAAGCGGTGAACGCAAGCTGGCCGCTCGGGCCTTCGGTCAAGCACCTGAGCATTGCGGGGGGCGCCATGCTATACAACGCGGCGTTGACCCGCAATTTCGACCCTCTCTGGTTCGAGCCCGGGTTCTGGGCGCAGCGCGGCGAGCTCGCCGGCACGGCGCGGGGCCGCGGCACGACCCATTTCGTGCGCAGTGCCGGGCACGAGTGGGTGCTGCGCCATTATCGGCGCGGCGGGCTGCTCGCCGCGCGCCGCAGCGACGACCGCTACCTGTGGCGCGGTGAGGAGCGGACCCGCCCCTTTGCCGAGTGGACGCTCACCCATCGGCTGCACCGTGCGGGCCTGCCGGTGCCGGTACCGGTTGCCGCCCGCTACGTGCGCCACGGGCGAGCCTATTGGGGCGACATCATCACCGAGCGCCTCGCCCCGACGTGGTCTCTCGCCGAGGCATTGGGCATCAACGCGCTATCGCTGCTCACCTGGGTGTCGATCGGCCGCTGCATCCGCCGCTTCCACGATCTGGGCGTCTGCCATGCCGACCTCAACGCGCACAACGTGCTGCTCGGCGAGGACAGCGTCTACCTCGTGGATTTCGATCGCTGCCGGCTGCGCGCCGATGGCTTGTGGCGCGACGGCAATCTGGTGCGCCTGCGCCGCTCGCTGGAGAAGGTCGCTTACGGTCTGCCCGCCGAGCGCTTCACCGATGCGGACTGGCATGCGCTCCTCGGCGGCTACCGGCAGCCTTCCGTGCAGCCGGCGGACGCGGCTGCACAGCGCACCTAGTGCGCGCGCTCTATCTTCTCGCGGCTTATCTGGCCGTCCCGCTGCACGCGGTCCTGCTCGCATGGGGCAGCCGGCGCGATCGCAGTCGAGGGCGGCGTTTCGGCGAGCGTCTGGGCTTCGGACCGGCGGTGCCCGGCAGGCCCGTCTGGATCCACGCCGCCTCGGTCGGGGAGGTCCAGATTGCCGCGGTGCTCGTCAAAGGGCTGCGCGAGCGCTTCCCGGCCATGCCGGTGCTGGTGAGCGCCTTCACACCCACCGGGATTGGCCGTGCGCAGGCGCTGAGTCCATCGGTGCCCACGCGCTGCCTTCCATACGATCTGCCGGGGTCGGTGCGTCGCTTCCTCGATCGCGTGCAGCCTCGGCTCGCCATCATGCTGGAAACGGAGTTGTGGCCCAATCTCTACCTGCAATGCCGGCGCAAAGGGGTACCGCTCGTCATGGCGAGCGCACGCCTCTCGGAGCGCTCGGCCCGCCGGTATCGCCTGCTCGGCACGCTGGTGAGCGAAGCGCTTGCGGGGGCCACGGTGGCCGCGCAGAGCGAGGCGGACGCCGAGCGCTTTCTGTCGATCGGCGCAGCCGGCGATCGCCTGCACGTCATCGGCAATCTCAAGTTCGATTTCACCCCGCCATCGGATATCGTCGCTCGGGGACAGCGGCTGCGTGCGCACTACGCCGCAGAGCGGCCGCTGTGGGTCGCGGGCAGCACGCACGAGGGCGAGGAGCAGGCGGCCCTTGCGGCGCATCGGCAGGTTTGCATGGCCCACCCGCGCGCATTGCTGGTGCTGGCGCCCCGGCATCCGAAGCGTTTTGCCGAAGTGGCGGCCCTGCTCGGCGCCCAGGGCATCGGCTTCATCAGACACTCCCAGACGCCTGCGGCGCACGCGGCCGACTCGGCCGCGGTGTTGCTGCTCGATACGCTCGGGGAGCTGCTCCACTTCTACGCGGCGGCCGATGCGGCCTTCGTCGGCGGCAGCCTGGTGCCCGTGGGCGGACACAACCTGCTGGAGCCCGCTTCGCTCGGCGTACCCGTCCTCACCGGCCCGCATCAGTCCAACGGCGCCGAGATCGCCCGGCTGCTCACCGAGCGAGGGGGCGCGGTGATCGTGCACGGCGCCGCCGAGCTGGCCGCGCACCTGAGCGAGTGGCTGTCCGATGCCGGCGAGCGGGAGCGGGTCGGGGCGATGGGCCGCGCCGTCGTGCAGGAGAACCGCGGCGCCCTGCAGAGGCTGCTGCGGCTCATCGAGCCGATGATGAGTCCCCCGCCCTGAGAGCTGCGGTCTCAACGCTTCAGCGTGTACTCGGCGCCGCAATACGGACACTTCGCCCAGCCGCTCTGCTCGATCGGCAGATACACCCGGGGGTGGGAGTCCCACAACTGCATCTGGGGCATCGGACAGGCGAGCGGCAAATCCTCCGGCCCCACCTCGTACTGGCTCTGCGCGTTGGGCTGGATCAGGGGCTGCGCGTTGGCGGCCATTTCAATACCTTGACCTTGAGATGACGAAGCGAGCGTCGCGAGCTGTGCAGTATAGTCGGCCCGAGGGCGGGCCGTCACCGCCGACGGTCCATGGCCTGCTGCCAGATCGCCGTGACCGCCGCGCGCTCGGCCGTGAATTCCTCCGCCGGCGCCAGACCGCTCTGGCCGGCGAGCCACAGGTGATGGCGGCGGGCACGGTAGGTCCGGTAGGCGGCGGTCAGCGTGTCGACCGTGGCCTGCGGAACCAGGGCGGCCGATGCGACCGATTCAAGCTGGCGGATGGTGTCGGAGAACATCGCCACCGGGGGAAAGTCGCCGGCCCACCTGAGCGCCCAGTACTGCGCCAGGAACTCGATATCGGCAATACCCCCGGGATCCTGTTTCAGGTCCATTCTGCCCCCGCCGCCCTTGGACAGCTCCCTGCGCATCCGCTCCCGCATGCTCCGTACCTCCTCCTGCAGCGTCTCGCGGCGCACGTGATGGCGCAGCACATCCATGCGGATGCGCCCGAATTCGGCGCACAGCCCGGGCGATCCGGCCACGGCTCGCGCATGCAGCAGCGCCTGGTGCTCCCACGTCCAGGCCTCACGACGTTGATACTCCGCGAACGCATCGATCTGCGTCACCAGCAGCCCGCCCTTGCCGCTCGGACGCAGGCGCACATCCACTTCATAGAGCCGCCCGGCAGCGGAGTGCACGCTGAGCAAGTGCACCACGCGCTGAGCCAGCCGCACGAAAAAGACCTGGTTGTCGATCGGCGGCTCGCCACAGGTCTCCTGGCGCTCCCCTTGGGAGTCGTGCAGGAATACCAGATCGAGGTCCGACCCATAACCGAGTTCGATACCGCCCAGTTTGCCGTATCCCACCGCGCACACGCTCACCGCGCGGCGCTCTTCCCCGCAGCAGGGAGCGCCGTACTGCGCAGTGATCTGCCGCCAGCCGAGCTCGATCGCCCGATCGAGGATGAGCTCGGCGATGACAGTCAGGTGATCGCTCACTCGCATCACCGGCAGCGTTCCGGCGAGGTCCGCCATCGCCACCCGGAACAGGGCGGCACGCTGGAAGTGGCACAGGGCTTCCACCTGTCGCTCCGCGTCGTCCTCGACCCGCTGCAATCCGATTTCGAGCTCCTCGGCAAGCGCGTCGCGCTCCGGCAGCTCGGACAGTGACCGCTCGTCGACCAGCTCATCGAGCAGCAGCGGATAGGCGGCGATCTGCCGGGCCAGGAACTCCCCCCTCAGACAGACCTCCACCAGGCGCCTGCGCGCCGCCGCGCTCTCGCGCAACAGTGCGAAATAGGCCGAGCGCTTGCCGGTCGCCTCGAGAATGGACAGGATTCGACGCAACACCGTCAGCTGCCGCTCGTCTGCGGCGGCGCCGGCGGCAACATCGGCGAGCAGCGGCGGCAGCAGCGCCTGCAGTCTGCGGCGCCCGGGCTCATCGAGCTTGCGCACCAGGGCCGAGGCCCGCAGCTCGAGCAGGACTCGGGCGGCTTGCGCCGGCGCGGCAAAACCCGCCTCGGCGAGCGAGTCCGTGAGCGCGGTGGTCTCCGCACCCTCGTCCCAGCCCCTGCCGAGATCGATGTATGGGCCGGTGGGGGCGCTCTCGCCGGCCACCAGGCGGCGAAAGTGCCGGGCGACGCGCTCGCGGTGACGGTCGAGCTCCCCGATCAGCGCCAGCCAGTCCTCGTGACCCATCGCCGTGGCGATCCGCTCTTGCGAGAGCTCCTCGCAGGGCAGCCGGTGGCACTGCCGGTCGGCGAGCATCTGCAGGCTGTTCTCCAGGCGGCGCAGGTACAGATAGGCCTCGCGCAGCTCGCCGGTCGCCTGCGCCGGCAAAATCCCCTCCCGCCCCAGCAGATCGAGCGCGGCGAGCAGGGAGGGGCTCTGCAGCCGCCGGTCGCGTCCGCCCCGGATCAGCTGGAAGGTCTGCACGATGAACTCGATCTCGCGGATGCCGCCCGGCCCGAGCTTGACGTGCCCGGCCAGCTCCCGCCGCTGCACTTCGCGCTCGATCAGCGCCTTCATCTCCCGCAGGCTCTCGAAAACCCCGTAATCGAGGTAGCGACGGTAGACGAAGGGCCGCAGAACGGTGGAGCGGATCTCGGCGAAGCGGTCGGCGGCGGTCACGGCGCGCGCCTTGACGTACGCATAACGCTCCCAGTCGCGGCCGTGCAACGACAGGTAGTCCTCGAGCGCGGCGAAACTGGTCACCAGCGGGCCACTGTCGCCAAAAGGACGCAGGCGCATATCGACGCGCAACGTCAGCCCGTCGCGGGTGGGGGTTTCCAACAGTTTGATCAAGCCCTGCCCGAGGCGGGTGAAAAACTCCTCGTTGGCGATGGCGCGCGCACCGTCTGTTTCGCCGTGCTCGGGGAAAAGCAGCATCAGGTCGACATCGGAGGAGAAGTTCAGCTCGCGGCCACCGAGCTTGCCCATTGCGACCACGACCAGCGGCTGCGGCGCCCCGCCTGCCGATCGCGGCTCTCCGAAACACGCCACGAGTTGCCGTCGCGCGTATGCCACAGCGGTGTCGATGGCCGCATCGGCGAAATCCGACGACTCCGTCAGTGTCTCTTCGACGCACGCCCAGCCGGCGAGCGCGCGCCAGGCGATCCGCACCATCTCTCGGCGCCGCCACCGGCGAAGGGCCTCCAACATGTCGGCCTCTGCGCCGGCGGCGGGGGGAGCGCGCCCGGCGAGCTCGCCTTGCGCCAACGGCCGCAGCAGCCCCGCGCCGATCACCGCCGGCAGCACGGCCGCGTCCCGGATGCAGGATTCGGCCACGAAATCACTGGCCGCAAACACCCGCGGCAGAGTGTCGCGCACCTGCGGCGGCAGGCTCTCGCACAGCCCCGGCGAGGCCGTCTCCAGCTCATCGAGGCGTCGTCGTATGCAGTCGTCGAGCTCGGGTCTCACGGCGGCATCCAGCCTCAACCCCTGCACAAAAGCAAGTGAGTCCGACTCTTCCGCGGCGCGCAGCGCCGGCGGGCGGCAGGCCCCCCCCGAGGCCTTTTTGGGCGGGGGGATGCCGCCGGTCAAAAAAAAAGCCCCGGAAGTTCCGGGGCTTGAGTATTGCGCGGAATAGGGGGGTCTTGATCCGCGTCTTTCAGGACTGTCCCCGCTTTGGGGTCGGGCACAGTCCCTAACCGTTGTTGGCATCATACCGTCCGAGTCCTTCGGAATCGATACCTCTTTAGGGGGAGAGCTTACATATCCATTCCGCCCATGCCGCCCGGAGGCATCGGATGGCTGTGCTCCTCGTCCTTCGGAGCCTCTGCCACCATGACCTCCGTCGTCAGCAGCAGACCCGCCACGGAAGCCGCGTTCTGCAGCGCCAGACGCGTGACCTTGGCCGGATCCAGAACGCCAAGCTCGATCATGTCGCCGTACTCGCTCGTGGCGGCATTGTAACCGAAGGCACCCTTGCCATCCCTCACCCGGTTCAACACGACCGCGGCGTCCTCGCCGGCGTTGTCCACGATCTGGCGCAGCGGCTCCTCGATGGAGCGGACGAGAATACGCACCCCGACTTGCTGGTCCTCGTTGGTGGGCTCGACCTTCTCGACCGCCTTCTGCACGCGGATCAGCGCCACGCCGCCGCCCGGCACCACGCCTTCCTCGACGGCCGCGCGCGTCGCATGCAGCGCGTCCTCGACGCGGGCCTTCTTCTCCTTCATCTCCACTTCGGTGGCCGCGCCGACCTTGATCACGGCGACGCCGCCGGAGAGCTTGGCGACACGCTCCTGCAGCTTCTCCTTGTCGTAGTCGGAGGTGGCCTCCTCGATCTGCTGGCGGATCGACTCGATGCGCGCCTTGATGTCAGCCTGTTTGCCGGCACCGTCGATGATGGTGGTGTTCTCCTTCTCGACCACGATCTTTTTGGCCTCGCCGAGGTCATTGAGCGTCGCCTTCTCGATCGACAGGCCGACCTCATCGGAGATCACCGTGCCGCCGGTGAGAATGGCGATGTCCTGCAGCATGGCCTTGCGGCGGTCGCCGAAGCCCGGGGCCTTGACGGCGGCCACCTTGAGGATGCCGCGGATGTTGTTGACCACGAGCGTGGCGAGCGCCTCGCCCTCGACGTCCTCGGCCACGACCAGCAGCGGCCGGCCGGCCTTGGCGACGCCCTCGAGCAGCGGCAGCAGCTCGCGGATGTTGGAGATCTTCTTGTCGACCAGCAGAATGTACGGCTTCTCCAGCTCCGCCGTCTGGTTCTGCTGGCTGTTGATGAAGTACGGGGAGAGATATCCGCGGTCGAACTGCATGCCCTCGACCACCTCGAGCTCGTTCTCCAGGCCCGAGCCTTCCTCCACGGTGATCACGCCTTCCTTGCCGACCTTCTCCATCGCATCGGCGATGGTCTTGCCGATCGACTCATCGCCGTTTGCCGAGATCGTGCCGACCTGGGCGATGGCCTTGGAGTCCTTGCAGGGCTTGGAGAGCTTCTTCAGCTCCTCGACGGCGGCGATGACCGCCTTGTCGATGCCGCGCTTGACATCCATCGGGTTGCGGCCCGAGGAGATGGCCTTGAGGCCCTCGCGGATGATCGCCTGGGCGAGCACGGTGGCGGTGGTCGTGCCGTCGCCGGCTTCGTCGGAGGTGTTGGAGGCGACCTCCTTGACCATCTGCGCGCCCATGTTCTCGAACTTGTCCTTCAGCTCGATCTCTTTGGCGACCGATACGCCGTCCTTGGTGATGGTGGGGGCGCCGAAACTCTTCTCGAGCACGGCGTTGCGGCCCTTCGGGCCGAGGGTCGCCTTGACGGCGTTGGCCAGAACGTTGACGCCCTTGACCATGCGCTGGCGGGCGTCGTCGCTGAACCTGACTTCTTTGGCTGCCATTGTCTTCGCTCCTCGCTTACTTGCTCTCGATCACGGCCATGAGGTCTTCCTCTTTCATCACGAGAAGCTCCTCGCCCTCGACCTTGACTTCCGTGCCGCTGTACTTGCCAAATAGGACCTTGTCGCCGACCTTGACATCCAGAGCGCGGACTTGGCCGTTCTCGAGAATCTTGCCGTTACCGACCGCGACGACCTTTCCCTGAACGGGCTTCTCGGCCGCGGTATCGGGAATGACGATGCCGCCGGGAGAGGTACGCTCCTCCTCCAGGCGCTTGACGATGACGCGATCATGAAGAGGACGCATCTTCATGGTGAACGCTCCTTAACGACGCTTAAGTTAAATGTGGGCCGCGGGCGAGGTGTTAGCACTCTCCCCGCGTGGCTGCTAATGATAGGGGGGCGCTGCCGGATTTCAACCCCGGAAAGCGTTTTTTTTCCTGGGCACGGGCAAGCGCCCACCGCCGCGCCGGATCGGGACCGTTGTCCGGGCCGGGCACCATGCCCGGATCCAGCGCCTCCTCATCAAGCGGCTGCGGCAAGCCCTTACAGCATAGAATGGGATATTCGAGTAGCTCCGTGGGTCTATGACTGAGTGCCTTCTGGTCCTGACGACGTGCCCGGAGCTGGCTGCCGCCCGGATCGCCCGGGAGCTGGTCGAATCGGGACTGGCCGCCTGCGTCAGCCGCCAACCGGTACGCTCGACGTTCAGATGGCAGGGGGCTGTCCAGGATGAACCGGAGATGCTGCTGAGCATCAAAACGCTGACCGCACGCTATCCTGATCTGGAAATGCGCCTGAAATCCATCCATCCGTACGAACTGCCGGAGATCATCGCGCTGCCGGTGGCCGCAGCGTCCGAGGCCTATCTTTCCTGGCTCACCCAGGCCGTCATCGCATGACCGGCCCGCCTCGCCTTCGCCGGTGCTTTCCCGGCCGCTGGTGGTGTGCCGCGGCGGTGGTGCTCGCGCTGTGCTGCACCGGACTCAGCCGAGCCGCTTCCCTCCCCACGCTCTCCCCGGGAATGCTGGCCGCGCTCGGCGCAGCCGAAGTGGGTGGACACAAATTCCCCTCGCCGAACAAGGTCTTCCACTTCAGCGCGCGCGCGGAAGGCCGCCGGGAAATCGCGCTCGATTGGCGCATCAGAACCGGGTACTACCTGTACCGCAGCCGTATCCACGTCCGTGCGCCGGCCGGCACGAGACTTGGCCGGCTTCAGCTGCCCCCGGGGCTGATCAAGGTGGATCCCTACTTCGGCCGGGAGCAGATCTACCGTCACCAGGTGCGCGCTCGAGTGGCGGTGATCGCACTGCCGTCCGCCGCTGCCCGCCAGGTTACGCTGAGGGTGACCTACCAGGGTTGTGCCGACGCCGGCCTGTGCTACCCCCCCATCACCAAAACAGTCACCGTCGGCCTGCCGCACGCAGCGGGCGGCGGGCCGCCCGCCGGTGCTCGCGCAATCGCGGCCGCCGCGCCGGTCCTCGTGGCGGCGCCGGCCTCTCGCCCGAGGGGATCGAGGACGCCCCAGGGCCGCTTCGCCGGCCTTGCCCGCTCGGGAAGCTGGCTGGCCCTGCTCGGCTGGTTCTATCTGGCCGGACTGGCGCTCGCCTTCACTCCCTGTTGCCTGCCGATGCTGCCCATCGTGTCCGGCATCATCGTCGGCCAGGGCAAGCAGGTGACTTCCACGCGCGCCTTCGTGCTGTCTTTGACGTACGTGCTCGGCATGTCCGCGACCTACACGCTGGCCGGGGCGGCGGCAGCGGCGGCGGGTGGGGAAGTGCAAGCCTTCTTCCAGCGCCCGTGGATCCTGATCTCGTTCGCGGGGGTGCTGGCGGCAATGGGCCTGGCGATGCTCGGCTTGTTCAACGTGCAGATGCCCGCCACGATCCAGACCCGTCTTGCCGCGCTGAGCAGCCGGCAGTCGGGCGGCACGCTGAGCGGCGTGGCCGTCATGGGCGCCCTGTCGGCGCTCATCGTGACCAGCTGTGTCGCCCCGGCTCTGGTCGGCGCGCTGGCGGTCATCGGCCGCACGGGCGAAGCGGCGCGGGGCGCCACAGCGCTGTTCGCGCTCAGCGTCGGCATGGGAACGCCGCTGCTCGCCCTGGGCGCCTCGGCGGGACGGCTGCTGCCGAAAACCGGTCCCTGGATGGACACCGTCAAAAGACTCTTTGGCGCGATGATGCTGGGGGTGGCCGTGTGGATGCTCTCCCGCCTGCTGCCTGCCCGGATCACCCTGGCGCTATGGGCCGTGCCGGCCCTGGCCGCCGCGTGGGCGCTCGTCTCGGATGCGCGGCGGACGTCGCCTTCCGGGCGCTGGCCGCTGCGGCTCGGCGGCGCTCTCGCCGGCGTGTACGCGCTCGCCGTGATGACCGGTGCGGCCCTGGGAGGCAGCAACCCCCTGGAGCCCTTCCCCGCTCTGCGGCGGCCCTCCCCGGCCCTGCATTTCACGGCCATACACTCGGTGGCCGACCTCGATCAGGATGTGGCCCGCGCCCAGCGGCTGCACCGCACCGTGATGGTCGATTTCTACGCGAGCTGGTGCACCTCCTGCAAGGAAATGGAGGCGAGCACCTTTGCCGACCCGACGGTGCGCCGGGCGCTTTCCCGCACGATGCTGCTGCGCGCCGATGTCACGGCAAACAACGCCAACGACCGGGCACTGCTCAAGCATTTCGGGATTTTCGGTCCGCCGACGGTTGCCTTCTACAACGATGACGGTCGGCAGCTGCGCCGCTACCAGGTCGTGGGCTACATGGGCGCCGGCCAGTTCCTGCGGCAGTTGCACGCGGCATTCGGATCGCTGCCGGCCTCATGAGTCCCGCTGCGCATCCGTGGTGGCCCCGCATCCTGTTGGCCGCGGCGGCCGTGACGGCGGCAGGCGCCGGCGGCTATTGGGCACGGGGTTTTTTCGTGCCGGACTCAACGTTGATCGCCCTGCACGCCCCAGCGGCCGTCACAGCGGCCGCGGCTGGCGTGCGAGTGCGCCCGACGGCCCCGGATACCCTGCCCGACATCGCCTTCCCCGATCGGCGCGGCAGGCTGCGCCGGCTTTCCGACTGGAAAGGCCGGCCGCTACTGGTCAATTTCTGGGCACCTTGGTGCGCACCCTGCCGCGAGGAAATCCCCCTGCTCGAGCGCCTCAGCCGCGCGCCGCCCGATCGGCTGCAAGTCATTGGCGTGGCGGTCGATTCCCGGGCGCCCGTTCTGCGCTACGCCCGCCATGCCCGGATCCGGTATCCTCTGTTGATCGGCGAGCATCCGGGCCTCGAGACCATCCGCGCCCTCGGTCTGCAGGCGGCTTTTCCGTTCTCGGTCTTTGTCGATGCGCGCGGGCATATCGTCGCCGTGAAGATCGGCATCCTGCGCAAGCCGGTAGTGCGGCTGATCCTGAAGCGCATCGACGCGCTGGATCGCGGGCGGATCGACCTCAGCACGGCCCGGGCGCAGATCTCAGCCGGTGTGCAGCAGCTGGCGGTCGCCAGGGCCACGGGCTCCTAGCGGCATCTGCAACCCACTATCGCCTGATCCAGGTCAATCGAGACAAATTCCGCCCATATTCTCGGAAATTGAGGTAAATTCCCCGGGCGCCATTTGGTGCGAGCTCTTCCAGGCTTCGCATGTCCCGCTTGCTGCTGCTGAACGGCCCGAACCTGAACCTGCTCGGCAGCCGCGAGCCGGGAATTTACGGGGCCGACACCCTGGAGTGCATTGAGCGTCGCTCGGCCGAGCGAGCGCGCGCGGCAGGCTACGATCTCGAATGCTTCCAGAGCAACGCCGAGCACGAGCTCATCGGGCGCATCCAGCGCGCGCCGGCGCAAGGCACCGGATTTCTGATCTTCAATCCGGGGGCCTTCACCCACACCAGCATCGCATTGCGCGACGCGGTGCTGGCCGTCCGGCTACCGATGATCGAGGTGCACCTGTCCAATCCCCACGCGCGCGAGGCATTCCGGCACCGCTCGTACTTCGCCGATATCGCCGTGGGCGTCGTATCGGGGTTCGGCGCCCTCGGTTATGAATTGGCGGTCGAAGCGGCTTGCCGGCATCTCGCCGGCGGGGCGCGCTCGTCCTGAAGTCCCCGGCCCTTCGTTTCAGACCGTCCCACGCCGCAAAGAGGGGTATTGCCACATGGATATTCGAAAAATCAAGAAGCTGATCGAGTTGCTGGAGGAATCCGGCATCGCTGAAATCGAGATCAAGGAAGGCGAGGAGGCCGTGCGGATCAGCCGGATGCCCACCGGCGGGGCGGTCTTGCATGCCCTGCCTCAGATTTCCGCCCTACCGGCCGTGGTCCCCGCCCAGCCCACCCCGAGCGCGCCGGCAGTGGAGACCGTGCCGAGCGCCAGGCAGAACGAGCACGTGATCACCGCGCCGATGGTCGGCACGTTCTACGCCTCGCCCTCCCCGGGCGGCAAGCCGTTCGTCGAGATCGGCGACGAGATCAAGATCGGCCAAGTCCTGTGCATCATCGAGGCCATGAAAATGATGAACCAGATCGAGGCCGACCGGGCCGGCCGCATCACCTCTATCATGGCGCGCAGCGGCGACCCGGTCGAGTTCGGCCAACCGCTGTTCGTGATCGAGTAGGCGCGGCCGTCCCCATGCTCGAGAAGGTCCTCATCGCCAACCGCGGTGAAATCGCCCTGCGCATCCTGCGCGCGTGCCGTGAGCTAGGCATCAAGACCGTTGCGGTGCATTCCACCGCCGATTACAGCCTCAAGCACGTGCTGCTCGCCGAGGAGTCGGTGTGCATCGGCCCCCCGCCGTCTCTGGCGAGCTATCTCAACATGCCGGCGATCATCAGCGCCGCGGAGGTCACCGACTCGGTGGCAATCCACCCCGGCTACGGCTTCCTCTCGGAGAACGCCGACTTCGCCGAGCGGGTGGAAAACAGCGGCTTCGTGTTCGTCGGTCCCAAGGCGGAGACCATCCGCACCATGGGCGATAAGGTTTCGGCGATCCGCGTGATGAAGGGCCACGGCGTACCGTGCGTGCCCGGCTCCGACGGTCCCCTCGGGGAGGACCCGGACGAGAACCTGCGCATCGCCCGCGACATCGGCTACCCGGTGATCATCAAGGCCTCGGGCGGCGGCGGCGGCCGGGGAATGCGCGTGGTGCACAGCGACGCCTCGCTCCTCAACTCCATCGGCGTCACCCGCAGCGAGGCCCGCGCCGCCTTCGGCAACGACCAGGTCTACATGGAGAAGTTTCTCGAAAGGCCCCGGCACATCGAATTCCAGGTGCTTGCCGACAATCACGGCAACGTGATCCATCTCGGCGAGCGCGACTGCTCGATGCAGCGCCGCCACCAGAAGATCCTCGAGGAGGCTCCCGCCCCGGGCATCAGCGCCCGCCAGCGCAGAGTCATGGGCGAGCGCTGCGTCGAGGCGTGCCTCGCAGTCGGCTACCGAAGCGCCGGTACGCTCGAGTTCCTCTACGAGGACGGCGAGTTCTACTTCATCGAGATGAACACGCGCATCCAGGTCGAGCATCCGATCACCGAGGCCATCACCGGCATCGACCTGGTGAAAACCCAGCTGCTGATCGCCGCCGGCGAGCGGCTGCCCTACGTACAAAGCGATGTGCAGATCCGCGGACATGCCATCGAGTGCCGGATCAACGCCGAAGATCCCAAGACCTTCATGCCCTCCCCCGGCCCGATCCGCCTCTGGCACGCCCCCGGCGGACCCGGAGTGCGTGTCGACAGCCATGTGTATTCGGGCTACAACGTCCCCCCGCACTATGATTCGCTGCTGGCCAAGCTCATCACCCATGGCGACACGCGCGAGACCGCGATCGCCCGGATGAAGAACGCGCTGGCGGAGATGGTGATCGAGGGCATCAAGACCAACGCGCCGCTGCACCAGGAAATCTGCAATCATGGGGCGTTCCAGAAAGGCGGCACCGACATCCACTATCTGGAGAGGCGTCTCGGGCTGAAGTGACCCAATTGCTGGAAATCAGCTTCGAATTAGGCGCCCTGCCGCCCGAGGGCGCCGAGCAGGCCTGCCTGGATTGCGGCGCGAGCGCCATCACCTTCGAGGACGCGCGCGACGAGCCGGTGCTCGAGCCGGCGCCGGGCGAAGTGCGCCTGTGGCCCTCGACACGACTCAAGGCGCTGTTCGCGCCCGGCACCGAGCCGGTGGCAGCCCTGGAATCGCTCAGCCGCTCGCTCGGCCTGCCTGTACGGCAATTGCAGGCCCAGGTGCTCGAGGACCGCCCTTGGGAGCGGGAATGGCTGCGCGATTTCCACGCCATGCGGTTCGGCAGACGCCTGTGGATCTGCCCACATCATGAGCGGGTCGAGGCCCCCGAGGCCGTCGTCGTCCACATGGACCCGGGACTCGCCTTCGGCACCGGCACCCATCCCACGACGGCGCTGTGCCTGGAATGGCTCGATGCGCATCCGCCCGCAGGCGAAGTCATCGACTACGGCTGCGGCTCGGGGGTGCTGGCGCTGGCGGCCGCGAAGCTCGGCGCCCGCGCGGTGCACTGCTTCGATATCGATAAGCAGGCCCTGCTCGCCACCCGGAACAACACGCTGGCCAACGGGCTCGGGGAGCGGATCCGCCTGTGCGAGGCGCCCGAGGCATTGCCCCGGGCCGACCTTCTGCTCGCCAACATCCTGTGCGCCCCCCTGGCGGCTCTGGCGCCGCGATTTGCAACCCTTGTCCGGGCGAACGGCGCTCTGGTGCTCTCGGGGCTGATGGAGCACCAGGCAAGCGAAGTGGTGCGCGCCTACGAGAGGTGGTTCGACATGGCGATCTTCGGGTCGCGCGACGGCTGGATGGCACTGAGCGGCCGGCCGTGTCGCCGGCCGGCGTCCTAGAGGACGCCTGTGTTTACGGTCTGCCCCAAGTGCGGCCTCACCCTGGCGATAACCGTGCGGGATTTGCGCGCGGCGCAGGGACATGTTCGCTGCGGGCGATGTCAGAATGTGTTCAACGCGCTGGATTCGCTGACGGAAGAGCATCCGCACGCACCGGCTCCGGGAGGCTCCGGGGGCACGCCGACCCCGCAGCCCCGCGCCGGACAGCGCCCCTCGGCGCCGCCCCCCCATCCCGCCGGCGTCGCGCCTTCCTCCGAGAGGCTTGCGGCCGGAGAGATTGCCGTGCAGTTCGAGCCTCAGGAATCGAGCAGGCCGGCGTCTGAGGTGCAGCACTCAAAGCGGCCGCCGCCGGACGATCCCTTGCCTGAGGCACTGCGCCCCGACCCGGACGATCCCCTGCCTGAGGCGCTGCGCCCCGACCCGGACGATCCCCTGCCTGAGGCGCTGCGCCCCGACCCGGACGATCCCCTGCCTGAGGCGCTGCGCCCCGACCCGGACG
>JAJYUA010000008.1:33916-137929 GCA_021792755.1 Pseudomonadota bacterium
CTGCGCCCCGACCCGGACGATCCCCTGCCTGAGGCGCTGCGCCCCGACCCGGACGATCCCCTGCCTGAGGCGCTGCGCCCCGACCCGGACGATCCCCTGCCTGAGGCGCTGCGCCCCGACCCGGACGCGGCGGACGGGCAGCAGCCGGAGGCCGCTTTCGCTCTCGAGCCCGAGCAGCGGCGCGCCTCGGCGCTCTGGACCGTCGGAACAGTGCTGCTCACCGTGTTGCTGGCGCTTCAGATCGTCAATCATTATCGGAACACGCTGGCGACCTTCCCGTCCATCGACGGAGCGCTGCGCACCGCGTATCGCGCGCTCGGCATCGAGCTTGCGCCGTCATGGAATGTGCATGCCTACGAAGCTCGCCAGCTCGGCGCCACGGTCAGTGGCACCGATCCGCGCGAGATCACCGTGCGGGCGAGCATCGCCAACCTTGCGCGGCGGCCGCAGCCCCTGCCGCTGCTCAGAGTGACGCTGCAGGACCGCTTCGGCCGCTCCATTGCGGCCCGCGACGTCCCGCCCCGCGACTACATGCCCTCGGTTCCCTCCCCTGCGCTGCTCGCCGCGGGCGCCCGGATCGACGCCAGCGTGGTCTTCGTCAGTCCGGGCCGGCACGCGGTGGGATTCGTCATCGACGCGTGCCTGCCGGAGCGTCACGGGGTCGTCTGCGCCCATGGACGGTGACCCCGGCGCAAGGACATTGCCGAGGATCGGCCCGTACACCCTGCCCGGACGGGCGGTGCTGGCGCCCATGGCCGGTGTCACCGATCGGCCCTTCCGCATCCTGTGCCGCCGGCTCGGCGCGGCGCTGGCCGCATCGGAGATGTTGACTTCGGATGCGCGCCTGTGGAGGACGCACAAATCCCGCCTCCGGCTGGATCATGCCGGCGAGCCCGAGCCCCGGGTGGTTCAGCTGGCGGGCGCCGAGCCGGCGGTGCTCGCAGAGGCTGCGCGGCTCGCAGTCGGCCGCGGGGCGCAGATCATCGACATCAATATGGGTTGCCCGGCCAAGAAAGTATGCGGGAGGCTCTGCGGCTCGGCATTGCTGGCGGACGAGGCGCTGGTCGGGCGCATACTCGATGCCGTCGTACGCGCCGTGAACGTGCCCGTAACACTCAAGATCCGCACCGGATGGGACCGCCAGCATCGCAACGGCATCGAGATTGCACAGCGCGCGGAACAGTGCGGCATCCAGGCGCTCGCCGTGCACGGGCGCACGCGCGCCGATTTCTACCAGGGCGAGGCCGAATACGAGACGATCCGCCGGATCAAGTCCAGCGTGCGCATCCCGGTATTCGCGAACGGTGACATCCGTTGCGCGCACGATGCGCGCAAAGTGCTTGATTTCACTGACGCAGATGCAGTCATGATCGGGCGCGCGAGCTTCGGCGAGCCATGGGTTTTTCGATCTGTCAATTCTTTCCTCGAAAGCGGGGAAAAAACGCGGCCGCTCTTGCGCTGCGAAGCGCGTGATATCATCCTTGCTCACCTCGATTCCCTGTACGGCTTCTACGGTGAGGAAAGCGGCGTGCGCATCGCCCGCAAGCACATCGGCTGGTATTGCGAGCGATGCTTCACCGATCCTGCGCCGGTCCGTCAGGATCTGATGGCGGCGACAAGCGCGCGCGAGCAGCTGGCGCGCGCGAGCCTGCATTTCGATGCTTGGGCTGGGGGCGCCGCACGTGCGGCCTGACGTATCGAAACCTCTCGAGAACCTCACATGGCAGCCAGAAAAAAAAACACCGGGCGAGCGCTTGTCGCCGGGATCAGAATCAACGGCCACGATCTGCCGTTGCGCAGCCACGCCGAGCGCGCGTTGAGCGATTACTTCACCCACCTCGACGGCTCTCATCCGGCGGACCTTTACAACCTGGTGCTTCGCGAAGTCGAGGAGCCGCTGTTCCGCGTGGTGCTCGACTACGCCGAAGGCAACCAGAGCCGTGCCGCCGGCATCCTCGGCATCAACCGCGGAACGTTGCGCAAGAAGCTCAGACAATTCGGTCTCGCCGGTTGACATAATTCGATGAGTGACACGCTCCGGCCCGTGCGTCGGGCACTGCTTTCCGTTTCCGACAAGACGGGCTTGGTGCAGCTGGCGCAGGCCCTGGCCCGGCATGGCGTGGAGATTCTCTCCACCGGCGGCACCGCCCGGTTGCTCGCGAACAAGGGCCTGCCGGTGCGCGAAGTGTCGCACTACACGGGCTTCCCGGAAATCATGGATGGGCGCGTCAAGACCCTGCATCCGAAGATTCACGGCGGCCTGCTCGGACGGCGCGGCGTCGACGAGGCGGTCATGGCGCTGCACGGCATCCAGCCCATCGATCTGCTCGTGGTCAATCTCTATCCGTTCGCGGCGACGGTGGCGCGCCCCAACTGCCGCTACCAGGAGGCCCTCGAGAACATCGATATCGGGGGCCCCGCCATGCTGCGCGCGGCCGCCAAGAACCACGAATCGGTCGCCGTGGCGGTCGATCCCGATGATTACGGCACGCTGGTCGCGGAGCTCGATGCCCACGAGGGCGCGACCACGGCCGCGACGCGTGCCCGGCTGGCAGCCAAGGTTTTCGCCCATACGGCCCGCTACGACACCATGGTCGCCGGTTTCCTTGCCGCCCATCACACGCTGCCGCAGGAGCCGCTGCGCGAGGAGCGCTTCCCGGCGACACTGGCGCTTTACTTCGAGCGGGCGCAGGTGCTGCGCTACGGGGAGAACCCGCACCAGCAGGCGGCGCTGTACCGGGACGGGCGCACCGGCGGGGGGCTCGCCCGGGCGAGGATGCTGCAGGGCAGGGACCTCTCGTTCAACAACCTGGCCGACGCGGACACCGCGATCGAGTGCGCGCGGCAGTTCGAGCAGCCCGCCTGCGTGATCGTCAAGCATGCCAATCCGTGCGGCGTGGCCGTTGCGGACTCGCTTCTTGCCGCCTACGAGCGGGCCTACCGGACAGACCCGACTTCGGCCTTCGGCGGCATCATCGCGTGCAACCGGCCGCTCGATGCCGCCGTGGCCCGCGCCATTCTCGGCCGGCAGTTCGTGGAGGTCATCGCCGCACCCTCGGTCGAGCCGGGCGCCGCGCAGGCGCTGGCCGACAAACCGGGCATCCGCGTCCTCGAGCTCGGCACCCTCGGGCAGCCGCTGCGCGAGAGCCTCGAATACCGCAGTATCTGCGGTGGACTGCTGGTGCAGACCCGCGATATCGGCCAAGTGGCCTTGAGCGAGCTGAAGGTGGTCAGCCGCCGCCAGCCGACGCCCCGGCAGCTCGCCGACCTGCAGTTCGCCTGGCGGGTCGCGAAGTTCGTCAAATCCAATGCCATCGTCTATGCCCGCGACGGCGCGACGGTCGGCGTCGGGGCCGGTCAGATGAGCCGTGTGTATTCGAGCCGTATCGCGGCCATGAAGGCCACCGACGAGAAGCTCGCCGTCGAGGGCGCGGTGATGGCATCGGATGCGTTCTTCCCGTTCCGGGACGGGGTGGACGTGGCTGCGCAGCACGGCATCGAGGCGGTCATCCAGCCGGGGGGCTCGCGCAATGACTCCGAGGTGATCGCAGCTGCCGACGAGCACGGGATGGCGATGGTGTTCACGGGCATGCGCCATTTCCGGCATTGAAATGAAGGTGCTCATCATCGGCTCCGGCGGCCGCGAACACGCGCTCGCCTGGAAGTGCGCCGCCTCCGCCCGCGTCACCGAAGTGTTGGTTGCTCCCGGGAACGCCGGCACGGCTGTGGAGCCCGGGTGCCGCAACGTGGATGTCGCCGCGGAGGACACCGGCGCGCTGGTGAGCCTGGCCAGGCGCGAGGGGGTCGCGCTGACGATCGTGGGACCGGAGGCGCCGCTGGTCGCGGGCGTGGTCGATGCGTTCGAGGCCGCAGGTCTCGTCTGCTTCGGCCCGAGGCGGCTGGCCGCGCGGCTCGAGGGCTCCAAGGCATTCACCAAGGACTTCCTTCACCGGCACCGCATCCCGGCGGCGCGCTCGCGGACATTCACCCGCTCGAGCTACGATCCGGCCTGGCTCGATTCGCAACCGCTCCCCTTGGTGATCAAGGCGAGCGGCCTTGCGGCGGGCAAGGGCGTGATCATCGCCGAATCTCACGCCGAGGCCCGCAGCGCGGCCGCCGCCATGCTCGGCGGCCGCTTCGGGGCGGCGGGCGAGGAGGTCGTCGTGGAGGAGTTCCTCCAGGGCGAGGAGATAAGCTTCATCGTCATGGCCGACGGCCACCACGTGCTGCCGCTCGCCACCTCTCAGGACCACAAGCGCCGCGATGACGGTGATCGGGGACCCAACACCGGCGGGATGGGGGCCTATTCGCCCGCGCCTCGGGTCACCCCGGAACTGCACGCCCGCATCATGAGCGAGGTGATCGAGCCGGCGATTCTCGGCCTGGCGGGCGACGGGACGCCGTACACGGGCTTCCTGTACGCCGGCCTCATGGTCGCAGCGGATGGCACGCCCAACGTGCTCGAATTCAACTGCCGACTCGGTGACCCGGAGACCCAGGCGGTGCTGAGCCGGCTGCGATCGGACTTGACGCTGCTGTGCGAGGCGGCGCTCGCCGGACGGCTCGACACGGTGAGTGCCGAGTGGGATCCGAGGGCGGCGCTGGGGGTGGTGCTGGCGGGGGAAGGCTACCCCGATTCGGGCCGCCGCGGGGAGCGGATCGAGGGGCTCGATCGGGCGGAAAGCCTGGTGCGCAACGGCTCAGGCAAGCTGTTCCACGCCGGCACCAAGCTCTCCGGATCGGACGTACTCACCAGCGGCGGGCGTGTGCTGTGCGCGGTGGGGCTGGGCCGCTCGGTGGCCGATGCGCAGCACGTGGCCTATCGGCTGGTCGACGTGATCCGCTTCCCGGGCATGCACTACCGCCGGGACATCGGTCAGCGCGCGATCGCGCGAGAGCGGTCCTGACTGCTCACAGTCCGTCGGCACGGCGGGCGCGGGGCCTTGGCGCACGGCATCAGGCGGGATTGACCGGGGTGGCTAATCCCATGAGATGCGGCTTGGCCCTTTCCGACACGATGGCAAATGGTCCTGGCGGCCCGAGCGCTCGGCGGGGGCGCCATTGACCGGAAAGGGGGGGCCGGGCGAGCCGGCACCGGCGCGCCCGCGATGATTTTCAGCCGCGGCGGCCTCGATCCGCGCGGCAGCGTCGGGGCCTCCGTCAGTGCGCGAGGTCGAACAGTGTCTCGGTGCCCTCGTCCCAGCCGTCCCACAGGTAATCGTCCGCTTCGCCATCGGCGATCAAGCGCAGGGCGTACTTGACCTGCTCCCTGTAGAACTCGCAAAAAGCGCCGGTGTTGCCCATCCGGCCGCCCATTTCGTGCGCCTCCGCCGGGCAGGGTGAGCCGCAGAAGTGGCGGATCGCGCACTCGCCGCACGGACTGAAGGTATCCACGTTCCGTCCGCTCACGGCGTTGAAGGCATCGGAGGCGAGCGCAGCCTCGACGCCGCCATCGGCCAACAAGTGCCCGCCGTCGAACCGGGGCAAGCCGATGAATTCACTGCACGGATAGAGGCTGCCGTCCGCAGACAGAGCGAAGAAGGCGCGGCCTGCGCCGCAGGGCGAAATGTCGCACATCAATCGTCGCGCCGTCGGCGCGCGGATGGCGATGAGGATGTTGGCAAAGTTGGCCACGACGAGCTTTCTGCCGCTCTCGCGGTAGAGTTCGTGGGTACGATCGAGCGCCGCGAAGAACGCTCGCGCCATGGCCCGGTCGTCCGGCCTGATGGCCCGTGCGCCGGAGAGGGTGCAGCGAACGGCGTTGAGCATGCAGGTGGGCACCTCACGGGCATGGAACAGCTCGACCATGGCGCTCAGATGGGGCAGGTTCTCGATGGTGCACGTGGTAATGACGCTCCACGCGTCATAGCCGCGCAGGCGACTCATCGCCCCGAGCACCCGATCGTGCACGCTCCTGCCGCTCCAGGTGCGTCGGGTGGCATCGGTGACGTCGGCGCACGGACCATCGAGCGACAATCCGATGCTGACGTTCCTCGCCGTAAGAAACCTCACTGCCGCCTCGTCGAGAAGCGTGCCGTTGGTCTGCACGCCGAAAATGAAATCACCGGCGAACGCCTCGATGGCGGCGAACACCGCGTCCCGGTTCATGAGCGGCTCGGCACCGTGAAAAATTGCGCGGGCTTTGCGCCCTTGCGGCATGATCGAGCGGAAATAGTCACGCAGCCGGCCGAGCGAGGCGAGCAGCTGATCGGCGCTCATGTGTCCACCGCTGCGGCGCTGCGCCTCGGGCAGATAGCAATAGCGGCAGTTGAGATTGCACCGCTCGGTCGGATTGAGATAGACCCCCGAGGGCTTCAGCTCGAAGCGCAGCGCATGCAGCTCGCGCCCGCAGGCGTCGGCGTGCCGGCGATAGGCGTCGCGCAGCGCACCGCCAGCCAGCGTGTCGGCCACGCGCCCCTTGTCCACCAGGGCCCAGAAGGCGGTCTTCGGATCGAGGATGGCGGCGTAGACGGGGTGGCCGATGTCCAGGGACGTGAGCGTCGGATCGGGATGTGTCCGGGCCGGCGCGCCGGCGCTCACCGGGCGACCTTCTTGTCCATCAGAACATAGTGCGAGAGGCCGACACCGTCCGGACTGCAGGTTTTCCGCAGCGCAATGGTCGGCGCGGCGCCCGCAGACCCGGTGGGCGCCGGCGGGGTCTGTTGCTTGATGAGAACGATCTTCGTCATGATCCACTCCTCGGGGATATGCACAAAAGAAAAGGGCTCCGGCTGCTCGCACGCGATCGCATGCGAGCAGCCGGAGCCCTTGCCACGACTCCGAATCGGTTCGAGACGTCTTCTGGCTCCCGGATCAGCCGGATCGCTGCGCCTTCCCGCCGGGGTGATCCCCGACAGTGGTGGGTCTTTCAACCCTGCAGCGGCCGTCCCCGGATACAGCGGCGGGCCCGCCACGGATTTGCACCGTGTTCCGTTTCCTCGAACCGAAACGAGCCGGGATTCTCTCCCGTGCCCCTCGGTCCGTCAAGCTCTCGGACGCAGCGCCCTGGCACCGCCCGAACCGAATGCCTCTGCCGTTGGCGGCATCGGCGCACCCTGCTCGATGCGTGAACGCTCGATTTGGACGGCGCACGGATTCGACGATATCGATGCGTCACCGTCGCATGTGCATCTGACTCCCGACTCCCGGCCGCCTCGCCCGCAGGCGCCCGACCGGGCACATTGCCGCTCGGGCGCCCATCGGTCGAGCGATGGCTCAGAAGTTCAGGGCGGTCGTCTGATTGGCGGTCACGGTTGCAGACAGGCCTGAAGGCGGCAGGAACGCCACCGTGATCGCGCCCGTATTCGACGTGCTCGTGCACGCAACCGCGAGTGTGTAGCCGCCGGCGAGCAGGAACGGCTGGTCGTAGGTGTAGCTGCCCGAGGACGACAGGGCGATCTGCGGCTCCACCACCGGCGTGAGGGTGCTCGAGGGAGTCACGGTTCCGGAGAAGAGGTAAACGTGCGCATTGGGCAGAGGTCCGCTACCCGAGTACCCGTTCAGGCACGCGGAATTGCTCTGCAGGGTCGAGAGCGTCACGGTGCCGCTGATCGTCCCGGCCTGGACATTGTTGATCAAGCGCAGCGCCGGCCGCAGGATGTAATCCTGTATGCCGCCGGTGGTCTGGCCCGGCGGGGCGGTGATCGACTGTTGCAACATGAAATCGACGGTGAAGTTGGCCACCTGGTTGGCCGTCATGGTGAAGCCTTGAACCAGCTTGAGTCCCGTCTGCGCGCCGCTCGGGATGATCAGAGGATAGCGGGCGCCGTTGATCTCGATGTACGAGTTCGCCACGGTGCCGTCCGAGGCGACATTGAGCAACAGCCGAATCCAGTCGTAGTTGCCCGCCGGGACGGAGACGCCGTTGAGAAGCGAGGCTTCGTTGCCGTCTTGCTCGTTCAGCAGGTTGATCGTCTGCGGGGAATTGAAATTGAAGGTGACCGGATTGCCGCCGCCGCTCGGCTGCAACTCGACGCCGGTGAAGGAGATCACCACCGCGCTCGCCGAATCGACCGGGCCGTCGGCGATACCGAGATTCATGGTGGCGGAGGAAGACGGGCCGCCTCCGCCGCAGGCGGCCAGCGGCAGGGCAAGACACGCGAGCGCGGCCATTCGCAGACGGCGCCATTGAAAGGTGGTGCGCATAAAATGTTGCATGGCGGTAAGTCTCCGGCGATCGAGAGCCTGCGGCCCGTTTACCCCGATTTTCTTCAAGGTCATGAAACGTCGGTCGGTCAAAACGGATGACAGGATTGTTCGGCAAACCCCCGGAGGCCGTCGCTCAGTCCGACCGGCGGCGGTCCGTGGCCGACGAGTGGCGGGAATTGTTGACGTAATCTGTCAATCGCGGCGCAAGCACAGCATTGATGAAACGAATGGGCCTGATGGGGCGCGGCCCACAACCTACCTTCATCCGATGCCATCTGTCCGCGCGGCCGCTGAAACTGCGACAGAAGTCCGCGCGTGCCTCCTCTCATGCGGCCGATGCGCAAAATTTCCCCGCTGCGGACCCGCCCGGGTTGCTGAGCCGGGGACTGCGGGATGTCCCGGCGGCGGGCCGCCCGAGTTCCCGAGCTGACGCCCCCCTGCGCCGGAATGTGGCGCTTGGACGCGACAAGTCGTCTTTACCCGCGATGAGGCACAGACGCCGCTCGGAGCCTTGCCGCTCGAAATCCTCGCCCGTCAGCCACGCGTCCACCTTCGGCCGCCGGCCGATGCGCCGGCGCCGGATCGAACGGCTCGATGCCGCCGATGGCGTCACGGTGCGGCCGTTGCTTCTGCAGCGGATGGTGGAATTTCCGCGACTGCTCAAGCACGGCGCGTACGGCACGCATCGGCTGCGCCAATGAAATGGCGCAGGCGCCGATCGCCGCAGCCTCGAAACCGCGGAGCACCGCCTGCCGATGTCCGATCTCCTCCACGCTCGACAACGGGGCGGGGAAGTTCGGCGTCGGCTCGTAGGCCTCGGCTGCCGCCGCCGGCGCGGCGAAGCACGATGGTGCCGCGATTCAGATGCGGCCATAGTCATCCGCCAGACGCTCGATGTCGTCCTCGCCAAAATACTCGCCGGTCTGTACCTCGATGAACAGGAGCCCGGAATCGCCCGGGTTCATGATTCGATGCCAGACGCCGCGCGGCACCTCGAGAGACCGTCCCTCCTCGAGCGTCACCTCGTGGTCGTCACACACCGCGACCGCGCGGCCGTGCACGACGTACCAATGCTCGCCTCGATAGCGATGCCGCTGCAGCGACAAGCGCTGGCCCGGTCGGACCAGAATCTCCTTGATCTGATACCCGGACGGCTCGGCAAGTACTCGATACTGACCCCACGGCCGCGCGCAAGCGGGTGCGAGCCGCTCAGGGGCCATCGTGGGGATCCTCGCGCGAGACGCGGTGCGGCCTCAGCCACTCGAGCAGCCCGGATACCTTTCCGGTCGCCAGCGCGACGCGCCGGTCCGCGGCGCCGTAATACACGCGCAACGCATCGCCTTCCGCGATCCACCCGCGACCCATCGCGGCAGCCGCCGCTCGAACAGGCCGCGCGCGGCGCCGGCCAGGCCCTCGATCGCAGTAAGGTGCATGGCCTGTCCCCGCGCGTAAACCGCCCGGCCGTGCGAGTCTTCTCCGGAACGCCGCGCGGAATCACCACGATGGTCCGCTCGGGGACGTAGCAGATTGGCGCTGAACGTCGCTATCCCGCAACGGCGCGGGACATAGGTGCCGATGATGGCGACCGGAACCCTTTGCCAGCCGGGGGCTCGAGGGGGCTGCCGTGGGCGGGCGGTGTTCGAACTGCGCGGGTGCCGCGGGGAAAGCCGCCGGCGCGCCGTGGCGGCCACGATGTGCCGCTGACTCTGCGCGAAAACCTTGTCTCGCCAGCCGAAGAACTTCCGTTCAGTCAAGCCGCGCGTACCGGCATGCGCGCAGTCCCGCGCTGTGCCGGTGCTGTCCGTGCGCCTGTCGCTCACCCGGTGCGTACAGCCGGGCGCAGTGCGAACGCGCCGTCACCGAGCAGCGTCAGCGCAATCAGGCTGATCATCCAGAACGCCGGATACTCCCAGCCGCCCCCCTTGTCCGTGAACAGCCACCCGTTGTGGCCATGCACCATGACGATGGTGCCGAGCATCTCGATCGCGAGCGGCACCGCCACCCAGGGGGCATAGACCCCGAGAACCAGCGCCAGCCCGCCCACCAGTTCCAGGGCAATCACGCCGTAGGCGGCCACGGCGGGCAGGCCCAGGGACGCGAAATAGCCGACGAAGCCGGGGATGGTAAAGACGAAGATCTTCAACGCCACATGCGCGAGGAACAGAACGCCCAGGCTCACCCGCAGCAGGGTGATGCCGTAAGGGGCAGTATTTGTCTTGATCATCTCGATCTCCCAGGTGAATTCAGAGGTTGCCGCCGGAGGCGCACGCACGTTGCGGCAAGTCACAGCGCTCTCGCCGAGTGCGGTGCCATCGTCCCGGCGCCACGACGGCGGCGCTACTTTAAAATTTCCGGGTACGTAATTAAATAGCATTAAACTCAATTGATTGTTCCGGTTTTTGCAATATTCGGGAAAATCTTGGATATCGTCTACGGCATGAGGATCCTGCTCCAGGTGGTCGACTCCGGGGGATTTGCGCGCGCAGCCGAGACGCTTGGCCTCTCCAACGCCGCGGTGACACGTCAGATCGGCGCACTCGAGGCGCATCTCGGTGCGAGATTGCTCAACCGGACGACGCGACGTCTGTCGCTCACCGAGGCGGGCGCAGAGTACTGCGTACGCGCGCGGGCCATTCTCGAACAAATCGCTGAGGCGGAGTCGAGCGCAGCCGAGGGAACCACCCGCCCGACCGGCACCCTCAGACTCTCCGCGCCACTGTCATTCGGTGTGCTGCGCCTCGCCGACGAGTTGCCGCTGTTTCGCGCGCGTTACCCGCAGCTGAAGCTGGATATCGACCTCTCGGACCGCGTCGTGGATCTGGCAAACGAAGGCTTTGACGTCGCGCTGCGCATTGCCACCGCTCTCGAGAGCCGTCTCATCGCCAGACGAATCGGCCCGATCGACATGGTGCTGTGCGCCGCGCCCGAGTATCTGCGGCGGCGCGGCACGCCGAGCCGGCCAGCCGACCTGGCGAACCACGAGGTGCTGAGCTACAAGTATCTCTGGTCGGGTGATGAATGGGCGTTCACGGAGGAGACCGGCCGCACCCTCACGGTGCGGGTCCGTCCCGCAGTCCACGCCACCAACGGCGATCTGCTGCGGCGTCTCGCCGTAGCCGGCGGCGGCATCATCCTGCAGCCCGCGTTCATCGTGGAGGAGGATTTGCGTCGCGGCCGCCTGCTGCGCGTCCTGCAGGATGTGCAGGCGCCCGCCTTCAACTTGTATGCGGTCTACCTGAGCCACCAGCACCTGGCCGCCCGGGTCCGGGCGTTCATCGCCTTTCTGCTCGAGCGGTTCGGTTCCGACCGTGCCGAGGGCCCGCAAGACCCCGGCGGGCCCCACGGACCACCCCGTCCGGGTCCGGCGGCAGCGAACCGTGCCCGCGGCGCGCGCATCGCGATCCGACGGTGAGCCGCTGCGTGTTGCAGCGCTTGTAACGGGATGCGAAGGACGGATCCGCCGATTTTCCCCGAGCGCGCCCGCCTCCGCCAATCCCCGCCGGCGATCCCTGTCGGCCCCGGGGGTGTGAAGGGGCGTCGGGGATCACCGGCGGGTTAGAAGGCCGGTTCGCGCTTGCGCGTGGTCAATCAATCCGTCAGCCGCAATCGCGCGCTGCGGGCAGTCCTTCGCGGCCTCACGGGCACCGCCGGTCCGACCACGTGCCGCAGACATGGGGTCCGGTCAATTGCAGCGTCGCCCGTTTGAGGTCTACCGAGTCCGGACCCACCATCACGTGCACCGTGCCCGGCTCGACCACGTGCCGCATGTACTGGTTCCAGATCGCGAAGTCCTTGGGCCGAAGCGTGAAGCGCACCTGCTGCGAGGCGCCCGGCGCGAGCCACACGCGCTCGAATCCTTTCAGCTCCCGGGTGGGCTCGGCCACCGAGGTGACCCGCTGATGGAGGTACATCTGCACGACCTCGCTGCCGGCCACCTTGCCGGTGTTGCGCACGTTGACCGTCACAGTTACCGCGCCACCTGGGCTCAGTGCGGGCGATGAGAGGTGGGGTGCCCCGATCCGGAACGTCGTGTACGACAGGCCATACCCGAACGGGAACAGCGGCGAGTTGTTGGCGAACAGGTAGCCGCGGTGCGCGCTCGGCTCCTCATCGTAGTTGTACCGCACCATGCCCACCGAGCGCGGAATGGTCACCGGCAGCTTGCCGCCCGGGTCGGTGCTGCCGAACAGCACGTCGGCCATGGCGGCGCCGCCCTCCTGGCCGAGCTCCCAGCCCTCGATCAGGGCATCGGTTTTCCTCACGATGCGGTTCACGGTGACCGGACAGCCGTTGATCAGAACGGTGACCACCGGTTTGCCGAGGGCGAAGATCGCGCGCGCCAGGCGGTTCTGGTCGGCGACCATCTTCAGACTGTCACGATCGCCGAGGTGGTCGGTGGCCCAGCCTTCGCGGCACAGCGCGGTGCTCGCGCCGAGCACCAGCACGACCGCATCGGCTCGGCGGGCGACGGCGACGGCCTGGCGGATGCGCGCAAGGTTTTTCGCCGTCGGCTCCAGGACCTCGCGGTTGCTGTTCGCATTACCGTATGCGAGCAGCTTCACCCCCGGGGCATACAGGACGCGCACGCGCTGGCCGACGAAATCGCGGATGCCCTGCAGCACGCTGATCGGATGGCGCGGCATGCCCGAGTAATTCCCGAGCCGGACCGGCGCGGCGTTCGGGCCGATCACCGCCAGGGTCTTCAGCCGATTGACATGCAACGGCAGCGTGCCGTCGTTCTTCAACAGAACGATCGCCTCCTGCGCCGCCTTCAGCGCGAGCGCGCGCGCCCGGGCGTCGTCGGTGATCCTGTCGGCATAGGCGACGCTGGCGAAGGGATGATCGAAGATTCCCGAGAGAAACTTCAGGCGCAGCACCCCGGCGGCGGCCGCGTTGATCTGACTCATCGTGACCTTGCCCTCGGCGAGCGCCTGCGGCAAGTGCTTGAACGCATGTCCGTTCGGAAAGTCGACGTCAACCCCGGCGTTGAGCGCGCGGGCGGCGGCGTCGGTGAGATTCGGCACGACGTGATACAGGGTCATCAGCTGCTCGATGCCCGAGTAGTCGCTGACCACGATGCCCTTGAAGCCCCAGTCCCTGCGCAGCACCGTCTGGAACAGCCAGGGATTGGCCGTGCACGGGATACCCCCGATCGCGCTGTAGGCGGCCATCACGGCCTGGGCGTGCGCTTGTGTGATCGCGGCATGGAAAGCCGGCAGATACATCTCGAGCAGCTTCCGATGCGTCAGCTCCACCGGACCGACGTTGGTGCCGGCCTGCGGCACGCCGTAACCGGCGAAGTGCTTGAGCACGGCGAGCACGTGACCGGGTCCGAGCGGCAGCGACTTGCCCTGCAGGCCGCGCACCTCCGCGACACCCATGCGCGAGACGAGATAGGGGTCCTCGCCGAAGGTCTCCTGGATCCGTCCCCAGCGCGGGTCGCGGCCGAGGTTGATCACCGGTGTGAGCAGCATGCCGATGCCCTGGGCGCGCGCCTCGCGCGCCACCACGCGAAACACCCGCGTGATGAGCGCCGGGTCCCAGGTGCTCGCCAGAGCGATCGCCTGCGGGAAGCTGGTCGTGCCGCGTGCCACGTAGCCGTGCAGGCCCTCGGAGTGAAACAGCGCCGGAATGCCGAGCGGTGTGTGCTCGAGCTGGAAGCGCTGCACGGCATTGACGAAGCGGATGGTCTGCGCGGTGGTGCGCAGAGCGTACTGGCTCTTCGGCGTGTAATCGTTGGGACGGGCGAGATTGCCGATACCGTAGGGAAAGTTGCGCGCCGCCTTGGCCGGATCGAAATTTCCCGCGGCGTTCTCGATCTCGGACTTGTTGGTCCAGAGCGAGGTGATCTGCGCGAGCTTCTCCGGCAGCGTCATGCGCGCAAGGAGGTCCTTCACGCGCGCGCTGATCGGCGCCCGGGGATTCTTGTAGAGGGGCTCGGCGGCCCGGACTGCCGCAACACACGAGCACAACGCGGTCACCGCCAGCGCCGCGGGCAGCGCGCCGCGAATACGCGACGGTATGGACTGACTTCGCACGTTACCGACCCCCACCCTGCGCTGGTAGCGATATCATATCGGACTGTGCGCCGGGATGAAAGAATGAAAACCGTCCGCAGCCCGCCGTCCGATGCGGCACGTGGTTGCGGCGGCAATATGGGAACGATACCATGCGCCGCTCTTCACCAGCATCCGCGGGGGTCGCCGAGCGTGGCGTCCGAGTCAGAGATGGCGCACGAGTCCGGCGCCGGCGTCGGCCGCTATCGATGGCGTATCTGCGCGCTGCTGTTCTGGGCGACCACCGTCAACTATATCGACCGGATGGTGCTCGGGGTGCTGGCCCCGTCGCTCGGGCACGCACTCGGCTGGACGCAGGAAGACTACGGTTACATCGTCGCGGCGTTTCAGGGCGCCTATGCCATCGGCTTGCTGTTCTCGGGCCGGCTGATCGACAAGCTCGGCACGCGCATCGGCTATGCCATCTCCATCGTCGTATGGAGCGTCGCCGCCATGAGCCACGCCCTGGCGCGCACGGTGCTCGAGTTCGTCGCGGCGCGCTTCGTGCTCGGGCTCGGGGAGTCGGCGAATTTCCCCGCGGCGGTGAAAACCGTCGCCGAGTGGTTCCCGCGCCGCGAGCGGGCCTTCGCCACCGGCTTGTTCAACGCCGGCTCGAACCTCGGGGCAATCGTCGCGCCGCTCGCCGTGCCAGTGGTGGCGGCTCTGTGGGGACTGCGTTCGGCGTTTTTGTTTCCCGGCGCATTGGATCTCGCCTGGCTGATCGTGTGGCTCATCGTCTACCATCCGCCACAAGAGCATCCCCGCGTCTCGGCACGCGAGCTGGCGTACATTCGCAGCGACGATGCCGGCAAGGCCGCCCAGGCTTCGGTGCGGGTGCGCTGGCGCAAATTGCTGCGTCACCGCCAGACCTGGGCGTTCGTGGCGGGCAAGTTCCTCACCGACCCGGTGTGGTGGTTTCTGCTGTTCTGGCTGCCGAAATATCTTCACCATCGGTTCGGGCTCGATTTGATGGCGCTCGGCCCGCCCCTCGTGGTCGTGTACGTGATGGCGGACGGCGGCAGCGTCGCCGGCGGCTGGCTCGCCGGCTGGATGATGCGCCGGGGTTGGAGCCCCAACGCCGCGCGCAAGGGCGCGATGCTCGTCTGCGCCCTCGCGGTGACGCCCGTCGTGCTGACCCCGCTCGTGCATCACTTGTGGGCGGCGGTGGGGCTGATCGGCCTCGCGGCGGCCGCGCACCAGGGTTGGTCGGCAAACCTGTTCACGACGGCGTCCGACCTGTATCCGAGCGCGGCCGTCGGTTCCGTGGTCGGACTCGGCGGGTTCGCCGGCGCGCTCTCGGGGGCGTTCGTTGCGACGGCCGTGGGTTTTCTGCTGCAGACGACAGGCAGCTATGCGCTGTTGTTCACGCTGGCCGGCGGGATGTACCTCACGGCGCTGGCGATCATCCAGCTGCTGGTGCCGCGGCTGACGCCGGTGGACCTTGCGGCCGACTCGGCGGTGCCGGGATGACGCCTGAGGTTTGCGGATCGCTCAACAGATGCGTTCGGTCCGCGTGTGGCGGGTCGGCGCGTACATACGGGAGTCGTCAGTCATGATCAATTCCGACAGGGCGCCACAGGGGTCGGCTCGCGACCGGCGGATCGTTGCGGCGCGTGTGATCGTCACCTGCCCGGGCCGCAATTTCGTGACGCTCAAGATCGAAACCGGCTCGGGCGTATTCGGTCTCGGGGATGCCACCCTCAATGGCCGCGAGCTCGCGGTGGCCGCCTACCTCGAGCACCATGTGGTGCCGAACCTCATCGGCCGCGATGCGGGCCGCATCGAGGACCTCTGGCAGTTCCTGTACAAGGGCGCGTATTGGCGGCGCGGGCCGGTCACGATGACGGCGATCGCGGCGGTGGACGTCGCATTGTGGGACATCCTGGGCAAGATGGCCGGACTGCCCCTGTACCAGCTGCTCGGCGGGCGCAGCCGTGATGGGGTGCTGGTGTACGGGCACGCGAGCGGGCGGGACATCGAGGAGGCGAGCGCCGATGTCGGGCGGTTCATCGCCCTCGGCTATCGGGCCGTGCGCGCCCAGTGCGGCGTGCCCGGCCTCGCCAAGCCCTATGGCGTGACCCGCCAGAAGAACGCGTACGAGCCGGCCGAGAGCGAGCTGCCCCTCGAGACCGAATGGTCGACGCCGCCGTACCTCGATCTCGTGCCGCGACTGTTTGAGCGGCTGCGCAGCGATCATGGCCGGCAGATCGAGCTGCTGCACGATGCGCATCACCGTCTGACACCGATCGAGGCGGCGCGCCTGGCGCGCGACCTGGAGCCGTACCGGCTGTTCTGGCTCGAGGACGCGACGCCGGCGGAGAACCCCGATGGATTCGAGCTGATCCGCCGGCACTCGGTGACCCCGCTGGCGGTCGGTGAGGTGTTCAACGCCATCTGGGATTGCCGGGCGCTGCTCGAGCGCCAGTTGATCGACTACATCCGTACCACGATCGTGCACGGCGGCGGTATCACACACGTGCGGCGCATCGCCGACCTGGCGGCGCTGCACCGGGTGCGCACCGGATTTCACGGCGCGACGGATCTGTCCCCGGTGACGATGGGCGCGGCGCTGCATGTCGACACCTGGGTGCCGAACTTCGGCATCCAGGAATACATGCAGCACACCGAGCAGACCCTGGAGGTGTTTCCGCACGATTACACCTTCCGCGACGGCCATCTGCACTGCGGCGAGAGTCCCGGCCACGGCGTCGGCCTCGAGGAGAAACTGGCGGCGCGCTTGCCGTACAGTCCCAAGCAGCTGCCGGTGGCGCGCCTGACGGATGGAACGATGTGGGATTGGTGAGCGGGAAGTGTTGGCGCCCTGCCCGAGAGCGCCGGCGCGCGATGCCGAGGCAACCGGGGCTCGTGCGTCGAGTCGGTGGCGATGGGGTGCGGTGCCGAGGCGCGCTGACGCCGCCTCGACGCTCGATCGTGAGCCGGCAGCCGACAAGTTGTGCTTCGGACTGCGTCGGCTTATGCTGAGATCGGCGCGTTGACAGCGCTGTCAACGCGAGCCGCCACAGCGCCGGCGGCCGGCTGCCACGACGCCGATCGGGCGCCTGCCGCGACAGGCCGTCCATCCCCGAACTGCGCCGAGGAACCGGGGATTCACTGATCAAGAGAAAGGGGAAACGCATCATGATCCGAAAGAGCCGAGCGAGCGGCATCCTGCTGGTCGCCTTGTGTGCGCTGTGCGCGGCCGCTCGACGGCCGGCGGCCGCGGCGCCCGTGCAGGCCCAGCGGCCGTTCAAGAGCTTTTCCGTGGCCGTCTACATCCCGGTGCGATCCACCCGGCGGCTGGCCAACCCGAAGACGCTGCGGCAGCAGTTTCAGCGCATCTGGAGCCAGGTGCACTTCGACACGGTGTACCTCGAGGTGTACCGCGACCGGGTGTTCGCCAATCCGGCCACCCTCGATCGGATCGCCGCCTTTTTCCGGCGGCGCGGCATCACGGTCGACGGCGGCATCACGCTGTTCTCCGGCGTGAACAAGTACGGCCAGTTCAACTCGTTCGATTTCGAGAATCCGCGTGACCTCGCCATGTGCAAGCGCGCGGTGCGCGAGGCCGCCGGCCATTTCAACACGATCATCCTCGATGACTTCACGTTCTTCAACACCCGCACCAACGCCGATATCCGCGCCAGGGGCAAGCTGAGCTGGACCCGCTACCGGCTGCGCAAGATGCGCTGGGTGGCCAAGCACCTGATCATCGCGCAGGCGCACGCGGTCAATCCGCACGCCAGGGTGATCATCAAGTTCCCCAACTGGTACGAGCACTTCCAGGGGCTCGGGTTCGACCTCGACAAGGAAGCCAAGATGTTCGGCGGCATCTACACCGGGGACGAGACGCGCGACCCGGCGCACACCGCGCAGATGCTGCAGCAGTACGAGAGCTACCTGATTTACCGCTACTACCACAACATCCGGCCGCATGCGGACCTCGGCGGCTGGGTGGATACCTTCGGCGACCGCTACGCCGACCGATATGCCGAGCAGCTCTGGGACACCGCGTTCGCCAAGGCGCCGCAGATCACGCTGTTCAGCTGGCCGCAGCTCGCCTCGGCCGAGGTTGCCTACCCCGGCGACCGTTCGGCGTGGGCGGCCGATCGGACCAGCTTCAATTGGAATGCGATGCTCCGCTCGTTCAAGGCGCCGCCGGGCACCGATGCCGCGCCGGGCTGGGCGCGGGTGGCCGGGTACGCGCTCGCGCAGGTCAACGCGTTCCTCGGCAAGTTCGGCAAGCCCATCGGCATCGCGAGCTACAAGCCGTTCCAGTCGAGCGGCGAGGACTTCCTGCAGAATTACCTCGGCAACGTCGGTATTCCAATCAACCTGATGCCGCACTTCCCGATGCGTGCGCCCGTGGTGCTGCTGACGCGGGAGGCGTCCTACGATCCGCGCCTGGTACAGCAGATCAAAGCCAACCTGCGCGCCGGCGGCGACGTGATCATCACCTCGGGATTGCTGCAAAAGCTGCAGCAGCAGCACCGGGGCATCGACACTGTCGCCGAGATCACCTATCGGGGCATGCCGGTCACCGTGCGCCATTATCTCGGCAGCCCCAACGGGGCCGCGACGCTCGGCCTCGATGTGCCGGGCGAGAGGACGGCGCCGGTCACGTTCCCGCAGATCCGCTTCTACACCAATGACACGTGGCCGGTCATTCAGGGCGAGGCGGCCGCGCACGGCGTCCCGGTGCTGCTGATGACCGCCTACTCGCGCGGCGAGCTGTACGTGCTCAACGTGCCGAGCAACATGGGCGATTTCTACCGCCTGCCCGAGCCGGTGCTCAACATGCTGCGCGGTTACGTGCTGCACCGCTTCCCGGTGCGCATCAATGCGCCGGCGCGCGTGGCGTTGTTCGCCTATGACAATCACACGTTCGTCCTCGAGTCGTATCTGCCGCGGCCCGTCACGGTGCGCATCTTCGTGCGCCGTCCGGCCGCGAGGCTCGTCAACCTGGTCTCGGGCCGCAGCGTCCTGCCGTCCCGGGCGGTGACGCCGAGCCCACTGCCGCAGCAACGCCGGGAGACGAGCTTCCTGATACGGCTCGCGCCGCACTCGTTTCAGGCGTTCGCGCAGCGGTTCTGAAGCGATCGGCTCGGGCCGCGGTCCGAGCCGGGCCGGGCCGGAGGGTAATCACGCTGCGCGCGAGGCGCGCATTTTTTGCCGAGGAGATCGTAGCGATGACACATGAGGAGTCGAAGCAGCAGCCGGCGGTCAATCGCCGCAATTTTCTCACTCTGGCCGGTTTCGGGGCGGCCATCGCCGCCTCCGGCTGGCCGCTCACCGGGCGCGCCGAGATGCCGCCTGGGGCGCCGCATGACGCCCCAGGCGGGTCCGAAGCCGACCCGCTCGACACCGGCCCGATCGCGCGGGAAGCATTCGAGGCGGCCCGCCAGCGGGCCGCCGAGATCGTGGCAAAACTGACGCTGGCGGAGAAGATCTCCCAGTTCGGTACGCGCGTTCCGGCCATCCCGCGCCTGAATCTGCCGGCGTTCAATTTTTACTCCGGCGAGGCGCTGCATGGCCTGATGTATCGCGGCGAGGTGACCTCATTTCCGCTGCCGCTCGCCATGGGCTGCTCCTGGAATCCAGAGCTCCTGCACCGAGTGTTCACGGCGGTGTCGGATGAGGCTTGGGCGTGGCACAAGGTCAATGGCTGGGCCTCGAGCGAGCGGAAGTTCTTCCAACCCGGCGGTTTGACGTTCTTCTCGCCGCCGACGGTGAACATGGGCACGCGCGATCCACGCTGGGGCCGCATCGCCGAAAACTACGCCGAGGACACCCTCCTGGTCGGCAGGCTGGCCGCCCAGGCCATCCGCGGCATGCAGGGCGAGGATCCGCGCTTCCTGAAGACCATCTGCTGCGCCAAGCACTTCATCGCCAACGACACCGAGGACGATCGGCAGACGACCTCCGCCACAGTCGATCCGCGCAGTTTCTGGGAATACTACAGCCGCAGCTTCGAGTACAGCGTTCGGGACGGCAAGGTGTTCACCGTCATGGCCTCCTACAACGCGATGAACGGCATTCCGACCTCGGCCAACCCCTTCCTGATGACCTACCTGCTGCGCCGCCGCTGGGGCTTTCGCGGCTATGTGGTCTCGGATTGCGATGCGATTGCCGATATCTGCAGCACGCATCATTTCGTGCCGACCTTCGCCGAGGCGGCGGCGCTCGCCGTCAATGCCGGCTGCGACATCAACTGCGGCGATACGCTGCAGAGGTATCTGCGTGAAGCCGTCAGCCAGATGCTCATCAGCGAGGAGACCCTCGATCACTCGCTGGTCCGCTCGTTCACGGGCCGCATCCTGCTCGGCAACCTCGATCCCGAGGATGCCAGTCCCTATCACACCATCCCGGTCTCGTGCCGGGGCAGCCAGGCGCATCGCGACCTGTGCCGGGAAATGGGCCGCCAGTCGATCGTGTTGTTCAAGAACGAGAGCAACACCCTGCCGCTGCGGCCGCAGAGCATCCGCAAGCTCGCCGTCATCGGTCCGCTGGCGGAATACTGCTATCTCGGCAACTACAGCGGCAGGCCCTCGCATCGGGTTTCTCCGCTCGATGGCATGCTGGATCAGTTCGGCATTCCGACGCCCCCCAATCCGCCCCGCAAGGACTGGTACGAGAACTGGTCGGATCACTTCGGGCCGCACAAGTACGCGGGTTCGCCGTCGAAAACCTTCGGCAACGACAGAGCTAAGGTCACCTACGCCATCGGCTGCACCATGGCGGGCCCGAAGGACGAGAAACTGTGGAACGCCGCCCTCGAGGCGGCGAAGGACGCCGACGCGGCGCTGCTGTTTCTCGGCGACAACCAGCAGATCGATCACGAGGCGCACGACCGGACCTCTCTGCATCTGCCCGGCGTACAGCATGAGCTCGCCAAAGCGGTTCACGCCGTCAACCCAAGGACCATCCTGGTGATCGTGTCCAACTGTCCGGTGGCGGTGATCTGGGAGCAGGAGAACCTGCCGGCGATCGTCGGCGGGATGTTCCTCGGTCAGGAGCAGGGACACGCGCTCGCGGATGCGATTTTCGGCGCGTACAACCCCGGTGGCAAGGTCAGTACCACGTGGTACCGGCACGCCGATGACCTGCCGGCGCTTCACGACTACAACATCCGCAACGGCCGCACCTACATGTACTTTCAGGGTGTGCCGCTGTACCCGTTCGGTCACGGCTTGAGCTACACGACGTTCGAGTACTCGGATCTGCGGGTGACGGGCGATGTCATCCGGCCCGGCGGCGAGATCAGTGTCGAGATGCGCCTGACCAACACGGGCGCGCGTGAGGGCGACGAGGTGGTCCAGTTCTACGTGCACGTCGCAGGCGGTACCGTGCGGCGCCCCATCAAGCAGCTGGTGGGTTTCGAGCGCGTGCACCTTGCCGCCGGCGCCAGCCGGATCGTGCGCTTCACGCTGCCGCATGCCGATCCGGCGCTGTGCTACTGGGACGAGAGGCAGTATCAATTCGTCGTCCAGCCGGGCGAGGTCGATCTGATGATCGGATCGTCCTCGGCGGACATCCGCTTGCGCAACCAAGTCAAGCTCGACGTCTAGGATGGCCGAACCACCGTTCTGCACTGGCACAACGGTACCCGACGCTTCACCCATACGGGTGCGAAGGCATGGTCGGTACCGGACCACAGGCTCATCGAGGTGATCCGTGCGACGCATTGATTCAGCACACTCTTGCGGCGGCCGGTGTGAGGCCGCCATCCGAAGTCGGCGACAGCCCCGGGCGGCGGCGCGAGGCGCCCGGCAGCTACCCCTCGTGCTGAGCACGGTGGCCGGTCTGTGGCTTGGCGTGGCCGGTTCCGCGGCGCACGCGGCCGCACGGCCCCCCGGAAAGCTCATCGTGCACATCGATCTGCACAGAACGGCGCGACCGATCTCTCGGTACGAGTATGGGATGTTCATCGAGAACCTGGGTCAGCTCGTGCATGTCAGCCTGTGGTCGCAGCTGCTCGATGACCGCAAGTTCTTCGATCCGATCGTGCCTAAGGCGGATGAGCCGCCGCGCCGCGCGCACAGCCCGTTCCCGGGCATGCAGGCGCGGCGCTGGCATCCGTTCGGGCCCTCCCGATTCGTGACCATGGATACGCACGCGCCGTTTGTGGGCTTGCACAGCCCGCGGGTGGCGCTCGGCGCGGTGGCGCCGCGGGGAATCGAGCAATCGGGGCTCGATGTGCTGCGGGGCAAGCGCTACACCGGCTACATCTATCTGCGCGCGACACCCGGGGCGAGTGTGAGTGTGACGCTGCGCTGGGGACGCGGTGCGCACGCGTGCCAGACGGTCACGTTCCCCTACGTGCCGGCGCACTTCACCCGGCTGCCGTTTCACTTCACGGCGGGCGCGAGCGACCGTGACGCGACCTTCCGCGTGACGGGCACGGGCAGCGGCTCGTTCACCGTGGGCACCGTCTCGCTCATGCCGGCGGACAACATCGACGGCTTCCGTCCGACGCCGATCCGGCTGCTGCGCTCGGAGCATTTCGGGTTCATGCGCTTCCCGGGCGGCAATTTCATTTCCGACTTCAACTGGTACCACTCGGTGGGCGCCCCGGATTCCCGGCCACCGTTCTTCGATCACGCCTGGGACACGGTGAAGTCGAACGATGTGGGCCTCGACGAATTCATGGCGCTGTGCCGGCTGATCGACACGCGGCCTTACATCACGGTGAACGCCGGCTTCGGCGGCGCGCATTCCGCGGCGCGCGAGGTCGAATACATGAACGACTCGCTGTTGACCCGCTACGGGGCGATGCGCGCGCGCGACGGCCATCCGGCGCCCTACGACGTGAAGATCTGGAACATCGGCAACGAGCCGTACGGCAAGTGGGAGCTGGGTCACACGAGCGTGAAGTATTACGCGCTGAAGAACAATGAGTTCGCCCGGGCCATGCGCCGGGTGGACCCGTCGATCACGCTGCTCGCCTCTGGCGACATGCCCGACGAGCGAATCAACACCGATAAACACGCGGCGATCTGCTCCGAGGGCGACTTCACCTGTGGATTCCTCAAGCACTCGTGGGGCTACTTCGACGGCATCACCCAGCATTGGTACGCCAGTGCCGTGCCGGGGGCACATCTGGCCTCGAGCCCGGCCCGGCCGCACCCGACACTGTTGCAATGGGTTCGAGTCCCCTCGGACGTGGTACACATGAAAATCGAGGAATGGCATGCCTATCGGCGGCTGTTCCCGCAGATGGTCCGCAAGAAGATCTTCATGTCCATCGACGAGTATGCCTACACGGGCGCACCGCCGGATCTGAAGCTTTCGATGGCCTATGCGATGATGTTCAACGAGATGCTCCGGCATACGGCTTCCCTGCGCATGTCGGCGTTCACCATGGGGGTCTCGACGCTCGATTTCACCCGCACCCGCGCGATCCTGAACACGACCGGGCATCTGTTCAGGCTGTACACCGGTCACATGGGGCCGGGGCTGATTCCCGTGGCGCTGACCGGCAATTCACCCCAGCCCCTGCCGAGACACCACGTGTTCGGGAATTTTCCCCATACCAACCCGGGCAGCCCGACCTATCCGCTCGACATGGTGGCGGCGGTATCGCCTCATCGCCGCTACTTGAGTCTGGCCGTGGTGAACGCGACGCATGCTTTGCAGCGATTCGTGCTGCACGTCGATGGCGGCGTGCTCGGCGCTCGGGCGACGCTGTGGCGGATGACCGGTCCGAGCCTGCTCGCGGCCGACACCCTGGGGCGCCCGCCGCAGGTCGTGGTGAGGCGGTACGGGTTCGATCAATTCGGTCGGCGCATCACCGTCGCGCCGATCAGCATCGATATCTATCACATTGCGCTGCAGCCGCAGACGCGGTGACTTCTGCCCCGCGGCGATGCGCGATGCTCGCTGCATCGCGCCGGTAGGGCGCACAAGTCACGCTTGACCTCACGCCCCGTCACGGCGTTTTGAGCTTCCACAACCGCCGGTATCCCCTCGCCGTTCACACCGCCTGCCCGATGGCGCCTCGCGGCGGCCGCTCGGACTCCTGCCGGCCGAGCGGTCCGCCTGGATCGCGATCTTCGAGGCAGGGATACCATGGGCCGATGATCTGCATCTCACCGTAAAGATCCTGGTGGCTTCCCGACGTCTCAGGCCGGCAGCGCCGGCGTGCAAGCGAGTTTTGCATCCGGTTGAGGGAAATCGCCGAGGCGCTACGGGTCGTGCCGCGAACGAGCAAGCCTTCGTGTTAGACGCAGTCTAATAGCCGGGACAGCCTCGATGCCGCGCCGTCAACCTGTCATGTGTATCGGGAAACCTCGGATATGGCCATATTGTCAATTCGCGATCCTTCCAAGCAGGCATTGTAGTACGCTGCCATTGAGAAGAACTGTGACATGAGCACCCACAAACCGCGCAAGCCATCCGGGCGGGTCGCATTCGACGACCGGGGAAACGCCACGTGGGAGTGGCAAGGCGAGACCGGCCGATTCGAGCGTGACATCGATACTCAGCGTCTGAGGACGCTCGGCTCGGATTTGAGCTGCGACGACAACGACCTGCGGGACCCTGCGCCGCCGCACGATCCGTACAACAGGTCCACGCTGCCGGCGGACGGTCGCTCCCTTCAGAGGAAGCGCACGCTGGATGACCTGCGCAAGTTGAGTGAGGAGATCAAAGCCGCGCGCGAGAAGAAGGATCGCGGCTCGCAATAGCGCGTGCCGTTTTTGCCTCGGGGCGTTTCTCTGCCGCGGGTGAGGACTCTCCCCGGTGCGTGAGCTACGCCGCCGGGTCGGCAGGATCGCCGAAGGAGACCCGCAGCGACGGCGTGACCGCCTTCGAGAATCCAAACGCCGCTACGCCACTTGCGCAACGCTCTGCGCGCCCTCGGCCGACGTGCGGTTCAAGAAGCCCTTGGTGGCCCTTTCTGCCCCTGCGCCGCCGGCGGGCGCTCCTCGGAACACCCGCCCGGGCTCGCAAATTCATCCTGACCGTCGATTCCTGCGCCCGACACGCCCGGAGACTCGGCGCCGCCCGCCGCGCCGCCCGCCGCGCCGCCGGTCGTCCCGCCTCGGCCGAGATCCGGTCCCGCGGCCCGGGGACTCGCCGAAGCAAAGCCGTCGGCTCCTGCGGCGCCATAGCTTGCGCTGTTGCCGCGCCGGTTTTCGAGTTGCTTTTGAAACAGCCAGGTCCAGAATCACCCTGACCGGCAGCCGCACCCGTCCGGCGGCCGAGGTGTGATTCGATCCTGAGCGCGCCGCATGGTTGAGCCATCCTCTCCTAGGATCTACATTCAAACCGCGGATCGCGCTCGTGTGCCGTATTTCCCGGCGCCGCCCTTGGCGGTCGGCGGCCGCACCGGGCAGTACGTCTTCGAGCACCGGGCGGTCGATGCGGGCAGTCTCGACGCCCACACCTTCGACGCCGACGTGCTGATGTTGTCGTTGGGCGCCCAGGCGGTGCGCTTTCGCAGTCGGCTGAACGGAAGGCAGGTGTCGGGCCTGATCGAGCCCGAGTGCTTGCGGTTCCTGGCGCGTGGCGACACGCTCTCGACCAGTTGGGACGCACCGGTGCAGGGGCTTTTCCTGACGCTCACGCCCGCTTTTCTCGCCCAGTCGCTGGGTGACGACATTGACCGTTGGCCAATGGAACTGCTCTCCCAAATCCTGCCGCACCAGGATCTGATTCTTTGCCATCTGCTGAAATCCATTGCGGCCTGCTTTGCCGGTTCCGCCGCAAACGGCCACCTGTTCGAGCAATTGCTGCTGACCGCCACCGCGGTCCACGTCCAGACGCGCTACTCAACCGGCCGGCATTCGCACCGCTGCGCTCAGCCCCTGCCCCGGTGGAAGCAACAGCGCCTGGCCGAGTACATCCGGACGCATCTTGGCCAGCCGCTGAATCTGAACGACCTTGCGGCGGTTGCCGGCCTCAGTCCGTATCACCTCGCGCGGGCATACAAAGCTTCCACAGGCAGCAGTCTCTGGCAAACCGTCCTCCAGGCCCGCGTGGCCGAGGCGCGCCGAGTCATCCTCGCCCGCACCGACTTGCCGCTTGCGGTGATCGCCAAGGATTGCGGCTTCGACTCATACCGGCAGTTCATCGCGGCATTCCGGAAATTCTTCGGCCTATTGCCGGGCGAGTATCGTAACTCGTTGCGCACGAACTGATGGCGCCCCAGCGTACCGCAATAAACCACAACTGCCGGCAAGAAACTGCACTGATTTCGTCGGCGCCTGATTGAATTCCGGGCTCTTGCCATGTCATGATTCAAACATGAACGCCGCGCTGCGGCGCCGCAAACGACGGCGGCACGGCTTCCAGAAGAGCGGCGCTTCGCGAAGAAGTCGGGTCGCCAGCGCCTCTGCAGTCCGTCGATTGCCTCGTTCTTTTCAAAAGGCTCAGGTCCGCACGATGCGAGCCGGGTGACGCAAGAGCGTCAGGTAGGTTTTTGCGAGAGGCCGAGGATGAAGCTGCCGGCGACTGCTCACCACCTTTTCTGGATGCTCACGTTTGCCTCGCTCCGGCAAGATGCAGAATTTTTAGGCAAAATGTAGGGTCAACGACCGCAGTCTATCGGTAACGCATTGATCTGAGTCGCGGAAGGAGGATTACAGTGTCGCAATCAGCATCGTCATCCACTGGTCCACAGTCGCTCATGCAGATGCACTTCGCGATGATGCAATCGCGGGTGCTGGCGGTCGGCGTGCAGCTGGATCTGTTCTCACGGCTGGCCGACGGACTGGATCGCGCTCCCCTTCTCGCCGCCGCGCTTGGGGCGAGCGAACGCGGGTTGCGCATGTTGCTTGACGCGCTGACGGCGCTCGGGCTGCTCACCAAGACCGAGGACCGCTACGGGCTGACCGCGCTCGCGCGCGCTCATCTGGTGCGTTCGAGCCCGGACTACGTCGGGGCGATGCTGGAAACCGACGATATCTGGAACGCCTGGAGCCGCCTCGCCGAGGCGGTGCGCAGCGGACGCGCAGTGGACCCAGTGGAGCGGCGTGAGCGCGCGGAGACATTCTTTCCGATGCTCATCCGCAGCCTGCATGTGATGAATCGCGCACCAGCCGAGCGACTCGCCGCAGCGCTCTGCGCCGATAGCGCACACACAGCCCGCATGGCGCTGGATGTCGCCTGCGGCTCCGGCATCTGGGGCATCGCCCTCGCCCTGGCCGCCCCCTCAGCCCGCGTCACGGCACACGATTTCCCTGCGGTGCTGACCGAGACCCGCGGCTATGTTGCACGATCCGGACTGGCCGATCGCTTCGACTACCTGGCCGGGGACCTGAATGAGGTGGATTTCGGCACCGATCGCTTCGACGTGGCGATTCTCGGCAACATCGTGCATTCCGAGGGCGAGCGATCCTCGCGCGCGTTGTTCTCCCGTCTGTATCGAGCGTTGCGGCCGGGCGGCCGACTCGCGATCGCCGATCTGGTGCCGAACGACAATCGCACCGGCCCGCCGATGGCATTGCTGTTTGCACTCAACATGCTGGTCAACACCGAGCGTGGCGACACGTTCACGTTACCCGAATACACCGCCTGGCTTCGCGAGGCCGGCTTCGCGCGGGTGCAGACGGTGGATATCGGCCTTCATCTCGGCGCCGATGCGTCGGCGATTCTCGGCGAGAAGGCCTCTGGCGCATGAAGGTGCACCAGTATGAAAATGGCGCGGTGCGAGACATCCTTTCACCCTGGTTCGCGCCTGAGATCACCGGAATGCGCCATCTTCTACGACCGAGAAGCTTGAAATAGCTCAACCTGTGCTCACGAGCTTGCACCGCCAGTTAGTTAGGCCGCATTACCCTCGGCTGCCGAACCGTGCTAGTCGATGCACCAAGGCCCGTCGCTGTTGATGAATTCCGCCAGTGCCCTCGCTACTTCCCGGACCACGCTCTGCCAGTCCTCACTCTTGGGTTGCCTATAAAGCTTCGCGGTCGGATACCATGGGGAATCAGACCGGTCCAGCATCCAGCGGAAGTCTGGGCAACAGGGCAGTAAGATCCAGACCGGCTTGCCGATGGCGCCCGCCACGTGGGCCACGCTGGTGTCCACGCTCATCACCAGGTCCATGCATTCGATGAGTGCCGCCGTATCGGCAAAGTCGTTGAGCTCGTCCTGATGCCGTCTAATCTGCGGGTGCTGATCGAGCAGCGGAATATCATGCTGCCGATACACTTTTTGCAGCGAATGCCACTCCACCGAAGAGCCCATGAGCGGCAGCAGCTTTTCCAGACGGATACTGCGATTTCTGTCATTCTGGTGAAACTCCGACCCGGACCAGGCCAAGCCGACTCGCGGTCTGTGCTTGTTCCCGAGCCTTTTCCGCCACAGCTGTACCTTGCTTTGATCGCTGAAAAGGTAAGGCGTCCGTGCCGGAATCGTTTCGATCGTTGTGTTGAATACATGAGGCAGACTCATAAGATTGCAGTAGACGTCAAATTCCGGCAGTGGCACACCCCTGGGAACGACAGTCATTGGGCACTGCATCGTGGAAATGAGCGGGACCAGCGATTCTGGAACATTGAGGATGATCTCAGCGCCCAGCGCCTTGACCTGAGGTAAGTAACGGCAGAACTGCACGACATCGCCGAGACCCTGTTCGCTTTGGATCAGCAATCTCTTGCCTTGGAGGTCCGCCTGCCCCAGCCACGGCGGTTGAGGGAAGGTGCGATAGTCTTTCTTTCTGCCGATCCTCTTGAAACGCCATTCGTAAAGTGACCAGCCCTCGAGGAATTTCCCCGTCAGGAGTAGCAGCAGGGACTTGTTCCAGTGCGCCTCGGCATAGTCTGGCTTGATGGACAGTGCCCGGTCGTAGCTCGCCAAAGCCACATCTAGCTGGTTCAAATTTTGCAGCGCCACACCCAGGTTGTAGTGCGCCTCGGCATAGTCGGGCTTGATGGACAGCGCCTGGTCGTAGCTCTCCAGGGCCTCCTTCAGGCGCTCCAGCTCCATGAGGGCAATGCCGCGGTTATTGTGCGCCTCGGCATAGTCTGGCGCTATCTGCAGGGCCTGTCTGTAACACGCCAAGGCCTCCTCCAGACGCTTCAATTCACAGAGCACGACACCCCGGTTGTTGTGTGCCTCCGCGTAGTCTGGCTTGATGGACAGCGCCTGGTCGTAGCTCGTCAATGCCTCCTCCAGACGCTTCAATTCACAGAGCACGACACCCCGGTTGTTGTGCGCCTCCGCGTAGTCTGGCTTGATGGACAGCGCCTGCTCGTAACTCGCCAGGGCCTCCTCAAGGCGCTCCAGCTCCCTGAGGGCTGCGCCGCGGTTGTTGTACGCCTCCGCGTAGTCTGGCTTGATGGCCATGGCCTGCTCGTAGCTCGCCAGGGCCTCCTCCAGACGCCTCAATTCACAGAGCACGGCACCCCGGTTGTTGTGCGCCTCCGCGTAATCGGGCTTGACGACCACGGCCTGCTCGTAGCTCGCCAGGGCCTCTTCCGGGCGCTTCAGCTCCCTGAGGGCAGTGCCGCGATTGTTGTACGCCTCGGCATAGTCAGGCGCTATCTGCAGAGCCTGGCTGTAACACGCCAAGGCGTCCTCCAGACGCTTCAATTCCCAGAGCACGACACCCCGGTTGTAGTGCGCCTCCGCGTAGTCGGGTTTGATGGCGACAGCCTGGTCGTAGCTCGCCAGAGCCTCCTCGAAACGGTTCAGCCTCGTGAGAACAATGCCACGGTTATTAAAGGCCTCCGCATAGTCGGGTTTGAGGCGCAGGGCCCGCTCGAAGCAGAGCAACGCGTCCTCTGGGCGGTTCAGAGCACTGAAAGATCTGCCAAGAATGTACTGTGCCGCCGCGTTCTTGGGATCGATCAGAACGAAGCGTTGTAGCAATTCGGCACTTTTTTTGAACTGGCCGGTCTGAAAGTGCGCCACGCCCAAGCCAAGCAGTATCTGAGGGTTCCGTGGCTGCTTGCGCAGCATCTCGCCATAGAGCTCGATTGCTTCCTGTACCCGCCCGGATTGGTGCAACTGGTGTGCACGGTCGTATAGATTTTGCCGTTTGCTCATCTCACGTACTTGATTTTCTCATCGTCGCAACAGACGTGGCCTATTTATCGCATATTTCAATGCGATGCTAGCTCCACGATCGGCAAGACCCTGACGGACCGGTGGGAGCCCTGCGGCACGCCGCGGGGAAGCGGGACCATCGGGCACAGATCCAGGGCAGCAGACAGTTTCGCGCGGGCCGCGCGGGCGGCGGCCCGCGAAGGCATTGGCATCACCGATGCGGATTTCGCCGACATCGTGCGGGACGGGTAGGAGCGCATGCGCCGCGGAGGGTCGCCGATGGCGCAGCCAGCCGCGAAGACGGATCCTCGGGCGCAGGAAGCCTCACAGGGACTGATACGCGCTCTCGCGCGCGATGGCTCGGACCTAGCGGATGCCGCGTGGGGCCGGGCCTTCAGCGCACGCTCATCGGCACGGCCCGGCAGGAGGGCCGCCGGTGGTTCGTCCGCCAACCTCGAGGCGGCCCGCAGCTGATCGGGCGACCGGCGACGCGCAGGCTCAGTACCGGAGGCCGGAATCGGGCGAGCGCACTCGGTGTTCGACTCTCAGAGCAGGACAAGACTTTGTCTCAGACCGTGCCCAGCTGGCCATGGTCTGGCTGACGCGGGCGCTGTACCCGTTTCCGATCGGAGGCGGCGACTCAAACTGTGAAGAGGGCACGCCCCCCATCGTAACGTTTGCAGTACGGTCAAGCCTTGATGTCGCGACTCAAAGAAAAAGGGTGATTCATGTCTCATGTCCAAAGATTGCGAATGGGAGCCGTTTTGGCGGCTGGGCTCGGCGCGCTCGCTCTCGGGGGCTGCGCGACGGGGCCTGCACCCCAGGCGACGAGCTCGAGCGGATTGTCGGCGGGCAACATGCAGCTCTCGGCACAGATGAGCAGCAGCATCTTCTTGCAGCCGGTCGCGCCGGCCGAGCGCGTCGTGTTCATTGACGGGCACAACACTTCGAGCGCGCAGAATCTCGGGTTTCAGTCGCTCGTCAGCCGGGACCTCGAACGCCGGGGCTACCGGATAACCAATACGCCGAGCCACGCCGAGTACATGGTGATGTACAACGTGCTTTACGTCGGCAAGCAGCAGGCCAATTACACCGCAGCGGGCGCACTCGCGGGTGGATTCGGCGGGGCGATGACCTCGGCGCTCGCGGACGGCAACGCCGGCACGGATGCGGCGTACGGTCTTGCCGGAGCGCTCGTCGGGGGCGTGGTGGGGCACTTTCTGCAGGATAAGACCTACATGATGGTGGTGGATATTCAGCTCGAGCAACGTCAGGCGGGCGTCTATACGACGAGCCAGACGAACGCGCGGCAGGGCATCGGGGGCGGGGTGTCCACGAGCGTGAGCGGCGTGAAGAACTGGATGATCTATCGCGACCGCATCGTCGCCCAGGCCCACGGGCTCAACCTCGCCTTCTCGTACGCGACCCCGGCCCTCAGCCACGAGGTCTCGGGGGAGATCAGCGGGTTGTTCTGATGGGTGGGGGTCGTGGCTGCGATGGAGCCTCGGCCCGTCTCCCACTGACAGGCGGCGTAGCCCGCCACTCGTGCCCGCGAGATCTGCTCCCGGGCAGTACACGCGGTGGCTGCGGTGTAGACCGCGAGCTGAGCGCAGGGCTGCAGGGTGCCGTTCGTCTCCGGCGTGCGCCACCACCGCGAATACTCATTCTGAAGCGCAGCCACGGCCTGCACCGCATGAGTGCGGCGCGGCGTCTGAACGCCGGTCTGACGTACCGAAATAGTCGCCCTGGTCTTCGGTTATCGACTTTTTGGCGGTGCCGGCAACGCTTTCGATTGGCACGTTCGGATCGACGCGGTGCTGGCAGAGAAGATCGAGCGTCTAGACGCCGAGGCGTTTCATCGATCGCTCGACATTCGTTTTTCGCAAGAATCCGAGCCGCCGTTGGGCTACGGCATCTGGGAAAAGCTGCAGCACTTGATGGACGCCGAGCAACGTGTTGACAAGGGCATGCTCATCCCTGCAAATCTTCAGGCGATTCTCGCAGAGGGAAGCCATTTTGGTACAGCCCGGTCCAAGGCGGCAGTTCGTGACAACCTACAGATGTTATGGCTGGCCAAGTTCCCTAGTCGACAGGATGCGATTAATATTCCTGTTCTGGAAGCCGCCACGCTGCGATCGGCAGCGACCGCAGGTCTCATCGTTCCGCCAGTCAGGCTAGTCAGCCTCGGCGTCCGGACTGTGATGCTGATCCAGTGATTCGACCGATACTGGGCCAAACCGGGCCGGGACGCTCAATTGCCCGAAGACCCATGGGGCGCAGCACCTGCAGCGGGACAGGTGGAGAGACGTTTGGGGTTCGTCAGCGGTCTGGCGCTCCTCGCGTGTACCGCCGTGCACTCCCCCATCAAGTCCTATGGAGAGTTGGCGCAAGCCAGCCGACGGCTCCGTCACCCCAATGTCATCCGGGGAAACACCCGCGAGCGCTTTGAGCGCATGGTCTTCAACATCTTCGTCAGCAACGGCGACGACAACCTCCGCAATCACGGCTTTGTCTGGGATCCCCGCCTTCCGAAATTGAGACTGAGCCCGGTCTATGATGTCATGCCACAAGCAACCTTGGCATCGGAACGGCGCCTGCATCTGGGAATCGGATCGGAGGCAGGACCGCTACATTGGACAACGCTTTCGCCGGGCGCGAGATGTTTACGCTATCAGCGCATTTGACCGCCCAGAGCATTGCGAGAATCTGCCACACCGTACGCAAGTGGAAGGTCTATTTTGAGCAATACGACGTGCCCGCGGATCAAATTGAGAGGATTGCACCCGCCTTCCCTTTTCGCATTGACAGCATGTATTTGCCGGCGCGAATTGCCACGTTACACCAGTGCTGCGCATGCACGAGGTTCTGAGCCATCCGGTTTGCGCTTTCTATCTCGACGAAGCGACGGCACTCGACGCGAGGCTGCCATTACAGTTGCGCCCGGCGATTCGCGTGCTCGCTTGAGCCGTTGTCGATCAGTAGGTTCTGACCGGTGATGTAGGCGGCCCGCCTGCTGCAGAGGAACGCGCACGCGGTGCCGGGCTCCTGCGGAGTGCCCGCTCTGCCTGCGGGGGTGGAGACATCGGCCGCGATCCCGCTCACGTTTGCCGCGGCAGCCGCCGCGGTTCCCGCCGCAGCCCAAAGCAGAGGCTCGCGGTTGCGCGCCACCAGGGTGACCTCTGCATCCTCTGCCGCAAGCGCGGCGCCGCATGCGAAGCCGAGTCCGCGCGAGGCGCCGCAAACGAGAGCCCGCAGGCCGGATATGCCCAGCTCCATCGGATCAGCCCTTGTCGCCAATGCGCCCCGGCGCATGTACCGGGGAGATCGCGAACGCGCCGACGACGGTGGTCCACTCGCGCACTTCCCACGAAGCCACCAGTCCGTTGGCGACATACGGATCATTGTGGGCGAAAGCGGCCGCGACCTCGGGAGATTCTGCCTCGAACCAGAGCACGCCGGTGTCGGTGGGCTCGGTGAGCGCCCCGGCGAGACGCAGTTCGCCCCGCTCGCACGCGCGCCATGCATACGCCAGATGCGCGTCTCGAAACGCGGGGCGACGCTCGAGGTATTGATCAATGAACGTATAGAACAGCAGATAATGCTTCACTCGAGCCTCCCGGGCTGCGACACCTGCCGATTAGAATAGATGATCGAGGCGGCGAGCGCTTGGACGACGCTGCCGCCCCTGCGGGCTGCCAGCGCGGCGACCGGTGAGCACTTTTTGCCAAGACTGTCCTCCGTGTCTGGGAGCCAAAGTCGCCTCCGAGGAGCGGCGAGACCGATGGGCATTTACGGTTATCACGAGCATCCCGATGCGTTGCAATTCGATACGGCCGTCGCAGCCGGCGAGTGAGACGCGCCACGATATTTGACGGCGCGATTTTCAAGATCCGTGATGGACCAAGCAGCTATAACAGCCGCCACCGCCCAAATTTGCCGCTCAACCGGTCCCAGTCATCATGCAATGCGTGGTCACCGCAAAATCCATGCCTGGTTGCACAGCGAATCGGTGCCATAACAGATTGTTTTGCGAAGGGAAAGTCGTGGTCAAGATCCGTGATGGACATTTCGGCCGTTCCATCGCGGAAGTTGATCATAAAGCCGGGAATTTCCATCAGATACGATGGCCGGGCTCACCCGTCATTCGCGCTACTCGGCTGAATGTCGCCAATGGGTCGGGACCTGCTGGTTCCAATAGGATAGGAATTAGAGCTTTTGTCGGGCTTGTAATTACTGTTCTCTCGCCCGCATACGCGGCCGGCGGCAGCCCGGTCGCGGAGTTTCGGTACTCCAGTCCAAAAGGAAACTCCACCCGCGGGTGACCACTGCGACCCGACAGCAACCCGCGCTTCGCCGAAGAGCGACCTATTGCAAAGCCTTCGGACTAAATCCGAGGATCAAGAACGCCAGAGAGTCTGTTCGTACACGCTCTTAATAGGTTTGGTTCGGCGCCGGTCATCATCTTGAATCCGAAGTCGAGGCAGGCACTGTAGCCGGAATGTCGTTTACTCTGAGGAAATGGATGAACGTACGCAGCGCGACCGGTATATTGCGGTGACCCGGGTAGTAGAGGAAGAACCCGGAGAACGGTCTACACCAGGATTCCAGGACCCGAAGGAGTCGACCGCTGTCAATATGTGGCGCGACGAACCTGTGGGGCAAGCATGCCAGTCCGATGCCCGCGAGCGCAGCTGCGAGGATTACATCGGTATCATTGACGGTAAGAGGCCCTTCAACGGTCACATCAATCGGCCCATCGGGACCATTGAAGGGCCAGCGGTAGAGAGCACCAGTCGCGGCCCACCGATAGTTGATGCAGGCGTGATCTCCAAGGTCGCGCGGAGTCCTCGGGACTTCCCGACGCGAGAAGTACGAGGGTGCACCGACAACAGCCATATCCAGCGTCGGTGTCAAACGTATTGCGACCATGTCCTGTTGTAAACGTTCGCCAGCGCGAATTCCGGCGTCAAACCCTCCTGCCACGACGTCTGTAAGGGCATCGTCAATACTCAGCTCAAGCCGAATATTCGGGTACGTCTCCGCGAAGCGGCCCAAGAGTGGCGCGAGTACAAGATTCGCCGCCAGATAGGGCAAATTGAGACGCACCCGTCCTGCAGGCTGTCGCTGCGAGTCTCCGACCTCGCCGACGGCACTTTCGATCTCGGCTATGGCCGGTTCTATCCGCTGGATCAGGGCGAGGCCGGCCTCTGTGGGAAAGACGCTGCGCGTGGTGCGATTGAGGAGCCTCGTTCCGAGTCGCTCTTCGAGCGCTCGGATCGTGTGACTGAGAGCGGAGGGGGAGAGCCCCAGTCTCTTGGCGGCGCGTCTGAAGCTGCATTCCTTCGCCACGGCGAGCAACCCCGTCAACTCGGCAAACTCAGCACCGCGCACGATTGCTGTACGTCATTCATCTACCTGTGCGAATTGTACCCACTTCCCGAACACAATCCAAGGCTTTAGCCTGCATTCCCCGTATCGACAATGGATGGGCAGAACCATGACTCCTCCGCTTCCCTCGCTCAGCGATCGCAACCGGCCACCCGTCACGGAACCACTCTCGGGCAAGGTGGCCCTGGTCACCGGTGCAGGAACCGGCATTGGCCGGGCTGCTGCCCAGGCATATGCCCGCAAAGGCGCATGGGTGGTTCTCGCCGGTCGACGAGCAGCGGAACTGCAAGGTACCGCCGCTGCCATCTCCGCCGAAGGCGGCAGCGCCGCCATCTTTCCGACCGACGTGACCAGCGACCGGGCAGTAGCTAGTCTGGTCGCAGGTGCTGTCGAACGCTTCGGGCGCCTGGATATCGCCTTCAACAATGCCGGCGTCGGCTCCCACAATCCGATCGAGAAGCTCTCATTGGACGAATTCGACCGCGTGATGGCCACGAATGTGCGCGGCCTCTGGCTTCTCATCAAGGAGGAGATCGCTGTGATGCGCGCAGCTGGCAAAGGCGGTGTCATCATCAACACGTCGTCGATCGCCGCCACAGGAGGCGTTGCGGGCCTCTCCGTCTATGCAGCCAGCAAGGCCGCGGTCGATGCAATGACCCGCGTTTTGGCACTCGAGGCAGGATCGGACGGCATTCGCATCAACAACGTCAGCCCCGGCGTGATCAAGACGCCCATGACCGAATCGCTGCCCGCCGCCGCGCTATCGGCGTTCGCAGCGCATGCCGCTTTGAAACGCATCGGCACGCCCGAGGATGTTGCCGACGTCGTGGCTTGGCTCGCGACAGACGAGGCGCGATTCATCACGGGCCAGAGCATACTTGTCGACGGGGGTTTCAATATTGCAGGCATACGGTAGCTGTATGGCATTGTGCTCACTCCCCTACGTGCGTAGGAACCCTGGGCCGACCGCAAACCGGTCGGAGGATCACGGGCTGGCCGAGCCCGGAGTTCTCCTGGATTCGCAGCCCGGCTCAGCGTGGCTCGACTGATTGCCCAGGCATGGTCGATCAACTGTTTCCCACCAGGCGCTTGATGGCGCCGGGAGCGATCCGTAGCAATGTCGGGAGCAACCTGGTCTTTACCGGATGGGATCCAGATCTCCAGATGGAACTCAATGAACTCAGAAGGGAAATCGTGAAACGGCGACGCTAGTGTAGTGATGTGCAAATAGCTATACACGTCTCAGGCGGCCTTCTTTCTCCGTCTGCGGACAGTACAACCGGGCTGGATTTGTTCCAACCGTCGGCGGCAGCGTTCGATTTTGGCGAGGATGTCCTCCGCGCGCGCCTGCCACACCACCGGACATGCGGGTCCGCATCCGGCGGTTCGGCGGGTTGAGTCGATCATCGGACGACCAACGGGGGGAGGCCGAGAGAAGCAAAGTAGGCATTGGGCAGGGCGACCGCGAGCGCCCGAGAATTAGCCAAGTGCCACGGGCCATGGGCCATGGGCACTCCCGGCGGTTTTGGCCGCCAGTTCCGCCCCGACGCCGCGTTTGCGCAGCTCGGTAAATCTCGTGCGCCCTCGCTTCCACTGCTTCCACAGCACCGCACGTAGCCGGCGCCGTAGCCAAGACTCAAGATCGCGCAACACACTCGGGGTTTGGCAGAAGCCAAAATGGCTGAGCCAGCCTCTCAAGTAGGCAAATGATCGGCCGACCCGTCTTGCGCGGCGACTGATTTCGCGGTAGGAGCCGCGGGCCTGGAAGCTCTGAGGAGTGGCGGATGGCAGCGGCTGAGGCGCGGAGCTAGTCAGCGGGTGAGCGCCTGGCGGAAGGATTGTTGCAGAGGATACAGCCAGATGTCTTTCACGGGGATGGCGTACTGATGAGTCACATCGAGCTTGCCGCGACCGGTGGTTTGACCGACGTGGAGCCAGTTGGCTGCCTTGTAGCAGGTTCCTCGGAAGCGATCGGACTGGACAAAGGACTCCAGCAGCACCGGACGGTAGCCGTATCGCTGCTGCCAATCGGTGGGTCACTGACGGGCGATGCGGCCGAGGATCTTGGAGGCCAGTCCTTTAGATTGCACCCAGGGCAGGATGAGAAAGCGCGCGTTGTTGACGATCAGATGCATGTTGCTGCGCCGCTGCTGTTCGGTCCAGCCGATGAACTGATCCCGAGGAGCGGTTTTCCAGGCGGCCGCGCCAAAGCCCAGCAGGGCCACGAACTGGCCATCGATCGCGACGAAGTAGCGCAGTTGCGCGCCCGGCAAGGGGTTGTAGCCGAGGTTGTGGCGCGACAATCAAGGTGAGAGCCGAAGAATTAATTGTCGTCAAGCGGCCCCCGTTGCGATTGGCACGACGAAGCACCACCGAGCACAACCGATTCCCGCAGATCTCCCGCACTCTCCGCGCCCGATTTTGAAGGCGACGCTAATCGAGGGCGCTTCCCCAGAGGGGCGTCATATGCTATATGCATACTGCATATGCCCCAAGGTTCCGGAATATCGGCTGCGATCCGTCGCGCGAGCGCCCGCCAGTGGGTCCTCAAGCCCCAGGATTTGGCTGTAGCCCTGAAGCTCGTTTCACTGCAGGGCGAGCAAATGGCCTATGCCGCTCTCGCCAAGCAGATGCGTCTCTCCCCATTCGAGGTCCACGCGGCCGTCCAGCGCTTGATTGCGGCCCGCCTCGTCACCAAACACGCCGGTCCCATCCGGCCGATCATGGCGGCGCTGCGTGCGTTCGTGATCAGCGGAGCTCCGTACGCCTATCCCCCGGTTCGTGGCGAGACGACCATCGGCTTTCCGACAAGTCACGCGGTTCCGCCGCTCAGCGAACAGATACAACCATCTGCGGAATTGCCGCCGGTCTGGCCCCACCCGGAAGGCACCACACGTGGTCAAGGGGTGCTTCCCCTATACGAAAACCTCCCCCTCGCAGCCGTGGACGACGCGAGACTGTACGAGCTGCTCGCCCTCTTTGACGCACTGCGGATCGGCCAGGCCCGGGAGCGAGAGCTGGCCAAAAGCTCCTGGAGCAGAGGCTGCAATGATAGCTATCGCCGACAATCCGAATCTTGCGATTCTGGAAATGGCGGTCCAGGCGCTCGGCGAGCTGACTGATTCGCTCGTGTTTGTCGGCGGCTGCGCGACCGGATTGCTCGTAACGAGAACACGCGCCAACCAGATTCACGCCACCGAGGACGTGGACGTCGTCGCCCAGGTCGCAACCATCGCCGAATATCACGGCGTCGAATCCATGCTGGCCTCACGCGGCTTCAAGCATGATACCTCGCCAGACGCGCCGATCTGCCGTTGGCTGAGCGGAGCACTTACCCTTGACCTGATGCCGTCACAACCCGGTGTCCTCAGCTTCCACAATCGTTGGTATCCTATCGCCGTCAGCACCGCCAGCCCAATGACGCTTCCGAGCGGCCGTTCGATAAAGCTGATCGCGGCCCCAGTCTTCGTTGCAACGAAGCTCGAAGCATTCAAAGGCCGCGGAAACGGTGACTTTCTTGCGAGCCACGACCTCGAGGACATCGTTACTGTCGTCGATGGTAGGCCCGCTCTAATAGATGAGCTGCGCGGTGCGCCCGAAGAGCTGCGCACCTACATAACCATGGAGATTTCGTCGCTCCTTGGCACACCCGAATTTCTCGATGCCCTTCCGGGCTATCTTCCAGGGGACTCCGCGAGCCAGTCCCGCGTGGCCATCGTGATCGATCTGTTAGATACACTGACGCGATCAAGGATGGATCGTCCCGGACCGACGTAATAAGCCAGAAAGGCTCAGCTGCCCATTATCGTAAGGTAGTTTCGCCCGATTTTTCGGCGAAACGCCCTCTACCTCATCCGGTACGGACCCTGGCAAACTGGTGGAAAGGGAGGGGCTCGAACCCTCGACCCCGGCATTATGAGCCAGCTGCTCCGCTCAAGATAGGCTTTATATTTAACAGTTTGCCAAGGGCCGCCCGTTGCGATTGGCACGACTGAGCACAACGGAGCACGACTGATTCCCGAAAAATTCCCGCAATCTCCCTGCGGCGACGTGCGGAGAATACGATCCAATTTCCGCACTGTGTGCGGAGATTAAGCTTGCCGCCGCGGAGAATAGACATCATAATCTCCGCATATAGTGCGGAGCTTGAATGTATATCTGGGAGCTCAAAACCTGGCCTGCCCTCACCTGGGACCGCGGACGTCTTGCCACCTCGCTCGCGCAGGTATCCCGCGAACAAGGTCGTCTGCTCGGCAGAATGCAGAGCCTCGGATTCGATCTTCGCCGCGAGGCGCAGCTGAGCACGCTGACCGAGGACGTGGTCCGCTCGAGCGAGATCGAAGGCGAGAAACTCGATGCTGATCAAGTTAGATCCTCGATAGCACGGCGGCTCGGCATGGACATTGGCGGGCTGACGCCGGTCGATCGCGATGTCGAGGGTGTTGTCGAAATGATGCTGGACGCGACGACTCATTACGCGCAGCCCCTGACGGCGGACCGATTGTTCGACTGGCACGCCGCACTCTTCCCGACGGGCCGCAGCGGCATGCAAAAAATTACGGTCGGCAAGTGGCGCGATGACAACAGCGGGCCGATGCAAGTCGTCTCGGGCCCGATCGGGCGGCAGAGAGTGCATTACGAAGCGCCGCCCGCTGCGCGGGTCCCGGAAGAAATGAATCGCTTCCTGCGATGGTTCGAATCTCCTGGCGGTGCCGATCCGCTGTTCCTTGCGGGGCTCGCACATCTGTGGTTCGTTACCGTCCATCCATTTGAAGACGGCAACGGGCGCATCGCGCGCACAATTGCCGATATGGCGCTCGCCCGTTCCGAACGGAGCAGCCAGCGTTTCTACAGCCTGTCAGGACAGATTCGCCGCGAGCGCGCCGACTATTACATGATGCTCGAGCATACGCAGAAAGGCACGCTCGACGTTACGCCATGGCAGGAATGGTTTCTCTCCTGTCTGAGGCGTGCGGTCGAAAGCTCGCAAGACACGCTGCGCGCCGTCTTACAGAAGGCGCATTTCTGGGAACGCTTCGCACAGCAACGACTGAACGCGCGGCAAGTGAAGGTGCTAAACCAGCTTCTTGACGGCTTCGAGGGAAAGCTCACGACCTCGAAATGGGCCAAACTGACCAAGAGCTCACAGGACACTGCTTACCGCGACATCATGGATCTTGTCGAGCGGGGCGCGCTGCGCAAAGATCCCGCCGGTGGCCGCAGCACCAGTTACTCGCTCGCAATCGACAATTAGCGCCGGAACAGGCCCCCGCGAATGCTGGTGGAAAGGGAGGGACTCGAACCCTCGACCCCGGCATTATGAGGACACGGCCCGGCAGGAAACCCATGTAAATTCAAGTACTTGTCGATAGGCCAGCCCGCGATAGGTCCGTTTGCGGCCCTTTGAGATACAAATACTTAGCGGACGCGTCCGCGAACTTTCCGTCAAACTATCAGCCTGCCGGCTGGGAAGATCGCTCGGAAGTGGCCGACAGCCACCTGCTTCCGGTCTTTCCGCCGATTTGGCGCGGGAGGGCCGGAGCGTGGGCCCTGTGCGGGGGCGCCATACCTGCTTTAGCATCGAGACCCAGTCGGAAGGAGGCACAAGTCGTGACAGAGCTAAATCGCATCACCCAAAATCCGAAGATGATGGGCGGAAAGCCCTGTATTCGGGGCATGCGCGTGACCGTCGGGATGATCGTCGGGCAAATCGGCGCCGGCCGCAGCATCGAAGAAGTCCTAGCGGATTACCCGTACCTCGAGCGCGAAGACGTTTTGCAGGCCCTGCGCTACGCGGCCTGGCGGGCCGAGGAGCGCGAGATCGCTTTCGCATAGGGGTGTTCTGGCCGCCAATCGGCTCGCCCTCTTCGCGCCATGAAGGTCCTGCTCGATATGAATCTTTCGCCACGATGGCGGATGCTCCTTGAGCGCGAGCATATCGAAGCTGTGCACTGGTCGGAGGTAGGGCCCGTTGGAGCAGAAGACAGGGAGATCATGGCTTACGCCGCGCAGCATGATTGCGTCGTGCTCTCACAGGATCTCGACTTCAGCACGATTCTCGCCGCGACGTCAGGCTCAAAGCCAAGCGTAGTGCAGCTCCGCTCCGACAACCTCGATCCGGACGTCATCGGCCCGAAGGTGATTTCCGCCTTGCGGCAGCTCAACAGCGAGTTGAACGCAGGCGCGGTCGTCAGCGTGGATCCACAAGGGACTCGAATGCGGTTGCTGCCCCTGCGGCCGAAGGACTGATTGTCCATCGCGCCTGGCGTTGATGAGTCGCTCGTCCGTGCGCTACACCGCATTGGGCGATCCGAACCAGGTGGTGAGCGCGTCAGCGAGCCCCACTTGGGTTCGGTCTCCTACCCAGGCGACGTACCCGTCGGGCCGGATCAGCACGGCAGTGGGAGCGATGATCGCTCCGAGTACCGGAAGCTCCCACACACCCCGGTATTCAGCATCGATCAACCGAACGCGATCGGCCCAGGGGGCGATGTCGAAGCCGCCAGGCTCACCGAGATTGAGTAGCACCGGCCGGGCTTCGTGCAGCAGGGTGAAGACCCGCCGAGGCCCGCTAGCCGTGACCAAGTCGAGATCCGGCATGCGGCGCCCGAGTAGCGGGTGTCCCTCGCCCAGATGGTAATGAATATCCAGCCCGGAGATCATCGCGGCGAACCGCTTGCGCGGCTCGTCCATGCGGAGGAGCTCCGACAGGGCCTCGCGCAAGGCGTTGGTGCGCTCATCTACGCGGAACAATGCGACTTGCGCCAACGAGTTGCGCAGCACGCGAGCAGCGACCGGATGGCGCTCGGCGTGGTAGGTGTCCAGGAGGCATTCCGGTGAATTCCCGTTCACCACCTGGGCCAGCTTCCAGCCCAGATTCACCGCGTCCTGCACACCGGTGTTGAGGCCCTGCCCGCCCACTGGGTGGTGTACGTGAGCGGCATCGCCGGCCAGCAGGACCCGACCGTTGCGGTAGGCGGCAGCCTGACGTGCCGAATCATTGAACCTGGAAATCCAAGTGGGGCTGTGGACCCCGAAATCCGTCCCGTATTCGGCGACCAGCGCCTCGCTGAGATCACGCAATGTGGGCTCCCCGGCGAGTGACAGGCACCGCTCGGTCACCATGATCCGTACCGGCCCTTCATCCGTGTAGACCACCTTGCCGTCGCGGATCTCATACCGCACCTTGCCGAAGGAATGAACGCCAAAGGCATTGCGGCGCGTGCCCCATTCCGGCACCTCGGTCAACTCGACCTCAGCAATCAGACTGCTGATGGTCGGATCACAGCCGGGGAACTCGATGCCGGCGCTCTTGCGGATCAGGCTGCGCCCTCCATCGCACCCCACGAGATACTCCGCCTGCAAAGACTCGCCCTCGGACAGCAAGATGTCGACTCCGGCATCGTCCTGCCGCATACCGGTGACCTCACGCCCGCGATAGGTCGCCACTGCCAGCCCGTCGACCCAGGCACTCAGTATGCGCTCGATGTGGTTCTGCCACAGCCCGAGCCCGTAGGGATGCCGGGTTGGGAAGTCGCTGATATCCAGGGAGATCGAAGCGAACCCTGCAACCTGGGCCACCTGCCCCTCCGAAAGGAACCGCTCGGCGATTCCACGCTGATCGAGAACCTCGAGGGTGCGTGCATGCAGGCCGCCCGCGCGTGAGCCGGCGAGATCCTGGTTGGCCCGGCGCTCGACAAGGGCGACGTCGACTCCCGCCAAAGCCAATTCGCCCGCCAGCATCAGCCCTGTCGGCCCGGCGCCGACGATCACCACCGCGTGCTTCCCAAGTACGGTATGCATTTTCAGCCTCGTGTCGTGCGACAAGGCCGGCGATTAAGCAGCACGGTCCGGGGCTTGCCACAAGCCCCCTGAGGTATAAAATACTGTAACGGGAAGGAGCCGGTCCTCTTTGATATCTCGCGTTCCTACACCATTGGCAAGCGACATCTTGGTGAAGGACGCGGAACGCCATCTTCTCCACGGTTCAGTCAGGTCAGATCGAACGTCATCGCGTGCGTCGCTGCGGCGCACGAGCCGGCGAAGCTTTGCGGACGCCCGCGGATGCCGAGCATGGGAATGCCGGAGAATAAAAACACGGCTGTGACCGCGCACTACAGTGGAGAGCTGGCGAGGCTATTACTCATATAACATCTCTCTATTCCACACATCTCTGAGCCTTGCGGCCCTCTCCTGAAGGAGGGGGCTGGACACAGACAATAACGTTTGGTAGTCTCCCGCGCCGTGCACCGCATGGCGGAGGGTGTTTGGGCGAGGCGCAGAAGAGATCGCGATGCGATGATCCCGAGGTGCAGGCTATCATGGAAGCCGGCACCGGCTCGGCGCAGTGGCTGCGCGAGGAGTTCTCCGGTGTCGATCTCGGGGATAAACGCCTGGATCGTCGTTTGATCAAAACCGCTGAGTCGCTGGGAAAGTCTCCCGTCTCGCCGATCAACGAGGCCTGTGGGGATTGGGCTAGCACGCAGGCGGCATATCGGCTTCTCGGCAACGACAAGGCCAGTCCCGAGGCGATTCGCGAGCCGCATATCGCAGCGACCGTCAAACGAATGGTGGTGTGTGGAGGCCCGGTGTTGGTGGCGCAGGATACCGTGTTTTTCTCCTACGGCGAGCACCCCAAGACCCGGGGCCTGGGACCGATCGGCAAGAGCAACGAGGCGCATGATCGAGGTTTGATCATGCACAATGCGCTGGCCTTTACGGCGAGCGGCGTGCCGCTTGGGCTCTTGAGCCAGCGCATCTGGGCGCGTGAGGAGGTTCCCGAGGAGGAGTACGTCGAGAAGATCCTGCGCCTTCAGTGCACGGCCATCGACGAGAAGGAAAGCTCGAAGTGGCTCCTGGCGTTGCGCGAGACGGTGGCCCGGACTGCGAAGGGCGTGCAGGCCGTCACGATCGCGGATCGAGAGTCGGATTTCTTTGAGTTTCTCACCGCTGCGAAGGAGCTCGGCGCGCGGTATGTGATTCGTGCCTGCCGCGACCGCAAGCTCGTGCCCGAGGAGAACGTGGGGTGGGAGACGATGATCGAGGCGCTGGCCGCAGCCCCGGTACTGGGGAACCTTGAAGTCGCGATTCCCGGCAACGGCAAGCGCAAAGCCCGCACTGCCGTGATTGAAGTGAAGGTGGCGCAGGCTACGATCCAGCCACCGCAGCGGCGAGGACATGCCAGGGATTCTGGCTCGACAGAGCCGATCACCGTGCGGGTGATTGCGGCGACCGAGAGTGCTCCCCCTGCGGGCCAGGAAGCGGTCAGCTGCGTGCTGCTGACGAACCTGCCCGTGGCGGACTTCCAAGGGGCGCGCGAGAAGGTGCAGTGGTACGGGAAGCGCTGGGGGATTGAGACCTGGCACAAGGTCTTGAAGAGCGGCTGCAAGGTCGAGGACTGTCTGCTCGAGACCGGGGAGCGTCTGGCCCGGTATCTGACCGTCTTCAGCATCATCGGGGTGCGCCTGATGCACGTGGCGTATCTGGCCCGGGTGCAGCCGGACCTGCCCGCCACGGAGGTGTTCTCGAAGGAGGAGATCGAGGCGCTGCACGTGCGGGTGCACAAGGCGCTGCCGCCAGCCAAACCGCCGGCATTGCGCGAGGTGGTGCGTCTGATCGGCCGCGTGGGCGGTCACCTCGGGCGCAAGTGCGACGGAGAGCCGGGCATGACGGTGCTCTGGCGCGGGTGGATGCGCCTGTACGAGGACGTGCTGGTGCTGCGGGCGGCCAAGCAGGCCTTTGGCCTCACCGACTCGAGCTGACTCATGCGCTACTGCGGACGCCCCTTTACCGATGCCGAGCTCGAGCTGATCCGTGCCTTGATCGGCGCCACCCCTCCACTCAATCGAGCGCAGCTCTCCCGAGAGATCTGCGATCGGCTTCTCTGGCGCCGCCCCGATGGGCGCCTGAAGGATATGAGCTGCCGCGTGGCGCTGCTGCGGATGCAGGCCGATGGCCTGATCACCTTGCCGCCGCCGAGGAACGCCAAGCCCCCGCCGTACCTCGCTCGCCCTGAGACCGAGCAGGCGGTGCTCGAGCCGCCGAGCGTCCCGGCGGTGGATCTCGCTCGGCTCACGATCGATCCGGTCAGCCACAAGCGCGAGTCTTTGCTGTGGAACGCCTACATCCAGCATCACCACTATCTGGGGCATCAACTCATGCCCGGCGCACAGCTGCGCTACTTCGTGCGCGCAGCCGGCGAGGTGGTAGCCCTGCTGTCTTTCGGGGCGAGCGCCTGGAAGACCCAGCCGCGCGACGACTTCATCGGCTGGACGCGCGAGCAGCGAGAGCGCAGCCTTCACCTCATCATCAACAATGCCCGCTTCCTCATCCTGCCCTGGGTCCGCTGCCGCAATCTCGCCTCGCGTGTTCTGGGCCTCATCAGCCGTCGCCTGGCCGATGACTGGCACGCTCGCTACGCCTATCGTCCGGTGCTGCTGGAGACCTTTGTCGAGAAGCCCCGCTTCGCCGGCACCTGCTACAAGGCCGCGAACTGGCTGTACCTCGGCGACACTCGGGGGCGCGGCAAGCTCGATCGAATGCATCGCAACGCCGAGCCGGTCAAGAGCGTCTGGGTTTATCCGCTCGCCAGCGACTTCCGGAAACATCTCTGCATCGGGTAGCACCACGACATCAACACCATGACCCCACGCTCCGGAACCAAGCGACCCAGGACGAGCGACTCCGTCCCGACCTTCGCGGAAGATTACCTGGATGTGGCTCACTGGCCGCATGGCTGGCATCTCGAAGGTCGTGCCCGACCTTCTGGTGAACGCCTGCTCGACATCTTCAAGGCATTTCTTTTCCATCTTTTGGACCAGAGACTCGCTCGCTCCACTCTGCTGCTACACCGAGACCACCTGTACGAACTGGGCCAAACAATAAGCGACCGATTGAATCGGGCACCGCAACTACGAAGACGCGACATGGGGATTACGTTGTTCGTGTTCCTCGACGAGGACGGCGGTCCAGTCATCCACCCTCCAACGTCATCGGCGCGGCAACGCTCATTCGACATGACCTGCCGCAGGCTCCGCCAATATCTGGTCGAAGCAAAGTCACGAGCTGGCTGATAGGCTGCCTCAGCTGCCATCCCGACTCCCGATCTCAGAAATGTGTGTAATAGAACGATATAACATGCACACGTATGCAACCAACACCAACGGCACAGACCTCGGCTTGCACAGCCCAGGCGCTCCTCCCGGCTAAGGCTTTTTGCTTCGATTCGCTGACACATTCGCCAACGGCGTGCGCGTGCCGTATCCGTCCTCTGCCACGAGCCGCTCCAACGTCTGTCTCACCTCGATACTCGGCAAGGTCTTCATCGCCGTAGCAATGAGGCTCGCGGCGGTTTCCAGGTGCATCTGGACGGACCAGCTGTCGTCGCCGCATTGTTCCATCGCATCGCCGTCCCGCTCTATGAGCAGGACGAGCAGCTCGAACGCCCGTGTCGGACTCAGCGGCAATACCAAAGTCTCAATCGAGCGCAGAATGTAACCGAGCCTTTCTCCGAGCTCTTCGTCCGCTCGATGTCGATGATTCGCCCGGCGCGAGCGTCGTAGGGCATCGATGCGTTCCTTCAAGGATGCGCTGGTCTCAGAGAGATCGTCGCTGACGATGAATGTCCGGACCTGCTCTCCGATCGGTCCGCCATCAAATGCGAGTGAAGCAATGAAGGTCGCTAGCACCTCCGGCGCGCGCGACGCAAGACGAGCAATTGCGATTTCAAGATCCTCGTTGGTTTCGATTCTCACAGCCACCTCCCGCCCATGAACAGGGGCACCGTGCGCAAGTGCTCCCCTCTCTCGATCGAGTATTCTGATTCCGGCAACCCGCCGCCAAGCCACCCGTGCGGGATTCGGGGGCAAAAATTCCAGCAAGCGAGCCTGGCAGGCAAATGCCGGGCTCGAAAACCCGGATCGCAACTGTTTGATTTCATTGGTGGAAAGGGAGGGACTCGAACCCTCGACCCCGACATTATGAGCCTGCTGCTCAGGTCTAAATAGCATTTACATTCAATGACTTATCCGCGTGACGTCCGTTGCATTTGTCACGACGAAGCACAACTGAGCACGACTGATTCCCGCAAATCTCCCGCAAGACTGACAGCGACGTCCCGCTGATCCTCGGTTGAGCCGGACCTGGAATGCGAGTACATTCGCTGTTCGCGAATCTCGAATAACGAATGCCCATGAAACGCTCGATTAACTCACAGACCGTCCTCAAGCCCCAGGATCTCGTCGTCCTTCTGAAGCTGCTGCTCCTGGGCGATCAGCGGCGTAGCTTCGCCGTACTGGCGGCGGAGCTGTCGATGTCCGCCTCAGAAGTCCACGGAAGCGTGAAGCGAGCGATCGCGGCCCGACTGGCTTACCAGGTAGACAGCCAACTCAGGGTCTCCAAAGCCGCACTGAAGGAATTCGTGCTGCACGGAGCAAAATATGCATTTCCTGCGACTTTCGGTGTTCCAACGCGCGGCATGCCGACTGCCTACGCTGCTCCGCCGCTATCCGCCGTGATCGTGCACTCGAGTACCGAAATGCCAGTCTGGCCCAGCCCCGACGGAGAAGAGCGGGGGATCAGCTTTTATCCCCTATATCCAACGGTGCCTCAGGCCGCCCGTAAGGACCCACTGCTGTACGAGACACTCGCTCTATTTGACGCGCTGCGCGGGGGCGCGGCACGTGAGCGCAACATCGCCGCAAAGCTGTTGGAGGAGCGCTTCAAATGAGAAGCCACGATCTAAACCTGGCGCTTCTTGAGTCCGTTGTCGCCGCGCTAGGGCCGCTGTCTCCGCAATTCGTATTCGTCGGCGGCTGCGTTACAGGTCTCCTCATAACCGACGCGGCAACCCCCGCCGTGCGTGCGACTCGTGACGTCGATGCCATCGTACAAGTCGTATCACTCGGCGAGTACCACGCCCTGGAGCGCCAGATCCAAAATGCCGGACTGCGACATGATCAGACTCCAGATGCGCCCGTTTGCCGCTGGAGAGCCGGTGGCGCACTTCTGGATGTCATGCCGACAGACAGGGCGGTCTTGGGTTTCGGCAATCGTTGGTACGACGAAGCAGTCCGCACGGCCTCAATGTGGCAATTGCCGAGCGGCACAGTCATTCGCCTGATCTCTGCCCCTGTCTTCATTGCGACCAAACTGGAAGCATTCGCCGATCGCGGCGAGGGCGACTTCCTTGCCAGCCACGATCTCGAGGACATCACGACCGTCGTGGATGGACGCTCCCAACTCATCAATGAGGCCGTGGCAGCTTCACCTGAGGTACGCCACTATCTCAGCGGGCGATTCAGCGACTTGCTGCAGAATCCGCGCTTCGTCGAAGCACTGCCAGGCCACCTTCCCGGTGATGCCCAGAGCCAAGCACGTCTCCCGGTTATCCTGGACCGTCTCCAGCAGCTATCAAGCCTCCCCTAGCGCCGCCAATTTGCCTCGGGAATCGACTCTTCGGCAGACCGATTCATGACGCCAAGAAATGCTGGTGGAAAGGGAGGGACTCGAACCCTCGACCCCGGCATTATGAGGCCTCGGGACGGCTATTCGCTGGATGCTGTACTGGCGACCTATGTGGAGTACAATGTAGATCGCGTTACACATTCTACTCCACAGCCTTGAAAACGATTCAGATGACGATTGATGATCAGCTCCTCAAGCTGGTCGACAAGATGAGCCGTGAAAGGAGGACTACGCGCTCGGCCTTCATCCGGCACGCCCTTGAAGCCGAAATTCGCCACCAGCACCTCCGCGACGAGGAGACGCGTCACGCGCAGGGGTATGCCCGCCATCCGGTGGCCCTTGGGGAGTTCGACGTCTGGCTGAGCGACCAGGACTGGGGCACTCAGTGAACCGAGGTGATGTCTGCTGGTACACGTTCAGGACGCCCGATAAGAAGCGCCCCGTGCTGATTCTCACCCGCGACTCTGCAATCACGGTCCTGAACTCCGTCACCATTGCGCCTATCACATCGACGATCCGCAACATCCCCACCGAAGTGGTGCTGACCGAAAACGATGGACTTCCCCACACCTGTGCCGCGAACTTCGACAACCTTCAGACCGTACCCAAGAGCCAGATTGGCGATCGCATTGCCCAATTGTCACGGCACAAGATGAAACAGGCGGCAGCTGCCGTCTCATTCGCACTTGCGTTGAACGAAGATTAAGTCTATTCCAGACTCTGATGCACCAACGCCAGCTCACGACCCGAAGCAGACTCCGGCCCCTCTCCATCCCGGCCAGTCGAAGCAGAGTGTAGCTGACGTTCCAAGGTCCGCTTTGGAGATTCGCCGCCAGTCGGATGTCGTTTAAGCTGTCGGCGCGCGACGAGCCAAACGTAGCCGCGCGATGCTGACCGTTTCGATAAGCTCAATCGCGCAGGATGATATTCTCGCAGTGGGCAGCGCATCGGAACTGGGACGATAGACCATGCCGGAGACCATTAGAGAGCGCCTCAAGCGGCGCGTTCGACGCACGACAATCGTTGCGTTCACAGCATGGGCGGTAGCGGCCATCAGCCTCATCACGACGCACGGCCGCGCCCCGGCGCCCATGCTCATCCTGGCTTTCGTCGTATTCGCCGCATCCGTGCTGTACGCCCTGTTCACCCGATGCCCCAAGTGTTCCGCGGTACTTGGCCAATGCGTCACGAACCACGTGGGAATCAGGATGGGTCGGATATTTCCCAAACCCAAGTACTGCCCTTATTGCGGCGTGAGTCTCGATGACCCCTGTCCATAGCGTCGATCTTCGGATTTTGGTGGCCGGACGACTGAGTCCAGGGGATAGCTCGATGCGACGTTGGACCGCTTCTCGGTGCTATGTATACGCCGCGCCGACACCAGCGATAAATGCACGGCCATGTCTCTTGTGGCTAACCGACACGCCAGGTACCGCATGCCGATAGAGTTCCGAGTGTCCGCATCCCTCGTGGCGCTGGTGATCCTTTCCCCCGCTGCATGGTCCCTTCGCCCGAGTCATCGGAAGCCCATCGGCGGCTTCTCGCTTGCGCGTCGCCGGCTAGACCCATTCATGCGCGCAACGTTCAACGCGGAAGGATATCCGCGCAGGTACGCGTGGCACATTCCTCTGTTGAGCTGTGCGGTTGTCCTTGCTCTTTTGTGGACCTATGGCGGCGCCTGAGTTTAGTTGGAGCGAAGCGTAATCGGACGGGAAAGAGGTGCGGACACGTACAATGGCTTGCCACCTGCACGGCGAGAGCATCGTAAAAAAATGGCAATCTGTGGCTCAAGCCAGCCCTTATGACTTTGAACGCCTGCTCAGGAGCACGCAATTCCTTCACTGCGATTGTCTGGCCGGCTGCAGCCGATCGCGCAATCTGTGCTGTTTGATATCTAGAGCGCCACACCGCCGGACGGGCTTGCTCCAGAGGAAATCGAAGACCTCAGCTCGCGGAAGGAGGTGGAGAATCGCGGCGGATCGGCTACGTCCGGATTTCTCGCGACGTCAACCCCGTCGGCACTTGCACTTACCATGCACTTACGTCGAATGATGCCGCGAGGACTTGCTCCGCATCTCTTTGATTTATTGGTGGAAAGGGAGGGACTCGAACCCTCGACCCCGGCATTATGAGTGCCGTGCTCTAACCGGCTGAGCTACCTTTCCTCGTAGTCGTCAGATCCCCGCTCCCCAGGCTGGTGCGGCAACCGCCGCCTGAAAAGGCAGCGCATTGTCGACGGGGTGCGCAGGAGGTGTCAACCGCTACACATTGAAGCGGAAGTGCACCACATCCCCCTCCTGCATCACATATTCCTTGCCCTCGAGGCGAAGCTTGCCCGCCTCGCGGGCTCCTCCTTCCCCCTGGCAAGCAATGTAATCGGCATAGCCGATCACCTCGGCACGGATAAAGCCGTGCTCGAAATCGGTGTGAATCACGCCTGCGGCCTGCGGGGCCGTGGCGCCGATCGGCACGGTCCATGCCCGCACCTCCTTTTCCCCGGCGGTGAAGAAGGTCTGCAAGCCCAGCAACCGGTACCCGGCCCGGATCACTCGGTCCAGGCTCGGCTCCTGCAACCCGAGCTCGGCGAGAAATGCGGTCCGGTCGGCGGCCTCGAGCTGGGCAATTTCCGCTTCGATGGACGCGCAGATCGATACCGTCACGGCCCCTTCAGCGGCGGCGCGTTTCTCGACCGCCGCCAGCAGCGGATTGTCCTTGAACCCCCCTTCGACCACATTCGCCACGTACATCACGGGCTTCGCCGTCAGCAGCTGCAAGTCGCGCACGTCATGGCGTTCCTCCCCCGAGAGCTGCATTGCACGAACCGGTTTCACCTGGTCCAGATGCGCCTTGATCCGCTCGAGCAGCGCCTTCCTGCGCAGCGCCTCCTTGTCCCCACCCTTGGCCGCCTTCGCGGCGCGCTCCAAGCCCTTGTCCACCGTGGCGAGGTCCGCCAGCGCGAGCTCGGTGTCGATCACCTCCATGTCACTGTTCGGATCGACTCGACCCGCCACGTGGACGATGTCCGAACTCTCGAAGCAGCGCACCACGTGCGCGATGGCGTCGACCTCGCGGATGTGCGCGAGGAACTGATTACCCAGACCCTCTCCCTTGGAGGCCCCCGCCACCAGACCGGCGATGTCGAGGAATTCCACCGTCGCCGGCACGATACGCTCCGGGTGCACGATCGCCGCCAATGTCTCGAGCCGCCTGTCGGGCACCGGCACCATACCCACGTTCGGATCGATGGTGCAGAACGGATAGTTGGCCGCGGCCGCGTTCTGCGCTTGCGTGAGCGCGTTGAACAGCGTCGACTTGCCGACGTTCGGCAATCCCACGATGCCGCAGCGGATGGACATGAAACGGACTCCTGCGCCTTCGGTCTCAGGCCGGGCGCGCCGGGGGTTCTGCGCTGCCGCGCCTGTGCAGGCGGTTCATCGCCATCCCTGCGCCCTCGAGCAACATCATGGGAATGACGTCCGCGGCCGCGCTCACCGCCTCCTGGATCAGCGCGGCCTCCGCCTGCGGCGGCCGGCCGAGCACGTAATCCAACACGGTGGAGCGGTCGACCGGATGCCCGATGCCGATACGCAGCCGCCAGAACTTCTCGCCGAGCCGCGCCATCACGTCGCGCAGACCGTTGTGGCCGCCGGCGCCCCCTCCTTGCTTCAGCCGCGCCACCCCGGGCGGAAAGTCGAGCTCGTCATGGGCCACCAGGATGGTCTCGGACGCGATCTTGTGGAAACCCGCCAGGCTCTGCACCGCGCCGCCGCTCAGGTTCATATACGTCATGGGCTTGAGCAGCCACAGCTCCTGCTCGGCGATGCGCGCCCGGGCCACTTCGCCCTGGTGGCGGGATTCGCGTTTGAAGCCGGCGCCGGCTCGCCGGGCCAGCTCTTCCACGAAATCGAAGCCGGCGTTGTGGCGGGTGCGCGCGTAGGTGGGGCCGGGATTCCCCAACCCCACCACCAGCCTGAGCGGCGTCCCTGACACGGGCGGCTACTTCTTGACGCCCTCCTTCTTGGCGGGCGCCGCCTTCTCCTCGCCCTTCTTGGCCTCCCCGGCGGGTGCGCCGGCCGCAGCCGGCGCCGCGGCGGCAGCACCCTCGACCGGCGCTGCGGCGGCCGCCTCGGCAGCCACCGGCTCGGGCTCGGCGGCACGCGGACTGTGGATGGACACCACCGGCGGGTTGCGGTGAGCGAGGTGCGGGATCGTGACGCCCGAGGGCAGCGGGACATCCGCCAGGAACTTCGTCTCGTTGAGATTCATGTCCGACAGATCGAGCTCGAGGAATTCCGGCAGATCCTTCGGCAGGCAGATCACCTCGACATCCGTGACCATGTGCGAAACGATACCGCCCTGGACCTTCACGCCGGGGCTTGCGGCCTCGCCCTTGAAGTGGATGGGCAGGTGCAGGCGGATCGGCTCGCTCTCGGTGACGCGCTGCAGATCCACGTGGACGATCTGGTGGCGGGCCGGATGCATCTGTACGTCCTTGACGATGGCCGGCTGCGCCGTGCCATCGACCGTGATCTGCACGATCGAGGAATAGAAACGCTCGTCCTCTATCACGGTGAGCAGCTTGTGATGCTCGAGCGAGAGCGCCTCGGCTTGCAAGTGACCTCCGTAGAGGATGGCGGGAACCCTGCCGGCGTTGCGCAGGCGGCGGCTCGCACCAGTGCCTTGCGCCCCGCGCGACTCGGCGTCGAAGCTGAATGAAATACGCATGATGTTCTCCAAGTAACGTCAACAACCCGCCCGGACCCGCGACCAGATCCCGGCGTACCAAAAGCTCTATCGAACCGTCCAGAACGCCTCGCAACACGATCCTGGCCGGGCGCTCCGGGACACGAGCCGAGGCGCGAGTCTACAGGGGTTCGCCGCATGCGGCGAACGGCTGCCCAATGACCGATAGCCCGTGCCTGCGCGCAGCAGGGATGCGAGCCCTGCCTGGCACGGCAGCCAGGAGTCTGTGCCGGTACGCCGCAGAGCAGGGATGGCGCAGCGCAACAGCCTTGCGGCATCCCGGACGGGGCCATCTGCGAGGCACTGTCGGGTAAGGGACTGGCGCGGTACCGAAAAGGGGTTTCGGTCCGTTTCCAGCCCCTCCCCATGGGAACTGCTCGTGAGGCTTTCCCTCAAGCAGCTCGCCCAATGGGATTCCTCGGAAGGGTTATGGGTCGTCGCGGTCATGACGGGGACTTTCACGAGAGCTTCCCGAGGCCTGGAAGTGGACGGAGTTTCCAATCCCAGTACAGCCCGAGAACCCCGTAGAGATATTCGTTACTCCATCGCCGCCAGCCGATGCTGCGCTTTCGCCGCCGCTTGCGTCGGGTCAAGAGCGTACGGACCTTCATTTCCATGCAGTCGCGGACTTCGCTGAAGGCGCGACTGGAGTTACCAACCCGGAAGTACTCGACCCAGCCGGCGACCGCGGCGTTGATCCTCGTGACGATTGCTGCGGCAGTTGATGCCCCGCCGCGGGCAATGATGTCACGGATCTTCGCCTTGATCGCCTTACGGGCCTTCTTCTTCGGACTCATGTACACGTAGTATCCGGCCTTTTCCCGCTTGCGCACACGGCGCAGGTCAAACCCCAGGAACCCGAAGGCTTCGTCCTTCAGCGTGTCCACGATCTTGGTCTTCTCTCGGTTCAGTGTTACCCCGAGTGGGATGAGCTGTTCCTCGAGCCGTTGCAGGGCACGTTCGGCCCAACCCCGTTTGGTGCGGTGTCCGCTGACGGTGATGCAAATGTCATCGGCGAACCGATGGTAGTTCACCGCCTCATAGGGGCCTTGCGCCGTCTTGCGACGGATCGCCTCGAACATCCAGTCGATCTCGTTCAAGTAGATATTGGCCGCCAGGGGACTGAACGGGCCGCCTTGCGGCACCCCGATCTTCCCCGCAACCTTGATAATCTGCTTGATCAGATGCATGACCCGAGGGTCCTGGACTCGCTTGGCGATCTTGTCCAACAAGATCGAGTGTCGAAGATTGTCAAAATACTTCGACAGATCGACATCAATCACGATGGACATCCGCCGCAACACACTGCGCCTGACTTGCGCCAGAGCGTAATGCGGTGATCGCCGAGGGCGGAAGCCGTAGGAGTTCGGGCAGAAGTCGGCCTCAAAGATCGCTTCGAGGATGAGCTTCAGTGCCCCCTGGACCACGCGGTCGCGGATGCAGGGAATCTGGAGCGTTCTGACTTTCCCGTTCTCTTTCGGTATATCCACCCGGCGATTCGGCTTCGGTTGATACCTGCCTGATTCAAGATCGTCCCGAATTTCCGCCAGAACGCCGGCGAGTCCCGATGCCTCGATCACTTCGAAGCTTTGGCCATCGATGCCCGGGGCCCCACCGTTCCTCTTGGCAATCCGGTACGCTTCCTCGAGGGTTTGCCTCTTCGACACATGCACGAAGAGCCCCCAGAAGCGATGCGTCTTCTCCGACTTCGCCTTCCGATAAATGCGTCGCCGCCGTTCCTGCAAATCGAACCGCCGATCCTGCAGCTCAAGCCGCAGCTCCGGCGGATCAATAGGCGCCTTTGTCATCTCGCCCCTGCCTCACCTTGACGAACGCAATACCCACCGGTCCGGGCCCTTCCCTCCAGGCGCGTTTTGCTGCACGCCCCTCATCGGTACTGCGGCCGGATCCGCCACCCTGATGTCTACCGCCGCCCTTCCCACTCACGGTTATGGCCGCGGCCTCCTCGACGGGCTTTCCCCGCCGGACATCGAGGGCTTCTCCAGTTTCCACGTCTTCAGTCATACCCTGTCGCCGCTGATACCCCGCCGGTGGGAGCCGCCGCATCGGACTCTTGTCGCTCGGCTCCTGCTGCCTTCGCACGTTATCGACCGTCTCGGCCACCGGAGAACCGTGTTACGAGGCTACATCTGCGTTCACTGTACGTTGCAACCGGGTACTTTGCGCATCCTCCTTTTCAGAGAATGTTGTCGGAGGGCTCCGCCGTGCAGGTTTCCCATCACGGCGCCTCCCAAGCTACGAGGGCTGAGTCTTTTACCCTCGGTCGGACTTTCACCGACTTGAAGACGTGTCCTTCTCTGGACACGCCTACAGTCCATCAATCCACATACAGCGAGCTCACCGACTCCTCGTCGCGGATGCGGCGGATGGTCTCGGCGAGCAGCGCCGCCACCGACAACTGGCGGATCCGGCCGCAGCCGCGGGCGGCCTCGGACAGCGGGATGGTGTCGGTCACCATCAGCTCATCGAGCGCCGAACGCGATATCTTCTGCACCGCGTCGCCCGAGAGCACCGGATGGGTGATGTAGGCGACCACCCTTTCGGCACCCTCGTCCTTCAGCGCCTGCGCGGCCTGGCACAGCGTCCCGGCCGTATCCACCATGTCGTCGACCAGCACGCAGGTCTTGCCGCTGACTTCGCCGATGATGTTCATCACCTTCGACTCGTTCGGGCGCGGGCGGCGCTTGTCGATGATGGCGAGCTCCGCATCATCGAGGCGCTTGGCGAAGGCCCGCGCCCGCACTACGCCGCCGACGTCGGGCGACACAATGACCACGTTGCGGTATGCCTGCTTCCACGCGTCCCCGAGCAGGACCGGGGAGGCGTATACGTTGTCCACGGGGATGTCGAAAAAGCCCTGGATCTGATCGGCGTGCAGATCGACGGTCAGCAGCCGGTTGACGCCCGCGATCGACAGCATATTGGCGACCAGGCGCGCACTGATCGCAGAGCGCGTCGCCCGCGGCCGGCGATCCTGCCGTGAATAGCCGAAATAAGGCACCACCGCCGTGATGCGCGCGGCAGAGGCGCGCCGGCACGCGTCCACCATGACCAGCAGCTCCATGAGCGTGTCATTGGTCGGCGGGCAGGTCGGCTGCACGATGAACACGTCGCGTCCGCGCACGTTCTCCATCAGCTCGACGTTGATCTCCCCGTCGCTGAAACGGCCGACATATGCCCGTCCGAGCGGCGTCTGCAGATGGCGCACGATGGCGCTCGCCAACGTCGGATTGGCATTACCGGCAAACACCGCCAATGTGTCGCTCGTGCTCATGGTGTCTTACGTCAACCGCTCCCGGCGGCGGCATGCCGCCGCCGGCCTCGAACTGGCTGGGGTGGGAGGATTCGAACCTCCGAATGGCGGGATCAAAACCCGCTGCCTTACCACTTGGCGACACCCCAGCATTGAAACCAACTTCAGAGAAGAACTTTAGAGCCGAATCATCGCGCTGACTTCTGGAGGAGGGCGCGCACGGGAGATACGTTCAGACCGCGCGCCACGAAGCCCCGCCACCGGTCCGGGACGCGCGCCGCGATTCGCTCCGCCTCGGCGGCGGTCGCCAGCGGTGCAAAGATACAGGAGCCGGTTCCCGTAAGCCTCGCCGGAGCGTGCCGCGAATCCCTCGGCAGCTGCCCGCCCAGCCAATCGAGCGCCTCGGCCACCTCGGGCCAGCGCGCCCGCACAACCGGCTCGCAATCGTTGCTTCCACCGGTCTCGAAAAAGGCGCGTATTGTGATGAGGGGCGAATTTCGTGTCAATTCAGGGCTCTGGAACACCTCGCGCGTGGCGACGCTCACCCCTGGGCGGATGAGCACATACCAGCGCTCAGGCAGCTCAATCGGCGTCAGCCGCTCGCCCACGCCCTCGGCCCAGGCCGAAAAACCTCTAACGAATACAGGCACATCCGCGCCCAATGGAAGCCCCAGCCGGGCAAGCTCGTCCACGGTCAGCCGGCAATCCCAGAGATGATTCAGGGCGAGCAGCGTCGTCGCCGCGTCGGTGCTGCCTCCACCGAGCCCTCCCCCGATGGGGATGCGCTTGACCACCCGGATGGCGGCCCCCAGACCGGTGCCGGTCGCCGCCTGCAGCGCGCGGGCCGCCCGCAACGTCAGGTCCGCTTCGGGCTCGACCTCCCGCGGCCCCTCCCGGCGCTCGATGAGCCCATCCTCACGCACCTCGATCCCCAAAGTGTCGCAGAGGTCGATGAGTTGGAACAGGGTCTGCAGCTCGTGATAGCCGTCGTGCCGCCGGCCGGTCACGTGCAGAAAGAGATTCAGCTTGGCCGGCGCCGGCCACTGGGTTTCCCGAGGGTTTGCTGCAGCGCTCATACTCGTGAAGGGCAATCTCGCAGGGTTTCCCGGAAGGTTCCTGGTGCATTCGTCCTGGCGAAAGAGGACCTCAGAGGTCTGTTCGAATCTCGCGGCGACCCGGCTGCGAGCCCGCCCCTCTCATTGCAGGCGCCACGCGTCCACCACCATTCGCAATCTCACCCCGGCGCGCCTCACGGTCAGCAATCTCGGCAGCCAGTCGGCGCCGACCGGCATGTACGAGTGGTACTCGATCGACCAGCCGCCCTGGCGCAACCTCGTGGGACGCTGCTCGGCATCCAGCACCACCGAGGCCGGCGTGCCGGGATCGGGCACCCCGAGAACCCAATAGCGCAGGCTCTGAAGCGGCGGCTCGAACCCCAGCTGACGCACCAGGACCTCGCGCGCCGCGGCATTGCCCAGATGTCGTCCATGCGGGGTGATGACGCTGAGACTCGCCCCATCGGCGGTCACTTGCGCGGCATCCGCGCCGAGCGGTCCGCTCAGGATCATCCGGGTCCGCGTCCCGTTCTGCGCCCAGCGGATATTCGCGTCGAATCCCCGCTGCTCGACCGCCACCGCCACACGGCCGGTCAGATGGAAGGTGCCGAGCGATTGCAGCTCGGGCCGCCGCACACTCCAGGCCATCGGCGGCGCGGGCGGCACCGACACGGTCTGGCAGGCCGTGAGCGCCAGGGCTGCCAGCCCGAGCAGCGCCGCAGGAAGGGAGATTCGCCGTGACATGCCCGCGCACTATAGAGGCTCGGCTGCGATCCCGCACGGAACCTTGGCCGATGCCGCTCGCCTTGTGGCGCATGGCCCAATCCCGGAGAATGCCGCGCCCCGACTCGCCCCAGCACCATGAAGGACTCCATCCGCCAACGGCTCGAGAAGCTTTCCGATCGATACGAGGAGGTCGGGCGGCTGCTCGCCTCGCCCGATCTCGATGGGGGCTCGGCGCAGTTTCGCGACCTCTCGGTCGAATACTCGCGCCTGCAGCCGCTCGCCGAGCGGCTGCAGGCCTATCGCGCCCTCGAGCGCGACCTGGCCGCCGCGCGCGACATGCTCTGCGACGCCGACCCCGGCATGCGCGCGCTTGGGGCCGAGGAGCAGGCCCGCGCTCAGGCGGCGCTCGCGGCGGCGGAGGAAGGTCTGAATGCCCTGCTGCTGCCGCAGGACCCCCGGGACGAGAAGAACATCTTTCTCGAGATCCGCGCCGGCACCGGCGGGGATGAGGCCGCCCTGTTTGCAGGCGACCTGTTCCGCATGTATACCCGCTATGCCGAGTCCAAGGGATTCGCGGTGGAGGTGCTGAGCGAGAGCCTGGGCGAGCATGGCGGCTACCGGGAGATCATCAGCCGGATCGCCGGTCGCGGGGCCTTCTCGCGGCTGAAGTTCGAATCCGGCGCGCACCGCGTGCAGCGCGTGCCGGCCACCGAAGCCCAGGGGCGCATCCACACCTCGGCGTGCACCGTCGCCATCCTGCCGGAGCTCGATGAGATCGGGGACATCGAGATCAATCCGGCGGACCTGCGCATCGATACTTACCGCTCCTCGGGCGCCGGCGGCCAGCACGTCAACAAGACAGACTCCGCGGTGCGCATCACCCACCTGCCGACCGGCATCGTGGTGGAGTGTCAAGACGAGCGCTCCCAGCACAAGAATCGCTCGCGCGCCATGTCACTGCTGCGCGCGCGCCTGCTCGCGGCCGAGCAGGAAAAGCAGCAGAGCGCGCAGGCCCATTCGCGCCGCCTGCAGGTCGGCAGCGGCGACCGCTCCGAGCGCATCCGCACATACAACTTCCCGCAAGGGCGGGTCACCGACCACCGCATCAATTTGACCCTCTACAAGCTGCAACAGGTCATGAACGGCGAGCTCGACGAGTTGCTCGATGCACTCGCGCACGAGCACCAGGCCGAGCTGCTCGCCGAGATGGGTGAGGGCGAGCCGCGATAGCGGCGACCGGCCAGGATGGCTGGGCTGGGGGCGCTGCCGCCAGGGAAGGCCGACGTGATGCGCCTGATTCGCGATAGTGGCGGGCCTCGGGGCGGATGATCGGGCCGTAGGGCGGTCCGGGGCCAGGGGAAAGGGCTCAATTGCGGCGGATCCGGCCGGCGCGCGCCGCAGGCTCTGGCGGGCCGATGCCGCGCAGGTACGCCGGCCCGCCGAGGTCGGCCATCTGGTGCAGCAGCCACTGCTGCCGCCACAGCACGAAGCGCGACGGTCGCTCGACATGCCAGTGCACCGGATCGGGCAGCACCGCCGCGAGCAGCGCCGCCTGATCGGCCGTCAGGCGCGACGCGGGCTCGTGGAAAAACCTCTCCGAAGCCGCCTGAACGCCGTAGATGCCACGGCCGAACTGGGCGATGTTCAAGTACACGGCAAGCACGCGCTGCTTGGGCCACAGCACATCGATCAGCACGGTGAGGTACGCCTCGATCCCCTTCCTCACCCAGCTGCGCCCGTCCCACAAGAAGAGGTTCTTCGCCACCTGCTGGGTGATGGTGCTCGCGCCCCGGAGCTTGCCGCCGCGCTCATAGGTCCGGATCGCCTCCTCGATGGCCTGGAGGTCGAAGCCGTGGTTGAACGGGAAGGTCTGATCCTCGGAGGCTACCGCGGCAATGCCGGCCTCGGGCGAGATCCGCCGGTAGCCTACCCAACGATAGTCGGTGCGGTAGTCCCGCTCGCCGGCGCCTAGCGCATGCCATTTCGCTTCCAGCATCATGGCGCTGGTCACGGGCGCAACCCACCGCAGCAGCAGCACAGGCACCGCCGTGATCACGATCCAGGCGAGCGCCGCCTGGATGAGCGCCCGGCGCAGCCGGCCCCCGGCCCTCTTCTTCGCCATACCCCGACGCGGGTCAGCTCGAGCGATCCGGCGGGGGTATCAAGACACGACTCAAGCGGCCGCGTCGACCCGCCGCGCCGACACGACCACCACATCCTCCATCGGCGCGTCCTGGTAGCCCTTGCGCCGGCCGGTCTGCACGCTGGCGATCTTGTCGACCACCTCCATCCCCTCGGTCACCCGGGCGAACACCGCGTAGCCGAAATCACGCGCGCTGTGATCGAGAAATGCGTTGTCGGTGAGATTGACGAAGAACTGCGAGGTCGCGCTGTCCACCACGCTGGTGCGCGCCATGGACAGAGTCCCGCGAGTGTTCTTCAACCCGTTTTGAGCCTCGTTGCGGATGGGGGCGCGGGTCTGCTTGTTGCGGAACTCCTTGTCGAGTCCACCGCCCTGGATCACGAAGCCCGGCACGATGCGATGAAAGACCGTGCCGTCGAAGAAACCCTCGTCCACGTAACCGAGGAAGTTCGCCACCGTCACCGGCGCCTCCTTGGGAAACAGTTCCACCGTGAAGCCGCCGTGGGAGGTCTCGAATCGAATCAGGGAATTCTGGGTCGAACTTTGGGCCATTGCCCCTCCGTCATGCGCTCATGTCCCGCCAGATCGCGGTGCGAGCGGACTGTAGCAAACCCGCGCGCGGCAAGCTCGCCTGCCACGGCGGCCCCCTGGGCCGCGCCATGCTCCAGGAGCAGCCACCCGCCCGGCGCCAAGTGGTCCGGGGCGGTGCGGATGATCTCACGCAGGCAGGCCAGCGCATCGGCGCCCGGCGTGAGCGCCATGCGCGGCTCGTGCGACAGCACGGTGAGCGCCGGGTCGTCCGCCGCAACATAGGGCGGATTGCTCGCCACCAGATCGAAGGTGCGCCCGTGCAGGGCGCCGAACCAGCTTCCGGCAGCGAACCGTACCCGACCGAGCCCCAATGCCGCGGCATTGGCGCGGGCCACGGCGAGCGCCTCCGCCGAGGCGTCCGTTGCCGTGACCTGCCAGAGCGGGCGCTCCCTGGCGAGCGCGAGGGCAATCGCTCCGGAGCCGGTTCCGAGGTCGGCCACGCGGGCAAACGCCCGCGGCTGCAGCGCCAGCGCACGCTCCACCAGCAGCTCCGTCTCGGGTCGCGGCACCAGCACCGCGGGGCCCACGGCGAGCTCCACCGTCCAGAAGTCCTTGCGTCCGAGCAGGTAGGCCACCGGCTCCCCGGCGGCCCGGCGCTCGATGAGCCGATCGAATCGTGCGGCGGCCTCGGCGTCCGGTATCCTCTCAGGATGCGAGCGCAACCGTGCGCGGGAAACGCCCAGCGCGTGTGAAAGCAGCAGCTCGGCATCGAGATCCGGGGTGGAATCAGCAGCCTGCGCGAAGGCCGCTCGCAGGCGCCGAGCACCGGCGCCGAACAGCATCCCGGTATCGAGGACGGCACGCTCAATGGCGGTATGCATCATCAGACGGCTAAGATTGGCGGATGGCCATCACCTTATACCCCCCCACGCAGCCCCGCACCCTGGCCGAGCTGCTCGAGACCAGCCTCAAGATCTTCCGGGTCTCGCTGCTGAAGTGCCTGCCGTATGCCACGCTCGCCATTCTCGCCGGTCAGCTCGCGACCTTCTACGACTTCTCGCGCGGACGAATGCCGAGCCCGAAGGACGTGAACGATCCGACCTGGGTCGCCCTCTACAGCGTCGGCACCGTGCTGGCCGTGATCCTGTGGATGGCGACGCTGCTGCGTCAATCGACGGTGGCCGCCGGGCGGGCGGCGAGCCGCACCGATCTGCTCGATGTGCTGAAGAACGCCCCGGCGATTGCCGCCATCTCACTGCTGAGCGGCGCCGCGGTGGCAGTGCTCATCCTGCCGCCGCTCACCCTGGCGGAGCCTTACCGGTCGGTCGGCCTGGCCGTCATGCTGGTGCCGGCGGTGTACGTTTTCGTGGCGCTGTCGTTGTCCCTGCCCGCCCGGATGCTTGCCCACAAGGGTGTGATCCAGAGCCTGATGTACAGCCTGGAGCTCATCCGCGGCAACTGGTGGCGGACCACGGCGATGTACGCGGTCGGCCTGTCGATCATCATGGTGTTCTACCTGCTGGCCGCCGTGCTGGCCGCCATGGTGGTGCCCGACAACGGCAACTCCATGGCCATCGAGCGGGCCGTGAGCACCACTGCGGTGCTGGCCGTCGCCGCAATCGGCCTGACCTTCTACACCGCCATCACGCTGACCGTGTTCGGCGACCTCGAGGCCCGCAGGGCCGGCAAACCTCGCTGATCGGCCGAGCGGGGAACGCGGCCGCGGCGCCGGCTCACCTCAGACTCGGCGACAGCCACTTTTCCGCCTCCGCGACCGTCATGCCCTTGCGCTGCGCGTAATCCTCGAGCTGGTCACGGCCGATCTGGCCGACCGCGAAGTAGTGACACTGCGGATGCGCGAAGTACCAGCCGCTCACCGCAGCCGTCGGATACATCGCGAAGCTCTCGGTCAGGCGGATCTCGGTCCGCCGATCCGCCTCGAGCAGCCGCCACAGCTTCCCCTTCTCCGTGTGATCCGGACAGGCGGGGTATCCCGGCGCCGGACGGATACCGCGGTACGCCTCCTGGATGAGCTGCTCGTTGGTCAGCTCCTCGGCCGCGTAGCCCCAGAGCTCGCGCCGCACCCGCTCGTGGAAGTGCTCGGCCGCTGCCTCCGCCAGACGGTCGGCGAGCGCCTTGAGGATGATGGCCGAATAATCATCGTGACCACGCTCGAAGCGGGCCAGGTGCTCCTCGATTCCAAGACCCGCCGTGACCGCGAACGCACCGATGTAATCGCGCACACCGCTTGACTTCGGCGCGATGTAATCCGCCAGGCACTCGTGCGGCCGGCCCGGGGGCTTGTCCTTCTGCTGGCGCAGGAAGTTCAGCGTGAGCAGCGCAGCGTTGCGACTCTCGTGCCCATAAATCTCGACATCGTCGCCCAGGGAGTTGGCCGGAAAAAGCCCGAGCACCGCCTGGACCCTCAACCAGCGCTCGGACACGATCCGCTCGAGCATGCGGCGCGCATCCGCATAGAGATTGCTGGCCGCCTCGCCCACCACCGGGTCGGTGAGGATGTCGGGAAACTTCCCGGCGAACTCCCACGCGTTGAAAAACGGCATCCAGTCGATGTAGCCGAGCAGCTCCGAGAGAGGATAGTCCGTGAAGCACTGCACGCCGGGGGAGCGCGGCACCGGTGCCGTATACGTCGCCCAGTCGATGCGCCGGCGGTTGGCCCTGGCCTGGGCGAGGCTGAGCGCCGGGGCCTTGAGCTTGCGGCCGGCGTGCTGCTCGCGCTTGCGCTCGTGCTCCTCGTTGACCTTGTCGATGAACGCGCCGCGCGATTCGGCGTTGATGAGCGTCTGACAGACGCCCACGGAGCGCGAAGCGTCCTTCACGTAGATCACCGGGCTGCGGTATTGGGGGGCGATCTTGACCGAGGTGTGCGCCGGCGAGGTGGTCGCGCCACCGATGAGCAGCGGCAGCGTGAACCCCTGACGCTGCATCTCGCCGGCGACATGCACCATCTCGTCCAATGACGGCGTGATCAGGCCCGAGAGCCCGATGAAGTCGGCTTCCTCCCGGCGCGCGGTCTCCAGGATGCGCTCGCACGGCACCATGACGCCCAGGTCGATCACCTCGAAGTTGTTGCACTGCAGCACCACTGCGACGATGTTCTTGCCGATGTCGTGCACATCCCCCTTGACGGTGGCCATGACGATGCGGCCGTTGGAGTTGGAGCGCCGCGCGTCGGCCTCCTTGCCGGCCTCGATGAACGGCACCAGGTGCGCGACCGCCCGCTTCATGACCCGCGCACTCTTGACCACCTGGGGCAGAAACATCTTGCCGGCGCCGAACAGGTCGCCCACGATGTTCATGCCGTCCATCAGCGGTCCCTCGATCACCTGCAGCGGCCGATCGGCGCTCAAGCGCGCCTCCTCGGTGTCCTCGATGATGAAGTCATCGATGCCCTTGACCAGCGCGTGCTCCAGGCGCTTGGTCACCGGCAGCTCGCGCCACTGCTGCTCGTCCTTGCGCTTCGGCCCGCCCTCGCCCTTGAAGCGGCTCGCGAGCGCGAGCAGCCGCTCGGTCGCATCCTGCCGCCGGTTGAGGATGACGTCCTCGACCGCCTCGCGCAGCTCGGGAGCGATCGCCTCGTAAATCGCGAGCTGACCTGCGTTGACGATCCCCATGTCCATGCCGGCCTGGATGGCGTGGTAGAGAAACACCGAGTGCATGGCCTCGCGCACCGCGTCGTTGCCGCGGAACGAGAAGCTGACGTTGCTCACCCCGCCGCTCACCAGCACGTGCGCCAGGCGCTCCTTGATGCGGCGGGTGGCCTCGATGAAGGCGAGAGCGTAGCCGTTGTGCTCCTCGATGCCCGTGGCCACCGCGAAAATGTTGGGATCGAAGATGATGTCCTCGGGCAGTATGCCCGCCTGTTCCGTGAGCAGCCGGTAGGCGCGCTCGCAGATCGCCACGCGGCGCTCCACGCTGTCCGCCTGCCCCTGCTCATCGAAGGCCATGACGACCACGGCCGCCCCGTAGCCGCGCACCTTGCGGGCATGATCGAGAAAAGCCGCCTCGCCTTCCTTCAGGCTGATCGAGTTGACAATACCCTTGCCCTGCAGGCACTTCAGGCCGGCCTCGAGCACGGTCCACTTCGAGGAGTCGAGCATCACGGGCACGCGGGCGATGTCCGGCTCCGCGGCCGCAAGGTGCAGGAAACGCACCATGGCGGCCTGCGAGTCGAGCATGCCCTCGTCCATGTTGATGTCGATCGTCTGCGCGCCGCTCGCCACCTGCTGGCGCGCCACCTCGAGCGCGGCGGCGTAGTCGCCCGCCTCGATGAGCTTGCGGAACTTTGCCGAGCCGGTGACGTTGGTGCGCTCGCCCACGTTGACGAACAACGACTGCTCGTCGATGTTGAGCGGCTCCAGGCCCGAAAGCCGGCACTTCACCGGCACCGCGACCACGGCCCGTGGCGCGTGCGCCCCGACCGCCTCGCGCAGCAGCCGGATGTGCTCGGGCGTGGTGCCGCAGCAACCGCCCACGATGTTGAGCAGGCCGCTGTCGGCGTACTCGCGCATGATTTCGGCGGTCTGCCCCGGCTGCTCGTCGTATTCGCCGAAGGCGTTCGGCAGCCCCGCGTTGGGGTAGGCGCAGATGCGGGTGTCGGCGATCCGGCCGAGCTCCTCGATGTAGGGCCGGAGCTGGCGCCCGCCGAGAGCGCAGTTGAAGCCGACCGCAAGCGGCCGCGCGTGCCGGATGGAGTTCCAGAAAGCCTCGGGCGTCTGGCCCGAGAGAATGCGCCCGGAAGCGTCGGTGATCGTGCCGGAGATGATGATCGGCACCTCGATGCCGGTCTCCTCGAACAGCTGCAGCGCGGCGTAGATCGCCGCCTTGGCGTTGAGCGTGTCGATCACCGTCTCGATGAGCAGCAGATCGACGCCCCCGATGAGCAGGGCACGGGCAGAGTCGAGGTACGTCGCGGCGAGTTCGTCGAAGGACACGCTGCGGTAGCCGGGGTCGTTGACGTCCGGCGACAAGGAGGCCATGCGGCTGGTCGGCCCGAGCGATCCGGCGACGAACGCCGGCCGCCCGGCCGAGCGCGCGAACTCGTCGGCGCTCGTGCGCGCCAGACGCGCCGCCCGGTAGCTCAGCTCCGCCACCAGCGCCTCGGTGCCGTAATCGGCCTGCGAGACCGCGTTGGAATTGAACGTATTGGTCTCGATGATGTCGCAGCCCGCCTCGAGATACTGCCGATGAATCCCGGCGATGACCTCGGGCTGGGTGAGCGTCAGGATGTCGTTGTTGCCCTTGAGGTCCCGGCCGTGGCGCCGGAAGCGCTCGCCGCGGAACGCGTGCTCATCGAGCTTGTGCCGCTGCACCATCGTGCCCATGGCGCCATCGAGCAGCACGATGCGCTCATCGAGCAGCCGCTGCAGGCGCCCGATGCGCTCGCTGCGCGCGGCCTCATCGGGCGGCTCCATCGCGAAAGGCGCCGCGGTTGCCCGCGGGGCGCCCGGGCCGGGACCGGCCTCCTTCAGGGCCACCTGATGCTCGGGATGGGTGCACGTCGTCATTCGAGGCCTCCGGCGGCAATCGAGGGCTGCGAGGCTGGACGGGCCGCCGAGACCTGTCCACCGGGACGCACCCCCAGCGCGTGGCAGATCGCATACGTCAGCTCCGCCCGATTGAGCGTGTAGAAATGGAAGTCCCGCACCCCGTGACGCTCCAGCTGGTGCACCTGCTCGATCGCCACGCTGGCGGCGATCAGACGACGGGTATCGGGGTCGTCCTCGAGTCCATGGAAGCGCTCCTCCAGCCACGCCGGCAGACTGGCCCCACAACGCTCGGCAAAGCGGCGAACCTGGGGAAAGCGCGTGATGGGCAGGATACCGGGCACGATGGGCGCCCCGATGCCCGCCGCCGCGCAGCGGTCGCGGAAACGCAGGAAGACCTCCGTGTCGAAAAAGAACTGGGTGATGGCCCGCGAGGCGCCCGCATCGAGCTTGCGCTTGAGATACTCGAGATCGAACCGCGCCGAGGGCGCCTCGGGATGGGTCTCCGGATAGGCCGCGACCGAGATGTCGAAGTCTCCCACGCTCCTCAAGCCCGCCACCAGGTCCGCCGCGTAGGCGAACCCTCCCGGATGCGGCTCGTATCGCTCGGCGCCTTGGGGCGGATCGCCGCGCAGCGCGACGATATGGCGGATGCCCTGGTCCCAGTACCGCCGTGCGGTGTCGAGGATTTCGCCGCGGGCGGCGCCGATGCAGGTCAGGTGCGGAGCACCGGTAAGCGGCGTCTCACGATGGATGCGGCTGACGACATGGTGTGTGCGCGCGCGTGTGGAGCCGTCGGCGCCGTAGGTGACGGACACGAACCGCGGTGCAAGCGGCACCAAGCGCTCGATGGAGCGCCAGAGCGTGGCTTCCATGGCCGCATCCGCGGGTGGGAAAAACTCGAATGAGACGTTGATCATGGGACGTTCCCTCCTTAGGCCTTGGGCACTGATGTAACGATCGATGCACGGGCGTACCTCGCGCAGCTCAACCCGTGCGGCTCAACGGCGCGGCGCTCGGCGCCGCGCGCACCGCCAGCACGTGCCGTCCAGCCTCGATGGGCCGGATGCGCTCGCAGCTGAAGCCGGCCTCGGCCAGCCGCCGGCGCAACCGCGCAATCGGGTGCTCCACCACGCGCTGGCGCGCGCTGTCGAGGGCCTCGTACGGCTCGAACAGCCACAGCCCTCCCGTGTCCGGAAGCACTCGCCGCACCGCGGCGAGCAGCGCAGGCAATGCATCCTGCGCAGCGGCCAGATGATCGAGCACCACGAGATCGAAAGCCGTTCGTCCCAGTCGGTCCAGATCCCGCGGCCCCAAGGCGTCGGGACCCGCGGCCAGCAGGACGCGGCAGGCGAGTCCCTCCCGTTCCAGCACCGCCCTGGCCGCCTGCGCCGCGCGCCGCGAATGAGCGATGGCTGCGCATTCCCCGCCGAAGGCGGCGATCGCGGCGAACAGCTCCGGATGCTCGACACCGACCAACAGGACCGAAGCGGGCCGAGGCACCGGATCGGCCTCCACGACCGCGCACAACTCCCTACCCAGCCGTGAGCAAGCCGGGGAGGCGAGCGCAGCGGCTCCGGGAGCCAGCGCTCGCTCCCGATCCCGGACCAGCGTCGGGTCTGCCCGGTCGAGCTGCCCGAGCAACCCGCGCAGAAACCCGGCCGCCGGCGTGTCTTGGGCCGGGCGGTAATGTACCCACTGGCCCTGGCGTACCCGCTCGATGAGGCCTGCCTCGGTCAGGATTCGCAGGTGCCGCGACACCCGCGGCTCACTCTGTCCGAGCACCGCGGCCAGGTCCGACACGCTCAGCTCCCGGCCGGCGCACAAGGCCAGCAGCCGCAGCCGCGTGGGCTCGGCGGTGGCGCGCAACCACGTCAACAGCTCTTTGGATTCCGCCACAGCTCTATATATCAATACTTGCACAATTCTTTAATTTTATCTTAGCACACGATCGGCGCGAAGGGCAACCCAGAGGGCCTACTGCCCTCTCATTGATCACAAAGGTGTTTTCAATGGGCCTCGAAGGCCCGGCAAGGCAGCCGTCGAGGCCTTCAGTGGATCAGAGGCGAGGCTTTCTCGCTGTCGGCGAACAGCGCGTCAACCGCTTCGGCATCGAAATGGTAGAGCCTGCGGCAGAATTCGCAGGTCACGGTGACCTCGCCCTGCTCCTGGAGCACGTCGCGCACTTCTGCAGGCCCCAGCGCTCGCAGCAGCGCCGTCACGCGTCCCTGCCCGCACCGGCATTCGAACTGCACGGGAGAGCCGCTGAACAGGCGCAGATCATGAGCCGGCACGCCCCGGCCCAGGACCTCCTCGACCGGACGCTGCAACAGATCCCGGGCGGTCAGTTGCTCGAGGCCTCGCCGTGCCGAATCCCAGGCCTCGCCCGCGGCGGACCCGGCCGACTCGGGCAGCTTCTGAACCAACAGCCCGGCGCTGTGCTCGTCGTCGGCCGCCAGCCGCACCCGGGTCGGGAGCTGCTCCGAGGCAGCGAAATACGCCTCCAGGGACTGCGCGAGGGATTCGCCGGTGAGCGGCACGATGCCCTGATAGCGCAGGCTTCGCTCCTCTGCCTCGATGGTGACCGTGAAGCGCCCTTCGCTGCCGGTGAGGGAACGGAAAGTCATGCCGGCGCTCGGGCGCTCGGCGCCGAGCGCCTCGAGCGGCCCCTGCTCGAACCGCGCGATCGCCCGCACGCGAAAGTCGTGAGTGCATTGGGCCACCATCAGGCCGACCGCCCCGTTACCTTGAAGCTGCAGCGTCAAGCGACCGCGGAACTTCAGCGTCGCCGCGAGCAGCACCGAGGCCGCCACCGCCTGCCCCAGCAGGGAACGCACCGCCGGCGGATAGTCGCCGTGGGCGCGCAATTCGCGCCAGGCAGCCTTCAGATGCACCCAGTGCCCACGCACCGGCTGGCGCTCGACGACGAAACGGCGAACATGGTCGGAGTGCACGTCGGCAGTCATGGGCTGAAGATGGGGGATCGAGCGGGATTAATCAATCGTGCGCGGCACGCAGAGTCAATACGGAACTCGCCTCGCGGGCGACATCAGCCTACTCCGGCAGCTTTTTCTTCAGCAACTCGTTGAGCTGCGCCGGATTGGCCTTGCCCCCGGTCGCCTTCATCACCTGGCCGACGAAGAACCCAAACAGCTTGTCCTTGCCCGCGCGATACTCGGCGAGCTGCGCCGGATTCTTTGCCATCACCTCCTCGATGGCCCGCTCGATGGCGGCGGTGTCGGTGATCTGCTTCAGTCCCTTGGTCTCGATGACGCGGTCCGCGCTGTCGCCGCTCGCCCACATGGCCTCGAACACTTCCTTGGCGATCTTGCCCGAGATGGTCGCATCGGCGATGCGCGTGAGGAGCCCGGCCAGCCGCTCGGCCGGCATCCGGCCCTCCCCGATGTCGAGCCCTTCCTTATTCAATGCGGCCGAAAGGTCTCCCATCACCCAGTTCGCGGCGAGCTTCGCCTGGGCGGGCACGGCGCGCGCCACCGCCTCGTAGTAATCGGCCAGCTCGCGGCTCGCGGTGAGCACGCCCGCGTCGTAGGCCGGCAAGCCGTACTGCGCCATGAGCCTCGCCGCCTTGGCATCGGGAAGCTCCGGCAGCTCCGCGCCGACGGCCTCGATGTACTCCTCATCGAGCATGAGCGGCAGCAGATCCGGATCGGGAAAGTAGCGATAGTCGTTCGCCTCCTCCTTCGAGCGCATCGAGCGCGTCTCGCCCTTGTCCGGATCGTAAAGGCGCGTCTCCTGCACGACCGCGCCGCCGGACTCGATGAGCTCGATTTGGCGCGCCACCTCGTACTGGATGGCTTTCTCGACGAAGCGGAAGGAATTGACGTTCTTGATCTCCGTGCGGGTACCGAGCTTGTCCGCGCCCCTGGGCCGCACCGAGACGTTGGCGTCGCAGCGGAACGAGCCCTCCTGCATGTTGCCGTCGCAGATCTGCAAATAGCGCACCAGGGTGTGCACCTTTTTCATGTAGGCGATGGCTTCCTTGGCCGATCGCAGCTGCGGCTCCGAGACGATCTCGAGGAGCGGGGTGCCGGCGCGATTCAGATCGATCCCCGTCACCCCCGGCAGCCCTTCGTGCAATGATTTGCCGGCATCCTCCTCGAGGTGCGCGCGGGTGACGCCGACACGCTTGACCGAGCCGTCGTCCAGCACGATGTCGATCGCGCCGCGGGCCACGATGGGCAGCTCGTACTGGCTGATCTGGTAGCCCTTCGGCAGATCGGGATAGAAGTAGTTCTTGCGGGCAAACACCGACTGGCGGGCGATGTGCGCGCCGATCGCGATGCCGAAGCGCACCGCCATGCGCACCGCTTCGGCATTGAGCACCGGCAGCACGCCCGGATACCCCAAATCCACCAGGCAGGCCTGGGTGTTGGGCGCGGCTCCGTAGGCGGTGGATGCCCCGGAGAAGATCTTCGAGTCGGTCGCGAGCTGGGCGTGGATCTCGAGCCCGATGACCGTTTCCCATTCGGTGCCGGATCCCGTGCCCGCGCCTCGCCCCTCGGGCCGGCCGGCGCCGTCCGCCGAGCTCGCTGCGGACGATTTCGTCATGCGAAGCGCTCCGGAATCCTCAGGTGCCAGTCCGTCTCAAGCTGGTAGCGATGGGCCGCTTGCAGCAGGCGCTGCTCGGCGAAATGAGGTCCGATGATCTGCAGGCCGACCGGCAGGCCCCGCGCGAAGCCGCATGGGATCGACAGGGCCGGCACGCCCGCAAGGTTGGCGCTGATGGTGTAGATGTCGTTCAGGTACATGGTGATGGGGTCGGCAACCTTGGCGCCCAGGGGGAAAGCGGCCGTGGGCGTCGCAGGCCCCATCAGCATGTCCACTTCGCCGAAGGCGCGCTCGAAGTCCGCCGCGATCAGCCGCCGCACCCGCTGCGCCTTGAGGTAGTAAGCATCATAGTAGCCGGCCGAGAGCACGTAGGTGCCGGTCATGATTCGCCGCTTGACCTCGGCGCCGAACCCTTCGGAGCGGGAGCGCTTGTAGAGGTCCTGCAGGTCCCGCGGGCTTTCGCATCGGTGACCGAAGCGCACTCCGTCGTACCGCGCCAGGTTCGAGGAGCACTCCGCCGGGGCGACCACGTAATAGGCCGGCACGGACAGGGAGATATTCGGCAGGCTGACCTCACGCACCCCGGCCCCGAGGCGCGTAAAGACCGTGAGCGCCTCGCGAAGGCAGCGCTCGTTGTCCGGATCGAGCCCCTCGTCGAAGAACTCCTTCAACACGCCGATCGTCAATCCCTCGAGGGGCGCATCGAGCCCGGCCACGTAGTCCGGCACCGGTGTATCGACGCTGGTCGAGTCGCGCCGGTCGAAGCCGGCCATCTCCCGCAGCATCAGGGCCGCGTCCTCGGCGCTCGCCGCGATCACCCCGCCCTGATCGAGACTGGAAGCAAACGCGATCATCCCGTAGCGGGACACGCGCCCGTAGGTCGGCTTGATCCCCGTCACGCCGCAAAGCGCGGCGGGCTGGCGGATCGAGCCGCCCGTATCGGTGGCGGTCGCCGCCGGGATGAGCCGCGCGCACACCGCGGCGGCCGACCCGCCCGAGGAGCCGCCCGGCACCCTATCCGTGTTCCAGGGATTGCGCACCGGACCGTAGTAGCTGGTCTCGTTCGAGGACCCCATGGCGAACTCGTCCATATTGAGCTTGCCGAGCATGACGGCGCCGGCGGCCTTGAGCCGCTCGACCACCGTGGCGTCATAGGGCGAGACGAAATTCTCGAGCATCCGCGAGCCGCAGGTGGTGCGTACCCCGGCGGTGCAGAAGAGGTCCTTGTGACCGATCGGCACACCGGCGAGCGGCCCGCCGTCCCCGCGGGCGAGCGCCCGGTCAGCCGCCTGCGCCGCATCGAGGGCCTGTTCCGCCGTGATCGAGATGAAGGCGTTGAGCGCCGGCTGACTCGCCTCGATGCGCTCGAGGCAGGCGCGCACCAGCTCGACGCTCGAGAGCTTGCGGGCGCGCAGATCGCCGACGAGCCGCGCAAGGGTCTGCCTGTGAATCATGTCACTCGATCACTTTGGGCACGAGGTACAGGCCCGAGGCGACCTGCGGCGCGTTCCGCTGGTACAGATCGTGCTCGTCGGCCTCGGTGACCGCATCGGGTCGCAGGCGCTGGGAAAGCCCCGGCAGCGGATGGGCCATCGGCGCGACGCCGGCGGTATCGGCCCGCTCGAGCTCGCCGATGAAATCGACGATGCGAGAGAGCTTGTCCTGAAAGGCCGGGATCTCGGCCGGCTCGAGCTCGAGACGGGCCAGGTGGGCGATGCTTTCGACTTGCGCGCGGGTCAGGGCCATGAGAGTGCCGTCAAGAAAACGAAAATCCGTGCAGAAATCATACATGTTGCCTTGCTCAATGTCCTGTCGGTTGCTAGATTACGCGCCAATTTTCCGAGCGGCGCTGGCGGGAGCCCGGCCGACTGATGATCACCATGGCGGAGGCGTGCCGCAGCGGGCGGATTTGCGCGATCGTTTCCTGCGCATGGCACGGACTATGTCGCGGCAAGGATCGCGGCAAGATTCCGCTGTGGGGCGGGCGCGGCAGGCGCATCATCAGTCGGCCAGGCTCCTGAGGCCGGCGCCCGGTTCCATCGCCCATCCCGCTTTCGGACTCTTCATGCTCAAACGCTTGCGCGGCTACTTCTCCAGCGATCTGTCGATCGATCTGGGAACGGCCAACACCCTCATTTACATCCGCGACGAGGGGATCGTCCTCAACGAGCCCTCGGTAGTGGCGGTGCAGGACGAACCTTCCCGCGGCGGCAAGATCATTGTCGCGGTCGGCCTGGCGGCCAAGGGGATGCTCGGCCGCACGCCCGGCCACATCACGGCCGTGCGTCCCATGAAGGACGGGGTGATCGCCGATTTCACCTATACGGAGAAGATGCTCCAGTACTTCATCAACAAGGTGCACGGCAACCGGATGCTCAGACCCTCCCCGCGGGTGCTGGTGTGCGTGCCCTTCGGCTCGACCCAGGTGGAGCGGCGCGCGATCCGCGAGTCCGCCGAGGGAGCGGGCGCACGCACCGTCGCCATCGTGAGCGAGCCCATGGCCGCCGCGGTGGGCGCGGGCCTGCCGGTGCACGAGGCGCGCGGCTCGATGGTCCTCGACATCGGCGGCGGCACCTCCGAGGTCGCCGTGCTGTCGCTGAACGGGGTCGTCTACGCGAACTCGGCGCGGATCGGCGGCGATCGCTTCGATGAGGCGATCATGAGCTATGTGCGGCGCAATTACGGCATCCTCATCGGCGAGGCGACCGCCGAGCGCATCAAGATCGAGATCGGCTCGGCCTACCCCGGCCAGCAGGTGCGCGAGATCTCCGTCAAGGGCCGCAACCTCTCCGAGGGCGTGCCGCGCGCCTTCACGCTCAACAGCAACGAGATCCTGGAAGCGCTGCAGGAGCCGCTGCAGAACATCGTGAGCGCCGTCAAACAGGCGCTCGAGCAGACCCCGCCCGAGCTCGGCGCCGACGTGGCCGAGCGCGGCATCGTGCTCACCGGCGGCGGGGCGCTGCTGCGTGACATCGACAAGCTCCTGACGGAAGAGACCGGCCTGCCGGTGGTGGTGGCGGATGACCCGCTCACATGCGTCGCTCGGGGCGGCGGACGCATCCTGGAGCTGATGGACGAGATGGGCCCCGGCCACTTCGGGCTCGAGTAGCCGGCGCACGCCCGTGGCGGCATTCGGCACCCGGAGCGGATCGCCGCGAAATCGCGGCGGCTCCTCTGGCTTCCGGTTCCTGCTGTACGCGCTCGTCTCGGTCGCCATCATGGTGCTCGATCAGCGGCTCGACTGGCTCGAGCGGGTCCGTTTCGCCCTGCAGGCCATCACTTATCCGGTCGAGGTGGTGCTGAACTCCCCGGTGACCGGATGGCGTTGGCTGGAGCGGGAATTCGCCTCGCGCCGTGCGCTCGAGGCCGCTAACCGGCGCCTGCGGACCCGTCTGCACGAGCTCGAGATGCGCACCCTGCGCGTCGATGCGCTCGCGGCGCAGAATGCCGCGCTCATCGGATTGAAGCGCGCCCTGCCGCCGGTCGCCAAGCGGTGGCTGCCCGCCGACATCGTCAATATCGAGGTCGGCGGCCTGCGCCAACGCATCCTCGTCGATCGCGGCGAGCGCAACGGCGTGTTCCGCAACCAGGCGGTTCTCGACGATTACGGGGTCGTCGGCCAAACCATACATGTGGGGCCCTGGAGCGCCGAAGTCCAGCTGATCACCGACCCCGATCACGACCTGCCCGTACAGAACGAGCGGACGGGTTTTCGCACCATCGCGGTGGGGACCGGGGATCCGGATGCGCTCGCGCTGCCGTATCTGCCGGCCAATGCCGACATCCGGGTCGGTGACATTCTGGTGACCTCGGGTCTCGGCGGCATTTTCCCCTCGGGCTACCCGGTCGGCCGGGTGACCGAAGTGCATCCCAGCGCCGCTCAACCTCTGGCGCGGGTGCTGGTCGCCCCGTTCGCGCACCTCACGACCGATCGCGAAGTGATGCTGTTGTGGTTCCGCCAGGGCAACCCCGCCTCACCGCTGAAGCTACGCGGCGGTCAACTCACGAGCGGCAACCCGGCCGTCCAGCCCCTGCCCGCGCCGACGCCCAAAGCCCCCCCGGCGGCGCTCAAGCCCGGCGCGAATCAGCCTGGACGCGCACCGGCACGGCCTGAGCCTGCCGCCCGGCTCACCGGGCCCCAGCCATGAGCGCCTCCCCCCGCGGCGCGATTTTCAAGACGGTGCTGGTCGCGCTCGTGCTGACCTTGCTGCCCCTGCCGGCATGGCTCGCCATCGTGAGGCCGGAATTTCTGGTGCTGACGGTGCTCTATTGGTCCATCCAGGCACCGTGGAGCGGCGGGATCGGCCTTGGCTGGTTCGCAGGACTGCTGCTCGATGCCTTCCAGGGACCGGTGCTCGGCGAGCACGCGCTCGCGGTGGCGCTGGTGGCCTACCTCGGGGTGCACGAGCATCAGCGAATCCGCACCAAGCCGTTGCTGCAGCAGGCGCTGGTGGTGCTCGCCGTACTGGTTCTCTACGAGTTCGTCCTGTTCGCCGTCGACGGTTGGAGCGGACACCCGCTGATCTCGCCTTTGCGCTGGGTGCCGGTCGCGACCGGCGCACTGATCTGGCCGGCCATCGCCACCGTCCTCGCGCGCAGCTACCGTCCCGGCACGTGAGCGGCTGACCGTCAGGAATGTCCCCCGTCCGTATCAAGGATCACTGGCGCGAGCAGCGCATATTCGACCGCCGTGCGTGGTTTGCCGGCACGGTGATGGTGCTCTCCGCGCTCGCGGTGCTCGGGCGCCTCTACTACCTGCAGGTCGAGCGCCATGCCTACTATTCGGTGCTGGCGCAAGCCAATGGCGTGCGTACCGAGCCCATCCCGGCCGCGCGCGGCCTGATCATCGCCCGCGACGGCGAGGTCATCGCCTCCAACCGGCCGACCTTCGATCTGATGCTGACGCCTGATGAAGTGCCCCACTTGCGCGCAGCGCTCGAGCATCTGGTGAAGCTCAAGCTGCTGCAGGCCGATGCCCTGCCCGACCTGATCCGTACCATCAAGTCCCGAGAGAGCTTCGACAGCGTACCGATCCGTCTCGATCTGTCGGAGCGGGAAGTAGCGCGGTTCGCGGTGCGCCGCTACGAGTTCCCCGGGATCAACTTGAGCCCGCAGCAGGCGCGCTGGTATCCCTTCGGGTCGCTTGCCGTCGATGCCGTGGGCTACGTCGGTACGATCAGCGCCGGCGACCTGAAGCACATCAATCAGGCGGCCTACGCCGGTACGGCGGTGATCGGCAAGACCGGGGTCGAAGCGGAGTACGAGAAGCAGCTGCACGGTACCAACGGCTACCGCCAGATCCTGGTGAACGCGCTCGGCCGGCCGGTGAGCCGGCCGGGCGTGCTCGCCCGCGACCTGCACGTCGAGCCGCCCGTACCGGGGCAAGACGTCATTCTCTCGCTCGACCTGAAGCTTCAGCGATTGGCCGAGAAGCTGCTCAAGGGGCGTGACGGCGCGGTGGTGGCGCTCAATCCGTGGAACGGCGACATCCTTGCCCTGGCCAGCTCTCCGGCGTTCGACCCGAACCTCTTCGCCCGCGGCATCAGCGAGAAGCAATATCGGGCCCTCGTGAACAATCCGGACCTGCCGCTGTTTGACCGGGCGCTGCGTGCGCAGCTGCCCACCGGCTCGACGATCAAGCCGGCGATCGCTCTCGGGGCCCTGACCGACGGCATGGTCAATCCCACCAAGCGGATCTATGCCTCCTCCGACTGGCACCTGCCGGGCAGCGACCACCTCTTCCATAACGCTGCTCACGAAGTCTGCGGCTGGGTGGGACTTAGAATGGCCATCATCATGTCGTGCGACGTGTACTTCTACCGTCTCGCGTACAAGATGGGCGTCGACCGGATCGGGGCCTGGCTGCCGGACTTCGGCTTCGGCCACCCGACCGGCATCGACATCCCCGGCGAGCAGCCCGGGCTCGCGCCGACGCCCGCCTGGATGGCGAAGCACTACCCGCACGACTACGGCTGGTATCCGGGCGACACCGTGATCCTCGGCATCGGCCAGGGCTCATTTCTGGCCACGCCGCTGCAGATGGCACACTACACCGGCATCCTCGCCACTCGCGGACTGAGCTTTGAGCCTCGCCTGGTGACGGGGCTGCGCAATCCGCGCACCCACAAAATCCACTGGAAGCGGCCGATCCTGGACGGCAACCTCACGATGATCAGCCCGGCTTCTTGGAAGGTGGTCATCGACGCGATGCACGGCGTCACCACCAATCCCCGCGGCACGGCCTACTGGACCATGATCAACAGCCCTTACCCCATCGCCGGCAAGACCGGCACGGCGCAATTGACTCGCGAGCAGGCGAACGGCGACTACAATAGGAAGGCGACGCCGGAGAAGCTGCGTGACGATTCCTGGTTCATCGCCTTTGCGCCCGTGAAGGCCCCGCGCATCGCGGTCGCCGTGCTGGTCGAGCATGCCGGCTGGGGCGCCACGGCCGCAGCGCCGATTGCCCGCAAGATCATGAACGCTTATCTCCTGGGCCCGAACGGCAAGCTCCTGCCCGCGACCCCTGCCGAGCCGTTCTCAGAGCCCGCCACCCTCACACCGCGGGTCCTTGCCGGCGTCCCGGCGACGCTGACCGCTCTCGAGCGGGCGTCCCGACCCGAGAGTCCTCCGATCGGCTCGCGCGTCCTCGCCTCGGAGGCACCCTAGGCCGTGATGCACGAAGAGCTGTCGACGGAGTCGCGGACGCGCCGCACGCTTGGCGGCGCGGCGCGAGTGCTGCTCGCGCTGAAGGTCGATGGACCGCTCCTGACCGGCCTGGGTCTGGTCGCCGCGTACGGGCTGGTGGTGCTGTACAGCGCCTCGGCGGAAAACCTGCCGATGCTGCTGCGAACGTTGCTGCGCCTCGCACTGGGCGCGGTCATCATGCTCGCCCTCGCGCGGGTCAATCCCAACATCCTGCGCCGCGCGACGCCCTGGCTTTACGCCATGGGCATCCTGCTGCTGCTCGCCGTGGCCGCGGTCGGTCACGTGTACCTCGGCGCCAAGCGCTGGCTCGATCTCGGCCCGGTGCAGTTCCAGCCGTCGGAGCTGATGAAGCTCGCCGTACCCATGATGTGCGCCTGGTACCTGCACGAGCGGCCACTGCCGCCGAGGTGGAGCGATCTTGCCGTGCTCAGCGCCATCATCCTCGCGCCGGTGGCGCTGGTCGCCAAGGAGCCCGACCTCGGGACCGCCATGCTCATCGGTGCCGGCGGCTTCATCGTGGTGTTTCTCGCGGGGCTGCGCAAGCGGGTCATCGCCGCGCTGTTGCTGCTGGCCGTGGCCGGCATGTTGTTCGGGATGCGCTTCATGCACGGCTATCAGCGCGAGCGCCTGGTGAGCTACCTGAACCCCGAAGCCCATCCGCTCGGCGCCGGCTACCACATCATCCAGTCGCAGATCGCCATCGGCTCGGGCGGGGTATTCGGCAAGGGCTGGATGGCCGGCAGCCAGGCACTGCTCGATTTCCTGCCCGAGCGGACCACGGATTTCATTTTCTCCGTGATCGGCGAGGAGTTCGGCCTGCTCGGCGTGCTGGTTCTGCTGCTGCTCTACGCCTTCGTCATCGGCCGCTCGCTGTACCTGTCCATGCAGGGACCGGATACCTTCTCCCGGCTGCTCGGCGGCAGCGTCGCGCTCACTTTCTTCATTTACGTGTTCATCAACGCCGGCATGACCACCGGTCTCGTCCCCGTGGTCGGCGTGCCGCTGCCGCTGGTGAGTTACGGCGGCAGTTCGGTGGTGACGGTGCTGTCAGGTTTCGGTATTCTCATGTCGCTTTATTCGCACCGGAAGCTCATGGGCTGAGGAGCACCCGTCCCGTGCCTCGATCGATTCTCCCCGCTCTGCTTGCATTCGCCATCCTCGCGCAGCCGGCTGCGGCGCTCGGGGCCGCGGCGCCGTTCTCCCCTGCGCAGCTCGCCCGGTTCGCCTCGCGGGTCGCGCACCGCGATGCGCTTGACCGGCGCTGGGTGCTGCGGGTGCTCGAGCAGGCCCGCGAGCAGCCCGCCATCATCGACATGATGAACCGCCCCGCCGAGAAAGAGCTGAAATGGTGGCAGTACAAGCGGATCTTCCTCACCCCGAAGCGCATCGCCCTCGGAGTGCAGTTCTGGCGCGAGCATCGCGAGGCGCTCGAGCGCACGGGAGCAGAGTGGGGCGTCGCGCCGCGCTACATCGTGGCCATCCTCGGCGTCGAGACCTACTACGGGCGCATGACGGGCTCCTACCGCGTGCTCGATGCGCTCTCCACCCTGGCCTTCGACTACCCGTCTCGCGGGCGCTACTTCGGTCACGAGCTCGAGAAGTTCCTGGTTCTCGCGCATCGCGACGGGCTGGACCCGCTCACGGTCAAGGGCTCCTACGCCGGGGCGATGGGCCCGATGCAGTTCATGCCGTCGAACTGTCTGCGTTACGCGGTGAGCACCAACGGCCACCCGCCCAACCTGCTCACGAACTGGGACGATATCTTCGCGAGCGTCGCCAATTACCTGCACGCGCACGGCTGGCAGGCCGGAGAGCCGGTCCTCGCCCCGGTGAGCATCGAGCCGCGGGCGACCTTTCGCGTCGACCCGGACGATCTGGCGCTCGACCGCACGATCGGCGGCCTGGCGGCCGAGGGCGCGAGGGTCGAGAGCGACGCTCCCTCCGACACGCCCGTGGCTCTGCTGCTGGCGCAGCGGCGGACGGGACCCGCCTACCGCGCCGGCTTTCACAATTTCCAGGTGATCTTGAGCTACAACTACAGCGCGATGTACGCCATGGCGGTCAACGACCTGGCGCAGGCGATCGCGCGGCAGATGAGCCGGCCGCCCCCCGCATTGGCCAGCAGGGCCGGCTGAGGTGCGGGTAGCGGCGCTCCTCGGCGCGGCTGCCCTCGCGGTCCTGCTGGGCGGCTGCGCCACGACGCGACACCCGCAGGCAGGCCCCGGCGCAGGCCTTCCAGCCCTGCCGGCGGGCTGGCGCTCGATCCCGAACCCGGTGCCGCGCTATCTGCCGCCCGCGCCCCGTGGAAATCCGCCCTTCTACGATGTGGACGGGAAGCGCTATTACGTGCTGGCCAGCTCGGCCGGTTATGACGCCATCGGAGTGGCTTCGTGGTACGGGCCAAACTCCGACGGCAGGTACACCGCCGACGGCGATCGCTACAATATGTATGCCATGACCGCCGCCAACAAGGTTCTGCCGCTGCCGACCTTTGTGCGCGTCACCGACCTCGCCAACGGCCGCAGCGTCATCGTGAAAGTCAATGACCGCGGCCCGTTCGTGGCGCACCGCCTCATCGATCTGTCTTACATGGCCGCCGCCAAGCTCGGCATGCTTGCCACCGGCACCGCGCTCGTCGAGGTGCGGGCCATCACGCCCGGCAGTCCCGATGTGCTCACGAGCGCCTCGGAGCATCCGTCCCCGATGCTCTACGTCCAGGTGGGCGCCTTCGCCGTGCCCGCCAACGCCGAGCGGGTGCTCGCGAGACTGCACGCAGCCGGGATGTCGAACGCCTTCATCCTGTCCCCGGCGGTCATTGCAGGCCGGCTGTACCGGGTGCGGGTGGGGCCGGTGAGCAGCGTGCCGCAATACGACCGGCTTGCCGCCCGGCTCGCGGCGCTCGGTTATCCCGGCGCCTGGCTGGTGAAACCGTGAGTCTTGCCGCGCGAAGAACTATCCGGCGCGAGCGCACTCTTAACCTTGCGCGCCCGCCGCGCCACCTGAAACGGAGGAATCTCTAACATGTCCCGCCCATCCGTCCTGGCCGCGATAGCGGCGCTGTTGCCCGGCCTGATCGCGCTCGTTCCCGCCCGCGCGGCCGTGCCGCCGCCGCCGCCGCCGCCGCTCAACGCGCACTCCTACATTCTGGTCGACGTCAATACCGGCCAGGTGCTCGCGGCAAAGAACCCGGACGAGAAGATGCCGATGGCGAGTCTGACGAAGCTCATGGCGGTGTACATCGCCTTCTCCGCACTGAAGAGCGGGCAACTCTCGCTCAGCACCCCCGTGTCGATCAGCACCGCCGCATGGCGCACGGGCGGCTCGCGCATGTTCCTCAACCCGGGCTCGCAGGTCTCCGTGCTCGATCTGCTGAAGGGCATCGTCGTCGACTCGGGCAACGACGCCACCGTGGCGCTTGCCCAGAAGATCGGCGGCACCCGCGCAGGCTTCGTCTCGCTCATGAACGAGTATGCCCGACGCCTCGGTCTGCATTCGACTCACTACGCCGACGTCGATGGCTTGCCGATGCCCGATCACTACACCACCGCGCGCGATCTCGCCAAGCTCGCCATGGATCTGATCGTCGATTTCCCGCAGTACCGCTTCCTTTTCAAGATCAAGAAATTCACCTGGGATCACATCACGCAGCGCAACCGCGTGTCTTTGCTGTGGACCGATCCGTATGTGAAAGGCATGAAGACCGGCTACACCAAAGCCGCCGGCTACTGCATGATCATCTACGCCGATCGCAAGGGAATGCGCCTGGTGTCGGTCGTGCTGAAGACGCCGAGCTGGGACGCGCGGGTCAATGACAGCCAGGCGCTCATCACCTACGGCTACAATTTCTTCAAGAACGAGAAAGTCGCGGCCGCGCGCGAGATCCTGTCCAGGCCCCGGGTGTACGAATCCGCCGCCGGTTACGCTGCGGTCGGTCCGGCCCACGCCATCGAGCTCACCGTGCTGCGCGGGCACAACGCGCTGCGCACGCGCATCGAGTGGAACCATTGGCCGCTGGTCGCCCCCATCGCCGCCGGCGCCGATGTCGGCACGCTCGTCGTCACCAACGGCGCCGGGCGCAGCCTCGACAGCGTGCCGCTCGTGACGCTTGCACCCGTGGCCGAGGGAGGCCTGTTCACGCGCATGAGCGACGCGGTGCGGCTGTGGTTCCTGCACGCTTAGGCCGGGGCGATACCACGGCGACCGCGAGCACATGGCCTCTCCCTTTCCGACCTGCTACCTGAACGGCGAGTACCTGCCGATCGGCGAGGCGCGCGTCTCGCCGCTCGACCGGGGGTTTCTGTTCGGCGACGGCGTTTACGAGGTAATGCCGGTCTACGGCGGCAGGCCGTTCCGTCTGGAGGCGCATTGCGCCCGCTTGACGCGCAGCCTGGCAGAGCTGCGCATGAGCGATCCGCTCTCGAAAGACCAGTGGCGGGAGATCTTCTCCTCGCTCATCGCGCGCGGTGGCGGCGGCGACCAATACCTGTACTGGCAGGTGACCCGGGGAGCGGAGCTCGGCCGCAATCACGCTCCGCTTCCGCAAGTCCCGCGCACCGTTTTCGCCTTCTCGTGCCCGCTGCCGGCGACCTCCGCCGCGGTATTGGAGAAAGGACTCGCCTGTGTGACCGCCGCCGACACGCGCTGGGCGCGCTGCGACATCAAGTCAACCGCGCTGCTCGCGAACGTGCTGCTGCGCCAGCTGGCGGTGGACGCCGCAGCGGCGGAGACCATCCTGCTTCGCGACGGACAGCTGACCGACGCCTCCGCCTCCGCGGTGCACGCCGTCATCGCAGGCGAGCTGCGCACCCCGCCGAACTCGCGGGAAATCCTACCGAGCACCACCCGCGCCGTGGTCGAGGAGCTGGCGACGCGCATCGGCATACCCTGGCGCGCCGCTCCCGTCAGCGAGTCGCAGCTGCGCGGCGCCGAGGAGATCTGGATCTCGGCCGCCACTCGCGAGGTGCAGCCGGTGACGAGCCTCGACGGCCGCCCCGTCGGCGCGGGCCGGCCCGGCGCCTTGTGGAGCCGGGTTTACGGGGAATTCCAGCGCTGGAAGCGCGAGCTTCAGAGCGTGCCGTGGTGAGCGAGCCGCTGCTGACGTTCCCCACGGACTATCCGATCAAAGTGATCGGCCGCCCCTGCGAGGGGTTCCGCGCCCGGGTGCATGCCATCGTGCTGCGCCACGTGCCGGCCCTCGAGGCCGAGCGCGTCAGCGAGCGGCTGAGCGGCAACGGCAACTTCCTGTCGATCTCCTACACCATCCTCGCCGAGAGCCGCGAGCAGGTCGAGGCGCTCGCCGCCGAGCTCAAGACCTGCGAGGGCGTGATGATGTTGCTCTGATCGCGCCGCCTGTGCGGCCGCGCCGGCCCCGGGGATTCAGCGCGCCGGTGCCGTGCGCAGCGCCTCGGCCAACGCAAAATAGAGCGGCGTCGCGCGGTAATGCGAGTCGAACGGCAGTGGCCGCTTCGGCGTGCCGTCGGCGCGCGGCGCGATGTGCTGCAGCCAGGAATACTTGTCCACCAGCCCCCAGGTCAGCACATCCTTCAATTCCCTGAAGCTGAGCGTGATGTCGAGGTAATCCCGGGCGTAAGCGGCGATCAAGCGGTCCCGCAGCGCCGGCTCGCTGGGCAGGCCGTTGTCGTTGACGTCGAATTCGGTGATCAGCAGCCCATAGCCCAGACCGGTCACCGCCTCGAGGAAGCCGCGCCACGCCATTTTCTGCGGTCGGCCGAGCGGTGGATCGGGATGGCGCGGGTTCGCGCCGATGTGGCTTTGAATGCCGAGCGCGTCCACCGGCACGTTGCGTTTGCGCAATCCTTCCAAGAAGCGCAGCACGCCGTCGCGATGCGCGCGCGAGTACGGCTGCCAGTTCATGTAGTCGTTGTACACCAACTGGGCGTGGGGCGCCGCCGCCCGCGCGCAGTGATAGCAGAAATCGATGAGCTCGGGACCGAGGTCCCTCGTGAACAGCGTCTCACGCAAAGCGCCCGTCCTGGCGCTGATCGCCTCGTTGACCACATCCCAGGAGACGATCTGTGGATAGTGCTTGATCTCCGTAGTGATGTGGGCGTAGAGCAGTTTCTCGAGCGTCTTCGCCGGCTGCGCACCCAGATCGTAATGCCTGACCCAATCGGGCAAATAGCGGCTTTTCTGCCAGAGCAGGTTGTGGCCGCGCAGCAAAAGACCGTTCTCAGCCGCGAATCTCGCCAGGGCATCGCCATGCCCGAAGGTGAACGTGCTCGGGCCGGATTGTGTCTGCGGCCACTTGAGCGCGTTCTCGGTCACCATGATGCCGCACTGCGTGCGCATCAGCTCGCAATAGCGGGGATCGGACAGCTGCGCAAAGGACATCGCCGAGCCGAAGCGCATGCCGCGGGCGCGGGCAGTGGCGTTGAGCGATTGCGCCGGTCCTGCCGGCGAGGCGGTCGCACCAACTCGCGGAACAGACGCCGCCGCCGCCATGGCGCCGGCGGCGAGGGAAAGGAACTCGCGTCGGGAAAGCGGGCTCATTTGAGTTCTTCGTGGCCAGCGTGGCTCACGCGTCCGTCTCACAGACTCCGGACGTGTCGAGCGTCTGGATCATCGGCCGCGGATCCGGTCCGGTCGGAATGAAAACCACGCGGATGAGCGTAAGACGCCTCACGTGACGCGTCCACAACCCGTAAGCCGGCGCGACCGGCCCGATCATCGCCGCATCCGGATAGGTGTGGCGAAAATCCGCAACGGCGTGCTCGTTCGGGACCGGTCCGCGCGCCGGATCGACCCGCAGGCGCAGATCCCGGATGAGCACATCCTCGATCGGCCTGGCCGGCAGTCCGAGGAAATACGAGCCCCGCGGTCCGTCATCATCTCCGCTGATCCGGTCGAATACGATGCGCCGCAGCCTGCCCGGCCCCGGCCGCGGCTCGCCGGGCATGACCCGGCCGCGATCGCCCAGGCCGAGGAACAACGGGCTTTGCGCGCGCACGATCCGGATGTCGGTGGCGACGATGTCTTCGACCGTTTTACCGTCGACCGATTCCCAGGAGATGCCCGACTCGGCGCGCCTGCGCCTGAAGGCGCGCATCTCGGGCCCCGGTCCGCCAAGTTCCAGGTTGCGCGCCAGGACGCGGCGAAACGGAGCCTCCGAATCGGTGCCGAATTTCAATGCGTTGCTGGTGCTGTGAATGCGGCAGTTCTCGACGAGGATGTGCTCGGAAGGGCGCATAGAGGACCCTTTGAAGCACACGCCGTCGTCCTCGGAGTTAATGAAGCAATTGCGGATGATGACGTGCCGGCAGCCGTCGACGTCGATGCCGTCATTGTTGTAATTGGCCTGATTTTCGACGTGCAGGCGCTCGATAAGCAGCTGTTCGCAGTTGAGGTAATTCTGCATCCACGCCGCGGCATCCTTCAGATGCAGCCCCTGTACATGCACCCCGTGACAGTCGAGCATGCGGATCAGGAACGGCCGTCCCGGTATGAGTCCGACGCTCTCCTTGCCCGGGAAATGCTCCGGCGAGCCGCGTCCGTCGATGAGTCCTTCGCCGGCGAGGCCAACATTGCGGCACCCTTGCGCGAAAATCAGCGACTGGGTCACCCCCGTGACGACATCCATGAGTGTACGGCGTGCGGCAAGACGCGGCGGATAGTCGGCCAGGTCGGTGCTGCCGAGAAGCCGTGAACCCTTGGCCACCTGCAGGCGCGTGTCGCTGCGAAGGTCGAGCGTGCCGCTGACATAGTCACCCCCAGCGAGCAGCACGGTGCCTCCGCCGCGGCTGGCTGCCGCGTCGATCGCCGCCTGGATCGCGCGAGTCGACAGCGCGGCGCCGGGGCGGTGTCCGAATTGCTCGGGCGTCAACACGAGCTTCGAGCCTGTCCAGGGATGCAGCCGCGAGGTGAGCTCGCGCGCCATCTCCTCCAGGTCCGCTCGCAGCCGGTCTGCCCAGCGCGGCGGGCGGTCGGAGCATACCGCCTTCACCGCACGAACGGCCTGTGCCATCGTGCCGGCGCGAGCGGCCTGCAGGATCGCCAGCGCCGCGAGTCCGGCACCGATGCGCCGCCGCGAGAAACTCAGGTCCGCCAATCGCGGGCCGGATCGAGCTGATTTCAACACGGACCGAAGCCTCCACTCCCGCTAGTCGAGCTTCGGCCCGAGCCGGCGAGATATCAGTTCGACTATTGCATCGCGCCCGGCACCCCTCACGGCAGCCTGAGCACCCCTTGCGTCCTTACCCGCCAGCGTCCGTTCTTCGGAAAGCCCGGAGCCGCCGTTCTCTCCCCGTCCCAACCCTTCGCCATCAGCGCGATGGCGAGCAGAAGACTCCCGTTGGACGGAAAGTACGCCTCTCCGTCGAGGTGATAGGTTCCCGCGGCCGTCAGGTGCATCCGCGGGGTCATGCCCGACGGACCCCAATGATTGTTCGGCGCGTCGTAAAACAGCAGGTCGATCGCCTCCGCGGGCTCGTGCAGCCGCGTGGCTGTCATTGCCATCATCGGGAAGTCCCAGCCCCACGTCTGGCGCAGATCCCAGTGCGCGAGCACCGCTTGCAGCGTGCGACGCATGACCCGCCGATCGACTCCCACACCGGGCAACAGTCCGAGCGCCGCAAGGAGCGAGGGATGATCGCGGTTCATGCACTGCGGGGCCGTGTGCCCATCGGAACAGACAGGGCTCGCCGCCTGCCGCCAGAACTGCGGAAACGACGCCGTGGGCAGATACAGACCGTCACGCTCGGGAAGCGGCGCCAGCCGGGCAAGAACCTCGGCCCACTTGCGCTCGGGCGCGAGTCCGAGCCGCCTGCGCCACTTCTGCGCCGTCCTCAGACCGAAGCGGAAATACTGAAGCTCGAAGGTGGGATCGAAGGTCGTGAGCGGCGGAAAAGTCTCCTGGGCCGGGATAATCGGCGGACCGAGAACGTACTCGTCACGCCCCGGGTCGAAATGCGGAAAAGACGCCAGCAGATCCGCCGTCTCAAACACGAGCGCCTGGTATCGCAGCAACGTCGCGCGCGTGGGCTCGGCCCGATAGAGCAGCTCCGACAGATAGATGGGCGTGGGCTGTTGCCACATGATGAACGGATTGATCGGACTGGGGCTTTCGCGCCCGCCAGGCCCAACCATCTTCGGCCACATTGCGCCGCGCAGCCCGTGCGCGTGGGCAAGCGCCCGGGCCTGCGCCAGGTGCTTGAGGTACCAACTCATGCCGCGCGCAAGCAGTTGCGGGTGCCCCCACACCGCAAACTGCGCCGCATGCCACAGGAACATCTCAAGATTGAACTTGCCGTACCAGCTGTCGCAGAAAAGGCCGGTCTCCTGCGGCGGGTATTCGCCCGCGGCGTTCAGCGCCATAAGATACTGCGAAAGCACGATGCGGCGCTCCAGCTCGAACGCGCGCGGATCCGTGCTTCCGGCGAGGTCAACCACTCCGCCTGTGTTCCAATATCGATGCCAATGGGCGTAGACCGCCGCGCGTGCCGCCGCGGGACTCGGCAAGTCGCCCGCGTATGGATGGCGGGAGAACAGGACCATCACGGTGAGGCGACGCGACACGCGCCTTCGAACAGGGAGCACCCGGAAAGCATGCGGCCCGGTCCGGATGAAACTGACGGCACGGCTGGCGCCGATGGTGACGTAGTAGCGCGTCGAATCGATGATCTCCTCGAGCGACAACCGACGTGCGCTTCGACCGCCGATAATCGTGCGATATCTATTGGGATGCCGCCAATCCTGCGGATTCGGATCTATCTTGCGTGAGACCCCGGGGAACTTGACGTCCACGCCCAGCCGACTCTGGGCCAACAGAGGGCTGGCGAGCGTCGCGATGACCATGTCGAGACGAGGATGCACGCAAGTCTGCACGCGCACCGGCTCTCCGTCGAGCCGGAATCGGCTGCGCAAGACGCCGTTCCACAGATCGAGCCTCTGATGCGTGGCGGAGAGATCGGTGAAGCTGGCGCGAGCGCCGTCGGGCGTGAGCAGATACAGCGAGATCCTCCCCAGGGAGATTCGCTGCGGGTTCTCGCGCAACCAGGCGATGGCGGGCTTACGCGCCTCTTTCCAGCTGCGAATCCAGGGATAATACTCTGTCCGCCCGTATACTTTCACGGGCACCATGGCGTCGGCGAGCGTGTAGTGCTTCGGATTTGGAAAGCGGTGCCACGCCCACTGCGCCTCGGTGAGCAGCGGCGCCAGGGGCGAGTACTGTCTGGGGAAGGTCTGCAGGCCGGTTATGTCGGCGGTGAAGGCGAGGCTGCCGTTGCCCACCATGAGCGGCGACGCCGGATCTATCCTATCGAACACAACGTCGTGTCGGGTTACCAGTGCGTAGCGGTCTATGGGCTTTCCGGCCGCCGCGCACGGCGGCCAAAGCGACATGCCGAGCAGTACGGCAGCCGCCCAGCACGTTGCCGGCACGCAGCGGATGAACCGACGCGCCATTGCGGAGCCGCCTCGTCTCACGGCGTCAAATTGCTGTTGATTTTGCACGGCGCATGCGCGATGTTACCTTCACTTATGAGCATTGTCACCCAAACGGACGCGCCCGCCGCGCGCAACCGAGGCGACGCGCACGCGGTCCGGCTGCGCGTGACAGCGGGCGCGCTGCTCGCTGCGCTCGCCTGCCGCGCGGCGCCCGTCCTCGCCTGGACCTACCGCAACCCGATCCTTTACGCCGACTACTCCGATCCGGATGTCGTACGCGTCGGGTCGGTTTACTATCTCATCGCCTCCTCGTTCCATTTCTCGCCCGGCATCCCAATACTCGAGTCGCGCGACCTGGTGCACTGGAGGATCATCGGCCACGTGCTTGCCCGCCTCGACTTCGCACCCGCCTACGATCTGCCGGGCCCTGTCAACTTTACCGACGCGACTGCGCACCCCAAGCTCGACTACGCGCTGGGCTATCGCTACGCAAGCGGCGTCTGGGCGCCGTCGATCCGCCATCATGACGGGCGCTTCTACGTCTATTTCGCCACCCCCACAGAAGGCATTTTCATGAGCTCGGCGCGGCGCGCGCGAGGACCCTGGACACGCCCGGTGGCCGTCATCGCCCAGCCCGGCCTCGAAGACCCCTGTCCGTTCTGGGACAGCGACGGCCGGGCATACCTGATTCACTCGCGCGTCGGCGCCGGCCCGATCATCCTCAACCGCATGAGCGTCGACGGCAGGCACGTCCTCGATGCCGGCAGGGTCATCGTCGACGACCCTGTTCATCTGCCGAAGCTGGAAGGACCAAAGCTCTACAGGCGTGACGGCTATTATTACGTCTTCGCGCCGTACGGCGGGGTCAGACACGGGTCCGAAGTCGTACTTCGCGCGCGCGACATTTACGGTCCTTACGCGTACCGCACTGTGCTCGCCAAGGGCTCGACGCACGTGCAGGGGCCCCATCAGGGCGGCTACGTGCAAACACCATCCGGGCAGGGCTGGTTCATTCACTTCAATAGCACCGGTCCCTACGGTCGCATCGATTATCTGGAGCCGGTACGATGGAAGGACGGCTGGCCGATCATCGGCACGCTGCCGCGGGGCGCCTCGGTCGGTGAGCCGGTGCGCACGCACGCCGCGCCGAATGTGGGCCGCACCTATTCTGCGGTGTACCCGCAGACTTCCGACGAGTTCAACAGCCCTGTGCTCGGAGTCCAATGGGAGTGGAATCACAATCCGGCGGATGGGCACTGGAGCCTGACGGCGCGGCCGGGCTTCCTGCGCCTGCGGGCGCTGCCCGCCGCCGACCTGCTCGCCGCCCGCGATACCCTGACTCAGATGCTGCAAGCGCGCGATGAGCAAATCACCACCCGCCTGGCGGTGGGCGGCATGGCGAACGGCCAAAAGGCCGGACTCGCCATGTTCCAGGTGCGCCCAAGTTGGATTGGCGTTGTTCAACGCCGCGGCAGGCGCAACCTCGTTTTTTCCGCCGGCGGACACGCGCTTCTCGGCCCGCGCCTCGGCCGGGCAAAGGCGGCTGGATTCGTGCTGCTGCGCATGCAAGTTAGCAGCGGCCGGGTCCGGTTCTCCTACAGCATGGACGGCCGCATCTATCACAAACTGGGCCGCCGCACCCACATGCGCTTCAGCTGGTGGAAGGCCGCCCGCCCGGCACTGTTCACGTTCAACACGCATCCGCGCGCCTTACACGGTGGCATCGCCGATTTCGACTGGGTGCGCGTTCGGCTGCTGTCCGGGCCGGCCGCGCGCCGCTGACAACGCGGCGCCCCGGGCGGCGCGCACGTCCGCTCGAGCACACCAAGCGTTGCACCGACGCCGGCTGGACGCGGTCGGCCGCCGCGCACGGCGCGAAATCCTCCCCTGCCTGGCCTCGCCCCGGAGAGGGGAATTCCGGGGCGAGGCCAGGCTGCCGGCCGCCCCGCTCAGGCCCGGCGAGGCGGCCAGCTCTTCTGCCCACGCGACGCCCGCGCCGCTTGCCGGTGGCCGCGGCAGCCCCATCCGGCTCAGGCGCGGACCTCGTCATTTGCCGAGACACATCCCGATCAGCCCTCGCCGAATCTTGCCTTGAAATTGAAGTAGAACGTCCGGCCGAACGGGTCGTAGGTCGCAGGCCAGGTGTTGCCGTAACCAGCCGAGCTGCCGACGACAGGCGGTCCCCAGCCCAGAACATTGTTGACGCCTCCAGACACCTGCAGGCGGTCGGTCACATACCACGTCGCGGACAGGTCAAGATAGTTCGCGGTAGGCAGCACCGGCCTGGTCAGCGTGTCGAGCGGCGGCACCGTCCCACCCGAGCGCAGCGGCAACAGGTATTTGTCGAGAGTGACCGAGTTGATGAAACGCCAGCTCGCGGTCGTGTCCACCGGACCGTTGCTCCAGGTGAGGCGGGTGACGCCCTTGATGCTCGGTATCGGCTCGCCGCAGGTCGGACCGTAAGCCCCGACACACTCTTGTCTGTCGCCCGGCAGGTCCTTGATGGGAATCAAAGTGAACTGGCTCACATACGTCCAATCCGCGGACACGTGAAGCGCGCTTGAGCGCTCGAACAGTCCCCAGGACAGACGGTGACCCCAATTGCCCTCGAGGTCGACGCCTTCCGTTTTCAATGCGCCGGCATTCGCCTCGCCCACATTGACGTTGACGATCTGACCGGTATTCGGGTCACGTTGGATGGCCTGGCAGTATGCGCTGCTCGCATTCTGGATCGTGTAGTAGCAGGCGCTCAGTACGCCCGCGATGCCGCCGCTCAACGGCTCGATGGCTCCCGTCACGTCGATTCTGTACCAGTCGATGGCAACGGAGAGATTCGGAACGAATCGCGGCGTCAGCACCGTGCCGATGGTGACCGTGTTGGACGTCTCAGGCGCCAGCGCCGGGTTGCCTCCGGTCGTATTGGCGATGTAGGGATTCGTCTGGATGCCGCCGGCAAAGACGTCGGCCGGGTTCACGCCCGTCGCGACGCAGACGGCGCGGACCGACGCGGTCTGCAGCGCGGCAGGGGCGCTGCTGCCGCACGGATCGGCGACGGTCGAAAACTCCGTCGACTGGCCGCCGTACAGCTCCCCGACGTTCGGTGCGCGGATTGCATGCTGAAGCTGGCCGCGGAACCTGATGTCGCGTGTCACGCGCCAAATGCCGCCCCCCGAATAGGTCCATACGCCGCCGACGCCCTTCAAGTCGTAGTCAGAGTACCTGAAGGCGCCGTCGATGGACAGGCTGCGCACCGCCGGCAAGTGAGAGAGCAGCGGGATCTGCAGCTCGCCGAAGCCCTCGCTCACCGATTCGGAGCCGTTGGTCGGAAGGGCGGCATTGAAGCCGGCGACATCCCCCGTGCTCAGGAAGAAATCGGGAACGAACCGGGCAAAGGTGTAGCGGTGATCGGCACCGAGCGCAAATCGCATCGGACCCGCCCACAGCCTGGCTACGGTTCCATTGAGGGAGAATGACCCTTCACGCATCAGCGTCGTTGTGATATTGGTCGACTGAATGGCGATCGCGGTCGCGCAGGCAGGGTCGATCGTCGCGCCGAAGATGTCGCACACCGGCGCCGCGCCGTCGACCGACAGCAGGGACTGCTGCAGCGCGCTTTTGGAGATTGCGCCGCTTTCATGGTCCGTCTCATTCGTCTGCGTGTCCATGAAGTACAGGTCGTAGGAGACCCCGGTGAAGTAGCGCTTGGTCAGGTTGCCGAGGTGTCCCCGGATTCCTCCCAGGAACCGCCATGCCTCGCGGTCGGAGACGTTCGTCCGGTTTCCGGTCTCCACGAAGCGTCGTCCGGAGGAAAGCGCGACGATGCCGTCGCCGGGCGTGGCGCAGATGCTGCTGTCGAGGCTCGAGCAGATCGTACCGGTCTGGGCGGCCGCCAGCTGGCCGAGCAGGGTCTGCATCTGCGGGCTGAGATACGGATTGTTCACGTTGAAGAGGAACGTTCCGTCGGCGTTGCTCGGTGCCAGCAGCGCGGTGACCTGGTTGTCGCTGAAGTGAAATTCCGTGTAACCGATGACCTTCGGGTTGAAGTCGAAATGCCCGAAGCTGTTGATCATCCAGCGCTTTTGTGGAACCTGCATATAGTTGACCAGGCTCAGATTGTAGCGATCCTGCGGGTCGAGAGCCGGGCGGACGGCGGAGCCTGCGGGGTTGAACGTCCAGCCGAAGGAGCCGACTCCGGCGAGGCCGGCGCCCGCATATGCGCTATCGAGAGCCGCACTGGCGGCGCTTCCGCCGGGCAGGAGCGAGGAACTCAGAGGCGCGAATCGGCCGTTGGGAATGTCGCCGCTGCCGCCGGCGACCAGGCCCATGACCCCGCCGGCGTCAAGACAGGCTTGTCCGCTCGGGTTGCCGGGCAATGGCGTGCCCGGTCCGCTGTCGCTATAGGACGCCGGAGTCACGCAGCCGTCGCCGAGGGCCGGCCGGGCGTACGGGACCTCGGATCTGGCAATCGAGCCGCGATCGAGATAGTCAAGCGACACCGCAATGTTGCCGCGGCGGTGGTCGAAATCACTGCCGGCCGTGATATCGAGGCTGTCGGTCGGCGTGACGGTCATGCTGTCGAAGTTGACGTGTCCGTCCAACTCGACGCCCTGAAAATGCCGCCGCATGATGAAATTCACGACCCCGGCTATCGCATCCGATCCGTAGACGGCCGACGATCCACCGGTCACGACATCGACGCGCTTGATCAGCGCCTCCGGTATCGTGTTGATGTCCGTCACCATGTCGGTGCCTACCAGCTGCACGGTGTAGCGACGGCCGTTGACCAGCACGAGCGTGCGGTTTGGCCCGAGTCCGCGCAGATTTATGTAGGCGTCGCCGCCGGGCACGACGTTCGAATCCGGGCCACCGTTGGTGGCGCCGACGAACTGCGGATTCTCCGTGAGCGCCTGCTCGACGTTGACCGTACCGCTCAGCTTCAGATCCCTTGGGCTGATCTCGGTGACCGGATTGGGAATGTCGAACACGCTCTTGCGCGCGATGCGCGAGCCGGTGACGACCACTTCCCGCAGTCTGGTGGGTGCCGACGCATCCTGCGCGACGGTCTGTTGCGCCTTGGCCGGATCCGGCCCTGCCTCGTTTTGCGCCGGCGCGCGTGGCGCCAGCCACAGGGCGCACAGGCCGACGCCGCCCGCCCAAAGGGCTCGGGCACGGTGGTTGGCGATTGTTGTCGCTCGCATCTGTCGATCCCCCTTCTGTTGACGCAGAAAGCCTGTGCGGCTACTTGACGGGTAGTTGCTCAGGACGGCGAATTACATGACCGGAACGCGCGGTTGCGCGTACCGAGGCAGGCATCGATCTGCAAAACGCTCTCCCGCTGAAAGCGCGCGTGCTGACGCGGATGCAGCCGGCTGCGCGGCGTTGTGCTGCCATACCCCCCTCGATCTCAGCGACGGCCGTATGCTACCGGTAGCAATGCACGGCCGAAATTCTTTGCTCATCGGGGTTCCAGCTGAAAACCCGTATGACACCGGTAGCAGAAAAGATAGCAGCACATACCGTGTCCGGCAAGCCCCCCCCATCGAGCCGGCTCACAGCGAGCGAGCCGCCGGCGCGGCAGTCAAAGCTTATAGGCCCGCTTCGGCAGGTTATACGCAAGATCCACGGCGGTTTCGGCGGCCTCCTCCTCGGTGAGCCGATGCTCTGCGACCAGCCTTGCCAGGAAGGCGCAGTCGACGCGCCGAGCCACGTCGTGGCGTGCGGGAATCGACAGGAATGCGCGCGTGTCGTCGTTGAAGCCCACGGTATTGTAGAAGCCGGCTGTTTCGGTGGTTCGCTCGCGAAACCGCCGCATGCCCTCCGGACTGTCGTGGAACCACCAGGCCGGTCCCAGCTTCAACACGGGATAGTGGCCGGCGAGCGGCGCAAGCTCCCGGCTGTACGCAGACTCGTCCAACGTGAAAACGATCATCGAGAGGCGCGGATCGTTGCCAAGGCGGTCGAGCAGCGGCTTTAGGGCACGCACGTAGTCGGTGGGCTGCGGAATGTCCGCGCCCCTATCGCGGCCGTGGCTCTCGAAGACAGCACGATTGTGGTTACGGAAGGCACCGGGGTGAATCTGCATCACCAATCCGTCGTCGAGGCTCATTTGGGCCATCTCCGTGAGCGCTTGCGCGCGAAACAGCTCCGCATCGGCGGCGCTGAAGCGGCCGGAGAGGATCTTGCCAAGCAGTGCCTGCGCTTCGCGTTCCGAGAGGTCGGCCGTGGCCGCGGTAGGATGGCCATGATCCGTCGCAGTCGCGCCGACCTCCGCGAAAGCCGCGCGGCGGAGCCTGTGCGCTTCGAGGTAGCCGCGCCACGAGTGCACATCTTGCCCGGTCAGGCCGGCAAACCGCTCGAGCGCGTCCTGAAACTGCTCATGCTCGGGATCGACGACCGGATCGGGGCGGTAGGTGCTGATCACCCGCCCCGGCCAGCCGCTGCGCCGGATGGCGAGGTGCGACGCAAGAGTGTCGGTGGGACTTTCAGTCGTTGCAAGCACTTCGATCTTGAACCGGTCGAACAGCGCGCGCGGCCGGAACGCGGGCGTCTGCAGCGCTTCGCCGATCGAATCGAAATACAGGTCGGCCGTGTCCGCATCCAGGCGCACCGTGAGACCGAAGACGTGCCCGAACACCTGATCGAGCCATAACGCCGAAGGCGTGCCTCTGAAGAGGCTGTAGCGGCTCGCGAATTCCCGCCATGCCTCGCGCGGCTCGATGCCCGCCACCCGCCGCCTGGAGCCGACGCCCAACCGCTCAAGCGGCACGCCCTGGCTGTAGAGCATGCGATAAAGGTAGTGATCGGGCGCGAGCAGCAGCTTCACGGCGTCGCCGAACGGCTCGTCGGTGGCAAACCAGTCCGGATCGGTGTGTCCGTGAGGACTGATGATCGGCAGGTCCCGAACCTGCTCGTAAAGCGATCGCGCCAGAGCGCGCACGCCGGGGTCGGCCGGAAACAGACGATCCGGATGCAGGACGAGGGGGCGCGGCATGGAAAGCCATTATAGGTAACCGGTAGCAGAGCGCAACCGCCGCGCCTGCACCGCAACGGGCGCACGGGAGGGGGAGGTCAGGAGCGAGCGGGACGGGACCCGAAAGGCGGCGCCGTCGATTGCCGCTCGATGAGCGCCGGGGTGAATTCCGCGGCGGAGGTCTTGGCGGCCTCCTTCGGTGTCGCAAAGAGTTTCTGCGCGGCCATCCGCCCCATCTCTTGCACCGGCAGGCGCACCGATGTCATCGCCGGCCAGATGCGCGAGGCGATCGGAGCATCATCGAAGCCGATGACGGAAAGCTCCTCGGGGATGCGGATGCCAAGCTCGTGCGCCGCGCTGTAGACGCCACTTGCCATCTCGTCATTACCCACGAAGACGGCAGTCGGCCTGTCAGAGAGTACGAGCAGCTCGCGCCCGCGTGCCAAGCCCGATTCATACGTGTATGCGCCGGGCACGGTCAGCTCCGGCGCGAGCTCCAGGCCGTATTCGGCCAGCCCGGCCGTGAACCCCGCCCGCCGCTCGTGCGAGGAGCGAAACAGCGGCGGCCCGGAGATATAGGCGATGCGGCGATGGCCGAGCTCCGCGAGGCGGCGGGCGGCGGCGGCGGCTCCCCGCGCATCGTGCGTCAGCACGAGACGGGCCGGCTTGTCGAGCCGGGCGCAAGCGATCCGCACGTAAGGACAGCCTACCGACTCCAGCAGCTTTGCCAACCCTTCGTCCTCCGAGACGGAGGGCGTCAGCACGACGCCAAAGAGGCGCAGCCGCTCGACAAAGGCGCGCATGTCCGCCAGGAAGGTCGGACTGCGCCGGTCGCAGGGGCGAATCACAAGGTAGTAACCGCGATCGACCAGGGCATCGAGAATTCCGAGCTGCAGGTACTCCACGTACTGAGGATTGGGATTGTCGTGGATCAGGCCGACCAGGAACGAACGCCGAAACGCCAGGCCGCGCGCCTGCGGATCCGGCTCATAACCGTGCTCGGCGATGATCGCCTCGATGCGCGACCGAGTGCGCGCGTTGACGTAAGGCGCCTCGTTGATCACGCGCGACACGGTCTTCTTGGATACCCCGGCCAGGCGCGCAATGTCGGTGATGGTGAGCCGCGCGCGGCCCTGATGGTCCCGCGCCTGTGACGGGCGCCCGCGCGCGGATCGTTTCGGGGCCGGGGAGTTGGGGATTTTGTCGCGGCTGCTCATCGGCCGTTCGTCGATCGTAACCGCATCAGTGTAGCAGACAGGACACGCTTCCGAAGCGCAGCCGGCTTGCGCTCCAACCTCGCCCCCTGATCGGGCCGCCGGGCGGCCTTGCGCAATTTTTATGCTACCGGTTACCATGGCCGGCATGACCGGTCCCGAACCCCCCGACGCGCTGAAGGTGCACCCGCACGATGACGTGCTGGTTGCGCTGCGCGACCTGCAGCCGGGCGAGCCGCTCCGCTGGCACGAGGAAGCGATCATCGCCCGCTCCCGGATCCCGCGCGGCCACAAGATTGCCGCCAGGCCGATCGAGGCCGGAGCCGCAATACGCAAGTACGGCTCGCCGATCGGCCTGGCGACCTGCCACATACCGGCCGGTGAGCACGTGCACACCCACAATCTGGTTACGGCGCTCACGGCCGTGACACGCTGCAGCTACACACCCGCAGCGGCGCCGCCGGCAGCGGCCAACACGCGCACCTTTCTCGGCTATCGACGCAGCGACGGTCGCGTGGGAACCCGCAACGAGCTCTGGGTGCTGTGCAGCGTCGGCTGCGTCGCCCATACCGCGCGACGCATCGCCGAGATCGGGCTCGAGCGGCTCAGCTGCCGGGTGGACGGGGTTCACGCGCTCACGCACCCGTTCGGCTGCTCGCAACTCGGTGACGACCTCACGCGCACACGCCGGATCCTGGCAGCGCTTGCCGCCCACCCAAACGCCGGCGGCGTGCTCATCGTCGGTCTCGGATGTGAGAACAATCAGCTGGCGGCGCTGCTCGATGCGGCGGGGATCGATCCGCATCGGGTTCGTGCTTTCAACGCCCAGGCAGTGCATGACGAGGTCGCAGAGGGCGTAAAGGCTCTCGAGGAGCTGGCCGAAGCGCTCGCGCAGGATGTGCGCGAGCCATGTTCCCTGTCCGAGCTGGTGCTCGGCCTGAAATGCGGTGGCTCGGATGCGTTCAGCGGTCTCACCGCCAACCCGCTGCTCGGGCGCGTCAGCTCCGAGCTGGCCCGCGCCGGCGGCACGCTCATCCTCACCGAGATACCGGAGCTGTTCGGCGCAGAGCATCTGCTCTTGGCGCGCGCCGCGGACGAGTCGGTTTTCGAGCAGGCGACGCGCCTGGTAAGCGATTTCAAGCGCTACTTCATCGCCGCCGGGCAACCGGTGTCCGAGAACCCCTCGCCGGGCAACCTGGCGGGGGGCATCACCACGCTGGAGGAAAAATCGCTCGGTGCCGTGCAGAAGGCGGGAGACGCGCCTCTGACCCAAGTCCTGCGATATGGTGAACGCGTCCGACGGAAGGGCTTGGCGCTGCTCGAAGCCCCCGGGAACGACGCGGTTTCGGGCACGGCGCTCGCCGCCGCCGGAGCGACCGTCCTGCTGTTCACCACCGGCAGGGGCACACCTCTCGGTTTGCCGGCCCCGACGGTGAAGATTTCGACCACGAGCGCGCTGGCGCAGGCCAAGCCCCGCTGGATCGATTTCGACGCCGGGCGCCTGCTGGAGGGAGCCAAGATGGACGAGCTCGCGCACGAGCTGCTCGCCCTCGTGATCGAGACCGCCTCTGGCCGCGCGAGCTGTGCCGAGCGCAATGGCGAGCGAGAAATCGCAATCTGGAAGACAGGAGTCACGCTTTGAGGTCTCACAGACCGGGCGTCGGCGCGGATGCCCCGCCTCCCGGCGCCCCCGCGGGCGATACAGGGGATCGCCCACGATTGTGCGAGCGCACGCTCCCGGAGGTGCCCTCGAACGTGCTGCGACCCAGCTACGACCGGGCCGGCACGCGTATCGGCACGGTGCACTTCGGGCCCGGCGCCTTTCATCGGGCGCACCAGGCGGTCTACTTCGACCGCCTTCTCGAGCGCGATCCGCGCCGGGCCATCTGCGCCGTCTCTTTGAGAACCGCGTCGGTGCGCGACGCGCTGCGGCCGCAGGACGGCCTGTACACGCTACTCGAGCTCGACGCAGTGCCCACCCTGCGCGTGGTGGGCGCGATCCGCGAGCTGCTCGTGGCCACGCAAGATCCGGCGGCGGTCTGCCGCCGCTTGAGCGCTCCCGGCACCTCGCTCGTCACCATGACCGTCACCGAGAAGGGCTATTGCCTCGACGGCGCCGGCGCTCTCGATTTCGATCACCCTGACATCCGTCACGACCTGAGCCGGCCGGAAACACCCCGCAGCCTGATCGGATGGCTCGTGCAGGGTCTTGCACTGCGGCGCGAGCGCCAACTTGCGCCCTACCTGACGGTCTGCTGCGACAACCTGTCGGCCAACGGGCCGAAGCTGCGCGGTGCCGTGCTCGCCTTCGCGGCGCGCCGTGACCACGCCCTGGCCGGCTGGATCGAGGCGCGTGCGCGCTTTCCCCGGACCATGGTCGACAGCATTACACCGGCGACGGATGCCGCGCTGCGCGAGCGTGTCGAGCAATGGCTCGGGTTGCGCGACGCGTGGCCCGTCCAGCGCGAGCGGTTCGTGCAGTGGGTCGTGGAGGAAACGGACTGTGCCGGACAACCGGAGTGGGCCTCGGCCGGCGTCACGCTCAGCCGGGATGTCGGCCTATACGAGCAGGCCAAGCTTCGGCTGCTCAACGGCGCGCATTCGACACTTGCCTACGTCGGACTGCTGGCCGGCTTCGAGACGGTGGCGCAGGCCGTGGCGAACCCGGCGCTGCGCGATTTCATCGAGCGGCTGATGATGCAGGACATCGAGCCGACCCTCACCGCGCCGCGCCGCGAGGAGCTTGCCGCCTACCGCCGCTCGATCCTGCGGCGCTTCGAGAATCCAGCGATATGCCATCAGCTTGCGCAGATCGCGTGGGACGGCTCGCAGAAGCTGCCCATCCGCATCCTCGGGACGATGAGCGATGCGCTGCAAGCTCATCGGCCGCTGCGGCGACTGGCCGTGCCGATTGCAGCGTGGATGCAGTTCGTGCGCACGAGGGCTCTCGCCGCAGCGCCGATCGTCGATCCACTTGATACCCGGCTCGTCGATTGCGGGCGGCACGCGACGGGCGATGCGCGCCATGACCTGCCGGCATTTCTCGGCCTGCCGGGCGTATTCCCGGCTCACCTGGCGCAGAGCGCGGAATTTCTCCGCGCCGTCGGCGAGGCGTACGAGCGCATCGCCGCAAGCGGAGTGCTCTCGGCTCTGACGCCCGACTGAACGCGTCTCAGGCAGACTCCGTACCGTACAGGCGCCGCAGCAGGTGCGCCAGCAGCCCCTCCTGCGCCGCCGCCACCGAGTCGACGCCGCACAGGTCGGCGAGCCTCGCCATCGACAGGCCCGGATAACCGCAGGGATTGATCCGCTCGAATGGCTCGAGGTCGTTGACGACGTTCATGGCGATGCCGTGGTAGCTGGCGCCGCGGCGCACGCGGATGCCGACACTCGCCAGCTTTTTCCCCTCCACATAGACACCGGGAGCGCCGCGACGGCATTCGGCCACGATGCCGAAAGCCGCCATGTAATCGATCACGCTCTGCTCGAGCGCCGTCACGAGGTCGCGCACGCCGAGAGCGGCGCGCCTCAGATCGACCAGCGGGTACACCACCAGCTGACCCGGACCGTGATAGGTGACCTGGCCGCCCCGATCGATCCGCACGACCGGAATGTCGCCCGGGCAGAGCACGTGCGCCGCGCTGGCGTTCATCCCCAGCGTGAACACCGGGGGGTGCTCGAGGAGCCAGATCTCATCGGGCGTGTGCGGCCCGCGCTCGTCGGTGAAGCGCTGCATCGCCCGCCAGCTCGGCTCGTACTCCCTCAGGCCCAGGCGGCGCGGCACCGGCGCGGGCATGGGACCCGGCGCGGCGCGCGCGCAATCCCCGGGCGAGCGCCCGGCGTCAGAGCCGCAAGGGACTTCGCAAGGGTCGGGCGCAGGCATCGCCTACTCCGCAACCCCGGGACGGGTGTTGTCGAGCCCGACATTGTTGCGGTTGCGCGCCTGCTCGGCGCGATAGCTGGAGCGCACGAGCGGCCCTGAGACACACTCGATGAATCCCAACTCCAGGGCGCCCGCGCGATACCGATCGAACTGCTCGGGGGTGACGAAGCGCTGCACCGGCAGGTGGTTGACCGTGGGACGCAGGTATTGGCCGAGGGTGACGATGTCGACGCGGGCCGCGCGCAGGTCCCGGAGCGTGTCCTCGATCTCCTCGTCCGTCTCGCCCAGCCCCAGCATCAGACTGCTCTTGGTCAGCACCTCGGGCCGGTGGCGCTTGCCGTGCGCAAGCACCTCGAGCGTGCGATCATAGCCGGCGCGCGGATCGCGCACCGGATGGGTCAGGCGCCGCACGGTCTCGATGTTCTGAGCAAACACATCCAGGCCCGAATCGACCACGGTGCGGATATCCGCGAGCACACCCTGGAAGTCCGGCGTCAGCGCTTCGACCGCAGTGCCGGGATTGCGGCGCTTGACGGCGCGGATGCAGGCCGCGTAGTGAGCGGCGCCGCCGTCGGCAAGGTCGTCGCGGTCGACGGAAGTCAACACAACGTACTTCAGCCTCATCAACTCCACGGTCCGCGCGGCGTTGTCCGGCTCGTCCCGGTCCAGCCAGCCGCGCGGATTGCCGGTGTCCACCGCGCAGAAGCGGCAGGCGCGCGTGCACACCGCGCCCATGAGCATGAGGGTGGCGGTGCCCGCGTTCCAGCACTCGCCGATATTCGGGCACTTGGCTTCCTCGCACACCGTCGCCAGGCGGTGCTCCTTGACGATGTCCTTCACGGACTGGAAACCGGCGCCCGAGGGCGCGCGAGCCCGCAGCCACGAGGGCTTGCGCGGGAACGCGGCGGGGTCGGCGGCGGCGGCTTTTATACCGTCACGGATAGCCGTAAATCCTTGAGGCGTAACGTATTTGCGCCCGCTGCGCGCGGCAGCGGACTCCGCAACGACGGGGATGTCTTTGAGGGTGGCCATAGCCGTATTCTACGTTCCGGGGCACCAAGGGCATAATTGGATCGGCGAACATCGCCGCGGCGATGCCGGCAAGCCGCTGCGCCTCTGCGGCGCGCTCGGCAGCCGCCCCTCGCCCGCTAGCCGGATGGGCTCGCCGCCGCTCTGGCGCGCACATGCGCATCGAGCCAGGCGAGGCGCTCGGGCGAGCCGGCGTCGTGCCACTCGCCCCGAAACACCTCCCCGCGCAGGCGCCGCGCGACGATGGCCCGCTTCAGCAGCGGCAGCAGCGGAAACCTCCCCGGGCTGCAACCGGCGAAGAATTGCGGGCGATACAGACCGATCCCCGTATAGGTGAGCCGGTCGCTGTCGCGCTCCACCACCATGCCGTCCTCATCGATGCCGAAATCACCTGCCGGGTGATGCATCGGATTGGGCGCAAGCACGATGCGCGCGTCCGCATCATCACCCAGGCTCATGCACCGGCTGAAATCGATGTCCGTCCAGACATCGGCGTTCACCACCAGGAACGGCTGCGGTCCGAGCAGAGGCAGCGCCCGGAAGATGCCGCCGCCGGTTTCGAGCGGCTCGGGACCCTCGGCGCTGTAGGCGATACGCAATCCGTAGCGCTCACCGCCACCCAACGCCGCGCGAATCCGCTCGCCCAGCCACGAAAGATTGACGACCACCTCGCTCACGCCGGCGCGGGCGAGCGCCTCCAGGTGGTAGGCGATCAACGGCTTGCCCGCCACCTCGACCAGCGGCTTGGGCAAGGTATCGGTGATCGGCCGCAACCGCTCGCCGCGGCCCGCCGCCAGCAACATCGCTCTCGCCGGCCGCGGCGACCCGGTCACGACGGTTGCATCGCCTGCGCAGCGGCACGCTCATTGGCGCGCGGCAGCTCGGCAACCACCCGCCGCTCGAGCAGCTCCGACAGCTCCCCGAGCTGCGCGTAGCGCCGGCAGGTGTCGCGCACGTACTGCAGCGTCAGCGGCAGGTCGCGCAGATACCCGCTCTTGCCGTCTCGGTACCACAGGCGCGCGAATATGCCGAGCACCTTCAGGTGACGCTGCACCCCGATCAGGTCGAACCAGCGCAGGAACTCGGCCGCATCGGCGCCGACGGGGCCGCCCTCGCACTTGAGCCGCTCGCGGTAGCCGCTCACCCAGCCGGTCACCCGCTCGCGCGGCCACGAGATATAACAGTCCTTCAGCAGCGACACCAGGTCGTAGCCGACCGGACCGCGCACGGCGTCCTGGAAATCGAGCACGCCGGGGTTGCCCTCGGCGACCACCATGAGGTTGCGCGAGTGGTAATCGCGGTGAACTAGCACCTGCGGCTGTGCGAGCGCCTCGCGGATCAGGAACTCGAACGCCGCCTCCAGCATCCGCCGCTCGCCGGCCGGCAGCTCGATCGCCAGATGCCGGCCAAGGAACCACTCCGGCATCAGAGCCATCTCGCGCAGCAGCGGTCCGCGATCGTAGGCAGGCAGCTGCTTCGCCGCCTCCGCTCCCCGCAGCTGGATCCGCGCCAGCGTCTCCAGCGCGTCACCATACAGGCGCTGCGCGTCGCCTCCGCCGGCGAGCCGCGCCAGGTAATGTGTGCCGCCCAGATCCTCGAGCAGCAATAGACCGCGATCGACGTCCGCCTCGTACACGTGCGGCACATGGACTGCCAGAGGCTCGAGCAACCCGGTCACGCGCAGGTAGGGCCGGACGTCCTCCTTGCCTGGCGGCGCGTCCATGACGATGTAGGTGTGCCGGTCGCACATCACCCTGAAGTAACGCCGGAAGCTCGCATCACTCGAGGCCGGCTCGATCGCGCGGACGTGCAGGCCGAGCTCGCGCGACAGCCAACCTTCAAGCAGCGCGCGCCGCGCGTCCGAGTCATTCATTTGCGGTGTATTCGGCCTACGGGATTGCAATCCGACCATTATAATGCCGTCCCTCATGCCGCGTTGGAACCTAGTATGAAGCGCTGGACCCGGGCCTCGTGCCCGGCCCGGCGCCCGTCGAGCAAGAAAGCGCGGGTTCTTTCCCGACAAGCGCCGCCTGCTGCGGCGGGGCGCATCGCTGCGCCTGGGGCGCTCGCTTCGATCGTGGCGGGGCTCGAGGGCGAGGCGCGCCGGCGGCAACTGCTCTGGAGCGCGCTGCTGTCGTTCGGCGGCATCGCTTTGCATTGCGCGCCGGCGGCCGCGGCGTGCGCCCGCCCGCAGCCGGCGCCGGCGGCCGCGGCGGC
>JAJYUA010000053.1 GCA_021792755.1 Pseudomonadota bacterium
CGGCACGGAAAGCAGGGTGACCCTGGGCTGATAACCCAGGTCCCGGACGATGTCGCTGAAGACCGCGGTGGTGGAGGTGACATCCGCCCAGCCGATGTTCGAGAGGCGGATGGTGCGGCACTGCGGGCCCTCGCGCGCCGCGGCGAGCGGCGGCGCCGCCGCAGTCGCGGCCGCCGGCGGCATGGCGGCCGGGGAGGCGGTCGGGAGCGCCAGCACCACTGCGCACAGGCCCGCGCACAGACGGTATACGAACCGAAGCCGTCCCGCGCCGACAGCTGCAGGAGCGCCGCCGAGACTGGGGTCGAGGCGCAGGACAGTCGAACTCATCGACCTCCTTCCCGGATCCCCCCCTCGGCCGCCCCTGTCCGATAGCCGCCGTCAATGACCCCGCCGGCGGGCGCCGCTTCAGGTAGTGCCTGCGGCGAATCGGCCGTGGTCAGGGTATGCGATGCCAGTGTGCCGATGTGGCGGCGGCCTTTGACGGCGTACCACCACAGACCTGCGCCGAGAATCACGCTGATGTAGATGAATGCGCCCCAGGTGTTGTACCAGGGGGCGCCGTAGACGGCCTCGCGCGGCCAGGCCAGATTGAGTGCCATGCCGATGCCCCACAGCACCGCGACGATGTTGACGAGCATTCCCCACCGGCCCATCGTGAAGTAGCCGCCCGTGGGGAGATCCGCGGGCGGCCATTGCCCCGCCAGGCGCTTGCGCAGCAAAGGGACCGTCACCATCAGGTACGCCAGGTAGATCATGATGACCGCGATCGAGGTCAGCACCGTGAAGATCTTCGGCTGTCCGATGTTGAGGACCAGGATCAGCTCGGCAATCACGCCGATCACGACCGCCGGAACGATGGGCGTCTGCGTCTGGGAGTTCACCGCGGCGAGCTTCTCGCCGAACGGCAGCGCATTGTCGCGGGCCATCGCGAAGGTCAGGCGGATGGCCGCAGTATGCACCGCCAGCGAGCACACGGTCACCGCCACCACGATGCAGACCAGGAAGATTCTCCCGAGCGGGCCCCACATCACCTGCTCGATGATGTATTGCAGGCCGCCGCCGCCGGTGCCGATCTTAGGATCGTGCAGATTGGGTGCCGCCATGATCGCAAACAGCAGTATGGCGCCACCGATGACGAACGAGGCGAGGATTGCCCGCAGAATCGCCCGCGGAGCGGTGCGTCGCGGCTCCAACGTCTCCTCACCGAGCGAGCTGGCGGTATCGAAGCCGTACATCACGTATCCGGAGGCCAGCGACGCGACCAGGAAATCACTGAGAAAGCCCCAGCTCTTGCCGGCACCGTAGCCGTTGGTGGAGAAGAAGACCTGCGGACCCCGCTTGATGTGGAGCGCCAGCAGGATCGCGATGAGGCAGGCGGCGATCAGCTCGATGAAAACGCCCGCGCTGTTGATCATCGCCATCAGCCGCACGCCGAGCGCATTGACGACCGTGGTGAACAGGATCAGCACCGTGCCGAGGATCACCGCGTTCGTTGCGAAATCGTAGCTGCCGCTGCCATTGCCGATGAGCTGGAAACCGCTCCACAGCCGCGGCAGGTTGAGTTGCAATGCCAGCACCACGGCGGACAGGGTGACGATCGAGGCGGTCAGCATCAGCCAGCCCGAAGACCACCCCACGAGCCGGCTGCCCAGTATCTTAGACCAGTTGTAGACCGAGCCTGCCACGGGGTACTTGGCGGCCAGCTCCATGAAGCACAGCGCAACGGCCAGCTGACCGACGAACACCATCGGCCAGGACCAGAGATAGGCCGGTCCGGCGGTGCCGAAGCCGAAGTAGAACAGCTGGAAAGTGCCGGTGAGTATCGAGATATAACTGACGCCGGCAGCGAAGCTGCCGAACGACCCAATGCTGCGGGCAAGCGATTCCTTGTAGCCGAAGTGCTCCATGCCGCTGTCGGCGCCTTGAGTGGAGCCGTTTTTCGAATGAGCGTTCAAAGTGGCCTCTCGGGGGACAGTGGCCGGCCAATCATGCGGATGCCGGCGCCGGGCTTTCGAGCATGGGGGCGCCGGTCCCATTGAATAATTGCGACAGCCCGCCCCCGAGCACGGGTGCGTTGCACCAGCTCGGCGCGCCGGCCGTCCTCAGACGCCCTCGAGCAGGCGGCCGCCCGCGAGCAGGCGGCGCACGTCCGTGGCGATGGCAGCGCAGGCGAAGCCGGTCTGGGCGAGCAGCCGTGCCCGGCCACGGCCGTCGAAGATGAACACGACGCTGCTGTGGATGACCTCGTAGTTGCCGCTCTTGTCCGGTTTTCCGTCGTGATAGGAGACCCGATAGCGTTTGATCATGGCGGTCAGCTGCGAGGCCGTGCCGCGCAGGCCGACGAATTGCGGCCCGAAATCACCCACATAGCGCTTCAGCACCGATCTGGTGTCGCGCCGCGGGTCGACCGTCACGAATAGCACTCGCACGCGCGATGCCAGCGGTCCCAGCCTGTTCAGCGCCTCGGCCAGCATGGCCAGGGTCGCGGGGCACTCGTCCGTGCAGTGCGTGTAGCCGAAGTAGAGCATCACGACGTCGCCGCGATAATCGGCCGCCGTCACCGCCCGGCCGTTCTGGTTGGTCAGGTTGAATTCGAGCGGCGCCACGAGCCCCCTGACATCGGTCACGTCGGGTTGTAACTGTGTGGCGCAGCCCGTCAGCAGCAGCGCGCCGAGCAGGAGCGGGACGCAGGGAAGGGCCCGGCGTCGGCTCGGGACGCTCATGCCACCTCCGCCGATGGTCGCGAGGGCGCCGCGGCGCGCCGCGGCGAAGACCGCAGCTGCGCCTCCTCTTCGCGCATCATGTGGCGCAGAACGACGATGACCCCGACCAGCGACATCATGGCTCCCGGAATCCAGGTGAGCAGCCCTCCGATCTGCTGATCCAGCATGGGGCTGATCGGCAGCGCCCGACCACAGAGGGCATAGACGGGGTAGAGCTGCCAGGGGACCAATGAGATGTAAGCGCCGATCACGATCTGGGTCATGGAGATGAACGGCAGGATCAGGAGCCGTACCTTGTAGCCCACCGCCGCCGAGCCCTGCTCTTCCCGGGGGGCGAGTATCACCCACCAGAAAAGGAGGCCATCGGCGAACATGCTCCAGTTCATCAGCAGATACCGGCGCGTGTCGATCATGGTCGCGAAGTGGACCTGCGGGATCAGCCAGAAGTAGATGAGTCCGACGAACAGCACCGGGGCGATGAGCGGATGCTGCAGAGTCCGCCAGAGCAGCCGCAGGGGCTTGAGCAGCCAATCGAGGCGCATCGGCCGCAGCAGGCGCGCTGCCCCGGTCCGCAGAGTGCGCGGCACACCCTCGCGCAGCACCCGCACGGGCCCCGAAAGCACGATCAGCACTGGACCGAGGTGATGCAGGATCAGTTGCTGCAGGCAATGGACCCAGAACGAGTGCTGCGCCAGGAAATCGAAATAGGTCTGCAGCACGCCATAACTCAGCGCCACACCCAGAAAGAAGACGAAGGGCCGCCAAAAGCCGACCGGAGCCCCGTTGCGCTTAAGCAGCGCCAGACCGCGCAGGTACAGCGCGACCGTCAGCACGCAGACGGTGAGCACCGTCGGCGAGAACTGCCAGGGAAGCAGATACCACAGATACCTCAACGGACCCCCGGGTGCGCGACTTCGCAGGCGGCCTGGGATAGGGTACCAGACCGCCCGGGATTTGCACCGCACGCAGCAGGCGCCTCCGCAGCCCGAGGCGCGCTGCAGGCCGGCCCCCCCAAAGCCGAATCGGGATCGCAGACCCGCCTCGAGCGCCCCGGCGGCTAGCGGGGGGCTTGCGATAACTGCGCAGGGGATGCCTTCGATGCGCGCTCCGGCAGCAGCGTAGCAGTGACCCGGTTGCGTCCGGCGTTCTTGCTGCGGTAAAGGGCGGCGTCGGCGACTCGCAGCATGCGATCGGCGGTCTTGCGCTCCGAGATCAGCGCCCGCTGCACGCTGCAGAGCCCGAAGCTCGCGGTCACGTTGAGGTTGCAACCCTGAGCCTCGAACTCCCGGTCGGCGATGCGCGCGCGCAGCCTGCGCGTCACGCCGAGCGCCTGCTCGTAGGCGGTTTCCGGCAGCACGATGGCGAATTCCTCGCCGCCGATGCGAGCGACCCAGTCCACGCCCCGGCGCAGCGATTCCTGCAGCCGGCCGGCGAACTGCTTGAGAACCTCATCGCCGCCGATGTGTCCCAGGGTGTCGTTGACGTTCTTGAAATAGTCGATGTCGCACAGGATGAGCGACAGCGGCTTGCCGTAACGGGCCGCCCGTACGACCTCCCGCGGGAAGTGCTTGCTGAAGAAGCGCCGGCTGGCCACCCGGGTCAGATCGTCGGTAGTGGACAGCTTGCGGTTCTCGACGAGGGCGATTCGCAGCACTTGCTCGAGCTCGGCTATGCGGCGCGCGGTGCCGATGCGCGCATTCAGCTCCCGCTTCCCGGCCCGACGTTCCAGGCAGTCGTCGGCACCCGCCATCAGGCCGGCTTCTCTGCCCGCCGGCTCATCGAGCGCGGTGATGTAAACGATGTGCGGATGGCGCGGGAGCTTGCGGGCGCGGATCTTGCGGATGAGCTCCAGGCTGTCGGTCACGACGATGGCGCGAAAGTCCCGCTCCAGCGCCTCGAGCGCCTCGTGGTCCTCGGCGACCGTGGCGATCTCGAGCATGTCGTCGCAGATGCCCTGCTCGAAGGTGCTTCGGCTGTCGGTGGAAACGGCGAGCAGGGCGCGCGGAGGCGGCAACACGCGCAACATCACCGCGACGGTCGCCGTGGTGTCCTGATCGGTCACCGTCTCGTGGATCCGGCGCTCCAGCAGCCGCTTGATGACGGTCGTCTGTCCACCATTGCGCATTAACCGATCCCCTTCGCCGTGTGAGCCGGCGTGGATGCGATCGGTTCCGAGGAGGTCTGTCCGTGTCCCGGCGCGGTGCGGCATCCAGCGCAGGCGTGCCCGGTACTGTACGAGTGACAGGGCGCCGCCAGTGTGATCAACTGCGCATTCCGCAGAATATGGTCACGTGACTACCGTATTCGGATCGGATATTTCGCCTCGAGGCCGCCATTCTTTCCCCCGCCGGTTGAAGATCATGGAACCGCCCGCCATTACCCGCCGCCGCCGTCCGTTTCTCATGCCGCTGTGGCTGACCTTGATGGCCGGCCTGGTCGTGCTCGGTGTGGGACTGGCGCTTTGGGCCCGGGCCGCGAATACGGTCGTGGTCATCGTGCCGCAGGCGAATGGGGCCCTCGGCTCGATCGACAACCCGCCGCTGTCGGCCGAGGGCGGACAGCAGGCCGAGCGGCTGGCGCAGCGTTTCGCCAACGCCTCGGGCCGCGATGGGCTCAGGGCGATCTTCGTCAGCCGCACGCGTCGGGCCGAGCAGACCGCCTCGCCGCTCGCTCAGCTGCTCGGTCTTACGCCGATCGTCTTGGCCAGCCGCGATGGCGACGCCATGGCCTCCGAGATCATGCGTCGGCATGGCGGCAATACGGTGCTCGTCGTGTGCACCCGTGCGGCGATCGTGCAGCTCATCCGGGCGTTGGCCGGACATACCGTTCAGGCGCCGACCTCCCGCGACATGTTCTTCGTGACCGTCCCCCGCTACGGGCCGGCCAAAGTGCTGCGCATGACGATCTGATCACACGCGGGTCGCGGCTCGGCGCACGAACGCTGCGTGTAGGCCGATACGCAGATCCGCCACCACGACGTCCTGGATAGTGTGATTGGGATCGATGAGGAAGGTGACCCGACGCACCCCGAATCCCAGCGGCCCTTGCACCTCGTACATGCGGATCACGCACCGGTCGACATCGGACAGCAGGATGAAGGGCAGATGATATTTGTCCTTGAAAGCGTGATGGCTTTCAGGGCTCTGGGGGCTGACGCCGGCCACCGTGAACCCCGCGGCGTCGATGAACCGCTGCAGGTCGCGGAACTGGCAGGCCTCGCGGGTACAGCCCGGCGTGAAATCGGCGGGATAGAAGTAAAGGATGAGTGGGCCACGACTCAGCAACCCGCTGAGCGAGACGGGTTGCCCGGTCGCATCCGGCAAGGTGAACTCCGGCGCGCGCGTGCCGATGGCGAGCATGGGCCTTCCCCAAGATGGCCTTGGCTTTGGAGGGTATCACAGCTAGAATCGCCCGCCTCGCGTGGGGCGGTAGCTCAGCTGGGAGAGCGTCGCGTTCGCAATGCGAAGGTCGAGGGTTCGATCCCCTTCCGCTCCACCAATAAAATCAGCATCTTAGGCGAAGGCGCCTAACGCTTTCATCCGCCGTAAACGCACTGTAAACGTGACCGGCGGCTCCCTTTTGCCTCTTGCTGCGGCGCTGCCAAGGTGCTGCCCGGGTCGGATCGTGCCGGCGGAGCAGCTCACCACTCCAGCGAAGAGGTGCTGAACGTGGCCACTGCCGATCATGTCGCGCCACGGGCCGCAGAACAGCCCACCGCCACCATCAGCGCGTATCGTCGCACCGGCTGCGCCGTCTCGCGCCGCCGGGGCCGCTGACTCCCATGTCCGTGCCGTCCGGTGGTCACTGCGCGGCCGGGGAGTCCTCTCGGCGCTCGCCACCTGCTCCGGACGGCCGGACTACGCCAACGGCTGCAACGCCGGTCCCTCGGCTACCTGGGGCTCTACGTCCGCGTCGCTCCGCGGTCGCTCTCCGTGGCTCATCGTCTGATGGCGGCGCTGCGCCGTCCGTGATGCGGCCTGCAGCGTCCGCTCGGTTGCGGCGGAGGTCGCGACCTGCTGCCGGGAGAGGTGAGACTCATGCGGCACACCCGATGTCTGCTGATTGAATCCCTGCGTCGGGCGCCGCATCGCTCGCGGCGGTGCCGAGCAGCGCCACCTAG
>JAJYUA010000001.1:0-348377 GCA_021792755.1 Pseudomonadota bacterium
ATTCCATAGATGATCCGCCTTTCGAACGAACGCATTTCAAGCAAACGCTGCCGACCGCAGCAAATTCCAAGAACTGGTGGAATCTCACGTTTCCGGTGTGGCTCCCGGCGTATTTGAATGGAAAGCTCGTTGTCGGTGGAGTTACCGGCTCGCACCTTGCTTGCCATCCTATTGAAGGTTTCTTGGGCGTCGGGTTTTGGGCGGCCGGAGCAACGGGAGGCAGGGGTGGTTTGCCGATGACACGGTCGACGTGGACCGGGATCGGTTACGGTTACTGACCGCAGCCGTGGTGTTGACCACTCTTCAGAAGCGCTGGCTCGGGGCATCGTGCCCCGCCCAGCGCCGTTGAGCCCAAAAGCGTGGTTTTCGGCTCAACGTCCGCCACCTGCGGCGGCGGGGCACACTCCCTGTGCCTGTCAACCGTTCGTGCCGTTTCATCACTCGGGGTGAACCGGCGGTCGATGGAAAACTACTCAGAAGCGCTGGCTCGGGGCATCGTGCCCCGCCCAGCGCCGTTGAGCCCAAAAGCGTGGTTTTCGGCTCAACGTCCGCCACCTGCGGCGACGGGGCACCTCCCTGTGCCTGGGCAGCCGGATTTCTGGCCGTCCCCGGCGTTGGCTTCGCCCAGAGCGCGGATGTTGCTGTCGCAGGCGTGGATGTGCCAGTCGACTGCCCGGCAAGATCATCACCTTCGCTCCCGCTGCGCCAAGATGACTGCCTCTTCGGCATACGCCCCGATAAGGGCTTTGTCTGCCGACCCGCGCGAGCGCGTGTTGCGTCATGCACACCCATGCCGACCGCCACGTGCCGTCCACCGACGGGCGGCGCCTGTTTGCGCAGGCGAGGAACCGCGCTATTCTGGGGCTCTGAGGCGTTTTTCCGAAGCGCCGCGCAATGGCCGCTGCCGGGCGGCACGGCTTGCTCCCGGCCCGCCGACCGTGTACGAATGCGCCTTGGCAGGCGCGCTTGCGATAATCATCGGTTCAATGACCAGGTGCTCATGCATACCCTGACCTTGAGTTGGCACGGCGCATTCGTCATCGCGCTCTTGGTCGCCGCGCTCGTCCTCTACAGCCGCCCGCGCGTGCCGATAGAGACCACGAGCCTCGGCGTATTGCTCACTTTGCTGCTGGTGTTTGCGCTGTGGCCTTACCACGGTGCGCACGGGAAACTCTCCCCCATGGTGTTCTACCGTGGCTTTGCCAACGGCGCGCTCGTGGCGATCGTCTCCTTGATGATCGCCGGGCAAGCGCTCGTGCGCACCGGCGCGCTCGCGCCCCTGACGCGGGTGCTCTCTCGGCTGTGGAAATTCTCGTCCGTGTTCACCTTGTTGCTGGTGCTGGCCCTCACTGCGGCGCTCAGCGCGTTCGTCAATGACACGCCTATCGTGGTGCTGCTCATTCCGGTATTGACCCGGATGGCCCGTGACAGCGGGCGCAGCCCCTCGAAGATGCTGATGCCACTCGGCTTTGCCGCCTTGATCGGCGGCATGGGGACGACCATCGGCACCTCGACCAACCTGCTGGTGCTCGAGGTCGCCAAGCAGGCCGGTCTGCCGCCCATGGGCATGTTCGCCTTCACCTCCCTCGCGCTCATCCCCGCCGCGGTCGGCCTCGTATATTTGTGGCTGGTCGCGCCGCGACTGCTGCCCGAGCGCGACCACGCGTTCGAGCAGGCTTCCCAGCGGCAGTTTCGTGCGGCGCTGGAATTGAGCGAGGACAGCGCTGCGGTGGGCAAGCCGCTTGCCAAGGCCATCGAGGCACTCGGCGGCATGTCGGTGCTCGCGGTGGTGCGCGGCGGCGTCGAGCTGCTGCCAAGTCCGACCCTGGAGCTGCGCGGCGGCGATCGGCTCGTGGTCGCGGATCGGCCCGAGCTGCTCAAGGCCGCCGAGAAGACCCTGAGCGCGAAACTATTCATCGGCGAGAAGCCCTGGGAGGGCGATGCGGCGCCGCTCGATGATCAGCAACTGGCCGAAATCGCCATTCTGCCCGCGTCGCGTTTCGTCGGTCACAGCCTGCGCCACTCGGCGTTCAAGGCGCGATTCAACGTCACTCCACTCGGGATCTATCGGCGCGGCGCGCGCCTGGCGGCTAGGATCATGGACCAGGAGCTGCTCCAGCCCGGCGATGTGGTGCTCGTGCAGGGCGGCAAGGAAGCCGTCGAGGCGCTGCGGCTGACTCAGCAGTTCGCGATTCTGGATGCCACCACCGATCTGCCCCGCAGTGGCAAGGCGAATCTGGCGCTGCTGTGGATGGTGGTCATCGTGCTGCCGGCGGCCCTGCACTGGCTGCCGATCGAGATCACCGCGCCGATCGGGGTGCTCGGCATGATGGCGAGCGGCTGCCTGAAGTGGGACGAGATCGGCGGCGGCGTCAGCCCCGCGGTCATTTTGTTGATCGCCTCGGGTTTCGCGCTGTCCACTGCGCTGATGCGGACGCATGCGGGATACTTCCTCGCCCACGCGGTCGTGGAGGCCACCGCCAACCTGCCGCCGAGCGTCACGCTGGCACTGGTACTGTTCTTCGTGGCGGTGCTCGGCAATGCGGCCTCGCACACCACCGCGGCGCTGGTCGGGGCACCGCTGGCGATTCAGATCGCGCACGGGCTGCATCTGTCGCCCGAGCCTTTCCTGCTGGCGGTCCTGTTCGGCGCCAATCTCGGCTACGCCACACCCATGGCCTACCAGACCAATGTGCTGGTCATGAACGCCGCGGGTTACAAGTTCGCGGACTTCCTGCGGGTGGGACTGCCGCTGCTGCTGCTCATGGGCGGGCTGTTCACGATCTTGCTGCCGCGGTACTTCCCATTCTGAGCGCCACGGGGCGCGCGGATGTCGAGGCGCAACCCGGCCATTGGCCTGTGACGTACCTCCGCCGATGCCCGGCTGTGCTCGTGGCCATGGCGGCCTACCGGCGAGGCAGACGTTCCTCGCCATACGAAATCCGACCGGACCGGGGTTGCGTGCGGCGGTCGGCCGGTCGCTCGGCGATGCGAGAGCTGGCGCGAGTCGTGATGGCGAGGACCTGAGGTGCTCGCTGGGGCTGGCGCCAGGTTTGCGCGGATAGGTATGCTCAAGGGCATTGCCGCTGGTTCCAGCTCCCGCCCGAGTGTGAGGGTCCGCTGAGGCTCCGCGGCGTCATCGCGATGGACTACCGATGATTTCCGTCCTGTTGTGGGTGATCTCAGCAGTGCTGATTCTCGCCGGAGTGCTCAGCAGCTTTTTGCCTGTCTCCCCCGGAGTGTTCCTTGTATTTGCCGGCATGCTGCTCGGCGCGTGGGCAGATGACTTCAGGCGGATCGGCTGGGTGACTCTGGTCATCCTGGGACTGCTCGCACTGCTTGCGCTTGTCGGCGATCTGCTGGGCAGCCTCATTGGCGCAAAGCGGTTCGGCGCGAGCAAAGGCGCGCTGATCGGAGCCGCCATCGGCATCCTTGTCGGGATCTTTTTCGGGCTTGCGGGCGCGTTGCTCGGTCCATTCCTGGGCGCCACCGCCGGAGAGCTGCTGGCGAAACGCCAGGTGCGGCAGTCCGTTCGCGCAGGCGCCGGCACCTGGGTGGGACTGGCCTTTTCGGCGGTCTTGCGCCTGATCATCGTATTCACGATGCTCGCCGTCTTTGTCACACGCTGCTTGCTCTGACGGCGCGCCGGTTGCCGACGCCGCTGCGGCGTGTCGAGTAACCATCGTCCAGCAAAGCCGGGGGGCTTTCAAAATGTGAGCCGGTCAAAGCGGCTATCCGGGGTCGCTAACGCGGTTCCGACTCGATCGGACCACCTATTGGTGACCCATCACCTCAACAGGTTCATCTGCTCCAGTCGTTCGTCTTCGCGCTCCTGGTGCCGGCCGGTGCGCCGAATGCGCGTTTGCCTGTTTCGGCGTGCCCCGGTTGGGCTGCTGCGGGCTCCATCGTTCGACAGGGCGGCGGCAGCATCCCGGAATGCACTTCGCTCTAGCCTTCTGCGAACTCGGCGCGCAGACGCTTCTTGTCGATTTTTCCGGTCGCCGCCAACGGCATTCGCTCGATGAGCACGACCTGATCCGGCAGCCACCAATCCGGCACCTTGCCGCGCAGGGCGGCGAGCAGCGATTCCTGCCCGATCGCATGATCCCTGCGCGGCTCCACGACGAGGATCGGCCGCTCTCCCCACTTGCGGTGTGTCCGGCCAATGACCGCGACCAGAGCCACCTCAGGCAGGGCTCCGATCAGATCTTCGATTTCCCGCGGATTGATCCACTCGCCGCCGGACTTGATCAGATCCTTGGCCCGTCCGGCGATCGTGAGGTTACCGGCCTCGTCGATCAAGCCGAGATCGCCGGTATCGAAATAGCCTTCCGCATCCAGAGCCGGCTCTGTCTGGTTGAAGTAGCGCTCCGCCACGCTCGCGCCCTTTACCATCAGCCGGCCGACAACCATGCGCTGCTGCGGTAACGTTACCCCATCGGTATCGACCAATTTCAAATCCAGTCCCATCGGCGGCCGGCCCGACGCACGCGGGCCCGCGCCCGGCGGGACTCCCGCAGGCTCGATCGTGCCGAGCGGCGACAGCTCGGTCATGCCCCAGCTGGTCTGCACGCGCACGTCGAGCTGCTCCTCGATGCGCCGCAGCAGCGCCTCCGGGCAAGGCGATCCGCCGATGATGACACGTTGGAGCGTGGGTAACTCCCTGCCCGTGCTCTCCACGTACTCCACGAGTCCCAGCCACACCGTCTGGACCGCCGCCGCGACCGTCACCCGCTCATTCACGATGAGCGAGTGCAGGTGTGCCGGATCGGCGCTTCGACCGGTCAGCACCATGTTCGCGCCGACCGCCGGAGCCGCGAACGGCAGCCCCCATCCGTTGGCGTGAAACATCGGTACCGCCACGAGCACCGTGTCCCGCGCCGTGAGCGCCAGCGCATCGGCCTGCAGCGCCCGCACGGTATGCAGATAATTCGAGCGGTGCGTGTAGAGCACGCCTCGCGGACTGCCTACCGTGCCGGAGGTGTAGCAGAGTCCCGCGGCGGCATCTTCCTCGAACCCGCCCCAGGGCGCCGCGCGCCCGAATAGCCGCAATAGCTCCTCGAGGCTCCAGTGGCGCACCCCCTCCGCGATGCTCTCCGTCGGCGCCTGCCGATCGAGTAGAATCACGGTCTGGAGGCCGCGGCAGCGCGACAGTAACTGCCGCGCCAGGGACTGTAGCCCCGCGCCCACCAAGATCCATCGGTCCTGCGCCTCGTTGACCATCTCGGCTAGGTGCGCGACGCTCAGCCGCGGATTGAGCGTATGGCACACCAGTCCCACGCCCATGGCGCCATAGTATGCCGTCAGATGATCCTGGGTGTTCCAGGCCAGCGTTGCAATCCGATCGCCCGGCGCCAGCCCCAGGTCGAGCAGCGCGCCGGACAGCAGTCCGCATCGCGCGCGCAATTCATGATAGGTGATCCGCTCTACCTGAGTCCCGGTCGTCGCCGACGCCACCGCGGATTTTCCGTGCCACTTCGCGGCGTGATCGAGAAACTTATCGACCGTGAGCGCATAGCGTTGCATCGTTCCGGCCATGCCTTCCCTACGAGCGGCTCGCCTCATCTTCCGGCCGCCTCAGCCCGCCGTGCCCCGTCCCGGCACGGTCAGAAAACCCTCATGACCCGGATGCCGTACTGGCGCGGAAGGCCCGCATAGCGCAGCTGAGACATCATCGCACTGACGTAGTGCTCATTCGTCAAATTCGTGCCGTACGCGGTGAACGTCCACTTGCCGCGTCCATACGCCACCTGCGAGGACAGCAGGTCGCGCGCGCCGAGGAAGTCGCCGAGCGCCGCATTGTCGAACAGCGTCGCCCATTGCGAGCCGACGTGCGAGTAGTTTGCCCGCATCGTAAGAGTGCTGCCGCCCGGCACGTAAAACACATACTGCCCGCCGAAATTGTAGGTCAGTTTCGGCGCATAGGTCTGCGGGTGTCCGGACAGGTTTACGCAGCTCACGCTCGCCGGGCCGCTGAGCGGAAGACATGCGGCCGCACCGCCGACGCGCGGGTCGTTGGCGAAGAAGGTGCCGAGAATGGAGCGGTTTATCGCCGCATTGGCATCGAGCGACAGGTGGCCTACGACCGCCTGCAGCGAAGCCTCGACGCCGTAGAGAGTCGTTGGCGAAGGATTGTTCACCTCCAGTGACTGCGTCGGCAGGACCGGGTCAGCGATGGTCACCTGAAAATTGTGGTACCTGTCGTAGTAGCCGTCGAGCTGCATGCGCAGCCGATCTGCGAGCGCGGACGTTTTCCAGCCGAGCTCGTAGTCGGTGACGTACTCCGCGCGGAAGGGCGCCTGCAACTGGGTGCCTATGGGAGTATTGAGCCCACCTTGCTTGTAGCCCGTGGCGACGAACGCGTACAGATAGTTCCCGCCGTCGACCGTCCAGCTCAATGCCGCCTTGCCGGTCACCCGATCATCGTGCTCCGTCTGATGATCCGGCTGGTCATAAGAAAATTCCGGAATGACGATGTGCACGCGGTTCGTCGAGTCGTTGTACGAATACCTCGCGCCGAGCTGGAACTTCACGCCGCGACCGAAGTGAAAGCCAAGCTGTCCGAATGTCGCGGCCGTGTCGTTGAGAACCGTTCCGTTGATGTACTCGTCAAATATTCCCGGCGGGAAGCCGATATAGAATCCTGTCTTGATCGGGTAGTAGTAGTCGAGTCCTTGATAGTACACGCCGGCGACCCAGGTCAAAAAGCCCTCTTCGGGCGAGATCAGGTCGAATTCCTGGGAGTATAGGAGACCGGGAACCTGATCCTTGAACACATAATTGAGCCGGGCGGTGCCGTCGAGGTCCGCGTTGTATGACGTACGTCCGTATTGCACCCCCGAAATGGACCGCAGAGTTATTCCATCGTTCATTTTGTAGTTGACGTTCAGGGTCGAGCGGGCGATCTCGTTTATGGCCAGTTGCGGACCGTTTGCGCTGATGTCATAGAGCGGCGTCTTGGCGGTTGCCGGCGATGCCGGGTAGCCGCCGCTGTCGATGTATGCATAGTCGGTCCGCCAGATCGCGCTCAGCGACCTGGACGGCTGCCAGAGCAGGCTGTAGCGGAACGCGGACTCCTTCAGCGTGCCGTTTCCTCCGCTGTATGGACCGGTGATGCGGAAGAACGAGTTGCGGTATTCCTCGTAGAAAGCCAGCCGCGACGCCAACGTCTTGGTCATCGGTATGTTGACGGCACCCTGCAGCATGGTGTCGTTGTAATTGCCGTACTGACCGACTAGATAGCCGTGCACCCCGTTGAAGCTCGGGGGAGTCTCGCGGATGTAGACGGCGCCGCCGATCGCATTCTCGCCTGCGAAGGTGCCCTGCGGCCCGCGCAGCACCTGGATGCTGGAGATGTCGTAGTACGGCTCGTTGGGAATGAGGCTCAAGTCCGCCACGCCGTCCCGGTAGGTGATGACGCCGGGCTGGGTCTGGGTATTGTGCTCGCCCTCGCCGATACCACGGATGTTGAAGTCCGCGCCCTGACCGAAATCGTTGACCACGACGGACGGTGAGATCGTCTCCAGCTGATCGACGTTCACCACTCCCGCGTGCATCAGTTGCACACCCGTGAGGACGGTGGCGGCAATCGGCGTCTGCTGCAGATTGGTCGTGCGCTTCTCTGCGGTCACAACCACTTCGCCGAGCTCGCCGTAGGGCGGTTGCGCCCCCGGGGAGCGCTGTGCGCGTGTGTCATGGCCGCCGACCGCCCCGATGGATGCCGTTTCGCCCACTGCACCGGCGCTCGCAAGCGCCGCCGGCAATGGGCCGGGTTTGGCCGCCGCGAAGCCGCCCGTCAGCAGCACAACGCATACGAATGCTTTGATCTTCATCGGACCCCCCACCGCACTTTCTCTTTGCTGCCGCGCGACGGCGCGGCCGGCAAAGCGTCCCAGTTCGCAACGCTCTTGTCAAGTTCACTCACATGCGAAAGAATAAGTTTTCGGCGTCGCTGCGACCTGCGGGCGCAGCGACGCCGATAGGCGAGTACTGGGGGTTTTATGCGGAAAATAGGCGACTTGCTCGCGCGCGGCGGTCCGGCGGGCGCCGCGGGCATACGGTACGAAAGAATATTCAATCATAAATCTATTAGTTTTTGCCTAATGTCCGGCTCGGCCGGGTCGCGCTGCGCGGCACAGCCGGGCGTCGCCTGTCGGGCTCTCCTGAGCCGCGTGCCTGCGCGGCGGCCGCGCCGGCAGGGGCCGGGGTTGTGCCGCGCAACAGCCGCGCTTTCGTGCAGCGCCGGCCATCCGCGGCTGCCGCCGCGCGAAGGATGTCCATGACTGCCCTGCTGTCAAAGCGCGTGGCGATCGTCACCGGCGCCGGCCGGGGTCTCGGCAGGTCACATGCGATCGCCCTCGCGCGCAGCGGCGCGCGGCTCCTGGTCAACGATCTCGATCCGGCGGGCGTCGAGCAGGTTTGCGCCGAAATTGGCGCCCTGGGCGGGGAGGCGCTCGGCAGCAGCGCGAATGTGCAGGACCTCGCCGCGGTCGAGGGGATGGTAACGGAGGCGCTTGAGCGCTGGGGCCGGGTGGACATATTGGTCAATAACGCCGGACTCCTGCGCGACCGCAGCTTCGCCAGGATTGATCTGGCGGACTTCCGTCTGGTGCTCGATGTGCATGTCATGGGCTCGGTCAATTGCACCAAGGCGGTCTGGTCGCATATGAAGGATCGCGGTTATGGCCGGATCGTCCTCACCAGCTCCTCCTCGGGGCTGTACGGCAATTTCGGGCAATCGGCCTACTCGACGGCCAAGATGGCGCTGGTCGGGCTGATGCAGACGCTGGCGATCGAGGGGGAGCGCTACGGCATCCACGTCAACTGCATTGCACCGAGCGCGGCGACCCGAATGACCGCTGATCTGTGGTCGCCGGAGGATCTGGATGCGCTCACGCCCGAGCGCGTCAGCCCGGCGGTGGTCGCCCTCGCAAGCGAGCAGGCGCCGAACAAGCGCATCGTGCTCGCTGGCGCCGGCAGCCTGAAGCTGGCGCACGTAACCATGACCCGCGGCCTTCACCTGCCCGATGAGCGGCTGAGCCCCGAGGAGATCCTCGCGCACTGGCATCAGATCGGCGAGCGGACCGGGGAGCGCGTGCCCGCGACCGGTTTCGAGCAATATCAGTTCGAAGTCGAGCAAGCCCGCGCGCCCTCTGCCGGCCGGGAGCGCTGAGCATGGAGGTCTATGTCGTCTCGACCGTCCGTACCGCGATCGGATCCTTTGGCGGCTCGCTGCGCGAGTGCGAGCCGGGCGACTTGGCCGCCCTGGTCAGCCGGGAAGCCATCCGGCGCGCCGGCGCGCACCCCGCTTTGATCGGTCACGTCGTCTTCGGACAGGTTTTTGCGACCGGACCCCGGGACGCCTACCTCGCCCGACTGGCCACGCTCGGCGCGGGACTGCCGGTGCAGGTCCCGGCGCTCACCGTCAACCGGCTGTGCGGCTCGGGTCTCCAGGCCATCGTCTGCGCCGCCCAGGCCATCGCCCTTGGAGACTGCGAGCTGGCCATCGGCGGAGGGGCCGAGGTGATGAGTCGCGCGCCGTTCTGGGCTCCTGCCATGCGCTGGGGCAAGCGGCTAGGCGATGCGGCGCTCGTCGATGGACTCAACGGTGTGCTCACCGATCCCTTCGAGGGTATCCTCATGGGCGTCACGGCGGAAAATATCGCCGCTCGCTCCGCGATCGGGCGTGACCGGCAGGATGCGTTGGCGCTGGAGAGCCACCGGCGCGCAGCCGAGGCGATTGCCCAGGGGCGCTTCAAGTCCCAAATCGTTCCGGTCCCGGTCAAGAGCAAGCGCGGTGCCGCTGAATTCGCTGTCGATGAGCACGTGCGCCCACAGGTGGCGGCCGAGGACTTGGCCAGGCTGCGCCCGATCTTCCGCGCCGAGGGCGGCACGGTCACCGCGGGCAACGCGTCCGGCGTCAACGACGGGGCCGCAGCCGTGGTGCTCGCCAGCGGCGATGCCGTGCACGAGCACGGCCTGACGCCCGTTGCGCGCCTGGTCGCCTATGGGCACGCGGGCGTCGAGCCGGCGTACATGGGAATGGGTCCGGTGCCGGCGACGCAACTGGCGCTCGCGCGCGCTCACCTTGGCATCGCCGACATCGATCTGGTGGAATCCAATGAGGCCTTTGCCGCGCAGGCGTGCGCCGTCGCCGCGGAGCTCGGCCTCGATCCTCTTAAGACGAACCCCAACGGGGGCGCAATCGCCCTCGGACATCCCGTCGGCGCCACCGGAGCGATCATCGTGACCAAACTCGTCCACGAGTTGCAGCGCACCGGGGGCCGGTTCGGGCTGGCGACCCTGTGCATCGGCGGAGGGCAGGGCATCGCCGCCGTATTCGAGCGGCTCTGACAGAGGGCTCGCCGCCGCCGCCCGGACTCGAGCGGTGCTCCGCGCCCAGGCAATGACCGGGATATCCCACTTCTCGACGCAAGGTGGCGCGGCGGCAAGACCGACGCTGTTGCGCCACCGGCCCCCGTGCCCTTTCGGCAGGATTATGAATTCACATGGCCAGCATTGACGAATCCCTTCCCGGTGCGGCGCCGCCGGTCATCGACACGCAGGGCCCTGCCGCGCGCGCCCGCCGCGCCAGACTCGGCGTGTGGGACAAATCCATCTACGGCACCGGCGAGATGATCAATGGATTCGCCACGACGGGACTGACTTACCTCGCCTTCTTCTACCTCACCGCAGTCTGCGGCATGTCCGGAACACGCGCCGGCATGGTCACGTTCATCACGCTGCTCGTCGACTCGGTCGCCGACCCGCTCATCGGCTTGATTTCTGACAACACCCGCACGCGGCTCGGGCGCCGCCATCCGTACATGTTCGCGAGCGCAGCGCCCCTTGCACTGTCGTTCGGTCTCGTATTCGCGCTGCCGGAAAGCCTCCGCGGACTGCACCTCTTTCTGTACGTCACGCTCCTGATGCTCATCCTGCGCGTGTGCATGTCGCTCTATTATCTGCCGTACCTGGCGATCGGGGCGGAAATCTCCGACGACTATTACGAGCGCTCCAGCATCGTCGGCTACCGGCTGTTTTTCTGGTCGATCTCGGCCTTCGCGTGCCTGTACATCGGACTGGGCGGCCTGAACGCCAATTCGGCGCTGCTGCTGCACCGCTCGAATTATGCGCATTTCGGCTGGATCTGCGCAGCCTGCCTGCTGGTGGTCGGCTTCACGACCGCTTTCGGGACGATACGGCACATCCCGCGCCTGAACCGCCCGCATCGGCGCGCCGGCCGGCCCATCGTGCAGCTCATACGCGAGCTGCGCGAGATATTTCACAACCGCTCGTTCGTGTCGCTGTTCCTCACCTGCCTCCTATTTTTCGTCGCCCAGGGAACCGCCGCGGTCCTTGCGCTCGACGCAAATCGGTATTTCTGGCACCTGCCCGCCTCGATCAATCAGTCGGTCTTGCTGGTGCTCGTGCTCTCACCCATCTTCGGACTGCCCATCGCCCGATTGCTGCAGAACCGCGTGGAGAAGCGCACCTTCGCCATCGGCGGTGCGCTGCTCTTTTGCCTGTGCCAATTTTATCCGCCGGTGCTGCGCATCTACGCCCTGCTGCCCGCCAGCCTCACGTTTCTCAGCACGCTGCTGGTGGTGAATGCGGCGGTGAGCGGCATCGGCCTCGTCATCTCCGGAATCGGCTTTCAATCCATGATGGCCGACGCTGCGGATCATCATGAGTATCTGTTCGGCGCGAGGCGCGAGGCGATGTTCCTCTCGGGGCTGACCTTTTCGGTGAAGTCCGCGAGCGGTCTCGGCTCGCTGATCGGCGGCATTGCGCTCGATGCGATTCATTTTCCGGTCGACATCGCCAGCCGCGGGTTGCATCCGCATCTGTCGCTTGCCACCGTCCACGGCCTCGGCTGGGTCAGCGGTCCGTTGCCGGCCGCCATTACTGCGCTGTCCGCCCTGGCGATGCTCGGCTACGACCTCAATCGGGAAAAGTACCGCGCCATAAAGCAGGCGTTGAGCGAACGCCCGAAGCTCTCCGAGCAAGGTCAGGCCGCCGCGCCGTGAGCCGCCGCCGGAGACGATACCGGACCCGCCCCACGCGGCGCCGATGCGACCGGCAATGAGAGGTCACATGTCATCGCGCGAATTCACGCTGTCGGCGGCTGACCTTGTCCCCTATGGTCGCGGTCTGCAACGCCCAGAATGCGTCTGGGTGGACCGGGACGGCGTGTGGACCTCGGATGCGCGCGGCGGGGTGTGCCGCGTCCCCGCCGAGGGCCAGCCGCAGGTGCTCGGCGCGGGGATTGCCGAGCCGAACGGCTTCAGCCGCCGGCCCGACGGCAGCTTCGTGGTGGCCGGACTCGGTGACGGGCGCCTGCATCAGATCGCTGCCGACGGCCACACGCGCGTGCTGCTTGAGAGCTTGGACGGTTCCCCGTTGGGAACCGTCAACTACGCGTGCGCCGACGGCCCGCAACGGGTATGGCTCTCCGTGATGACGCGCCATCTGCCCTGGGTGTCGGCCCTGCGCTCGCGCACGCGGGACGGGTACATCATCCGACTCGACAACGACGGCGCTCGCGCGCAGATCGTCGCCGACGGACTCGACCTGACCAATGAGGTCAAAGTCTCCCCCGACGGCCGGCACCTCTATGCCGTCGAGACCCTCGGCTGCCGCCTGGTGCGCTTTGCGATCCGGCCGGACGGGTCTCTTGGTGCGAAGGAATGCGTCGGCCCCGCCAATCTCGGCCGCGGTGCGCTCCCCGACGGCTTCGCCTTCGACCCGGCCGGAAACATCTGGGTCACGATCATCAGCCAGAACGCGCTGCAGGTGATAGACCGCGACGGCGCGGTGCGCGTACCGTACTCCGATATCAATGCGGCGGCCGTCGAGGACATTGCCCGCGCGGTCGAGCAGCGCGACGGAACGCTTGATCAGCTCATCGCCTGCATGAACGTCGCGGGACCGCTGCGTTTGCCAACCAGCATCGCCTTTGGCGGACCCGACGGACACACCGCTTTCGTCGGGTCGGTCGGCCTCGATCACCTCGTCACATTCCGCCTGCCGGAGCATTCGGCGCATTCCCGCGGCCAGCGCCCCCGTATCACTCGCGGCGGCATCGGCAGACCAAGGCTCATCGCATGAACGATCCGCGCAGGCAATTCGCCGCCGAGGCCGTCCGCCGGGGCGCCCTCACGAAAGCGCTTGCCTCGGCGCCTGCGGACGGCGCACCGGCGGGCCACGCCAGCGCGGAGCGCACGCTCGACGGCGAATGGACGTTCCGCGAGGCCGGCACCGGCGAGTGGCTGCCGGCGACGGTGCCGGGCACGGTGCATACCGATCTGCTCGCCAACGGCAGGATCGACGATCCCTTCTATCGCACGAACGAGCGGACTGTGCAGTGGGTGGACAAGAAGGACTGGGAATACCGCACGACGCTCGATCTCGCCCCCGAAACACTGGGGCGGGAGAGGATCGAGCTGGTCTTCTACGGTCTTGACACCTATGCCGAGGTCTACCTGAACGAGGCGCCGCTGCTGCGCGCGGACAATATGTTCCGCACCTGGGCCGCCGACATCAAGACGCCGGCGCGGGCCGGCCGAAACGACCTGCGCGTCCTGCTGCGCTCGCCGGTGCGCGAGGGCCTGCGGCGCCTCCACGCCCTGGGCTACAACCCGCCCGCGGCCGTCGAGTGCAGCGAGATCGGCGGACTCGCGGACCAGAAGATCGGCATGTTCACGCGCAAGGCACCCTACCACTATGGCTGGGACTGGGGACCGCGGCTGGTCACCTCCGGTATCTGGCGCCCGATTCGGCTGCGCGCCTGGAGCGGAGCGCGAATCACCGATTTTCAGATCGTGCAACGGCATCTGTCGGATCACGAGGCGACGCTCACCGCCGTTTTCGACATCGACTCCGCCATGACGGCTCGCGCGGTTCTCGAGCTGCACAGTCCTGACGACCCGGCAGTCGCGGCGCGCAGCGAAATCGCTCTGCTGCCAGGCGCACAGCAGGCACGGCTCGAATTTTCCGTCCGCGAGCCGCGCCGGTGGTGGACGAACGGCCTCGGTGAGCCATTTCTGTACCGCTTCCATGCGCGCCTCTGCGGCGCACGGATTCGCGACTGTCGCGAGGTGCGCGTGGGCCTGCGCACTCTTTGCATCGTGCAGGCCCCCGACGCACGGGGCGAGAGCTTTTACGTCGAGCTCAACGGGCGAGCCGTGTTCATGAAGGGAGCCAATTACGTCCCCGGCGACAGCTTCCCGACCCGCGTCTGCCGGGCCGTCTATGAGCGGGTGGTGCGTTCCGCAGTCGATGCAAACATGAACATGTTGCGTGTATGGGGAGGAGGCATCTACGAGGATGACATCTTCTACGAGCTGTGCGACGAGAACGGTCTTCTCGTCTGGCAGGATTTCATGTTTGCGTGCGCGATGTATCCGGGAGATGCCGCGTTTCTCGACAATGTCCGCGAAGAGGCCATCGACAACGTCCGACGGCTCCGTCACCATCCCTGCATCGCCCTGTGGGTCGGAAACAACGAGATCGATATCGCTTGGCAGCACGACGTTGCATCGGGAGGTTGGGGCTGGAAGGAGCGCTACACGCCGGCGCAGCGTGCGCAGCTCTGGGAAGGCTATCAGAGCCTGTTTCACCGGATACTCCCGCAGGTCGTCGCGGAACATGACCCGCAGCGCTTTTACTGGCCCTCCTCGCCGCTCGCCGCCTGGGACGGCGGCGCGCTCGTCGCGCACGCCGACCTGCGCGCGCCCCGACAGTCCGGCGACATCCACTACTGGGGCGTCTGGTGGGGACGCCGGCCGTTCGAGAGCTACCGCGACGAAATCGGCCGCTTCATGTCCGAATACGGCTTTCAGTCCTTTCCGTCCCTGCGCTCGATCGGTGCATTCTGCGCCCCGGGAGACCACGATATCTTCTCCGAGGCCCTGCAGTCGCACCAGCGCTGCAGGATCGGCGACGAAGCGATTCGGGCCTACATGGCGGAGCACTATCCGGTGCCGAAGCGGTTCGATCGATTCATATACGTCAGCCAGATTCTGCAGGCCCAGGCAGTGCGCACGGCGATCGAGGCCCATCGGGCACGCATGCCCTATTGCATGGGCTCGCTGTTCTGGCAGATCAACGACTGCTGGCCGGCGCCATCCTGGAGCAGCATCGATTATTACGGACGCTGGAAGGCGCTGCAGTACTTCGCCCGCGACGCGTTCGCGAGCGTGCTGGTGAGTTTCTGGCCCGAGGCGGATGTGCTGCGTGTCTGGGCGGTAAGCGACCGGTGCACCGACGTGCGGCTGCGCCTTACCCTGAAATTGATGAATTTTCACGGCAGGGTGCTCGCCGTGCACGTTCGCGACCTGCTGTTGGCAGGCAACTCCAGCACGCTCGCCTTCACCGGCTCGATCGCGAGCCTGCTCGAGGGCAGACTGCCGCAGACGGTGCTGCTGCAGGCTCGCCTCGGCGCCGATACCGGGATCGTCGCGGAGAATCTTTTCTACTTTCGGCCGGTGAAAGAGCTTGCGCTGCCGTGCGGCTCGCCCCGGGTGCGGATCGATGAGCATCCCGCGCACTGCGACCTGACGCTCTCCTCGCCGGTCCTGATCAAGAACCTGTGCCTCGAAACGGCCGACCTGGAGGGTTTTTTCGGTGACAACTACTTCGATCTGCTGCCCGGAGAGCCGAAGCGGGTGCGTTTCACGCCCGCCCGTCCGTGCGACGCGCACGCCCTGCGGAAGGATCTCAGGCTCATGCACGTGGCGCAGCTGCTGACATGAGCGCGAACCCGGCGCTCGGGCGCGTCATTTCCCGGCGTCACGCGCGCCAATGCCCGCCCGATGCGCGGCCCGCTCAAGGACTCGCGCCGCCTCAGTCACCCACCGGCTGCGACGCGGGCGGCGGCACGGCAGGCGAGGCAAGTCCGACATTAAGGTACCAGTGCTGCGTGCCCGCGGCGCGACGCCGGGCGATCACCTCCTCGTGCAGCTCGAACATCCCCGGCAACAGGTGATGCGCCGATTCCGGCGTCGCACGGAGCTCGATAAACGCCCGATTCTCCCGATAAGGCCGCCACTCGGCCGCCGCGGGAGCGGTCGGCACGCCGCCGCGGGCAAAGCTCGTGAAGTAGCTCATGATCGATTCGCTGAGCGCGCGCTCGCGCGCGTCATCCGGCGGCCGGGGCCACAGGCGCGGCCAGCCCTCGGTCGTGCCGATCCTGCCGAATTCGTACGGCAGCTCGCTGGCATGGAACGCCTCGAGGCGCAGCGCCTCCTGCGCCGGGTAGCGGTGGGTGAAGTAGTAAAGAAACGCCGGCAGCCCGAGGCGGGTCTGCGCTCTGGCGAGACGTTCTGCGCTCCAACCATAGAACGCGTCACGCGCGGCCGCGAGCGCACTTTCTTCTATGTCGGTCGCCGGATATTGGGCGAGATAGGCGGGCGCCAGATCCCCGTAAATGCTCCGCACGCGGCTTTCGTACTCCGCTGCGCTCGCCGGCAGCGGCGGCAGAAAGAAGCGCAGCGAGCGGATCTCGCCCTCGTTGAAGCCGACGATCATCGGCACCGCCGCCTGCTCGCCGCGATCGAAACACTCGACGATCTGCTGCGGCAGCACCCACCCATCGATGGTCGCCTGGGGATCGAATCCCGCCGCCGCGGCGCTTTGCACCAGGGACACCGCGTCCATCGCCCGCAGCGCCGCAACGCCGTTGGCGCTCAGCTCGCGCGCCAGCCATTGGCCGGTCGCTTGCGCCGGCGGCAGGCCAAAGCGCGAGCGCTTCAGGTGCGGATTCGACACGAGATAGCCGCTTTGCAAGATCACTTTATGGAACAACCCCCTGGCGAGGGGGCTGCTCATGAGCTCGATGGCGCTCAATGCGCCCGCCGACTCCCCGAACAGCGTGACGTTGCCCGGGTCGCCCCCGAAGGCCGCAATGTTCTCCCGTACCCAGCGAAGCGCCTCAATCTGGTCGAGCAGGCCGTAATTGCCCGACGAGGCGTGCGCGGATTCGGCGCTGAGTTGCGGATGCGCAAGATAACCGAGCACGCCCACCCGGTAATTGAGCGTGACGACGACCACGCCCTTGCGCGCCAGCGCGCTGCCCTCATACAGGCCGCTGGCCGGGTCCCCGCCGCGCAGCGCGCCACCGTGCAGCCAGACCATCACGGGCGCGCCGGACGGCTGCGGCGGCCGCCAGATATTGAGGAACAGGCAGTCCTCGCTCATGCGCTCCGGTTCCTGCGCGTAGATACTGCCCGGCGTCGGGCGCGCCTGCAGGCACGCCGCCCCGAACTCGACCGCGGAGCGCACCTTCGGCCATGCGGCGGCCGCGACGGGCGGCTTCCAGCGCAGCTCGCCGACCGGCGGCTCGGCGTAGGGGATGCCTCTGAACGCCGTCACGCCCCCGGCAAGGCTCGCTCCGGCCAGCGCACCCCGGGACGTCCGGACGGTCATGCCAACTTTCCCGAACGGATCATCGGGCTCCGCCGTGTCTGCGGTCATCGGCGAGGATCCTCTGTGACGGCAACGCAGGGGTCGTGCGGCGCGTTCGCGGGCTCGACGGCGCGGGCAACGCAGCCCGCGACATTCGCCGGGCGAGGCCCGGGCGGCACGAGAAGCGTCTCAGCAAGCCCTCGCCTTGTCAAGTTCATTCACATTAGAAATAATATGTTTCCGTTGAGATCGGCATGCGGATGCAAAGGCCGAGACGGGGTGGACAAACCGTGATGATACGCCGCTCTCCTTCGGCCGTCGGATTCGCCGCCGGCTGCGCGCTGTTGCTCGGATTGTCCGCGACGGCCGCGGCGGCGCCCCGTCGGGGCCCCCTCGTGTCGAGCACCGATGGCTGGCTGCGCGGACTGCCGCGCGCCGGCGGCGGCGCGCAGTTCCTCGGCATTCCCTACGCGCAGCCGCCCATCGGCCCCCTGCGCTGGCGGGCGCCGCTGCCGATGAAGCCCTGGCGCGGCGTGCGGCCCGCCGTCGCCTTTGGACATCCCTGCCCGCAACCGCCACTCGGAGCGTGGAATGAGCATGCCGCCGCAACGGGCCGGGAAAATTGCCTCTTTCTCAACGTCATCGTGCCGCGCTGGCCGGTCAAAGAGGCCCTGCCGGTCATGTTCTGGATTCACGGCGGAGCGAACGTCGGCGGCTCCGGAGTAGGCCCGCTCTACAACGCGGGCACGCTCGTCGATGACGGCGTCGTGCTCGTCACCATCAATTACCGGCTCGGCATCTTCGGCTTTCTGGCCGATCCGGCGCTCAGCGGCGAATCCCGCCATCACGCCTCCGGTGACTATGGTCTGATGGATCAGATCCTCGCCCTGCGCTGGGTACGGGCCAACATCGCCCGCTTCGGCGGCGATCCGCACAACATCACCGTCTTCGGACAATCCGCCGGCGGCACCGATACCGGCCTGCTCATGGCCTCACGCGCCCGCGGCCTGTTTCAGAGGGCCATCGAGGAGAGCGGCACGCCCTTCATTCCGCCGGTCGATTCGCTGCGTGAGGCCGAGCGGGCCGGCGCGCGGCTCCTCGCCGCGCTCGGCGCACCGGCGGGCGCGGCGGGCATCGCCGATTTGCGCAAGCTTCCGGCACACACCCTCATCGCGAAGATGCAGGCACTGCCGCGCGCCGAGCTCATCTTCCCCCAGCCGGACGTCGACGGCTGGGTGATCCGCCGCGCGCCGCTGTCCACCTTCGCCGCCGGCAAAGAGGCGCCGGTCCCGCTGCTGTTCGGCACCACCACGCGCGAGATGAACTTTCCGATGCCGGTAAGCATGATCCGCGCCACCATCCGCCGCACAACCGGGTCGCTCGCCGCGCAAGTGCTGGCCCTCTACGGCTTTGCGCACGGCGGGCGGGGCATCGCCGATTCGAAATACGGCAGCGGCGTCAACCAATGGCTCGCCGACGTGACATTCCGCTGCCCGGCGGTGCTCGAGGCCCGCTGGCACACCGCGGCCAGCCATGTCGCCTACCAGTACGAATTCGACCACCCTCTGCCCGGACATGCCTTCGCCGTGCATTCCTCCGAGCTTCCGTATGTGTTCGGCTTCTTGCCGAAGCCCGGCGCTGTCGTGGATCCTTTGGGCGAGATTCTGGCCCCCTTCACCGCCGCGGATCACAGACTCTCGAGACTGATGGAACGCTATTGGACCAACTTTGCCAGGAGCGGGGATCCGAACGGGCCGGGCCTGCCGAAGTGGCCGGCGTTCGCAGCTCAGGGGCGCTACATTGAGCTCTCGAGCCGCACACACGTGGCTCTCGCGAGCCATATGCGCCGTGCGCAGTGCAGGTTGTTTCGCGAAGCTGTTGCGGCGTTGATGCACCGCGGATCCTCCTGAGCCGACGCTGCAGCGCGCAGCGCACGCCGCTCACCGGCTGATCAGCCTTCCCGGACGGCGCAAGCAGGCCGTCCCGCTCCATCGCCGCCGCTCAGCGGCCGCCTTTCCTGCGGCCGGAAGCGGCCTTCGGCGATTTGCCGCACGTGCCGCAAAGCGCAATGAAGCCCGCAGCCATGAAACTCGCCAGGCGCTCCTTGACCGCCGCGAAGTCCTCGGATTTGCAGGCGCCGCTCGAGAGTCGGTCGATGCGGCCGGTGCGCCCGAGCACGTGCATGAACGCGCCGGTGACGAAATCGTAGCCCCAGAAGATGTCCGCGTCCGAGCATCCCGGCAGCGCCTTCTTCAGGATACCGATCAGCTTCAGCACCACCGGGTCGAAGTGCAGATCCATCATGGCGGCTCCCTCTTGCGAGTTGCTCACTTGCGCGGCAAACGCGGCAAAATTGCGCCACCCCTCCCCGCCGTTGATGTAAAGATCCAGGTCGGTGTCCAGAAAGGCGCGCAGCGCACCCTCGACGGTCGGCGCTTCGCCGCATTCCCGCTCGTAATGATCCAGGGCGTCCAGCCGGCGGCTGCTGGTCGTACCGGCGCGGCGCGTGAACACCGCTTCGAACAGCCGGCGTTTGTCGACGAAATAGTAGTGCATCAACGAAGTGTGTACGCCGACCTTCAGCGCGACATCGCGCAGGGTCACCCCGTTCAAGCCGTGCTTGGAGAACAGATACTCCGCGGCGTCGAGAATCCGCTCGAGGGTCTCGGCCCGCTGCTCGGCCTTGGTGCGCGGTTTTTGCCTGTTCGTAAGACGCTTCGCCATCATCGCAACCTTTCAGGAAAAGCGGCGCTTGCCGTGCAAAGACTACCACCATTGCAGTCCCGCTCTGCGAACAATCCGTCGCAACCTGCCAAGCCGGGACAGTCGCCAGACGGGCCGGCCCGCCCGATGGCGAACGCCGGCGTCCCGGTTTGCCCGTGCGAATTCGCGATGCGAAGCTCCATGGGGTCCCCGTCAACATGCTTTCTGCCCGCCCGTGTCGAGTAACGCTGCCGGCCCTCACCACCGCCGCCGGCTCGCATCCTTGCGCCGGCCACGCAGCGCAAACGCCCGGCCCGCGCACTCGCAGACAGAGCGCGCTCGGACCCCCGGTGGATCGGCGCCTGCAACGCGATCCGCCGCCGCAAGGAGCTGATGTCGGCGTGTCGGCCGTGCTCGACCGTGCCGGATGACTGCGGTAGGCGCAAAGACAGGGGGCTCGCTCTGCCGATGAGATAAGGAGACATGGCACCTGCCGCAACGATGAAGGGCGTGGCTTGCAGCGGGGCATGGCGGTCTCGACAGGCTGCTCCGACGCGCTGATCTGCCCGTGTCCACCCCGCGGGCGTCGGGCGAGTTGTCGCAGCGCGGCGGCGCTTCGGCGCTGAACGATACCGGTGTCGATGCCCGCGCCGGCCGGTATTGCAGAGGCGTGCACGGCAACGCCGCATCGGGTGCCGCCGGAGGTCGCGGGGTCGGCTGCCGGTCCAGCGTCGGGCGTGGTCTTCGCACGCTCTACGTGGCCGAGCCCACCTTCTTCGCGCACACCTATCGGCGCGGCACTGTTTTCGCCGGCCCGGCGAGTTATATCGAGTCCGGCGAGGTGCGGCCCATTCTCGCTGCCACCCGGTCACCGCAGGAGTTGTGCGCGGCGCGGGCCAATTTCAGCTCAAAGTCCCCTGTCGGCACGGTGAACTTCGCGGCCGGAAGCCGACGGGGCGCCGGCCGCCACTTTGCCGGGCGAAGCCTGCCCGCGATGCGGGCCGATTCCTGCGCGCGCTCGTTCCGTTGGCTCTTCGTATTGCCGCCCGCCATGGCGCTCGCGCAACCGCGCACCGCCCGACGCCCGGCGGGGCGGGGACGGGAAGATCGGGAAACCTCCGCCAGGAGGCGCAGGCGCACGCTGGCGCAGTAGCCGCTGTAACCGCGAGGGTCGCGCGGGCGGGCAGGTCTTGCTCCTCGAACAGGCGCCGCAAGAGGCCCGGGACGAAGGACGAAGAGTGAGGCGAGCAGCGGGATCGACGCTCGCGCCGCTGGTGCCATGAGCACCGCCGCAGCACGCGCACGGCCCGGCGCTGCGGCGCGCCAGCGGACGGACTGCACGGATCGGCCGCTTGACGGGCGCCTCGTTGCCGCGCTTCGGGTCGCACTTGTCTTCGGCGAAACGTGCTTTGACGGCACGCTCGCCGGCGACGCAGCAGTGCGCGGCCGCCTTCCCGCGCGCCGGCAGGTGCCGCGCCAGGACGGCGGCAGTTACGACAGCGATGCCAGGTAGTCGGCTACCGCCTTTTCCTGCTTGGCGTGCAGCGTCATCGTTATTCCGTGCATGATGAAGACATCACGCATGTTCGTCCTGAACGCGTTGAGCTGCTTGAGGATGTACTCGGCGTGTTGCCCGGCGACGCGCGGAAAATGCGCATTGCCGAGGCCGTTGGCGCCGTGGCACGCGGCGCAGGCCGGCACGCCCTGCGTGGGAATCCCCTGATGGTAGATCTGGTTTCCCTCGGCGAGCACGCGCACCGGACGGCGCGTTCCAGGACCGGCCTTCTGGTGCGAGAAGTAGTTCGCCAGAGAGACGATGGTCGCATTCGAGAGCTGACCGGCCATGCCCCACATGTAGCCCACCGCGTACGCATCGCCGCGAGTGTGATCGCGGAACTCCTTCAGCTGCTGCTCGAGGTACCAGGCCTTCTGGCCCGCGAGGCGCGGGAACATCGGGTTCTTGCTGTTGCCGCTGACTCCGTGGCAGGTGCCGCAGACACCGATCGCGAGCCGCCGGGCCTGCGACGGAGGCGTGTAGGCGCCCTGCGCCGGCGCCGGGACGCTCGCCAGCGCGAGCGTCGCCGCCGAAGCGGCCAACAGGCCGCGGCGCAACCAAACTTTCAGATCATCGATTCGCATAGCACACGACATAGTGAGGTCCAACAGCGGGAAAGGTTCACCGCCGGCGGCCTATGCTGATATAGGTAGTTTCCGCACTTCATGACATTGGTCAAATTCCAGGGCGGATACGGGCCGCCGCAACGCCGCGCAATCTTCATTCTCCAGATCACGCGAGCCTGCTGTCATCGAGGCCGGCTTCACCCAGGGGACGCATTGGGACCATTGAGGAAGCAGCGCGGTTTCGGCGGCAGGAGCCGGATTCCGTCCCCCGGGCGCGGGAGTGATCATGGCGGACGGTGTCATGCTCCTTGAAACCGGGCATCATGCGATCCGGCAGACCCCGCGCGGGCCGCCGGGGTGCCGCCGCGGTGGCCGCTCGCCGGGCTTCCCGGGGAAAAGCTCTTTCGCCAGCGCGAGCACGGCGCTGACGGTGATGATCACGGCCGCCGAGATCGAGGGCGGCGGGAGGAGGCTTTCACATGTTTGTTGACCGGATTCATGCTCCGACGGGAGCCGCTCGTGGCGCACCGGCGCGCGGCGGCGCTGTGGCGGCTGTTGTGATCGCCTGTGCCGGCACGTTGCTTTTGAGTCGGGCCGCCGCGGCGCCGGCCCGTGTGCCCGGACAATCCGCGCTCTGGGGGCGCAGCCACGGCGAGATCAGATTGGACGGCGACGGCTTCAACGTGATGAACGTGCAGCTCGTGCTGCGCTCGCGCCTGCGCTTTGCCAATCCGGGCGATGATCCGCTCGACATCAGGATCGTCACCCGACGCGGCCGACTGGTGAAAAATCTGCTGATCCCGGCGCACTCCCATGCGGCGTGGATGCCCGTTCGCTACGGCGTCTATGTCTATTTCAACGCCGGCACGACGGGTTTTGGCTCCGTGACGCTCATGGGCGCGCGCCAAGAGAAGATCGACCAGCCTGTTGCGCGCAAGGACTCCAGCTCATTTCCGGCCCCGGCCTACGGCGTGGTCGCGGTGACAAACGCCGCCGGCGGAGGGATTGCGCTGAGCGCCAGCCATGGGGCCATGGAAGGGGCGGGGACCGGCAGGCGCACCGGCATGCCTCATCGCGCGTTCATGAATCGAGGGCCGTGGCTGGAGGTGTCCGGCGCCACCATGACCTTCGTGCCCTGGGTATTGGTTGTCAGAGCGGGCCAGCCGATTCACGTCTACAACGAAGACTCCATGACCCATAGTTTCTATCCCGGCAAGTATCCGGTGATGGACGAGGATCGCGATCGCATTCGCCTGTACCGCTACGCGTTCAAGGGGTTCAATCTGGCAATGAACGGCGGGGAGCGGTCCATCGTTTTCCGCCATGCCGGCATTCATCCCATCGTCTGCCTCATTCATGCCGCCGCCTGGAAGCATACGTACAGGCCTTACCCCGGGTACGGCGGGTATCCGTACGTCATGGATGCGGTGATAGTGGTGGAGCCGGCGCAAGCTCACCGATAATTTGCCGCCTCCCGCACCCGAGGGGTGCGCGCTCGGGCGCCGGCCGGTGCGCGATGTGCAGCGCGCCCGCGGCGCCCCTGGCGCACACCGCGGGTCGTTTCGCCAGGCGGCGTTCGCTTCCCGATCCCGAAACATGGCCCGCGGTCGGATCGGCGCAGCGCACCGCGGGCGCTGCGGCCGGTGGTCATTGCGATGTGCGCTCGCCTGCGGCGGCGGCCTGGTCCGATCGGGGAGAACAGGCGCGTAGGGCTAATGGCTGCCCGAGTGCCCGAAGCCGCCCGCGCCGCGGCTGCTCTGTTCGAAGCCCTCGACCACTTCGAGCGCCACCTGCACCACCGGCACCACGACGAGCTGCGCGATGCGCTCCCCGGGCTGGATGAGGAAGGGCCCGTGCGCGCGATTCCAACAGGACACCATCAGCTGGCCCTGGTAGTCCGAGTCGATCAGGCCGACGAGGTTGCCGAGCACCACGCCGTGCTTGTGGCCGAGGCCCGAGCGCGGCAGGATCACCGCCGCGAGCCCGGGGTCGGCAAGATGAATCGCCATGCCGGTTGGAATGAGCTCCGCGCGGCCCGGCATCAGGGTGAGCGGCCCATCCAGACAGGCGCGCAGATCGAGGCCCGCCGAGCCCGCGGTCGCATACGCCGGCAGCGGAAACTCGCTGCCCAGACGCCGATCCAGGATCCTGATCCTCAGCGGCCGCGCCGCGGCAGGCGCGGCGCTCAAGCGTGGACCGTGTCGAGGTGGCGCGTCCCCGCGAGGGACGCTGCGTAGGACTCGGCGATCAGACGCACGAGCTCGCGTGCCAGGGCGAGCTTTGGCCCGCGGCCCAAGTCCTGCCGCGCGTTGCGCCACAGCACGACCAGATGGTTGTCCTCGCAGTCGAAGCCCTTGGTGTGACCGACCTCGTTGGCCGCGATCATGTCGAGATTCTTCTTCAGCAGCTTCCCCCGGGCGTTCTGCTCGACCGACTCGGTCTCGGCGGCGAAGCCCACGACGAAGGGGCGCTCGGGCCGCGCGGCCACTGTCGCCAACACGTCGGCGGTACGCTCCATGTCCAAGTGCAGGCGGTCGGAGGTTTTCTTGATCTTCTGCTCGGCGGGGTTGGCGGGCCGGTAATCCGCCACCGCCGCGGTCGAGATGAAAATATTCGCCTGCGCGACCTCGCGCTGCACCGCCTCGAGCATGGCCTCCGCGCTTTCGACATCCACGCGGCGCACGCCGGGCGGCGTCGGCAGTGCGACCGGGCCGCTGATCAGAACGACCTCGGCGCCCGCTTCCCGCGCGGCCTGCGCCACGGCGAAACCCATCTTGCCCGAGCTGCGATTGCTGATGAAGCGCACCGGATCGATGCGCTCGCGCGTGGGCCCGGCGGTGATCAGCACGCGCCGGCCGCGCAGCGGCCCGTCGCGGGGAAGCAGCTCAGCGACGCGATCGGCGAGCTCCTGGGGCTCCAGCATGCGTCCCTCGCCCACCTCGCCGCAGGCTTGGGCGCCTTCGGCCGGCCCGAGCACGTGCACGCCCCTCTGGCGAAGCAGGGCGAGGTTGGCCGCCGTGGCGGCGTTACCCCACATGATGCGGTTCATGGCGGGCGCGACGGCGATCGGCGCCTCGCTCGCGAGACAGAGCGTTGCCAGCAGGTCATCGGCCCTGCCACCGGCCAGGCGAGCCAGAAAATCCGCGCTCGCCGGCGCAATCAGTACCAGTTCGGCCCAGCGGGCCAGCTCGATGTGGCCCATGGCCGCCTCGGCCGCGCTGTCCCAGAGGTCGATCCGCACCGGACGACCCGAAAGGGCCTGGAAGGTGATCGGCCCGACGAACTCGCGCGCGGCGGTAGTCATGGCCACCTGGACCTCGGCGCCGCGCTCGCGCAGGCGCCTCAGCAGGTCCGCACTCTTGTACGCGGCGATGCTACCGGTCACACCGAGCAGGATGTGTTTGCCTTGCATCGGGTGATTATCCGGCGCCTGTCACCGGCCACGCAAACCGGCCCGCATGAATTGCGCATTTCTGCATGAACACCCCCGATTTTCCCCCTGCCGGACTCCTCTTTGCCGCCCCAAGATGGACCTCCCGCACCCTAGGGAGCGCTTTCGATGCAGAGCGAGGTACGAGAAGCCGGCTTGCTGCCCATACGCAAATGGGCGCTCTCCGAGCGCCCGCGCGAGAAACTCCTGGCACACGGGCCGCACGCCCTGACGGACGCGGAGCTCCTGGCGCTGCTGATCGGCTCGGGCGTGCCCGGCTGCTCGGCCGTGGAGCTGGCCCGCGCATTGCTCAATGATTTCGGCTCCCTGCGCGCTTTGCTGGCGGCCGAGCGCTCACGCTGGCGCCGCAAGGGGATGGGACCGGCGCGCTACGCCGCCATCCAGGCGGCGGTCGAACTGGCGCGGCGCCATTTGCACGAGGAGCTGCGCTCCGGGCAGCCGCTGACGAGCCCTCAGGCCACGCACCGCTTCCTGCTGGCACAGTTGCGTGATCGCCCTTACGAGGTGTTCTGCTGCCTGTACCTCGACGTGCGCCATCGGCTGATCGCCTTCGAGGAGCTGTTCCGCGGCACGGTCGACTGCGCGCAGGTGCACCCCCGTGAGGTGCTTCGGCAGGCGCTGCTGCACAACGCCACCGCGGTGATCGTGGCGCACAATCACCCCTCGGGCGGCACCGACCCCAGTGCGGCCGACGATGCGATCACCTCTCGCCTGCGGGACTGTCTCGCGCTGATGGACGTGCGGATGGTCGACCACGTCATCGTGGGCGCCGGCCGCTGCTATTCATTTGCGGAACATGGACTCCTCTGAGCGTCCCGGACCCTCGTTCCGGCCGGCCACGGTTGCCTTGCCGGGCTTCCCCGGTGCTGGTATAAAGCTGGGCTCCTGCGGACAGGCCACGGCCGCCGCAGTCCGGGCACCTCGACGGGTCACGCCCGGCATCTGTTCAAGTATTTGATTTTTTTAAGGTTGTTGCACATGTCCCGCGTCTGCGAGATCACCGGCAAGGGGCCGGCTGTCGGAAACCGCGTCTCCCACGCAAACAACAAGAAGCGTCGCCGCTTCCTGCCCAACCTGCACACGCAGCGGTTCTGGCTGGAGACGGAGAAGCGCTGGGTATCACTGCGCATCTCCGCCCATGGGCTGCGCATCATCGAGAAAAAAGGCATCGACCAAGTCGTGACCTCCTTGCGCGCCCAGGGCATGAAGATCTGACGGGAGCCCATCCATGCGCGACAAGATCAAGCTGCTCTCCTCGGCCGGCACCGGCCACTTCTACGTGACCACCAAGAACAAGCGCCTGCATCCCGACAAGCTGGAGGTGCGCAAGTTCGACCCGGTGGCACGCAAGCACGTCGCTTACAAGGAAGCCAAGATCAAGTAGCCGGCCGCCTTCGGGCGGGAAAGCAGCCGCACAGCGCCGTTCAACCGTGCCATTGCCGGCCGGCTCTGAAGGAGCGGGCTAGGCCCGCGGCTCGATGCTGCGCAGGTGGCGGTGAGCGGCGATCCACGCCCCCAGCCATCCCAGAGCGAGGCCCCCGCCGAACAGCCCGCCGCACTGGCGCCCGGTCAGCCCCGTGAGCACAAAGCCGCTGCCGTACAGCTGCGCCAGCCGCGCCACAGGCCCCGTGAGCCCGATCAGCACCGCCTCGAGGATCAGCCAGGCGAGTGCCGCCCCACCGAGCCCATAGAGCATCCCGGTATACAGGAAGGGACGGCGCACGAAGGCATTCGAGCCGCCGACCAGCTTGGTCACCTCGATCTCGGCGTGGCGGTTGAGGATCTCGAGCCTGATGGTGTTGCCAACCACCGCCAGCACGCCGGCGCCCAGCAGCACCGCCGCGGTGGACACCAGCCGCCGCAACACCCCCAGAATGGCATTGAAACGCAGCGCCCACTGCGCATCGAGCTGCACCATGTCCACCGCCGGCCAGGCGGCCAGATCGCGGCGCAAGCGCTCGAGGTCGACCGCGCTGCTGGACCCGGGCTGCGGCACGATGTGCAGCACATTGGGCAGCGGATTGCCGTGCAGCACATCGAGCGCCGCGCCGAAGCCTGAATACTTGCGGAATTCCCTGAGCCCCTGCGCCGCGGAAATGACCGTGACGGTCTTGATGCCGGGGATCGTGCGCGCCCGCTCCGCGAGCCGCTGCGCCCGCTGCAGTGACACGCCGGACTTCAGGTACACGGACATGTCCACGGCCTGGGTGAAGCCGCCGGTGGCGGCTTCGGCGTTGGTCACGAGCAGCCCCAACGCCGCCGGCAGCGTCAGCGCCAGGCCGATGACCAACAGAGTGAACACGGTGGCGAGCGGCGAGCGCGCCATACGCCCAAGGGCGCCCAGCAGGGCCTGCGCGTGACGGGTGGCAAGCGTGGCGGGACTCATGAGGCCTCGGGGTCAGCGGTTGGCCACCAGAGAAGGCAGGGGATCGGGGTCGCCGCCCCGCATCTCGCCGCTGTCGAGCATGATCTCGCGGCTGCCGAACTCGCGCACGATATGTCGGTCATGGGTGGCCACCAGCACGGTTACACCGACGTCGCTGAATCGTCTGAACAACCGCATCACTTCGATCGACAGCTCCGGATCGAGGTTGCCCGTCGGCTCATCGGCGACGATCACCGCCGGCTTGCCGGCGACGGCGCGCGCGATGCCGACGCGCTGCTGCTCCCCGACCGACAGTTCCATGGGCAGCATCCGCTCCTTGCCGAGCAGGCCCACCTGGTCGAGCGCGGCGCGCACGCGCTTGCCGATCTCCGTGAAAGGGGCGCCTGCGACCACCAGCGGCAGCGCCACGTTGTCGAACACCGGCCGGTCGGCGAGCAGCTTGTGATCCTGAAACACCACTCCGATCTGCCGCCGGAACGCGGGTATGTGGCGCTCCTTGATGGCGCCGATGTTGCGTCCGTTGACGCTCACCGTGCCGCGCGACGGCCGCTCGAGCAGCGCGATCAGCTTCAGCAGCGTGCTCTTGCCCGCGCCCGAGCGGCCGGTGACGAACACCATCTCGCCCCGGTCGACGAAGAAGCTGACATTGGTGAGCGCCTCCCGTCCGTTGGGATAACGCTTGCTCACCCGCTGCAGCTCGATCATCCGCTCACTCCTGCGTCCCCGCGCGCGGCCCTTCGACCAGCGCGGCGGCGAATTCGCGGGCATCGAATTCGCCGAAATCCCCCGCCTGCTCCCCGATGCCGATGAAGCGGATCGGCACCCCGAGCCGCCGCGCGATGGCGATCACGATCCCGCCCTTGGCGGTGCCGTCGAGCTTGGTGATGGCGATGCCGCTCACACCGACCGCCTCGTGGAATTGAACGGCCTGCGCAAGCGCGTTCTGCCCCTGGTTGGCGTCGAGCACCAGCAGGACTTCGTGGGGAGCGGTCGGGTCGAGCCGCTGCAGGACACGCCTGACTTTTTTCAGCTCCTCCATCAGGTGCGATTGGCTGTGCAGGCGTCCGGCGGTATCCGCCAACAGGACGTCCGCTTTCTTCGCGCGCGCGGACTGCAGCGCATCGAAGAGCACGGCACCCGGGTCCGCCCCGGCGTGCTGGGCAATAAAATCCGCGCCGCTGCGCTCGGCCCATACCGCGAGCTGCTCGATGGCTGCGGCGCGGAAAGTGTCGCCCGCGGCGAGCACGACGCTGCGGCCTTCGTCGTGCAAGCGACGGGAGAGCTTGCCGATGGTGGTGGTCTTGCCGGAACCGTTGACGCCCACGACCAGGATGGTGAAGGGCCGGTGCCTCGGATCGATGAGGAGCGGCCGCGCGCACGGCTCGAGAATCCCGATCACCGCCTCGCGCAGCGCCGCGATCAATGCGTCGACGTCGGCGAGCTCCTTGCGTGCAACCTTCCTGTGCAGGTCCGAGAGGATGTGCTCCGTGGCATCGATTCCGACATCCGCTGTCAGCAGCCGAGTCTCGAGCTCCTCGAGGACTTCGGCGTCGATTCGCCGTCCCCGCAGCAGATTGGGAAGATCGAAGCCGAGCCGGCCGCGACTCAAGCGCTGGGCCAGCCGTTTGAAGAACCCCCGGCGCTCGCCGTTGCGGGGCGCCCCGTCTTTGGAATCGGAATCAGCCATGCGTGGCCGCTAGTGTATCTTAATCATGGTGCGTGACCCGCGACCGACACACCACCGCGGCGCCTCGGCGCGGATGCTGCGGATCATCGCCGGCACCTGGCGCGGGCGCCGGTGGCGCTTTCCGTCCTTGCCGGGCATCCGTCCGACACCCGATCGCGTGCGCGAGACTCTGTTCAACTGGCTCGCGGCGCGAGTGCCGGGTGCGCGCTGCCTCGATCTGTTCGCCGGCAGCGGAGCCCTCGGCCTCGAAGCCCTCTCCCGCGGCGCCTCGCACGTGACCTTCGTCGAGCGCAACGGCCAGGCCGCGCGTGCCATCGAGGAGTGCCTTTGCCGGTGGGATCCCGGCCGCCATCATGATTGGCGCGTCGTCGAGTCCGAGGCGCGCGCCTTCCTGCGCGGTCCCGCGCAGCCCTTCGACATCGCCTTCCTGGATCCTCCGTTTGACTCCGGGCTGCTTTCGGCGGTCTGCGGGGAGCTCGAGCTCGCCGGCTGGCTCGCCACGGATGCGCGAATCTACCTCGAATGTCCGTCCGGCCACCCGCCGGCCGTGCCGGCCGGCTGGGCGAGCGCCAGGGCCGGACAGGCGGGCGAGGTCGGGTATCATCTCTACTGGCATCAGAGGGGGGCCGCCGCAGAATGAACCGAGACGCCGTCTATCCGGGTACTTTCGATCCGATCACCAACGGCCACCAGGACCTGGTGCGCCGGGCAACGAGCATCTTCGACCGCGTGATTGTCGCGATCGCCGCCAATCCCAACAAGGCGCCGATGTTCACGCTCGAGACTCGGGTGGATCTGGCACGCCGGGTGCTGGGCGATCTGCCCAACGTGGCTGTGCTCGGCTACTCGGGCTTGACGGTAGAGTTCGCTCGCGAGCAGGGCGCTTCGGTGATCATCCGCGGCCTGCGCGCGGTCTCGGATTTCGAGTTCGAGTTCCAGCTGGCCAACATGAGCCGTCACCTGGAGCGGGACATCGAGACGGTGTTTCTCACCCCGCAGGAGCAGTTCACCTTCATCTCCTCCACTCTGGTGCGCGAGATCGCCGTGCTGGGCGGGAACGTGAGCGAGTTCGTCCACCCCATCGTCGAAGCCGAGCTCAAGAAGCGCCGCAAGACCTGATCGTCATTTCTGGCATTTGGGGCAGTAGTACGTCGAGCGGCCCTGCTGCGTCGCGTGCCCGATCATCGTGCGGCATACCCGGCACGGCTCGCCCGCCCGCTCATACACATGCAGCTTCTGCCGGAAGTATCCCGGCGAGCCATTGGGCCTCACGAAATCCCGCAGCGTCGTGCCGCCCACCCGGATCGCCTGCGCCAACACCGCTCGCACCGCCCGAACCAGCCGCCCCGCTTCGGCGCGCGAGAGACTGCGCGCCTGCCGCTCCGGCAGGATCCGGGCGCGGAACAGCGCTTCGCTGGCGTAAATGTTACCCACCCCCACGACCAGGCGGCTGTTCATCAGCAGCTGCTTGACCGCCACCCGGCGCCCGCGGGCCACCCCCCACAGATAGTCCGCGTCGAACGCGGCATCGAAGGGCTCCGGAGCAAGGTGCGCGAGCAACCGATGTCGGGCTGGATCCTGCGTGAAGTGCAGGCTGCCGAACCGGCGAGGGTCGTTGAAGCGTAGAGTCTGACCGGAATCAAGCCTCAAGTCGAATTGATCGTGCGCGATTCTGGGGGTATCTGCGGATAACACGCGCAGCGAGCCGGACATGCCCAGATGCAGCAGCAACGTGCCCGACGTCAGCCTGATCAACAGGTACTTGGCCCGCCGGTCCGTGCCGGTGATCCGCTGGCCGGCGACGCGGGCCGGCAGCGACGGCGACACCGGCCAGCGCAGCCGCGGCTCGTAGACCTCGAGCGCCACGATCCGCCGGCCGAGGGCATGCGGCTCGATACCGCGGCGGGTAGTCTCGACTTCGGGGAGCTCCGGCATCGCTCTATCCTGCGCCGCGCCCAGGGTTGGATGTGCTCGAGCGGCGAACGCCGGTCAGGAGCGCCCCCGCGGGCGGCCGAGTACCCCCGCTCGACTCCCGGGGCGCTGCGCGCGCCGGAAAAACTCCCGCGCTCACTGCTCCGGGCGAGTTTTGCGCTTCCCCGGCAACATGCGCCGCAGCACCGAATCCCGCAATACATAGTGATGGGCAAGCGCTGCGGCGGCATGCAGACCCGCCACGATCACCACCAGGTCCGCCAGGTCCGCGTGCAGACCGCCGATGGTCCGGATCACAGACCGGGTGCTGAAGGCCGGCCTCGGGAAGGCGAACCAGTCGAACACGTGATTGCCGTACAGCCACACCCGGGACAGCCCGAGCGCCACCGTCACCCCGAGCAGCACATACAGCCCGTAATGAACGCTGCGGGCAAGCTCGCCCTGCCAGCCCGAATCGGCCGGTGGCAGCCGGCGGCCGGCGCCCGCGCGCCAGGCGATCCGTACCAGCAGTATCGCGCCCAGCGTGATCCCGAGCAGAATGTGCACCGACAGCGCTGCTTCCCGGGGCCCGCCCTTGGGGAAAAAGCTCAAGGACTGACCAAGTGTCCACAAGCTCGCCACGAGCACAACGGTGACCCAGTGCAGCAGAATGCTGAAATCGTCGTATCGATGCTCGGCCGCTGCCTTGGCGGGGAATTCGATGGATTCGTCCGGATTGTACATAATCGAGGTTCGGGAAGCAGTTGCCCTGTCTACGGTAAAGAACGGGGCCGCGCACGATAACGAAAGATACCGAGTCACTGTGAATTTTTCTGGTCACCGTCCCTTCTTGCTTGGCTAGCGCTTTGGCTCTGACGACGCGGAAGATACGGATCTCTACCCGGGAACCTTTTGGTCGCTTAGCACTCGCACATACGGAGTGCTAGTATTCGGCACACTGAATCTGGGAGCATCCATGACCGCAAGCACTGCATTGATCGCCCGGCCCTGCGACTTTGCGCTCGCAGGGCCAGGCGGCAGCGTAGATGCGTATATCGATCGCGTGAGCCGCATTCCGGTGCTCGACCGCGAGGAAGAGCGCGCACTGGCGGAGCGCTTCCGCAACCAGGACGATCTCGGCGCCGCCCGCAAGCTGGTGCTCTCGCACCTGCGCTTCGTGGTTCACATCGCCCGAGGCTATCGAGGCTACGGGCTGCCCTTGGGCGATCTCATACAGGAAGGCAATGTAGGCCTGATGAAGGCCGTGAAGCGCTTCGATCCCGAGCTCAACGTGCGCCTCGTGTCCTTTGCGGTGCACTGGATCCGGGCCGAGATTCACGAGTACGTCCTGCGCAACTGGCGGCTGGTCAAGATCGCCACCACCAAGGCCCAGCGCAAACTCTTCTTCAACCTGCGGCGGGTGAAGAGGAACCTCACCTGGCTGTCCGCGGAAGAAACCGCCGCGGTGGCCAAGGACTTGGGTGTCACGCCCGGGGAGGTCAACGAGATGGAGAAGCGCCTGGCGGCGCACGATCTGTCGTTCGACCCGGCGCCCGATGCGGACGAGGAGGAATCCTACGGTCCGTCGGCCTACCTGCCCGCGCCGGATGCCGATCCGGCCGAACAGGTGGAAGCCACGGAGTGGGAGCATGACTCCTCCACCCGGCTGCGCGGCGCGCTCGAGCACCTCGATGCACGCAGCCGCGACATCCTGCAGCGCCGGTGGATGAGCGAGGACAAAGCGACGTTGCACGAGCTGGCCGACCAGTACGGGGTGTCCGCGGAGCGGATCCGGCAGATCGAGGCCAACGCCATGGGGAAGCTGCGCGGGTTCCTCACGCCGGAGCCGCAGGCGGCGCCGGCGTGACTGCGTAACTCAGGCACAGGGCCGTGCCTGCCGCCGGAGGTGGCGGGCAGCGAGCAAAGACCACGTTTTTTGCGCGCGGCACACGCGCGGCCGGAGAGGACGGCCGGACCCGGCGCCTGTTAATGGGCTGCCCGCACCGCCGCCGCCACCTGCTCGTGCACCGACTTGTCGAGCGGATCGGGCACCAGCTCATCCCCCTGCGCCAGGTCGGCGAGCGTTTGTGCGGCCGCCATCAGCATCGCGTCGGTGAAGCGAGCCGCGCGGGCATCGAGTGCGCCCCTGAACAGCCCCGGGAAGGCGAGCACGTTGTTGATGTCCTTGCCGTCGGCGGCAAAGGCGGCTCCGTGCTCGCGTGCCACGATGGGCTCGATTTCCGGATCGGGATTGGACAGCGCCAGGATGACCTGGCCAGGCCGGACCCACTGCGGGCGGATGAGACCTTTCACCCCCGTGGTGGCGAGCACGATGTCGGCGCGCTGCATGATGGACTCCAGGCTCGCCTCCTCACCGCCGAGGGCGCGAAGGCGCGCGAGAGCGGCGGGATCGCGATCGGTGCCGAGCACGTTGTTCACGCCATAAGCGCGCAGCAGCCGCACGATCCCCGTGCCGGCCGCGCCGAGGCCGATCTGGCCCACGGTACTCCGCGGCAGACTCCTGCGGGCGCGGCGCGCCGCATTGATGAGCGCCGCCAGCGCCACGACGGCGGTGCCGTGCTGATCGTCGTGCAGCACGGGCTTGGCAAGCCGCTCGCACAAGCGGCTCTCGATCTCGAAGCACTCCGGCGCGGCGAAATCCTCCAGCTGGATGGCGCCAAAGGACAGGTGGATCGCGACGATGTGATCCACGACCTCCTCGGGCCGGGTCTGCTCGATCAGGATGGGCACCGCGGACAGGCCCGCGAGGTCGGCGAACAGCGCCGCCTTGCCTTCCATCACCGGCAGGCCGGCGAGCGGCCCGATGTTGCCGAGACCCAGGACCGCCGTGCCGTTGGTGATCACGGCCACGGTGTTGTCGATGCTCGTGTACTCGTGCGCGAGCTCGGGATCCTGTTTGATGGCGAGGCACACCCGCGCCACCCCCGGTGTGTACACATCGCGCAGCACCTGCCGCGTGTTGATCGGCAGACTCGCGACGGTGCGGATCTTGCCGCCGCGGTGGCGATTGAAAACCCGGTCGGACTTGCCGAGGAAGCGCGCGTTCGGAAGCTGATCGATGCGATCGTAGAGGCTGCGGTCGGCCTCCTCGTCCATCTCCAGGGTGATCTCCCAGACCGTTCGGCCCTGCCCGCGGCGCAACGCCGTCAGGTGCTCGATGGCGAGCCCGGCCTCGGCGATCACCTGCAGCACTCTCGCGAGGCTCCCGGGCTGGTGTACGGTCTCGACGATGAGAATCTCGGGTATCTTCATAGGGAATGACGGCGGAACCCCCGCTGCAAACTTTTCAGTATAAGTCCTCATCCACCCGAAAGAGTGCTCAAAGTCGATGTCGTCCTGGCTCAAGGTCCTGCTACTCGCACTGGTCGCTCTGGTGCTGCCCTGGGACGGCATCCGCTACGCCCGGCAGATGGAATCGGCGCTGCGCGAGAGCGAGCGGCAGTCGCTGCGCTCGGTCGCCGACACGGTGGCCGCCTCGCTTCAGGGCCGTGCCGCCCTGCTCTACCGCTACCCCGGGACACCCGCCCGCGGCGGTCCCTATGATCTCACCGCCGTGCCCTTGCCGGCACCGCTGTCCGTCGAGGGCGCTGCCGGCTGGGTCGGCGCGGGCGGGGGGGGCAGGCCATACGGCCGGGGCGCCTGGCGCCACTACGGCAAGGCTCCGCATCGCTTCGCCATCCTCGCCGGCGTGTACGGGCGCATGCTGTATGTGCTGCTGAAGGTGCAGGACCCGCGCGTGGTGTTCGATGCGCCCTTCGCCAACCCGCTGCGCCGGGCTGCCATGGGGGATCGCATCTGGCTCGGCTATGCCGGCCCTCGGGGCGGGCAACACGCCGAGTTTTTCGCGCTGACCGGTCCGGGCCCCATCGTGGCCCGCCGCATCGTGACGGGCGAGTACGGACGCCGGCAGGCAATCATCGATCCGCGCATCGTCGGCAGCCTGCAGCTGCGTGCCGGCGGATACGATGTCGAGTTTTCGATGCCGCTTTCCCTCATCGACGGCCGGTTCGGCGTGCTGATCGACGACCGTGACCGGCGCGGCGCGGCGCCCCTGAGCTACGGGACTCTCAGCGCACGCACGCTGCGCACCCGCGGCCGTCTGATCCTCGCCTCACCGGCGCTGCCCAAGTACCTGGCCCGGTTCGTGAAGCCGGGTTTGAGGCTCTCGGTCACGACCCCCGCAGGCGCCATGCTGGCCCAGGCCGACGAGCTCACCGTGCCACGGGTGCCGGCACCCCAGCCCGGCATCCTCGCCCGCCTCTACCATCGTCTGGTCGGACCACATGGGGTAAGGGTGATCGAGACGACGGCCCCGATCTACGGCGCCGTCCACGGCCCGGTGATCGCGCGGCTGCTGCTCACCCGGATATCGGACCGCGGGGTGTGGCTGCGCAACCGCACGCTGGAGCGAATGCTGAATGTGACGCTCGCGACCAGCGCGCTTGCCTTCATCGCGGCCGCCGGACTTGCCGCTCACCTGGCGGGGCAAGGATGGGGCAACCGCAGGCGGCGCCGGGCCGGTTGAGCGCCGGCGTTGGCGCCCGCCTCACTTGCGCTTGCATCCTCCGTCCTTCTCGCGCACCATTCGCGCCGCGTCGCGGGGTGTGGTGCCGCCCGTGACGCCCAGCGATGGCGGTCCGGACCCCACGGGAGGTGTAACAAAGGACATGAAGCAGCGCGCGTCGAGCAGCCTCGATCCCCGTCCCGCTCTGTGCAGCGTCAATTCGTACCTCGAGAAGAATTTTCCCGACTTCTTCGCCGAAGTCCGTTTCCAGGCCGGCGACGATGATTACTTTCTATACGCCCGCTTCGGCCAGTACCTCGCCCGCACCATCGAGCAGGACCGGGCTCCCCGCGAGAAGATCAACCGCGGCTTCACCGTGCTCAACAAGATGGCCCGCGCATCGGCGCGCCATCCGCGCATCCGCCAACTGCTGGTCTGCGGCCCCCTGGAGTACATCCTCGATGCTCCCAAGGCCCGGGCGCTGGCGCGCAAACGTCTCTCGGCGGTCGCCCAGGGCTATCTCGAGAGTCTGTGCGAGTGAGTTGACATAACGTCGACCGCGGAGCGCATCGTTGGACGAGTCTCTCGAGGTGCGCCGTTTCTGGTTCGGCCGGGTGCCGCTCACCCTCGGGACGCTGCGGGAGCGCCAGCGCTTGTGGTTCGGTGTCGAAGCTTCCCGCGACGAGCGGCGCGCCGTGGATGACCTCATCCGCGCCCGGTTCGGCAAGTTGATGGAGCGGGCCGCCGCGGGGGCGCTCGGCTCCTGGGAGGGCAGCCCGCACCGGCGCTTGAGCCTCATCCTGCTGCTCGATCAGTTTCCCCGCCACGTCTTCCGCGGCACCGCGCGGGCGTTCGCCACCGACGACGCAGCGCTCTCGCTCACCCTTTCAGGCCTGCAGGCGGCGGCGGACGCGGCGCTCTCCCCGGCGGAGAGACTGTTCTTTTACATGCCCCTGCAGCATGCCGAGCGCACCGACGCGCAGGAGGAATCGCTGGGCGCCTACCGCAGGCTGCTCGCCGAGGTCGCCGGCGAGGCGCTGCGGCCGCTGTTTGCCGGTGCGCTCGATTCCGCGGAGCTGCACCACCGCATCGTGGCCCGCTTCGGGCGCTTTCCGCATCGCAACCTGGCGCTCGGGCGCGCGAGCTCGCCCGAGGAAGAGGCGTACCTGGTCCGGGGCGCGCAACGCTTCGGACAATGAAGCATTCCCCGCCGCGCCGCGCCAAGTTGGTGCACGACAGCGCCTCGACGGCCCAACCCGATGCAGCCGCGGGGCCGCAGGACCCGCCAAGTCCGGCAGACTGCCCGATTCCCGGGGCGAGCCGTGCCGGCATGGATCTTGCTTCCCTCTGCCTGCCCGATGCTTGCGACCGGTATCACCGCGATGATGCGACTGTCACGTCCACCGCCGATCAGGAACCTGCGGGTGTTCTGCGCCGCCGCCCGCCTTCGCAGCTTCAAGTGCGCGGCGGACGAGTTGTATTTGACGCCATCCGCGGTCAGCCATCAGATGAAGGAGCTGCAGGAGGCGCTCGGCGTGCGTCTGTTCGAGCGCAAGCCGCGCGCCCTCGAGCTGACTCAGGCCGGCGCGATTCTGCTCGATGAGGTCGGGCCGCTGCTCGAGGCGCTCGATCGGACGCTCGCCCAGGTCGCGCGCCGCGGCGGCAGGCGTGCGCTGCGCGTGCTGCTGCCGCCGTTTTTCGCCAGCGAGCTGTTCATTCCGCGCCTCGCCGGCTTCTGTGCCGAGCACCCCGAGATCGACATCCAGATCGACACGCGCGATCCGCGCCCTGCGAGGCACCCGGCGAGCGCGGACGTCTCGATTCTCATCGCCGCCACCGAGCCGCAGGGCGTGCAGTGCTCGCGCCTGTTCCCGCTCTCGCTGACGGCCGTGTGCGCCCCGCAGCACACGGCGGCGGTGGCCCGGCTCGGCAGAGCCGTATTCAAGGAGATGGCGCTCATCGTGCACAAGCCCCGGGCGCAAGCGTGGAGCGAGTGGGCCGAGGAAGTCGGCCTCGACACCCCGGAGCCGAGGAATGTGCTCGAGCTCGACACGCTGCACGCGGTGGTGCGCGCGGCCGAGCGCGGCATCGGCGTGGCGCTGGTACCTACCGTGCACTGCGAGGACTGGTTCCGCTCCGGCGCGCTGGTGCGCATGTTCCCCGTCGAGCTGCCGACCGCCGACACCTATTACCTCGTCACCCGGCCGAAGGATGCCGACAAGCCCGACATCCGCGCGTTCAGCGACTGGATGGTGGCGCAGTTCACCGAGCCGCGGACCGCCACGAGACCGCTCTCGCCCGCCTTGCGGATCGCCGCGTGTTCATGAGACGCGCTCATGTCACGCTGCAAATCTTTTCGTTTGTCGGATCCGGACCGGGCTTCTATCGTGTCAGCGTTGATTCCCCGAGCCACCCCCGATACGCAAACCGACAGGAGAGCCCGCATGTCAGCACACAGACGCAACGCCGTGTCCTTACCCCTGGCGCTGTGCGCCGCCGTGGCGCTGTCGATGAGTTCGGCGGCCTTGGCCGCCGAACAACCGCACCGATTCGTGCTCACCGCATACCCCACGGCCGCGGGCGGGCGGGCGCTGCTTGCCGGCCGTTACCGGCAGGCGGTGCGACAACTGCGCCATCGCGCAGGCGGCTCGGCTCTCGATGCGGCGGCCGTGTACGCCAATCGCTGCGTGGCCTTTTCCATGACACTGCAATGGCGTGCCGCGCGGGCCGCGTGCGACGCGGCGGTCCGCGACGCGCGACGCGAGCGCTTCGAGACCCCGCTGTGGGGCGACGGGCCGCACACCACCGGCGATGAGCGCCTCGCCGCCGCCTACGCCGATCGCGGCGTGATGCGTTGGTTCTCGCACGATGCGACCGGCGCGCAAAAGGACTTCGCCAGGGCACGGGCGCTCTCGCCGTACTCGGGCTTCGTCAGGGGCAACCTGACTGCAATGAAATTCCTCGATACCGAGGCGCACGCACGAGGCAGTTGAGCAGTTCACCGGGTCCGGGAGGCGAAGCGGCCCATCCCCCCCCTCTTGGGTGCGCTTCGTCTCCCGGAACCCACTCCTTCCGGACTTTTCACAACAGGGAGTTCCCCCGCGCGAGGAAGCTACTGGGTCCGGGAGGCGGGGCGACCCTTCCCCCCCTCTGGGGTCGCCTCGTCTCCCGACGCCCGCGGCAGGAATCCGGGGTCGGTGAGCGGCATCTCGGTCATCGGCCCGAATTGCGCAAGCTGGTCGCGGATGCCCGCGCCATCCCCGATCGCCACGATGACCACAGAGTCGGGCCCGGGAAAGGCCCCTTCGATCACCTCGCGGGCCGCCGCCGGATCGACGGCCGTCAGCTCGGCGGGGTATCCGTCGATGTAGGCCGTCCCCAGGCCGTAGAGCTCGATGTCGGCGATCGCGGCGGCCCAATCCGTGGCGGTCTCGAGCGCAAGGGCATACTGGCCGAGCGTGTAGGCCCGCGCCGAGTCGAGCATCTCCGCCGTCACTCCGTCGCGCTTCAGCCGTGCCAGCGCCGAGAGCGCCATGCTCAGCCCCAAGCCGGTGTTGTCCGCCTCGACGAACGAGCGGATGGCGAAATCCCCGGGAACGCTGCCGCGCGCGAACCCGGAGCGGGCTCCGTAGGACAACCCCGATTTGATGCGCAGCTCGGCGTTCAGCAGCGAGGTGAACCGGCCGCCGAACAGGGTGTTGACCAGATCGAGCGCGGCCCGACGCCGGTAGCGCTTCTCGACCCCGACGCTGCCGATCCAGAAGTGCGTCTGGGTCGAGCCGGGCGCGTCCACCAGCAGCACGCGCCTTTCCGTGACCGGCGCGGGCGCTCGGGGCGTGCACGCCTCGGCCCGCGCCCGGCGCCAGTCGCCGAAAGCGGCGCGGGCCGCCGCCTCGATCCGCGGCGGGTCGAGATCGCCCGCAAGCACCAGAGTGAGACGGTCGGCGCCGAAGTGCCGCTGGTAATAGTCGCTCACCTGCGCATGGTCGATGGCCGCGAGGGAGGCTTCGCTGCCGTATACCGGCCGGCCGTAGGGATGCTCGCCGAACAGCAGTGCCCGCCCATAGGCATCGATGAGCTCTGCGGGCTCGGCGTCCTTCGCCGCCTTGATGAACTCGATCTGCCGCTCGCGCAGATGCTCGAATTCCTGGCGCGCGAGCCTCGGTGAGCGCAGCGCGTCGGCCACCAGCTCGAGCATCAGCGACTGATCGCGTGAAAGAAACTGCGCCCGCACGGTGATCGCCTCCGGACCGGCGCCGGCGCCAAAGCCCCCGCCCACGCCCTCCACGGTGTCGGCAAATGCATAGGCGTCGCGATCGGCCGAGCCTTTCTCGAGCAGGCCCGCCACCAGGGAGGCGACGCCGGGGAGGCCCGCAGGGTCGGCAAGCGCTCCGCCACGCATCACGGCGTGGCAGGCCACGAGCGGCACATCGCGCCGAGGAATCAGAACGAGCGTGGCGCCATTGTCCAGCACGAGACGCGTATGCGCCGGCACACGCACGCCCGTCATCCGCCCGCGCTCCCGCCGGCAGACTCCTGCGCCACCATGCCCACCGTGCGTCTCCTGGCATCGAGGATGTCCTCGGCCACTTCGCGCACTTGCGCCCGGGAGACCGCCTCCAGGCGTGCCGGCGCGTCGAACAACGCGGTCCACCCGCCGTGAAACGCCTCGAACTCCCCCAGAAAGTGCGCCTTGCCGTCGATGGTGGCGAGCTTCTTCCAGAAGCCGACCACGGCAAGGTTGCGCGCCCGCGCGAGCTCGGTCTCGGTCACACCCTCGTGCACCAGGCTGGCGAGCTCGCGATCGAGCGCCCCCAAGGCCCTCTCGGGGCTGGCCTCGGGCGGCAGCGTCAAGGACAGCCACAGCAGCCCCGGATCAAACCCCTCCTGCCAATGACCGCCCACCTCGATCGCGAGGCGCTCCTCTTCGACGAGCGCGCGATGCAGGCGCGAGGCATCGCCGTCGACCAGCACCGAGAGCAGCAGCTCGATCGCCGGAGCGCGCAGATCGGCGGCGGCCGGCGCCTTGTAGGCGCACTGCAGAAGCGGCGCCTGAACGTTGCGCCGGATCAACACCCGCCGCTCGGCGAGCTGCTCGGGCTCGCGGACCCGCACCGGCGCCGGCGCCGGTTGGGCGCAGATCGGCTCGAAGTGGCGCCGGGCGAGCGCCAGGGCGCGCTCGGGGTCCACATCGCCGGCCAGGGTGAGCGTGAGATTGTTCGGCGCGTAGTAGGTGCGGTAGAACGTCTGCAGGTCCTGCATCCGCCACGACCGGATGTCTTGCGGCCAGCCGATGGTCGGGAAACGATACGGATGGGCGAGAAAGGCGGTCGCCTGCACCTGCTCGGCCAGCAGCCCGTGGGGGTTGTCCTGCACGCGCAGCCGGCGCTCGGATGCCACGACCCCGCGCTCGCTCTCGATGAGCTCCGGGGTAAAGGCGAGGTTTGCCACACGATCCGACTCCAGATCGAGCACCAGCTCGAGTGCGTGCGAGGGAAACCAATCCTGGTACACGGTGACATCGTCGCTGGTGAAAGCGTTGTTGGCCCCTCCCTGGGCTTCCATCAGCCGGTCGAATTCACCGGGGTGGCGCCGCAAGGTGCCATTGAACATCATGTGCTCGAAGAAATGCGCCAGGCCGGTGATGCCCGGCGCCTCATTGCGGCTGCCGGCGCGCACCCACAAGTTCAGGGCCACATTCGGGATGTGGTGCACAGGCCAGACGATGATCCTCAGCCCATTGGAAAGCGTTGCGGCGCGCACGGACTCACGCCCCGAGAACTCCGGCGCGCGGGCGGCAGGCAGCTGATCGAGGGTGGCCCGTCTTCGCATGGATCCAGTGTACGCCCCGGCGGCGCCGGCTGAGGGCAGCGGCTGAGGCTCGTGACGTCCGGGAGACGAGGGAGTCCACCGAACGGGCGATGGGCCCTGGAAACGGACCCGCTTGCGGCTACGCCACTTCCTCGGCGGGACTGTCGGCGGATTCACCGCCTGTGCATGGCTGCAGTCCGAGCTCTGCCACAATACGCCGTTCGGCCCAGGTGGGGCCGACGAGCCGCTCCAGGAAACCGCAATGCCCTCCGCGGCAGGTCACCACGACGTCCAGGCAGGGCACTCGCGCCAATCGGCTCAGCCCGGCAGGCGGAATAATGGGGTCATCGAGCGAGGTGATGAGCGCTGAGGGTACCTCCAGTGTCTGCAGCCGCTGGCCGATGAGCGAGTAGCCGTCGAGGTACTCATCCAAGCCGGCGAAAGGGGTGTAGCGGCGGATGAGCTCTGCCGTCAAGCGCCGCAGGTCCCTGATCCCGTGCAGATCCCGGAAATCGTAGTCCTGCGGCCAGGCAGCCTGCTTTTTCTTGAGCGATCGCCACCATTTCCGCACGAAATAAAGAGAATACGCGCGAAATCCGCTCTCGAGCGCCCGCAGAGTGTCGTGCGGATCCAGCACGGGGGACACCGCGACCACCCGGGCGAGATCGAGACCCGCCGTACGCGCTTCGGCGCCCGCACGCAGCAGAAAGTTACCCCCCAGCGAGAAACCGACCAGCCGCAGGGGCCGGCTGGTGAGCCGCTGCAGCGCGCGCAGGGCGCCCAGCACCTCGGGCAGCCGGCAGGAATGAAACAGGCCGCGGTTGAGGTGGTGGGTTTCCCCGTGATCGCGCAGGTTGAGGCGCAGCACATCGAAGCCGCGCTCAAAGAGCTGCTGTCCCAGAGACAGGACGTAAAGAGAATCCGCGCTGCCTTCCCAACCGTGCAGCACCACGACGGGCTCGCCGTGACGGGTCCGCCTGGAGCGAAAGCATTGCAGTCGAACGCCTTCGCCACAGTCGAGCAATAGCTCACGCTGCGCGGCCAGCAGTGGCGCGGCGCGGCGCACGATGGGACCGCGCCGCAGCCCAATGCTCGCCAGCATGGACTGAAGGTGCGGGCTTTTCAGCCCAATCGGCGGCTGGAAGTCCCTTTCGGGAGTCCACGCACCCGCGAGGACCGGCGGAGCCGCATTCCTACCATCGGCGTCCCGCGCCTGTCTTTCTGCCACGTTGCCGCCTCTGCCGGCCTGCTCGACTTCGATGCCCAGTGTAGCGCAACCGCAGGTTCCACGCGCCCGCCACGCAAGCCGGCTCAGGCCCTGCGGCGCAGGGCCTGATACAGCTCCCCGAGGCGGCCGGCCATGGCGGCAGAGGACCAGCCGTGCGCGTAGGTGCGGCCCTGATTCGACAAGGTGCGCCGCAGACCCTCGTCGGTCAACACGCGGACCACGCTGGCCGCGAACGGCTCCTCGCGCTCCTCGGCGATGAGCGCCCCGCAGGCCGGCGCGAGGATGGAGCGGGTACCGAGCTCGGCGGTCGAGACGACCGGAGTGCCCTGGGCCATGGCCTCGAGCAGCACCAGCCCCTGCGTCTCGGTGCGCGAGGCGAACACGAACACCGCGGCCGCCGCGTAACAATCCAACAGGGCCGTGTCGCGGTCCAGATAGCCCGCAAAGTGGACGTGGGCCGCCAGACCGAGGTCCACTACCGTTCGGCGCAGAGACTGCCGCGCCGGGCCCTCTCCGGCGATGATGAGGAGGGCGCCGGGGACGGCCTTGCGAACCCGAGCGAACGAGCGCACCAGGAACTCGATGTTTTTCTCGTGCGCCACGCGACCGATGTAGGTGACCAGCGGCCGATCGGCTGGCAGGCCCGCCCGCGCGCGAAAGCGGCGGCCGTCGCCCGGGCGGAACCGGTCCGCGGACAGGCCGGTCGGAATCACGTGCACCGGCGTCTCGACACCGTAGTCGTGCAACACCTGCCGCAGCGGCTCCGAGGGTGCCACCAGCGCCCGCACGTCCGCGCACTGCGAGCGGGTGAAGGCCCGGGCCAGCCCCCGTCCGATCCGCCTGGGCAGGGCCGGCACGTAGTGATGCAGGTATTCCTCGAAGAAAGTGTGATAGGTGGCGAGGCAGGGAATACCCTTGCCCCTGGCGTACCGGACCCCCGCGTAATGAGCGACGAACGGGGTGTGAATGTGCACGAGGTCAAACTCGTTCGCGGGCAGGCTCTGCAGCGCCTGACACAGCAATCGCCAGCGCATCCGCCGGTCTTCCGGGTCGCCCGGCACGTGGGCGCCGGGTACACGGATCACGTCAGGCTCTGCGGAGGGAGTCTGGCCGGGGTACTCTGGCGCGACCAGCACGGTGTCGACGCCCAAGTGAGCGAGGTCCCTACGAAACGTTCTGATGGAAGTCGAGACGCCGTTTACCCGTGGAAAGTAGACGTCCGATACGAACAAGACGCGCATCAGGCGAACGACAGCCCAAGCATTCCGAGAGAAAGCCCGAGGGCCGCTCCCGCCAAGACGTCCGTGGGATAGTGCAAGCCGAGCACCACTCTGGAGCCGGCAATCGCCAGCGTGAGCGGAACCAGCACCCATCCCCAGGACGGGTAGTGCGCGATCATCTGCACAGTGAAGCACACCGCGTGCAGAGTGTGGCCGGAGGGGAAGCTGTAGCGGTCGAGCGGCGCCATCGCCCGATCGATGGTCGAATGAGTGATGAAGGGCCGCTCGCGCACCAGGAAATGCTTGAGGACCTTGTAGATCGCCACCCCGGCACAGCCCGTCAACGCCATGACCACGGCCGGCCGAAGCGCCTCCCGGCCATAGACCAGGGGCAGCGCCAGGATGAGCAGCGACCAGATGACTCCGTCGCCGAGGCGGCTGGCCACCTGGAAGATCCGCCGCGGAACGACGAACGACGCGCCTCGGTTCAACCGGCGGCACAGGCCGTACTCGGCGGCATCCACTCTCGCGATCCACTCGGACAGGGCGGTCGCTTTCATCGGGGCGCTCGAACGTGCAGTATGGGCGGTACAGGATCCGGGAACACAGGGTGCGCAGCGAAGGTGCCGGCGGAATGACATCCGGATGAAGCTTTTGTTACAGCAGGCCCGCAAGGCTCGCGATGTGGCAGCGCTGCTGCTTCTCCTGACACCAGCACCGGCCGGAGCGGTCCAGCGGTTGGTGCTCACCGTGAGCCGCGTGTCCTCGCCCCTTGCCGCACTGCGCGGCGGCGAGGTCATCATCCATCTCGACCCCTCTCGGCCCGCCAGTCTCGCGATCCGCGCCGGCACGCTCCGGGTGCACAAGCCGGGCGTGCCGCCGCTTCGGCGGCTCACACTGACCTGCGCCACGGCGGACCTGGGCAGGCCGCTGTTCGCCTGCCACGGCGGACGGCTGACGGCGCTCGCGGGCACGGTAGCGCTCGAGGCCAGGCTCTCGGCCGGCTACGATCCCTTGGCTCGGACCTTGCACGTGACCGCCTCGAGGATCCCGCTGGCCGGAGGACAGGTGCAGCTCACGGGCACGGCGCGGCCCGGAACCTGGGGCCTCACGGCCGAGGCATTCCACCTCGATCTGGCCAAGGCGATGCAGCTCGTACGTCCTTGGTTCGCGCTTGCGGCCGGTGACACCGTCGGGGGCCATCTCGATACGCGCATCACGCTCACCAATCTTCCGGTCCTGACGGCAGGTCTCACCGCCCGCGCGACGGACCTAGGCTTCAGCAACGGACCCGGGACGGTGGTCGGACAACAGCTGAGCGCCTCGCTCGCCGGCACGCTACAGCGCAGCGGCGGGCGGCTGACAGTGGGTTTGACCGTGCACGGCGTGAAGGGGCAGGCCCTGATCGGACCTGCGCTCCTCAACCTCACGGCCCATCCCCTGGCGCTCACCGCCCGGCTGACGCGGGATGGGACCGGGCCGGTGGACGTATCATCGCTCGATCTGGCGCAGCGAGGCGTGGTCGACGCCCGCGCGCAGGGCATCCTCGCGCTGAATCCCCACCCCGGGATCGAAAGCGCGCGCGTGGAGCTCACCCGTCTGATCTTTCCCGGCGCCTATACCAGCTACCTGCAAATCCGCTTGGCCGCGAACGCACAAGGCACGATCAGCAGCAGTGGCGAGCTGAGCGGCGAGGCCTGGATCTCCCGCGATGCGATCACCCGCGTCGATCTGCAGGTGCGCGATTTCGGATTCGAGGATCCGGTGGCACGGCTGTTCGTCCGCCACGCCAACGGCGAGGTCCACTGGGCCGCCACTGCCGGCGGGTCCGTTCCCCGTTCGCATCTCGGATGGAGCCGACTCGGCGCCTACGGCCTCGCCGGCGGACCGGCGAGGCTGACCTTTCTCGTCTGGAAGCGCAATTTCGCACTGCTCGGGGGCACCGGGCGGCTCCCGGTGCTCAACGGTGCCATCCTCATCCACACCCTCGTCGGGCGCAACCTCGGCTTGCCCCAGGCAACGTTCGATTTCGACGCGGATCTCACTCCCATCAGCATGCCACGGCTGTGCCGGGCATTCGGCTGGCCGATCATGAACGGCCAGCTCTCCGGCCACATCCCGCTGGTGCGCTACCGCCATCATGAGCTGACCTTCGACGGCAACCTGGTGGCCCGGGTGTTCGACGGCACGATCACGGGACGCCACATCCGCCTGCAGCATCCGCTGGGCCGATGGCCGCAGCTGCGCGCCGATGTCGAAGCGCGGGGACTCGATCTCGGCATGGTGACCCATACCTTCGCCTTCGGCTCGATGACAGGCCGGGTGGATGCGTACATCCGCGGACTTCAGCTGTTCGACTGGTCGCCCGTCGCCTTCGATGCCAGGCTCTACACCATGCCGGGTGATCGCTCGGCACATCTGATCAGCCAGAAAGCCGTCACCCGCATCGCCGCCCTGGGCGGCGCCGGCGGGGCGGTCACGGCGGCACTCGAATCCGGCGTGCTGCGCTTCTTTCACGTCTTCCACTACCGGCGCCTCGCCATCGGCTGCCGCCTGCGCAACCAGGTTTGCCGGATGTCCGGGGTCGGGCCGGCCCCGGACGGAGGCTACTACCTGGTCCAGGGCAGCTGGGTGCCCCGGCTCAACATCATCGGCAACGTGCGACGGGTCAATTGGCCGATGCTGCTCACCGAGATCGGTCAGGGGATCGGCGCCCGGGGAATCAAGGTGAGGTGAGCGCCTGAGCGGGGTTGGTCCGCCGGCCCGGGGCTCGCCGGGCGGTCGGTCGGACTGCTCGCCAGCCACGGTTCATGGTACGGTGCGAGAATAGGCTCAAAACCAATGTGGAGTCCGACCATGCGTCCCTCGAACTGCTCGCGCCCGGCATTCGGCACCGGTCCTCTCGCGGCGGCCCCTCGCGGGATTGCAGCGGCCGTGGCTGCGCTGGCGTTCGCCCTGCTCGCCGGGTGCGTGACGGTCAACGTGTACTTCCCCGCCGCCGAGGCGCAACGCGCGGCCGACAAGATCATCGAGCAGGTGACCGGCAGCGCCACCCCCGCCCCGGGCACGCCCGCCCAGCGGCCCAAGCCGCAGAGCACGCCGCAGACCCGGCCGCCCGCCTCCGATGCCGGGTTCTTTGGCCGGACGGAATCGATGCTGGCCTCGGCAGCCGGGCGGGCGCTCACCTCGCTCGTGCCGGCCGCCCACGCCGCCGAGCCCAATCTCAACATCTCCACGCCGCAGATCCGGGACATCATCGCCGACATGCATCAGCGCTTTCAGAGGCTGAAGCCCTATTTCGCCTCGGGGGTGATCGGGGTGACCGCCCAAGGCACGATCGCGGTGCGCGACCAGGGCGCTGTGCCCCTCATGCAAAGGGCGACGCTCGCGCAGCTGGTGGCGGAGCAGAACCGGGATCTGTCGCAGCTGTACGCGCAGATCGCCGGCGCCAACGGCCACCCGCAGTGGACCGCCGATATCCGCAACGCCTTCGCGCAGCGCTGGATCGCCCACGCGAAGCAGGCCGGCTGGTACTACCGCAACGCCGGCGGCAACTGGGTGAAGTAGGCCCTTACTCGCGGATCCCCGCGCCCCGCTCCATCAGCACGACGGCCGCGGTGAACAGGCCGGTCACGGCGATCAGCATGATCGCGAACGCTTCCCCGACGCCGACATCGGACACCCCGAGAAAGCCGAAGCGGAAGGCGTTGACCATGTACAGGATGGGATCGGCCAGCGACAGGTGCTGCGCCCACTGCGGCAGCCGAGTGATCGAGTAGAACACTCCGCCCAGATAGGTCAGCGGCGAGAGCAGGAAGGTCGGGATGATGCTGACCTGGTCGAAGTTCTTGGCGAACATCGCATTGAGGAAGCCGCCGAGCGAGAACGTGACCGAGGTCAGCACGGCCGCCCCGACCACGATCAGCGGATGCAGCACCGGCAGGTGCGTGAAGAACAATGCCACCGCCGTCACCGCCACGCCCACCATCGCTCCGCGCACGACCCCGCCGGTCACGTACCCGGACACGATGAGCCAGCTCGGCAACGGCGAGACCAGCAGCTCCTCGACGTGCTTGCCGAACTTCGCGCCGAAGAAGGACGACACCACGTTGGTATATGAGTTATTGATCACCGCCTGCATGATCAATCCCGGCGCGATGTACATCATGTAGCCGAAGCCGCCCATCGGGCCGATGCGGCTGCCGATCACGGTGCCGAAGATCACGAAGTACAGCGTCGCCGTCACGGCGGACGGCAGGATGGTCTGGCTCCAGATGCGGATGATCCGGTGGAACTCCCGGATGACGATCGTCTGAAAGCCGATCCAACGAGCCCGGCCGAGTGCAAGCGGCGGCGGGGCCGCGTTTTCCACCACGCTGCTCATGCCGCGGCTCCTTTGTCCACCAGGCGCATGAAGATCTCCTCCAGCCGGTTGACCTTGTTTCGCATCGACAGCGCCTCGATGCCGTGCGCCGAGAGCCGCTCAAACAGGTCGTTGAGGTTTGCGTCCTTGGACACTTCGACCTCCAAGGTGTGCTCGTCGGTGAGTCTCGCCGCGTAGGGCGTGAGCGAGGGCGCCTGCGCCAGGGGCTCGCGCAGGCTGATGACGAACGTCTCGGTGTGCAGGCGTCGCAGCAGGTTGCTCATGCGATCGCGCTCGATGATGCGCCCGCCGTCGATGATGGCGATGTTGCGGCAGAGGCTCTCGGCTTCCTCGAGATAATGCGTCGTCAGGATGATGGTGGTGCCGCTGCGGTTGATCTGGCGCAGAAAGTCCCACATCGAGCGGCGGATCTCGATGTCCACGCCCGCGGTCGGCTCATCGAGAATGAGCAGCCGCGGCTCGTGCATGAGCGCGCGGGCGATCATCAGGCGGCGCTTCATGCCGCCGGAGAGGCCGCGCGAGGCATGCTTGCGCTTGTCCCACAGCTGCAGCTGCCTCAGGTAGCGCTCGGCGCGCTCCCGCGCCACCGGGCGGGGGATGCCGTAGAAGCCCGCCTGGTTGACCACGATGGTCTCGGGGGTCTCGAACATGTTGAAGTTGATTTCCTGCGGCACCACGCCGATGCAGCTCTTGGCCGCCTCCAGATCGCGGTCGATGTCATAGCCGAAGATGCTCGCCTCGCCGCCGGTCTTCTTGACGAGCGAGGTGACGATGCCGATGAGGGTGGTCTTGCCGGCGCCGTTCGGTCCGAGCAGGGCGAAGAAATCCCCCTGCTCGACGTTGAGGTCGATGCCTTTCAGGGCCTGCACGCCGTTGCGGTAGGTCTTGGTCAGATCCCGGACGGAAAGCGCGTTCATGAGCTCAAGAATCGGCCATGTGAGGCCGCCCCGCAATGGTCCGGTCGATAGATTGACCGCGCCGCAGGCCCCGCCTCGATCCACGGCGCGCGCACCGGCTGAGGCATGAGCGCTCCGCAGCCGCAGGGGGACTGCCCGTTCGCGGCCGAGTCCCGGCTCGCGAGCCGCTCAAGGGGCGAAATACCGCTCCAGGTACTCATCGAAGGCGCCTCGATCGGCCGCCTCGATGGCCTTCTGCTTGGCGAGCGACTCCGCGGCCTCGCGGGTGAACTCAGCGAGCCGGGCCTCATCCGGCGGGTACAGATCGAGGAAGTACTCCTTGTGCAGCCTCGACATCCGCAGAGCCAGGGCGAAGAACGACTCGCCGGTGGCGGCAAGCTCGGCCAGCATCCGGGCCGAGGGCGTCAGGGCGACTTCCTCGACCTTGGCCGCCTGGGTCGCCAGGGCGAGGGAGTAGGGCCGCGAGGGGTCGCCCCGGTCGAGGATCTCGCAGATGCCGGCCATCGAGTCGATCAGCTCCCGCGCCCAGGCCCGCATCGGAACGCTCTGTCCGTCACGCCACAGCGCCAGCCCCGGCTCGCGCCCGCGGCGGGCCACGGTGAGGTGATTCTGGTCCAGGGACCGCTGCTCGGCATCGGCGATCGGGGGGCTGTCCTTGAGCAGACAGAGCGCGACGAACGCCTCGAGGAAGCGCAGCTTGTTCTGGTTGACCCCCACGGGATCGAAGGCGCTCACGTCGAGCGCCCGCACCTCGACGTACTCCACGCCGGCGCGCCTGAGCGCCTGGGTCGGACGCTCGCCGGAGCGGGCCACGCGCTTCGGCCGGATGAAACTGTAGTACTCGTTCTCGATCTGCAGAATGTTGGCGTTGAGCTGGCGGTACTCGCCGTCGTCCTTCACACCCAGGGCCGCGTACGGCGGATGAGGAGTACTGATGGCGCGGCTGAGATCACGGACATACTCCTCCAGGCTGTTGACCGATACGGACAGATCGGCCTGGTTGCGGTTGCGATAGCCGACATCGCTCATCCTGAGGCTGGTGGCAAAGGGTTCGTAAGCGGTACCGGGCGCGAAGTCCTCGAGGTGGTGCTCGCGGCCGCTCAGGAAGGACTTGCACACCACCGGCGAGACGCCGAACAGGTACAGCACCAGCCAGCCGTGCCGGCGGTAGTTGCGCAGCAGATCGAAGTAGCGCGCCGACACGAACTCCGAACCCCGGCCGCGCGCCTTCAGGATGTGCGCATACGCCGGCCAGAACTCCTGCGGGAAGGAGTAATTGAAGTGCACGCCGGAGATGGCCTGCATCATGCGGCCGTAGCGCAGGCCGAGACCGTTGCGGTACACGGTCTTCATCCGGCCGACGTGCGAGCGCCCGTACTGCGCGAGGGGAATCTCCTCGTCGCTGTCGATCCTGCACGGCATGCTGGTCGTCCACAGCAGCTCATCGCCGAGATGCCGGTAGACGAACTCGTGCAGATCGAGCAGGTACTGCAGCAGCTCCCAGGTGGTGGTGAACGTCGGGGTGACGAGCTCGATGAGCGCCTCCGAGTAATCGGTGGTGATGTGCTCGCTGGTCAACGCCGAGCCGAGCGCGAGCGGATGGGGCGTCTGGGCGAGGCGGCCCTGAGCCGTCACGCGCAGCGACTCCTTCTCCACCCCCCGGCGGCCGCCCTGGAGGATCTCGGGCTGTCCGCTGTTGACGAGCGCGGACAGGCGCCGCTCGAAAGCGGTGTCGATCGCGGTGCTGCTCATCGGGTCTGCCGGTAGTGCTCGCTCAAGGCTGCTTCATAAGATCGAGAAAGCGCCGGATGCGCGCGGCGTTCGTGCCGATGTCGCTCACTCCCACCCTCGATTCCGACCTGACATCGATGCGGGAGCCGCTGCCGTGCGGGGTCACTCTCACCACGACGTCGTCCTTGAAATCGAAGAAAAACGTGTGCGCGGTGGCCTCGAGCCGGCCCTGGGCCGGCGCATAAGCGTCGATCCGCCAGCCCATTGTCCGGCCCGCCCGCAGCGCCCTCGCGAGCGCCTGGTCCGGCGGCAATGCGAGAAACAGCGGCTTGATGTACGGATAGTACTCGTGCTGCAGTCTCGGCACGTCGATTATCTTATTTCCGAGGCGCACCCGCCGTACATATTGCGGGGGATTGACAGCATGTGCGCGCTCTCGCAACGCAATGACGGCCACGAAAGCCGGCGGGTCGGCCGTGTCGGTGGTGATGTCGTGAATGGGCGGCGCGGAGCTCGCCTTCACAAACCAGGAAACCGCGTAGGCGGTGACGGCCAGACCGGCGACGATGCCGATCGTCGCCGCGGCGCGGGGAATGGGCGAGCGTTTCGCGCTGGCGATGAGCGCGCCGACAACGGCCACGGCCGTGCCAACCGCCGTCACGCCGAGCCCCGCCACCAGCGTCATGAGCGCCGTGCCGACGCCGGCCAGGGCAAACCGGTTGAGCTGCCCGGCGAGCACGGCGATCAGCATGCCCGCGGCGAGGCTCCACAGGCCCGCCCTGGTCAGGTGGGCGGGCCACCGCGGCGGGCGCAACGGAGGAAAGGGCAGAGCGTTCACATCAGGGGGTCCCCGTGCAATGACCCGAGCTTGTTGCCCGGCGCCGTTTCGGGCATCTTGCAGCCTTACGACGAGTCACGCAACAGAGAGCTCCCTCATGATCGGCATAATCGGCGGCACGGGCCTGTATCGCATGGACGGCCTCGAGGTCACGGAAACACGCGAGGTCGACAGCCCCTTCGGCGCGCCCTCCTCCGCGGTGATGCTGGGACGGCTCGGGGGCCGCCCGGTCGCCTTCCTCGCCCGGCACGGCCTGCGCCACGATCTGCTGCCGAGCGAGATCAACTTCCGGGCGAACATCTGGGCGCTGAAAAGCGTGGGCGTACGCACCATCATCGGGGTCTCGGCGGTCGGCAGCCTGCGCGAGGAGATCCGTCCCGGCGACCTGGCGCTGCCCTCGCAGTACCTGGACTTCACCAAGGGGCTGCGCGCGGGGAGTTTCTTCGGCAAGGGGCTGGTGGCCCACATCTCGAGCGCTCATCCGACCTGCGCCACGACCGCCTCGCTGCTGGAGCGCACGGCGCAATCCCTCGGCCAGGCTCTGCACCGGGAGAAGACCTACGCCTGCGTCGAGGGGCCGCGCCTGGGCACCCGGGCGGAGAGCTTCTGGCTGCGCGCCGCCGGCGCCGACCTGGTCGGCATGACCAATGTGCCGGAGGCTTTCCTCGCCCTCGAGGCGCAGCTCGGCTACTGCACCGTCGCGGTGGCGACCGATTACGACTGCTGGCTCGACGATCCCTCCCAACACGTCTCGGTCGATCAGGTGATGAGCCAGTTCCGCGACAGCCTGGCGCGGGTGCAGCGGCTCATCGCGCGCGCAGTGGCGGACTATGCCGAGGACGAGTCGCGCCCTTGCCGCCACTCGCTCGACCAGGCGGTGATCACGCCGCGGCAACAGATGACGGCCGGGCAGAAGGCGATCCTGGATTTTCTGGCGAGCTGACGCGCCCGTCGCGCCGATACTCGGGAATGCGATGACCGGCGTGCTCTCTTCGGCGGATTTTCCGAGTGCGCCCTGAGCCCTTGCCCGGGGCTTGCGGAAAAGGCGTGCCGTTCTTCAGCGCCCGGGAAGGCCCGCGCTGCGCTCGCGCTCCGAGCCGTCGCGACTTGCCGGCGTGTCAGCGGATTTGCAGTGCTCTCGCGCCTCGCTGCACGAGGCGCCGAACTTGAAGCACGCAAAGCAGCGGTGATGGCGCAGCATCACCCGCTTGCCCAGGCTCTCGGTGAGCGTGCCTCCCTGATCGTACGCCGGATCGTCATCGACCAGCGTACAGGCATACACCCGCATACGGCCGTCTATCTTCACGACCATCTTGCTGTAAGCGCACATGAACTCGCGCCGCGTCGCCTCGGTCTGATAGGTGGTCATGCATGAGCGCGTCACGTGAGGCACCACGGGATGCGAGCCCGGCGGGCCGAAATCCGGGAAGGCCACGATGTTAAGATCTGCCGGCAGCGCGAGAGCGCGCAGCAGCCGCCGGTAAAGGTCCTCCGTGCGGGCGCGGTCCTCGCCCGGCTCCATCTGCCGGGCGACCGAGACGCGATACCCCTGCGCATGCAACAGCTGCAGCGTCCGGCAGGCCGCGGCGAAACTGCCCGCGCCGCGGCCCGTATCGTGCCGGCCGGCATCGGCATAATCCAGACTGACGCGGAAGGCGAGCGGATGCGGCCTCGCCCGCAGCGCGCGCAGCCTTGGCAGACGAGACGGCAGCGCATCCACTCCGTTGGTCAAAACCAGGACGGGCGCTATGGCGAGCGCATAGTCGAGAATCCGTATCAGGTCCTTGACGATGAACGGCTCGCCGCCGGTGAACGACAGTTGCCTCACCCCGAGCGCGGCGGCCTCGTCCAGAAAGGGCCGCACGTCGGCGAACGTCACGCGCCCGGTGCGCCGATCGCCGGGCTTGGAGCCCTCCAGGCAGAACGGGCAGGCGAGATTGCACGCCGTCCCCGTGTGGAACCAGAGCTCCGAGAGCGTGTGCGGGTCGATGTAGCCGCGCGGATCCCCGAGCGGGGTGAACAGCCAGTCGTCGTGGGCCGGCTGCTCGTGCGCGAGTGGCCGTGGCGCGGTCGGCGTAAGGCTGTCGTTCATCGCGCGCGATACCAGTGTGACAGGCGGACCGGGTGCACGCCGATGAGGTGTGCCAGCGCCAGTGCGCGGTTGTGCAGGGTGCGGCGCAGGTATCCGTCGCGCTCCCAGCGGCGCGGATCGACCGTGATGGGCAGATCGAGCGCGACGAACCGGCCCGTGCGCTTGAGGTGGCGTACCAACGGCACCTCCTCGAACAACGGCTGCGCGGCGAATCCCGGGCCCGCCTCGTAGTCCTCCCGGGTCGCGAAAATGCCCTGATCGCCGTATACCATGCCGAAGCGGCAGCGCAGCGCGATGCTGCGCTCGAGGAGGACCTTCACCGCGGCCGCCGGACCGCCGAAACGGAAGCGGAAGTAGCCGCCCGCAGCCCCCTGCCGCACGACCGCCCGAATCACGTTCCCCGCAAGAGGGTGCGGCCGGCTGTCCGCATGCAGAAACCACAGCACCTCGGCTGCGGCACCCGGGACCGGTCCGGCCCGCGCGGCCGAGACCGCTGCGGTCAACTGCAAGCCCCGTCCCGAGGGCGAGGCCAGCCAGCGGGCGCCGTGCCGATGGCACAGCGCCGCGGTGTCCTCGCCCGCCGCGCCATCGGCGACGATCACCTCATCCGGCGGGGCGTGCAACCGGCGCAGCGCCGCCAGCAGCTGCGCGAGCGAGCCGTCGTCGCGCAGCGTGGGCACGATGACCGTCAAGCGCGGCGTCTCTGGCGCTTCAGCGCGCATGGCGCAACCACGACCGCAGCGCCCCGGCGACCCACGGGGTCAGACGCCGGCGGGCGTGCTGGTCGGCGAGCCGGCGCAGGTATTCCGAGCGGGTCGGATAAGGCAGCACCAGCGAGCCGAGCCCGCCGAGCCCCCCGCGTCGGCTCATCAGCAACGCCAGGGGCGCGATCTGCTCACCGGCATCCCGGCCGACCAGGGTGGCGCCGAGGACGCGCCCGCCGGCTTGCGCCAGCACCTCGACGAAGCCCTCTTCGGCATCATCCGTCACACCGCGATCGAGCTCGCTCCATTCGAGCCGGTAACGCTCGAAGCGGCGGCCGGCCGCCTGCAGCTCCGAGGCCATCGCGCCGATCTGCGCAAGCTCCGGCTGCGTATAGACGCAGCGAGGCACGATGAGCCTGTCCGCCCGCGCGCGTCCTCGAAACAGCGCGTTGCGCACGACGATGCGCGCCTGCGCATCCGCCGCATGGGTGAACTGATACGCAGAGCAGACGTCTCCGGCCGCGTAGACATCCGGATGCGATGTGCGCAAGCGCGCATCGACCTCGATCGCCCCTCGCGCACCGACTCTCACACCGGCCTTGTCGAGATCCAACCCCTCCACGTTGCGCTGCCGTCCGGCCGCCACCAGCACCTCGTCTGCCACGACCCGGCGGCCGTCCCCGAGTGTCAGCACCTTGCCCTCGGGGGTCACCGAGGCGCAGCGCGCGGCGCTCCCCAGGTACAGCATGACCCCTGCGCGCCGCAGCGCGCTCGCGATGAGTCCTGCGCCCTCCGCCGCCTCCAGTGGCAGCACCTGGGCGGCCGCTTCGATGAGCTCGACGCGGCTGCCGAGGCGCGCGAATGCCTGGGCCAGCTCGCAGCCCGCGGCGCCGGCGCCGAGAATGGCCAGCTGCCGCGGCTGCACACGCAGCTCGAACACCGTCTCATTGGTCAACGCACCCGACTCGGCAAGCCCCGGGATCGCGGGCAGCAGCGGCCGCGCGCCGGTGGCGATCACGGTCTTGCGCGTGTTGAGCACGATGTCGCCGACCCGGATGCGGTGTGGCGACTCGAACCGCGCCTCGCCGAGAAGGACCTCGACACCCGCGCGGCAATAGCGCTCGACGGAGTCGTGATGAGCGATCCGGGTGCGCACGGCACGCACCCGCTGCATGGCCGCCTCGAACGGCAATCCCGCGGCGGCGGCGGCCAACAATGTCTTGGACGGGACGCAGCCCGCGTTCAGACAATCCCCGCCCATGGCATGGCGCTCGACGAGGGCCACCCGAGCGCCGAGCGAAGCGGCGGCGATGGCAATCACCAGGCCCGCAGGCCCGGCCCCGATCACCACCAAATTGTAAAGACCCCGTCCATCGGGATTGCGGTAGTCCGGCGGAAACACCAGGCGGCGGTATTCGGCATCGATCCCACCCGGATGCGGCCCGCGTGCGGCACTCATGCCGTGCTCTCGCCCGGGCCGCCGGGCGGCGATGCGCGTGCCGCCGGCGGACACGTCAAGGCCGTAAGCAACTCGTTCAAGCGCTGTCTCGCCGGGCGCGGATCACGCGCCAGCGCCTCGAACGCCAGCCTGAAATCCGCGACCTGGTCGATGTCAAAGGAGGCCGACAGCCGTGCGACGCTCAGGCCCGCCGCCTGACAACAGCGCTCGAGCGCGCAGCCGAGCGCGGACTCGCTCCACGGCAGGCTCGAGAGCTGCGGCCACTGCACGCGCGAGCCCATGAGGGTCACTCCGCCGTCAGCGGCGGGAATCAATGCGACATCGGCGTGCTCCAGGGTGGCGGCGGCCGCCTCCAGATCGCCGGGCTGCATGCAGGGGGCGTCGCTTCCGATGATGAGCACGCGCCCGCAGTGACGGCGGCGCACGGCGGCGTCAACGGCGTTGATACGTTGACCCAGATTGCCCTTCGGCTGGGGAATCACCCACTTCAGCCGCGGCAGCAGCCCTTTGGCCCAGGCGGCATCCGCGCCGCAGGCAGGCGAGACGACCAGCCGGCCGGGCCAGGCGGCCGCATCCTCCAGCGCGCATTCGAGCAGTGCGCGGGCGACGGCGAGCGAATTCTCCTCCCCGAGGTCGCGGACCAGGCGCTGCTTGCCCGAGCCGGGTAGCGGGCGGCGGCAGAAGAGGACCAGTGCGGCGGTGCGAAGCGAGGCGGATTCCGGCATGGCCTCTCGACCCGGGCAGCCAGCGCGTGATTGCAGGACCGCATCATGCTCAGCCACAAAGGGCTGCGCAAGCGAATCGATACCTCTTTCGATTGGGAGTTGTCCCTGCGGGTGTCGCCATTGCACGGGTGCCCGCCGGAGCGTCCGCCACGCCCGGGGGCGGCGGCCCGATGCGCGAGGAGCGTGTCCCATGAGGCACCCGGCCGAAACCGAGCTTCAACGCAGCCTGGTCTCAGCGCGCGAGCTCGACGAGCGCCAATGCGTGCGCACGCAAGCGCAGCCGCAAATGCGGCGAGGTCCCCTTCAGCGCCTCGATCCGGGGTGGCGGCAACCGCGCGGCCGCCAGCAGGATCCTTCGCTGCCGGAAGCTCGGGTATTTCGGCGAGCCCATGGCTTTCCACGCGGCGAGCGGCGAGCCGTGATTGCGGTCGACGAGCCAGACGTAGGCGCGCCGTGCGCCGGAGACGTTGCGGAAATCCAACGCATATGTCCTGGTGGCTCCACCTGGTCCCGGGGAAGCATAATTCCACACCGCGATCGCCAGCATTCCGTCCCTGCGCCGGGTCACCAGCGCCGAGTGCGACGATTCCGCGAGCCGCTGCGTACCGAGCTTATGCAGGAGCTTGAAGTCGTTGAACGACGCCTTGGGAATGCCGCCGACTGCGATCAGTCCGAAACCCCCGTGGAACGGCGTCCTGATCACGCCCTGCTCCTCGAAGACATCGGAGAATGTCCAGTACGACATCAGCTTCAGCAGACCGTCGGTGGCGCGGATCGTGTTCGCCAGCCACGGCCCGATGTAGGGCGAGTCGGTGACATCGACCTCGTCGCCGGTGTAGGTGGCGTTGAATTCGCTGAGGATGACCGGCAGATGCGGCATGGACGAGTCCAACACCTCCCGGTGAACCTTTTGCACCGCGCGGATCACCATGTTCCGGCGGGAAATCTTCTCATGGCGGTGAAAAACGTTCTCCGCGGAGTCATCGCCATAGACGTGCGTCGAGACGAAGTCCACGGGAACGCGGTGGGCCGAGCAGAAACGGATGAAAGCCGGGATCCACGCAGCCTGCGCGGTCGCAGGCCCACCCACCCGCAGCAACGGGCTCACGCTCTTCAGCGCCCGCGCCGTCACCTCGTACAGGTGGAAATAAGTCGCCTGCTTCGGCTTGCCCGCCCAGAACCCGATGTTGGGCTCGTTCCAGACCTCGAAGTACCAGCGCGAGACTTCCCGGAGGCCGTAGCGCGCGATCAGGTGGCGCGCGAAATGACGGATCAGTCCCGCCCAAAGGGCCCAGCTCCTGGGCGGCGAGATGTTCGGCTTGTACCAGAAGCCGTTGCTCACCTTGCGCGAGGCGAGCTGGGGCGGCATGAAGCTGAGCTCCACGTAGGGCCGCACACCCTGCTTGAGCAGCGCGTCGTAGATCTCGTCGACGTAGGTGAAATTGTAGACCGGCTTGCCGTGCGCATTGAGATGAAAGACACCGACCTCCCTATCGAAGATGCCGTGAAAGCGCACCAGGCGAAAGTCGGTGACGCGCTTGACCTCGCGCATGTCGCGCTGGTAATCGGCCCGCAGCGCAAGGGTCGCGTGCCCGGAGCCGAACATCTGCTCCCAGAAGTGGGGGAAGGGATGCTCCGGCGCGGCACCGTCGATCACGATCCGCACCGCACGCGCCGGCCGCCCCGCCGCCTGTGCCGCCGGCAGGCCGATGCAAACAGCCATGATGGCCGTCGCAAGCGCGCGCGCGACTTGAAGTCTCATCAGACCACCCTCCGGTGCATTTCGACGTGGCGATAGTGTGCCAGACCGCGACGCGGCGCGGCATCGCCATCGTCCGGCCGCTGCGGGCGCGATGAGACCTGCGCCAGCCCGGCGGCGCGGCGCATTCCTCAGCCGCTCTCGCGCGCCTGGGCGCGCTGGAAGGCGGGGCGGTCGACGACGCGCTGAGCATAGGCGTCGATGACCGGGGACTTTTCCATGAGCGGGCTCCGGCTGAACATCGCGAACGTGGTGCCGTAGAGGATGTCCGCGGCACTGAGCCGGTCGCCGAGCAGATATGGTCCGCGCGAGAGCTGTTGGACGACCGCCGCGATCGCCTCCTCCACCGCGACCCAGCCGGCCGTGCCGCGCGGCACCTCGTGGCTCAGGAATTTCGACACGAACGCCGGCTCCAGCACGCCGCTGTAGTAGGCGAGCCAGGACAGGTACGCCCCGCGCTCGCGATGGCCGGCCAGGGGTCCGAGCCCGTTTTGCGGAAAGCGGTCGGTCAGGTACAGCGCGATGGCGGGAGATTCGAACACGACGACACCATCGTCGCAGATCGCCGGCACCTTGCCGTGGGGGTGGGGATTCGCCGGGTCCGCGGCACCGGTGCCGTCGCGCTTGCGAACCGTGACGAGGCGGATTTCATATGGCGCCCCGAGCTCCTCGAGCAGGAAGATGAAGCGCGAGGAGCGGGTGTTTGGATGATGAAACAGGGTGATCACGGCTGCTTGCCCTTGCCGGCCGGAGGTTGGATGATCATACAGACGCCCGAGCAAGGTCGGCAACCCCCGCCGAATCGCGCGCCTTTCCTGACTGATGCGCGGCTATTGGTGCGCAGCGCCGGCCCGGGCCCGCCCGCGCCCGCTTGCGTCGGCAGGAGTTGTATCGCCTCAGGCGGCCCCGCCTTCGCCGTCCTCCGGCTCCTGCGAGCCATCCGGCGGGGGCAACGGCTCCGCTGACTGCGGCTGCCGGGGCAGCTGCTCGATCGGGCCGGCCGCTGCGATCTGCAGGTCCGCCGGAGCTGCCTTCAGCTCCGCGAGCTTGCGCGCCGAAACGAGCACCCGGGCCTCGAGGCTTGCGGTCGCTTTGTTGTAGAATTCGACCGCTTTGCCGAGCCGATCGCCCACCTCGGCCCAGTGTCCGGCCAGGGTCGCGATGCGCTCGTAGAGTTGCTTACCGAGCGCTGCGACCTCTTGCGCGTTCCTGGCCAGGGCTTCCTGACGCCAACCGTAGGCCACCGCCTTGAGCAGCGCGATCAGCGTGGTGGGACTGGCGGGGATGACGCGGCTTTGCGCCCCATACTCGATCAGCGATGGATCCTGGGCCAACGCAGCGGAAAAGAACGCCTCGCCCGGCACGAACAGGATGACGAACTCGGGCGTGGGATCGAACTGGTCGAAATACGCCTTCTTGCCGAGCGCGGCGATGTGGTCACGCACTTGCCGCGCGTGCCGTGTCAGCGCCTGAGCGCGTGCCGCCTCATCCTGCGCCTCGACGGCTTCCAGGTAGGCGTCGACGGGCGCCTTGGCGTCCACGACCACCCGGCGTTCGCCGGGCAGGTAAACGATGAGATCTGGACGCAGGCGACCGCCCTCCTCCAGAGTGTGGCTCACTTGCTCCCTGAAATCGCAGTGCTCCAGCATGCCGGCCATCTCGACCACGCGCCGCAGCTGCAGCTCGCCCCAGCGCCCGCGAGCCTGCGGCTGGCGCAATGCCTTGACGAGGCCCGCGGTGTCGCGCTGCAGCTGCGGCAGGTGCACCTTGAGCAGGTCATCGACCTGTTGGGTGAGAGCGCGATAGGCCCCGTGGCGCGCACGCTCCAGCTCATCGAGCTTGCCGTCGAACTTCTCCAGGCGCTCGCGAATCGGCAATGTGAGCTGCTCGATGGCCTTCTGCCGCGCCGCGAGATCCCCTGCTGCGCTCTGCTGGAATCTCTGCAGCGTGGCCTGGGCGAGCTCGAGAAACGCCTGGTTGTTGCTCTTGAGCGCCTCGGAGGACAGCGCCTTGAAGGCGTCGGACAGCTTTGCCCGGGCCTCTTCCAGCAGCTGCATGTTCTGGCGCGCGCTCTGCTGCTCGGCCGCGAGCCTCGCCTCTGCGCTTGCCAGGCTCGCCTTGAGCGCGGACAGCTCACCGTTCAACTGCGCCACGGCCGCATCCAGCTCCGCGGCGCGCGCCGCGCCGGCTTCGGCGGTCGCACGCCGTTCGGTCTCCGCGCGCAGAATCTCGGCAGCCTTGTCCCGCTCGGTCCGCAGATGCTGCGCCGCGCTCGCCGCGGCCGCCAGCTGCTCACGCAGCGCGTCCAGCCGGGATTCCGCGGCAACGACTGCGGCCCGCCGCAGAGCGTGCACGAGCAGCCACGTGGCGGCGGCGCCGGCGGCGGCGGCCAGAACAGCGATCAATACCAATTCCACGGAAGACAAACCTCAATTCATCCGACTGCACCGCCGCCAGTTTGCATCCTCGCACTCGCAGATCTCGCGAGGGATCGAGGAACGTTCACCGGCGCCGGCAGTGTGTGGCACTCCCCGCCGATGGTTCGGGCAGTCCCATCCGCGCTCACCCCGGCCCGCTCACCCCCGCCCGCGTGCCGTCAGGCCCCGGCGGCGGACTGGCGCGCACGCCCGCCGTCCGCGACTCGCTCCCCTTCCCCGGTCTGTTCGCCGCCGAACTGCGCGTTGTACAGATCGTGGTAGGCCCCTCGGCGGGTGAGCAGCACCTCGTGCGTGCCCTGCTCGACGATGCGGCCATCACGCATGACGAGGATGAGATCGGCGTCCCGAATCGTCGAGAGGCGGTGGGCGATGACGAAGCTGGTGCGATTCGAGCGCAGCGCCGCCATGGCGTGCTGAACGAGGGCCTCGGTGCGGGTATCGACCGAGCTCGTCGCCTCATCGAGAATCAGCAACGCCGGGCGCGTGAGAAACGCGCGCGCGATCGTGATGAGCTGCCGTTGACCGGCGCTGATGTTGCTCGACTCCTCGTCGATCACCGTGTCGTAGCCCTCGGGCAGGCTCCGCACGAACCGGTCGACGAAGGTCGCGCGGGCGGCCTCGAGGATCTCCTCGGCGGTGGCGTCGGGCCTGCCGTAGCGGATATTGTCCCGGATGGTGCCGTGGAAGAGCCAGGCATCCTGCAGGACCATGCCGACGCTCGAGCGCAGCTCGTCGCGGCGCATCGTGGCGATGTCGACCCCGTCCAGGGTGATTCGGCCGCCGTCGAGCTCGTAGAAGCGCAGGATCAGGTTGACGAGCGTGGTCTTGCCGGCCCCGGTGGGCCCTACGATCGCGATCGTGTGACCGGGCTCGGCGACGAGGGAGAGATCCTCGATCAGCGGCTTGCCGGCCTCGTATCGGAACGAGACATGCTGAAACTCGACACGTCCGTGAAGAGCAGCCGGCCGGGCGGGCGCTTCGGGCTCGGAGGTCTGCTCCTGCTCATCGAGCAGATCGAAGACGCGCTCGGCGGAGGCGATGCCGGACTGCATGGTGCCCGCCATCGACGCCACCTGAGTGAGCGGCCGATTGAATGAGCGCGAGTATTGGATGAACGCCTGGACGGCTCCGAGCGTCATGCGGCCGGTTGCGACGCGCAGCCCGCCGATGACAGCGACCAGCACGTAATTCAGGCTGCCGGCGAACATCACCGCGGGCATGATGAGGCCGGAGATGAACTGTGCGGCGAAACTGGCGCCGAAGAGCTGGTCGTTCTTCGCATCGAAATCGCGTGCCACCTCCGGCTGCCGGCCGAACACTTTCACGAGCTCGTGGCCGGTGAACGCCTCCTCGATCTGCCCGTTCAGATCGCCGGTGTGGGTCCATTGGGCGATGAAGTGCCGCTGCGAGCGGCGGCCGATCATCCGGGTGAGCAGCAGCGCGAGCGGGATCGTCACGAGCGCGATGAGCGCGAGCAGCGGCGAGATGACGATCATCATCGAGACGACGCCCACCAGCGTCAGCAGCGCGGTCAGCAGCTGGCTGAGGGACTGCTGCAGGCTCTGGGAGAGGTTGCCGATATCGTTGGTGACGCGGCTCAGGAGCTCTCCGCGCGGCTGGCGGTCGAAGTAGCGCAGCGGCAACCGGTGAATCTTCTCTTCCACTTCCGAGCGCAACCGGCGCACGACCGCCTGGACCACCTCGTTCAGGAGATATCCCTGTGCCCAGAGAAAAGTCGCGGAGGCGAGATAGAGCGCGACCACCTCGAGCAGCGTGGTCGCGAGCGCCTTGAAGGCGATCCCCGCGCCGGGCACCAGGTGCATGCGGGCAAACATCTCCGCCAGATGAATGTGTCCGGCGGCGCGCTCGGCGTCCACGGCTTGCCGCTTCGTCATCCCCGCAGCGAGCTGCTTGCCGACGACGCCGGAAAAGATGATGTTGGTGGCACGACCGATCAGGATCGGTCCGGCCACCGAGAACGCCACGCTCGCGACCGAGAGCGCCACGACGCAGGCCATGCGCAGGCGCTGCGGTCGCAGCCGGCCGAGCAGGCGGCGCGCCGACGGCCAGAAGCTCATCGATTTCTCCGCCGGGGTGCCGAGACTCATCCAGGGAGGTCCTCGGCCCGCGGGCTGTCCGGCGCCGGGCAACCGCCCGGGGACGGTCTTGCGCGCGGCGCCGCTCACGCCACCTCCAGCGCCGAGAGCTGCGAGGCTGCGATTTCCGCGTACGTGGGGCAGCTGCGAAGCAACTCGCGGTGACTGCCGAATCCGACGAAGGCTCCTCCTTCGAGCACCGCGATCCGGTCCGCGTCCTGGATCGTCGACACGCGCTGCGCGACGATGATGACCGCCGCATGTCGTGTAACGGGGCGCAGGGCGGCCCGCAGCCGGGCGTCGGTGGCAAGATCGAGCGCGGAGAAGGATTCGTCGAACAGGTAGATCTCCGGCTTTCGAACCAGCGCGCGTGCAATGGCGAGGCGCTGGCGCTGTCCGCCGGAGACATTCGTTCCGCCCTGGGCGATCGGTGCGTCGAGCCCGCCCGGCATCGCCTCGACGAAGTCCCGCGCCTGGGCGACCTCGAGGGCCCGCCACAGCTCCTGCGGCGTCGCCTGCGGGTTACCGTAGCGCAGATTGCTCGCCACGGTGCCGGAGAAGAGATAAGACCGCTGCGGGACGAATCCGACGCGAGTCCATAGCAGCTCTGGGTCGAGCATGCGCACGTCGACGCCGTCCACCAGCACCGCGCCCTCCGTCACGTCGAAAAGCCGCGGTATGAGCGACACGAGCGTGGTCTTGCCGGCGCCGGTGCTGCCGATGATCGCCAAGGTCTGCCCGGCGTTGACGCTGAAGGAGATGTCCTGCAGGACCGCAGCCGCCGCGCCCGGATAGCGGAAGAGCACGCCGCGAAACTCGACCTGGCCCTGTGTCACGACGGACTTCACCGGATCGCGCGGCGGCGCAACGGACGATTCCGTCCCGAGGACTTCGCCGATCCGATCCGCGCTCACCGCCGCGCGCGGGATCATCATCAGCATGAAGGTCGCCATCATCACCGACATGAGGATCTGCGTGAGATACACCAGGAACGCGGTCAGATCGCCGATCTGTGTCTGTCCGGCGTTGATGCGCAGCGCGCCAAACCACAGCACGGCGGCGCTCGAGCCGTTGAGGATGAGAACCACCGCCGGGACGAGAAGCGCCATCAGCCGCCCGGCGCGCAGCGCCGTGCCCGTCAGACCCGCATTCGCCTGCTCGAACCGGCGGGTCTCCTGCGGCTCCCGCACGAACGCGCGCACCACGCGCATGCCGCCGATCTGCTCGCGCAGGATGCGGTTGGCGACATCGGTGAGCGCCTGCATCCGGCGAAATTGCGGCATCATGCGCCACGCCACGGCACCGACGACGGCCGCGAGGATCGGCACGCTCACTCCCAGCAGCCACGACAGACCCGGGTCTTCGCGCACCGCCATGATGATTGCGCCGACGCCCATGATGGGAGCCGAGATCATCACGCTGCTGCTCACGGCCACCAGCATCTGCACCTGCTGAACGTCATTGGTGCCGCGTGTGATGAGCGAGGGCGCGCCGAACTGCGCCACCTCCCTGCCCGAGAAGCCCATGACGCGCCGAAACAGCGCCGCCCGCAGATCGCGCCCGAAGCTCATCGAGACGCGCGCGCCGCAGTAGGCCGCCGCGACCGAGCAGGCGATCTGGCCCAGGGTCATGAGGAGCATCCAGCCGCCGGTCCTCACTATGTAGGCCGTGTCCCCCCTCACGATGCCGTAATCGATGATGTCGGCGTTGAAGGTCGGCAGATAGAGCGAGGCGATCGTGCCGAAAAGTTGCAGCACGACGACGGCCGTGAGCCAGCTCCCATAAGGTCGCAGATACGTGCGCAAAACCCGGATCAGCACCGTTGTTTCCTCTTCCGGGGCGGCCCGTGCCGGACGCGTACGCCATCCAGGACGACGCGCACCACTTCCTCGGCCGTCAGCGGCTTGCCGTCGGTCAAGCCCGGGTGGGATCCGGAAAAGAGCAGCAGGTGCAGGAGCCTCGCCGCGCAATGCGGCGTGACGCGCAGCCGACCGCGGTCCGGCTCGATCAAGCGGGTGAGAGCCGCGTTGATCGCCTCGAGCGTGCGCTGTCGCCGCCAGCCGGGCCGCTCGCCGGCGAACCGCGCGTTGCGCAGCGCCGTCATGAGCCCGATGACTGTCGCGAGCCACCCCTGCAGGACGTGCGCCGCGCCGACGAGCCGGGTCTCCAGCGGCGCCGAGGTGTCGATCTTTTCGAGCCCGGCCACCACGAGTGACGGATCGAAGGCCGCGTCGATCGCGGCGCGGATCAGGCTGTCCTTATTCGCGAAGGCGCGGAATATCGTCCCCTCGGCGATGCCGGCCGCCGCCGCGATCTGCCGGGTGCTGACATCGAATCCTCTCTCGCGCAGCAGCGGCAGGGTCGCCGCGATCAGCGCAGCACGGCGGGCCTGCGGCGGCAGCGGCCTTGCGCGACGTCCGGGAGCAGGTGAGGAGGACTGCACGGCACCACAGCATAGCACATGCGAGTGAGCGCTCACTCATATGCGGCGAGCGGGCTTCGCAGGCCTCCCCGCCCGGATCGAGCTTGCACGATGCGCGAAGGCTTCGCGACCGAGACCCAAAGCCGATGGCGGATTGATCCAGTGCGCAGGATAAGCGGCCGTCGCACGATACATCGACCTGCTCCTCCTCCGCCGGCTGCGGCCCAGTGCCTCGCGCAGCGGGATCACGGCGGGTCCCGCGGCGCATTGCACGCCGATTGAGCAGACCGGGAGGCTGGATACCGCGCGACAGGGACCAGGGATCACAGCTCACGCGACGGAGTGAAGCTCAGCTTGACGGTGGCGCCCACTGGGCAAGTCCCGCAATGCCATATGCCGCCGGCGGGAGGACGATGTCGTTTGGCCTGATGAGGCGCTGTCAACCGTCAAAGCGCGCCGATGCCGTTGGGGTTTTCGTGAACCGCGCCGGTACGGCCACGCTTCGCTGACGCGCCACAAATGTACTGGAAATCAAGGTCTCGTTGCGTTGAAATCCGTCTTGACGCGCCGCTCACCCCGCGCTTCTCCACAGCGGCGAGTCCGGCGGCAGCGCCTGCAGGCGCCGGCTGGTGTACTCGTAGCCGGCCTGCACGGCGCGGTCGAAAGCCTTCCAGTTGAGCATGTCGATCTCTGCGAGCGGCGGCTGCAACAGCAGGTCGGTCCTGCCGCGGTGCTCGGCGGTGATGGCGTTGCTGTTGACCATGCCGGTGCGCCAGAGGATCTGGAAGATGTTGGGCAGGTGGCGCCGGGCCCTGATCCAGCGCATGAGCTGCCAAGGCAGTGGCACATCGACATCGTCGCCGCGGGTAGCGAACGCGCGGTCGGCGCCGGCGTCGCAGCCTATGATCGGTCCCCGTCCCAACTCCAGCATGACGTCGACCGGCAGGTTGTTCATGGCGCCGCCGTCGACCAGCACCTCGCCGCCGTGCACGACGGGCGGCAGCACGCCGGGAACGGAAATGGAGGCGCGCAGGGCGTGCCAGAGCTCTCCGCGTCGATGAACCCGGGCGTAGCCCGAGGTCAGATTGGAGGAGACGCAGAAGAAGGTGAGCGGCAGATCCTCGATGGCCGCACCGCCGAACGCCTCGTAAAGCATGGCGCTCACCTTGCGGCCCGAGACCAGCGAGACGAACGGCAACGTGTAATCGCGCAGCGGCTTCGACTCCACGAAGTAGTGGCGGAACCGCTCGCTCAGCTCCTTCACACTCCACCGCGACGCCACGCCGGCGCCGAGGATGCCTCCCATGCTGGTGCCGCCCACCAGGTCGATCGGAATGCCGGCCTCGCGCAGTGCCCGGACCGCCCCGATGTGCGCAAATCCCCGCGCCCCGCCGCCCGACAGCACCAGGCCCACGCCCCGGCCGGTGAGAATGCGGGCAAGTCTTGCGTAGTCCGCCGGTGTCTGGACGTGGTGGTGCGGAATGTCCGGGAGAGCGGCCAGCCAGCGGGCGGCGGCCCCGGTCTCGATCCCGCTGTCGTGCGCCAACACCAGCTCCCAGCGCCGCGGGGTCAGGCTGTGATCGTGCGGCCAGCGCAGCGCCGCCCAGCTGCCGGAGGGACTCTCGGCCCGGGCGAGCAGCAGCAAGGCGTCCGCCTGCCGCTCACACAGCTTGGTCCAGCGGTCCGGGGTGGGGTCGGCCACGTAGACGACGTAGTCGTTGGCGGCCTCGATTCTGTTGAACCACTGGCTGGTGTGCGTGCGGGCCCGTACGCTCCACACCAGCTCCGCCCGCCCGAACTGCGACAGCGCCTTGACCAGCGCGGTCGAGAAGCCGGCGAAATCGACTTCCAGGCTCTGCGGAAGCACGGTGAACGTGTACGCCCCGCGCGGATGCGCCCGTGGAGCGCCTTCGACCCGCGCGAGGCGCTCGACCATCATCTGCGCGATGCGCAGCATCGCCTCGGACTCGCCCCGCAGCACCTCGTTGAACGCCCGGCTCGAGATGCGCGCCAGCTCCGTGTTGCGCAGCGCCACGACGGTGAACAGGCGCGGCCGGCCCGAAATCAGCCCCATCTCGCCCACGGACTCGCCGGCGGCGAGGCGCGCCACGAACCGGCTCTGGGCCCGGCCGTCGGCAGCCAGGACGCCAAGCGAGCCGCTCAACACGACGTAGAACGCGTCGGCCGCCTCGCCGGCGGAGAAGAGCGTCGCGCCCCCCGGCAGCGACAGCCATTGCGCGGCGGCCGCGATCCGGCGCAGCAGCGCCGCATCCAGCCCGCGAAACAGCGGCGTCTCGCCGAGCAGGACCCCGAGATCCGAGCGCAGGGTCTCGCCGTCCTCGATAGGAGTCTGACCCATTCGGTCCCCCGTACCGCCAAGTCACAGCGGATGTCCGGCTTTCCTCCTTCTTGTGAATCCGCCCGGCGCCGCTCCCGCACGACCGGCGCGGCAGACACCGTCACTTCTCCAGAATGGCCGCCACCCCCATCCCGCCGGCGGTGCATACGGAAATCAGCCCGCGCCTGGCGGCCGGGTCGCCGGCGAGGAGCTTGGCCAGGCTCGCGACCAGGCGCGTGCCGGTGGCCCCGAAGGGATGGCCGATGGCAACGCTTCCTCCCTTGACGTTGAGCCTCGCGCGCTCGATGCCGCCGAGCGGCCCCTCCAGGTGAAGGGTCTCGCGGCAGAAATCGGCCGACTCCCAGGCCGCGAGCGTGCACAGCACCTGTGCGGCGAAGGCTTCGTGGATCTCGTAGTAATCGAAATCCTTCAGCGTCAGGCCGGCATCCCGAAGCATCGCCGGCACCGCGTACGCGGGCGCCATGAGCAACCCCTCCCGGCCGCTCGCGAAGTCCACCGCCCACACCTTGCCGTAGCGCAGGTAGGCGAGCACCGGGAGCTTGCGCCGCTCGGCCCACTGCTGCGAGGCGAGAAGCACCGCGCTCGCCCCGTCGGTGAGCGGCGTGCTGTTGCCGGCCGTCAGCGTGCCGCGGCGCGGGTCGAAGCTCGGGCGCAGCGCGGCGAGCTTCTCGATGGAGGTGTCGGGGCGGATGTTGTTGTCGGCCCTCAGGCCGAGGAACGGAATGACGAGGTCGTCGTAGAACCCCTCGCGCCACGCGGCGGCCGCCTTCATGTGGCTCTCGCAGGCGAGCCGGTCCTGATCGGCGCGTGCGATCTGCCAGCGCTCGACCATCTGCTCGGCGCTCTGCCCCATGGACAGTCCCGTGCGCGGCTCGATGACCGCGGGCAGCTCGGGCCTGAAGTGCGCAGGACGCAGCCCGAGCCAGGGCGAGAGGCGCTGCGCGAGACCCTTGCCCCGGTGGCTCGAGAGCAGCAGCCTCTGATAGGCGCGCGGGTAGGTCACCGGCGGGTCGCTGATCGAGTCGACACCGCCGGCGATGCCGCAATCGATCTGGCCGAGGGCGATCTTGTTGCCGACGGCGAGGGCGGCTTCCAGGCTGGTGCCGCAGGCGCGCTGCACGTCGAGGCCGGGGGTCTGCGGATCGAGCCCCGAGGACAACACGCTCTCGCGCGTCAGGTTGTAATCCCGGGAATGTTTGATGACCGCCCCGGCGATGACATCGCCCAGTCGCGCGCCGTGCAGCTCGAAGCGCTCGACCAGGCCGCGCAGGGCGGCGGTGAGCATCTGCTGGTTGCCCACGGTCGCGTACGCCGTATGCGCCCTGGCGAACGGGATGCGCACGCCCCCCACGATGGCAACGCGCCGCACGGCCGAGCCGACCTGCATGAACCCCCTCCCCGGAAAGCTCTTGTCTGCCAGTCGAGCCTAGGCTATCACGGGCCGCTTCCCGGGGGGGTCGGAAAGGCTGCCGCGCGCCGGCGCTTCCCAGCCCCTTGGCGCAGGCGGTATGCTGCCGGATCGTGCTTTTCGTGACTGATCGCGAGGTTTTCATGGGCGAATTCACCACCCTCATGGCCCGGGACGGACATGACTTCCAGGCCTATCTGGCCGCCCCGCACGGCAAACCGCACGGCGCCGTGGTCGTGATCCAGGAGATCTTCGGCGTCAACGCCCACATCCGCGCCGTGACCGACGGCTTCGCCCAGGCGGGCTACACGGCGATCGCGCCGTGCATGTTCGACCGCATCCGCCGGGGAATCGAGCTCGACTACTCGGCCGCGGACATCGACGAGGCGCGCGGCTACATGCAGCAGCTTCAGCCGGAGCAGACGCTGAAGGACCTGGCCGCGGCGGTCGCGGCGGTCCGGCACTCCGGGCGCGTGGCCACGGTGGGCTACTGCTGGGGAGGCGCGCAGTCCTACCGCGCCGCCTGCCTGCTGCCGCTCGGCTGCGCCGTGGTGTATTACGGCAAGGCGCAGGACGCCGGAGCGCCCCCGCAGTGCCCCGTGATGTATCACTTCGGCACCGAAGACAAGAGCATTCCGCTCGCGGAGGTGCAGCGGATGAAGGCGCTGCATCCCGGGGGCATCTTTCACCTCTACGAAGGCGCCGGACACGGCTTCAACTGCGATCTGCGCCCGAGCTACGACGCGACCGCCGCCGCGCTTGCCCGCGAGCGCACCCTGGAGTTTCTCGCCCGACACCTGACCGGCGAGCGCGCGGGTGAAGAGGAGGAGAGCTGAGCCATGCTCACACTCTCGGATCCCGGTCTGCTGCGTACGCAGGGATACATCGGCGGGCACTGGGTGGACGCGGACGATGCGGCTACCCGGCCGGTGACCAACCCGGCCACGGGCGAGCGCCTGGGCACGGTGCCTGACATGGGCGCGGCCGAGACGCGGCGGGCCATCGAGGCGGCGCACGCGGCATTTCCCGCCTGGGCGGGACGCACGGCCAAAGAGCGTGCCGTGATTCTGCGCCGCTGGTACGAGCTGATAATGACGCACCAGGACGACCTGGCCGCGCTGATGACGGCCGAGCAGGGCAAGCCGCTCGCCGAGGCCCGCGGTGAGATCGCCTACGCGGCCTCTTTCATCGAGTGGTTCGCCGAGGAAGGCAAGCGCCTCTACGGGGAACTGATCCCGGCGCACCAGGCCGACAAGCGCATCCTGGTGATGCGCCAGCCGGTCGGCGTGGCCGGGGCGATCACGCCGTGGAACTTTCCCTCGGCCATGATCACCCGCAAGGCCGCTCCGGCACTGGCGGCCGGCTGCACCTTCGTGTGCAAACCGGCGATCCAGACACCCTACTCGGCCCTGGCGCTCGCGGAGCTGGCCGGGCGGGCCGGCGTGCCGCCGGGAGTGCTCAACATGGTCACCGGCAACGATGCGCCGGCCATCGGGACCGAGCTGACGGGGAACCCCCTGGTGCGCAAGCTCTCCTTCACCGGCTCGACCGCCGTCGGCAAGCGGCTGATGGCGCAGTGCGCCGGCACGGTCAAGAAGCTCTCGCTGGAGCTCGGTGGCAACGCACCGTTCATCGTATTCGACGATGCCGACCTCACGGCAGCCGTCGCCGGTGCTATCGCCAGCAAGTACCGAAACTCGGGCCAGACCTGCGTGTGCGCCAACCGGCTGTTGGTGCAGGCCGGGGTTTACGAGGCGTTCACACGCAAGCTCATCGAGGCCGTCTCGACGCTGCGCGTGGGCGATGGCCTGCGCGGTCCGACGGACCAGGGTCCGCTGATCGACGCCAAAGCGGTGGCGAAAATCGAGCGGCACATCGAGGATGCCGTCGGCAAGGGCGCGCGCGTTGTGCTCGGCGGCCGGCGCCACGAGCTCGGCGGCACTTTTTTCCAGCCCACCGTACTGACCGGCGTCACGCCCGACATGCTCGTGGCGCGTGAGGAGACCTTCGGTCCGCTGGCGCCGCTGTTCCGCTTCGAGACCGAGCAGGATGCGATCCGGATGGCGAACGACACCGAGTTCGGCCTGGCGGCCTACTTCTACACCCGGGACCTCTCGCGCGCATGGCGCCTCGCCGAGGCCCTGGAGTACGGCATCGTGGGGCTGAACACCGGGCTGATTTCCACCGAGGCGGCGCCGTTCGGCGGCATCAAGGAGTCCGGCATGGGCCGCGAAGGCTCGCGCCACGGGATACTCGACTACACGGAAATGAAATACCTCTGTGTGGATATCGCCCAGGGGCCTGCAGCATAGGGCAAGGGGCCTGCACAAGCCCGCCGGGCCGGGCACGATGCCCGGATCCAGCGTCTCGCATAAGGATTTACCGCAAGCCCCTGGCTGCGCGCCTGCCCCCTGCGGTATCGTGATCCGTATGCGCTACCATAGCTCTCCGGATTTCCACCGCGATTCGGCCGAGCGCATCGGCATATTGTTGGTCAACTCCGGCACGCCGGACTCGCCCCGGCCGCGCGACGTGCGCCGCTTCCTCGCCCGGATGCTCGGCGATCCACGCGTGGTCGAGCTGCCGCGCATCCTGTGGCTGCCGATTCTCCACGGGCTGATCCTGCCGCTGCGTCCCTCGAAAGTGGCTCCCAAGTACCGCAAGGTCTGGTCGGCCCACGGCTCGCCGCTGCTCGATCAGTCCGAGCGGCTGCGCGCCGCGCTCGTGAGCACGCTCGCCCAGCGCACGCTGGCCCCGTTCTCGGTGGAGCTCGGGATGCTCTACGGCAGCCCGGGCGTGCCCGAGGCGCTCTCCAGGCTGCGCAGCGCGGGCGCGCAACGGATCCTCGTTCTGCCGCTGTTTCCCCAGTACTGCGGCGCCACGACCGGCGCGGTCTACGACCACGTGAATGCCGAGCTCTCGCGCTGGCGCTGGCTGCCGGAGCTGCGCTTCATCGCCGGCTACCACGACCAGCCGGAGTACATCGAGGCGCTGCGAGAGAGCGTGAGCCAGCACTGGCAGGCGCACGGGCGCACGCAGCACCTGCTGATCTCCTTCCACGGCATCCCGGAGCGCTACTTCCACCAGGGTGATCCGTACTTCTGCAAGTGTCAGAAGACCGCCCGCCTGCTCGCAGAGGAGCTGCTGCTCGAGGAAGGCCGCTGGAGTGTCAGCTTCCAGTCCCGCTTCGGGCCGACCGAATGGCTGCGGCCCTACACGATCGAGGTGCTCGCTCAAATGCCGGGTCGCGGCATCAGGGACGTCACCGTGGTGTGTCCGGGCTTCGCGGTCGACTGCCTGGAAACGCTGGAGGAGATCGATGTCGAGAATCGCGCCGCTTTCCTGCGCGCGGGCGGGGAGCGCTTCGAGTACGTGCCCGCGTTGAACGCCCGGCCCGAGCACGCCAGGCTCCTCGCCAACCACATCGCCCGGCACTGCCAGGGCTGGACCCAGGTCGATCTCGGCTTGCACTCCGCCGCGCGGCCGCGGGGCACATCGGTGTAACCACTCGTCAATGCCACCTCGCTCGCCTAAGCTAGCGGGGTGGCATTTCGCAATACCCCCGTCCGCTGGGGCGCCATGTCGCAGCTGCTTCACTGGCTCATCGTGGCGCTCATCGCCGTGCAGGTGACCCTCGGGCTCATCGGGCTCGAGCTGCCGCTCGGCATGGAAAAGCTCGCCACCCTGGCGCGGCACAAGTCGATCGGCCTCACCATCCTCGCCCTCGCGGCGATCCGCCTGCTGTGGCGCTGGCTGAATCCCACTCCGGCGCTGCCCGACAATCTGACGGCCATCGAGCGCTTTCTCGCGCGCTGCACCCATGCGGGCCTGTACGCGCTGCTGTTCGCGCTGCCGCTCACCGGCTGGATCATGTCATCCGCGCGCGGCTTTCCGGTGAGCTGGTTCAACCTGGTGCAGCTGCCGAACCTGGTATCGAGGAGCGATGCGCTGTACCACGCCATGATCGAGGTCCACGCGGCACTTGCGATTGCACTGGGACTGATGCTGGCTCTGCACATCGCCGGCGCGCTCCGGCATCACTTCCTGCTGAAGGACGACACCCTGCGGCGCATGCTGCCGGGCCGCGCCACGGCCGCGGCCCGCTGCGGCCTCGCCGCCGATTCATCGAGGAATTCCTGCTGATGCCCGCTTCCCGCCTCACCGGCGCGCTCACACTGCTCGCCGCCGTATCGCTCGCCGCATCTGCCCGCGCCGTCGCGCGCGACACTTCCTACGCCTTGCTGCCCGCGCACAGCTCGCTCACCTACACCTTCACACAGGCGGGCGCGGCCAATCAAGGCCGGTTCAACACCTTCACCGTGCGCTTCGATCCGACTGCCGGCCGGCTCGCGGTGACGGTCGAGATGCGCTCGTTCGACACGGGCGACAGCCAGCGCAACAGGATCCTGGCAGGAAAGGATTTCTTCGACGTGGCCCGATACCCGCAGGCGCGCTTCACGGCCAGCCGCCTGATCCGGACAGCCACCGGCTATCGGGCCGTCGGAGCACTGACCCTGCGGGGCGTCACACGCACCGTCGCGGTTCCCTTCACCTGGCGCATCGCCGACATCGGCGGACGCCACGTTGGCCTGTTGACGGGTCGGACGACGATACGACGGCTGGACTTCGGCATCGGCCGGGGCCAGTGGCGCTCCACCGAGTGGCTGGGAAACGCCGTGACGCTGCACTACGCGCTGCAGCTCGTCCCTGGGCACTGACTTACGAGGGGCGCTGCCGCAGTTTCGACGTGCACAGATCGTAGACTGCGGCCATGATCACCCGCACGGAGTGATTCATGCTCGTCTCGATGCCCTTCAGCGCCGCCTCGCGAATGGCGCCGGTCAGGAACTCGACCTGCGCGGCCGGCAGATCGTCAGGCAGCCTGGCGACGATCTTCACCGCGGGAACCTCCTCCACGATCCGCCGCAGAACCCGATAGACGCAGTCCGCCTTGGCGCGCATCAGCCCTTCGTCGTCGCCGAACATCGCCCCGACGGCGCTGAGCCCTTCCGCCCACTGCGCGCGCGTGCGTTCCCACTCCCGCTCGGTGCCGAAAGTCACTCGGATGATCTCACCCATGAGCGCTGCTCCGCTGTCCAGGCCCTCATCGATTCGGTCGCGTGCGCCTGCACCAAGTTCCGCTCCGCCGCGCGCACCGCTCACCTGCCCGGCTTGTTCCAGGGCGGGAGCGGCCGGGGCGAAGATCCGGGGACGCGGATGGTGTAGGCCATGTGCGTGCCTGCGTAGGATGCGGCAAGAATAGGCCGGTGCCCCTGCCTTCGGCAGAGGGCATTTCGCGTGCGAATGCGCACATTTGCAGCCCCTGCGGCAGGCCGGGCAGCCCTCCCTGGCGCGCCGCAGGCCCTAGGGGCGGATCACCCGGCTGCCGCCGGGCTCGCCAACCCAGCCTCGAGCCCAGGCTCCTCCTCGGCTTCGGCCGGCGTTTCGATGCCGCGCAGCTGATCCAGGATGGCCGGATTTTCCAGTGTCGAGACGTCCTGGATGATGTCCTCGCCGCGGGCGATCGAGCGCAGCAGCCGGCGCATGATCTTGCCCGAGCGGGTCTTGGGCAGATTGTCGGCGAAGCGGATGTGCTCCGGCTTGGCGATGGCGCCCAGTTGCTGGCCGACCCAGTCGCGCAGCTCGGCCACCAGTTGGCGCGTATCGCCCGTGGGGCGGGCGCCGCGGCAGACGACGTAGGCGAAGACCGATTCGCCCTTGATCTCATGCGGCTTGCCGACGACGGCCGCCTCGGCGACTCGCGGATGAGACACGAGCGCCGACTCGATTTCCATGGTCCCGAGGCGGTGACCGGAGACATTCAGCACGTCATCGACGCGCCCCAGGATCCAGAAGTAGCCGTCCCCGTCCCGGTGCGCGCTGTCGCCCGCCACATAGAAGCGGCCGTTGAATCTGCTCCAATAGGCGGCCCGATAGCGTTCGTTGTCGCCCCAGAGGGTGCGCAGCATCGACGGCCAAGGCTTTCGCACGACGAGATACCCGCCGGTATCCGCTCGGCTCACCGATGCGCCGCTCTCATCGACGACGTCCGCCTCGATGCCGGGCAGGGGCACCGTGCAGGAACCGGGCTTGGTGGCGGTCGCCCCCGGAAGGGGCGACATCAGGATCGCGCCGGTCTCGGTCTGCCACCAGGTATCGACGATGGGGCAACGGCCGCCGCCGATCACCCGGTGATACCACATCCAGGCCTCGGGGTTGATCGGCTCGCCGACGCTGCCGAGCAGGCGCAGCCTCGAGAGGTCGTACCGGCCCGGAACCTCCTCGCCGAGCTTCATCAGCGCGCGGATGGCCGTCGGCGCGGTGTAGAACACGCTCACCCGGTGATCCTGGCAGAGCTTCCAGAAGCGCCCGCCGTCGGGGAACGTCGGCGAGCCCTCGTACAACAGCACGGTCGCTCCGAGTGCGAGCGGCCCGTAGGTGACATAACTGTGTCCGGTCACCCAGCCGACATCGGCCGTGCACCAGAAGACATCCGCCTCGTGCAGGTCGAACACCCAGCGGGTGGTCACCTTGGCGCCGAGCAGGTAGCCGCCGCTCGAGTGCTGGATGCCCTTGGGCTTGCCGGTGGAACCCGAGGTATAGAGCAGGAACAGGGGGTGCTCGGCCTCGATCCATGCCGGCTCGCAGTGAGCCGCATGCCCCTCGATCGCCTCGTGCCACCACAGGTCCCTCCCCGGCTGCATGAGCACGGGGCGACCCGTGCGTTTGAGCACGATTACCCGCTCTATGCTGGGACAGCCGTCCGCGAGCGCCTTGTCGGCCGCGACTTTCAGCTCGACGGCCTGGCCGCCGCGCCAGCCGCCATCGGCCGTGATCAGCACCTTGGCGCCCGTATCCTCGATCCGGTCCTTCAGAGCCGGGGCCGAGAAGCCGCCGAACACCACCGAGTGGATGGCGCCGATGCGGTTGCAGGCGTGCATGGCGATGACGGCTTCGGGCACGAGCGGCAGGTAGATCGCCACCCGGTCGCCGCAGCCCACGCCCTGAGCCTTGAGCGCGTTGGCCAACCGGCACACTTCGGCGTGCAACTCGCGATAGCTCAAGCGGCGCACGTCTCCCGGCTCGCCCTCGAAGACGATCGCCGTTTTCTCACCGCGCTCGGCCAGGTGAACGTCGAGGCAATTGAAGGATACATTGAGCCGCCCATCCGCGAACCAGCTGTAGTTCGGCGCATTCGAGTCATCCAGCGTCACCGTGAACGGCGTTTTCCAGACGAGTTCCTCCCGGGCGAGGCGCGCCCAGAAGCCGGCGTGATCGCCGGCCGCCTCCCGCCTGAGCGCCGCGAGCTCGGCCGCCCCGATGCGAGCGGCGGCGGCGAATTCGGCTGACGGCTGAAACGTGCGCTGTTCGTGCAGGACGGACTCGATGTTCTGGCTCGCCATGGTGCCCCCCAACTGTCTCAACACGGGATCACTCCCGAGAATAGCCGAATCCGTGCAATATTCATGCAAGACCAATCCGGCGCCCCTGCAGGGGCCTGGAGCCGCTTGGCGCGGCGGGACGGTTTTAGTTAGCCGGTCGGATGGCGAGCCGCTCGCCCTGGCGGCGCAGCAGCGGCCCGAAGCCCAACCGGTCGTAGAACGCCCCCAGGGCCGCCAGATCCGGCGACCGGGGGCGCAAGTCCTCGGGCGCGACCGCCAGGGGCATGTCGCACACGATGTGGGTCAGGCGCCGGGCAAGGTAGACCGTCTCACGGTGCTCGAGCAGGCGCTGGCGCAGCTCCCGGCCGCCGCGCAGCCCGAGCGAGCCGACACGGCCGAGCTGGCCATACAGGTCATCGATCGAGCCGAAGGCCCGCATCAGCGCCGCGGCGGTCTTGGCACCCACGCCGGGCACGCCTGGAATATTGTCCGAGGCGTCTCCGGCGAGCGCCAGAAAGTCCGCAAAGCGTTCCGGCGGCAGCCCGAAACGACGGTGAACGTCGCCGTAGCCGAGCGGCCCGCGGGCGCCGAAATCCCAGTACAGATCGCCGTCGCGAACGAGCTGGGCAAGATCCTTGTCGCGCGTGATGAACGCCGAGCGCACGCCGTGCCCACGCATCAGGCGCGACAGCGTGCCGATGAGGTCGTCGGCCTCATACTGCGGGTCGACGAAGGCGGCAAGGCCCAGGTGAGCACAGAGCTCGCGGCAGTAGTCGAACTGCGCCGCCAGATCCGCGGGCGCCGGCTCGCGATTGGCCTTGTAGAGCGGGTAGATGCCGTTGCGGTAAGAGCTCGCGAGCCGCTGGTCGAAGGCGACGGCCACGAACGGCGGCCGGGTCTTCTCCAGCAGATCACCGAGAAAGCGCGCGAAACCGAACACGGCGTGCACCGGGCGCTGCTGCCGATCGACCATGCCGGGCAGCTGCGAGTAGTACGCTCGAAAAACATAGACCGAGGCGTCGATGAGATAGATCACGGTACGGGCCGATCCGGGTTGTCGCCGCCCGCCCGGCGCTACGCCAACCAACGCTGGATGCGATCGTGCAGCGGGCTGGTTCGGGGAAAGTGCGCGAGCAGGTATTCCATCTGGTCCGTGAGCACGCGCCGGCCCTTGAGGAAGATGTACTCCGCGTAGGTCGGAGTGAACGGCACCGCGATGAGCTGCATCTTCGCCTGCTCCGGCGTGCGCGAGGCCTTGTGGTTGTTGCAGCGCCGGCAGGCCGTGACGACGTTGGCCCAGGTATCCTGGCCGCCCTGGCTGAAGGGCCGGACGTGGTCACGCGAGAGCTCGCGGGTCGGGAAGCGCAGCGCGCAGTACATGCACAGATGCGCGTCCCGCCGGAACAGCGTCTGGTTGTTGAGCGGGGGCACGTAGTCGTGGCGCGTGCTGCCGGGATTGCCGGTGTGGCCGATCGTGGCGACAATGGAATTGATCTCGAGCGCGGTGCGCCGGCCGGTGAGCGCGCTCACCCCCCCAAAGAGGGTATAGAGCGCCGAGCCGCAGGTGTAGGCTACCTGCTGCTGGGTATAGAGCCGGGCGGCCTCTTTGTAATCGATCCACTCCAGCGGCATGCCGGACACGTCCGTGCGCAGCACGAGCTGGGAGAGCCCGCGCACGTTGCCCGTCGGGACGATGCGCAGATCTTCCGCCGGACCGTGGTCGGCGCGATCGAGGTCTATGCCCATCATGGCGTCTGTAAGATAAGACAATATTGTGCGAAACTTCAACACTCTCGATGTTCTCAATCGCAACGCTCCGGATCGGATCATGGCGAACCGAGGAATCCGTTTTGCCCCAGAAGCGCCGCGGCGGCTACCCGCCGCGCGCCGAGGAGCGCCCGCGCACGAGGGATCTGCGGGATCCGCGTTGCATGGCCGGCAGGCGCTACCCTGCCGCCGGGGAAGACTGATGGTGCGCGCTCAAAGCACGCTGCAAAAGAGGCTGCGGCACGCTAACCTTGGCAAGACAGGCTCCCCACAGCCGCGATCTGAAGAGAACCGCAGATGCCCGCAATGATTGGCGCGCTGCTCGAGCGCACGCCCGGAGAGAGGCGTGTCAGTTTGGTCCCTGAAGTGACCGGAAAGCTCATCCGCGCCGGCGCGCAGGTGCTGATGGAGCACGGCGCCGGCGAGGGCGCCCGCTTCCCCGACAGCGCCTACCAGGGGGTGCAGTGGACGGATGCGGGCGCAGTGCTCGAGCGGGCCCAGGTGCTGCTGACGGTACAGCCGCTCGCCCTCGAGCGGATCGAGCGGCTCAAATCCGGCACGGTGCTGATCGGGTTCCTGCAGCCCTACGCCCGGCACGAAGAGGTCCGCGCGCTCAAGGAGCGCGGCGTGACCAGCTTCGCGATGGAGCTCGTGCCGCGCATCTCGCGCGCGCAATCGATGGATGCACTGTCTTCGCAGGCGGCGATCTCGGGGTACAAGGCGGTTCTGATCGCCGCCAACCATCTGCAGAAGTTCCTTCCGATGCTGACCACCGCCGCCGGGACCGTCCGCCCCGCGCAGGTGCTCATCATCGGCGCCGGCGTTGCGGGGCTGCAGGCGATTGCCACGGCGAAACGCCTCGGGGCCGTCGTGGAAGCCTACGACGTGCGCACCGCCACCCGCGAGCAGGTGAAGTCCCTCGGCGCGAAATTCGTTGAAACCGGGGTCAGCGCGGAAGGCAGCGGCGGCTACGCGCGCGAGCTGACCGAGGAGGAAAAGCGCAGGCAGCAGGAGGTGCTCGATGCGCGCATCGCGGCCGCCGACGCAGTGGTAACCACGGCGTCCGTGCCCGGGCGGGCGGCGCCGAAGATCATCCTGCGCGCCGCGGTCGAGCGGATGCGTCCAGGGTCGGTCATCATCGACCTCGCAGCCGAGCAGGGCGGCAACTGCGAGCTGACCCGGGCCGGGGAGACGGTGACCCACCGGGACGTTGAGGTCGTGGGGCCGGTGAACCTGCCCGCCCGGCTCGCCTACAACGCCAGCGAGATGTACGCCCGAAACCTGCTCAATTTCCTGACGCCGGCGCTGAAGGGGGGCGAGCTCGCCATCGACTGGAACGACGAGGTGTTCGCCCAGTCGTGCCTGACGCACGCGGGCGAGATCCGCCACGAGCCGACCCGCAAGGCGCTCGAGGGCTGAGGTCACATCGGGGGAGATCATGACTGGAATCATCGCGCTTTACATCTTCATGCTCGCGGCCTTCACCGGCTATGAGGTCATCTCGCGCGTGCCTGTGATCCTGCACACCCCGCTGATGTCCGGCTCCAACTTCGTCCACGGCATCGTGCTCGTCGGCGCCATGGTGGCGCTCGGCAGCGCGCAGACGCCGCTCGAGAAGACCATCGGCTTCGTCGGCGTGCTGCTCGCGGCCGGCAACGTGGTCGGCGGCTACGTCTCCACCGAGCGCATGCTGGAGATGTTCAAGACCAGCCAGGAGAGGAAGAAAGGCGGCCAGGCATGAGCTCGCCCGCTTCCCTCACGCACGAGTTGATCCAGGCGGCGTACTTCATCGCCGCGTTCCTGTTCATCGTGGGCCTGAAGCGCATGAGCTCGCCCAAGGGTGCTCGCGGGGGCATCGTATGGGCCGGCATCGGCATGCTGCTCGCCGGCCTCATCACCTTCCTGTGGCCGGGGATGCGCAACGACATCCTCATCATCGTCGCCATCTTCGTGGGCGGCGTTGCGGCCTGGTGGAGCGGCAAGCGCGTGCCCATGACCGCCATGCCGCAGATGGTGGCGCTCTACAACGGCATGGGCGGCGGCGCAGCGGCCGCCATCGCCTGCCAGGAGCTCGTGCGCGGCCGGCCGTTCGCGCCCGCTCCGGTGGTGCTCGCAGTGGCGGGCGCCATCATCGGCGCGGTGTCCTTTTCCGGCAGCCTCATCGCCTTCGCCAAGCTCCAGGGCCTGATCAGCAAGTCGCTCCGCTACGGGGCCCAGCAGGCGGTCAACTCGCTGGTGCTGCTCGCCACGCTCGTCCTGGGGGGGTGGATCGTCGCGCTGCACGGCGCCGCGCCCCTCTCGGCGGTGGCCGCGTTCTTCGCGCTGGCGCTGCTCGAGGGCATGCTCATCACCTTGCCCATCGGCGGGGCCGACATGCCGGTGGTCATCTCCCTCTACAACGCCTGCACCGGCCTCGCGGTAGCCTTCGAGGGCTTCGTGCTGGGCAACGCCGCCATGATCATCGCCGGCATGGTGGTCGGAGCGGCCGGCACGCTCCTCACCCAGCTGATGGCCAAGGCCATGAACCGCTCGCTCGCCAATGTGCTGTTCAGCAATTTCGGCGAAACCGCCGCGGTCGCCGGCGAAGTCACCGGGAGCCTGAAGCCCATCGAGGCGCCGGATGCGGCCGTGATGATGGCGTACGCAAGCAAGGTGATCGTGGTGCCCGGGTATGGCATGGCGGTCGCGCAGGCGCAGCACAAGATCTGGGAGCTGTGCCAGCTGCTCACGGATCGCGGCGTCACGGTCCGTTTCGCCATCCACCCGGTCGCCGGGCGCATGCCCGGCCACATGAACGTGCTGCTGGCCGAGGCGGGCGTGCCCTACGATCTGATCAGCGACCTCGATGAGATCAATGCCGAGTTCGAGACCGCGGATGTGGCGCTCATCATCGGTGCCAACGACGTGGTCAACCCCGCGGCGCGCGCCGACAAGTCGAGCCCCATCTACGGCATGCCCATCCTGAATGCCGACAAGGCAAGGAACGTCATCGTCATCAAGCGGGGCAAGGGCGCCGGGTTCTCGGGAATCGAGAACGCGCTGTTCTATCTGGACAACACCCGCATGCTGTACGGCGACGCCCAGAAGGCCGGGGCGGAGCTGATCCAGGCGGTGAAGACGCTCGATTAGGACGAACGGCTGCCGAGGCGCATCACCGTCGCATCAGGACGCGATCCGACCCTGATATCGCCGGGCGGGCTGGAATCATGCAGGTCAGGGCCTGCGGCAGCAGGGTCCGCCGTCTCGGTCACCGTCGGGTATCTCGGGCATGTGCGGCTCGGCCATGTGCTGCATCTGACGCATTTGCTCCTCCTCCTGCTGCCGCTGCATCCGGCGCTGCATCCTGATCTGCCGCTGCATCCGCTCGATCATATGCTGCCGCTGCACCGGACTGGCGTCCCGCCAGCGCCGGCGCAGCATCCTGCGCCGCCAGGTGGGCAAGCGCTGGAATTCGCGAAAGCTGCGGCGGATGGCCGCCTGCTGCCGAGCGGGCAGCGCCTCAAACTGGTGCCAGCGCCGGCGCAGGAGCGCGCGCTGCCGGGGCGTCATCCGCTTCCATTTGCGAAAGCGCGCCCGGGCCTTGGACTTCTGCGCGGGTGTCATGGCGAGCCAGCGCCGGCTGCCGCGGGCCAGGGCTCGCTGTTTCGCCGCCGGCAGGCTCGCCCATTTGCCGGCCAGCGGCGCGAGCAGCCGCCGCTGCGCCGGGGCGAGATGCGACCAAGAGACCCCGGCGCGAGCCGAGACGGCGGTCTGCGCCTGCTGCGCCGAAACGCCCAGGGGCACCGCCGCGAGCAGCAGCGCCAGCACCAACGATCGCCATCCGCTCACCATCGGCTGCCCACTCCGGAGGTGCTCGGCTCGGCAGCGGCCTTGCTCGCCGACCTCGAAGCGCGCCCTCCCGTTGTCTTGGTTGTCCCGGCCGCCTTGCCCAGTTTGAGTTTCGACAGGTAGACCATCCAGCTTCCGCCGGCGGAGTGCAGTTTGTCGGACGTCGGATCGGCGCTGCCGAGGAACTGCAGCAGCCCCATGTCGACCGGCCGCGGGCGCGCGGAGCGTTTGGAAAGGCTGCTCGCGCAGCCGCTCGAGACAGCGGCCAGAGCGATCAGGACCGCTCCCGAGAGGCACGTACGCCAGCGCTCAGCGGACATGCCCGGCGGCGCCTCCCGAGCCCTGCCCCGGTTGCGGCTGCGGCTGCGCCTGCGCCTCGTACACGGCCCATTCGTAGAACTCCCCGTCACCGCCTTCGACGAGATTCAGTCCGTCGTGATCGGTGAGCAAGTCAAGATCGCCGCTCGCAATCGCATTGGCCGCCGCCGACGGGAGCGTCTGCGGCTGGTGCAACCGCATCACAACAGCGAGAACGGCCGCCGCGGCAACCACCCCGGTGGCCGGCACCCACAGGCGCCGGCCATGCCGAGCAAGCCCGCGCACGCCTCCCGAGATCATCTGCGCCACCGCCGCATGGCGCGCCTGGGTGAGGTGCGAGCGGACGCGACCGCTGACGTGCTGCGCATGCTCTTCGAGAAGCGCGCGCAACCGCTGCTCGAACAGTGCCGTCTCGTCGGCCGAAGTCACAGATGCTCACCGAGTTGTGCGCGCAAGGTCCGCAGCGCCCGAAAGTAATGCGTTTTGACGCTGCCCTCCGAGCAGCCCATGGCCCGGGCGGTCTGGGCCACATCGAGTCCTTCCAGGGTGCGCAGCAGGAACACCTGCTGCTGGCGCCGCGGCAGACCGCCAACCGCCCGTTCCAGGGCGCTCATCGCCTCATCGAGCTCCAGGCGCCGCGCGGGCGGCAGCTCCTCGGCGGCCGCCTCTGCGATCGGATCGGCCTCCTCATGGCCATCGGCCGCGAAGGGCCACCACGACATCACCCGGTCGCGCACCGTGCGCCGCCGCTGCATGTCGCGGATGCGGTTCTCCAGGATCCGGTAGAAGAGCGGCCTCCACTCCTCGGCCGGCCGATGCGCGTAGGCCCGGGCGAGCTGCAGCATCGCGTCCTGAACCGCATCCAGCGCATCGTCCTCGTGGCGCAGCGCCGCCTGGGCGATCTTGAATGCTCTGAGCTCGACGCTGGCCAGGAACTGGCCGAGCGCCCGACCTGCGAGATTGGCATTGGGGTCCAACTGATCCACGTCGCCGCGAGCAGCCGGCATGCTATAAGGCGAGGCGAGCGTAACAGACTCGGGCATAGTGGGCATAACGTGCCGGCGCCATTGTCGGTTGACAGCGACGGTAACGGTGACGATGGAGCCCCTTCCGGGACCTCCCTGCTTTCCATGAGACAACGATGAAGCCACCCGGCGGATGACCGGCAAATCCGATATCGGCCCCATTTTGCGCGTAGCGCTGCCTACGCCGCTGCGCCGCCTGTTCGACTATCGCTCATCCGCAAAGGGCTCTGCCGGTGCCGGCACGCCTTGCCCCGGGGAAATCGGCCCGGGCATGCGGGTGCGGGTGCCGTTTGGGCGCCGCCACATGGTGGGAGTGGTCATGGAGACCGCAACCCAGACGGAGTTGTCCGAGGAAAAGCTCAAGACCGTGCTCGAGCCCCTCGACAGCCGGCCGATCTTCGATCGTGCCATGCTCGCCCTGTTGACCTGGGCGGTCGGCTACTACCATCACCCGCCTGGCGAGGTTCTCTCGGCCGCTCTGCCCAAGGCGCTGCGCCTGGGAGCCCCCCTCGAGGGGATGCAGGGAACGTGGCGCCTCACCCCCGCGGGCCGGGAGGCCTGGGCGCAAGGCGAGCCCCGGCGAGCCCCTCGACAGCGCCAGCTGCTGGCTGAGCTGGCGATGCAGGAAACGGCCGCGAGCGACTGCCTCGGCCGCGGGGTCTGGCGAGAAGCGGCCCGGGCACTGGAGGGGCGGGGCTGGATCGTATCGGTGCAGGTCCCGCTCGCGAGCGCGCCGGCGATCGCCGCCGACGCCGCCTGCCTGCTACCGACCCGGATCGCTGGACCCGAGCTCAACGTGGAGCAGCGCCAGGCGACGCAGCGGATCGGCCAATCGCTCGACGCCTTCGGCGCCTTCGTGCTGCAGGGCATCACCGGCAGCGGCAAGACCGAGGTCTACCTGAGGGTGACCGAGCAGGTGCTGGCGCGCGGGCGCAGCGCGCTGGTGCTGGTGCCGGAGATCGGGCTCACCCCACAGCTGGTCGAGCGGTTCCGCGAGCGCTTCCAGGTCGGCATGGCCGTGCTTCACTCCGCGCTCACCGACCAGGAGCGGCTCGCCGCCTGGCGGGACGCATTCAGCGGCCAGGCGCGGATCGTGCTCGGCACCCGCTCGGCCGTGTTCGCGCCGCTGCCGCAGCTCGGCATCATCATCATCGACGAGGAGCACGATGCCTCCTTCAAACAGCACGAGGGCGGCTTTCGCTACTCGGCGCGCGACTTGGCGCTGGTGCGCGCCCAGCGCGCCGGGGTACCCGTCGTATTGGGATCGGCGACTCCGGCGATTGAGACGCTGCACAACATCCAGACCGGGCGCTATGCCCGGCTCAGGCTGACGAGGCGGGCCGTCCAGGCGGCCCCGCCGCGAACAGAGCTCATCGACCTGCGCGCCAGCGCCCATCACTCGGGATTGTCCACGCCTGCCGTGCAGGCCATGGAGCGGCACCTCGGCGCAGGCGGCCAGGTGCTGATGTTCCTCAACCGCCGAGGCTATGCGCCGACGCTGCTGTGCACCGCCTGCGGCTGGATCGCCCCGTGCTCGAACTGCGACGCGCGCCTCACCGTCCATCTGGCCGCTCGACGGCTGCGCTGCCACCACTGCGGCGCCGATTCGCAGCTGCCCGCGCGCTGCCCGCAATGCGGATTCGCGGTCAAGCCGGTCGGCCAGGGCACCGAAAAGATAGAAGAGACGCTGGCGGCGATGTTTCCCGGTCTGCCCTGTGTGAGACTCGACCGCGACGTCGTGCGGCACCGTGGCGACATGGAAGAGGCCATGCGCCGGATCGCCTCCGGTGAAGGCCGCATCCTGGTCGGCACCCAGATGGTCACCAAGGGGCACGATTTCCCCAACGTGACGCTGGTGGTGGTACTGAACGCCGATCAGGGCCTGTTCAGCACCGACTTTCGCGCATCGGAGCGCCTCGCGCAGACGATCGTGCAGGTTGCGGGCCGGGCTGGCCGCGGCGAACGGCCGGGCGAGGTGCTCATCCAGACCGAGTTTCCCGCGCATCCCTTGCTCACCGGTCTGCTCTGCGAAGGTTACGAGGGCTTCGCGCGAACCGCGCTGAAGGAGCGGCGCGAGGCATCGTGGCCGCCGTTCAGCCGGCTCGCGGCGGTGCGCGATTCGGCCGCCACCGCCGAGGCCGCACTCACCTTCCTCGCCGAGGCCCGCGCGCTCGCCGGTCCCCTTCCGGGCGTGCGTCTGCTCGGACCCGTCCCGGCCGCCATGGCTCGGCGGGCCGGACGCCACCACGCTCAGCTGCTGGTCGAGAGCGCCGATCGGGGCCGGCTGCACCGGTTCCTCGACGGGTGGCTGCCGCAGATCGAGTCGCTCCCGAGCGCGCGCCGGGTCCGCTGGGCACTCGATGTGGACCCGATCGAGCTCTTTTGAGGGCCGAAGCGGGCCTACGGTCGCCTGCGGCGCCCCGCCTGGGTATCGCCCCGTCGCGGCCGCCCGGCGTCCAAAATCGCTCCCTGCGGTGCTGTCGGCAGTCAATCCGGCGGTTTTCCAGGCAGCCCGCGCGCTCACCTTGTCGAGGCGCCGGCTGCACATGAGGCATGCGCCGGCCGGGCTTGCTGTTCACGCGCAGCCGTTTGTGGGTCGATTCAGGTAAAATTTTCGGCTCGCTCAACCCGTTCCGGATTCCGACTTCCTTGAAGCAGCAACTCGAGCAGCTCCTCGCGAGCGCCCTCGCCTCCCTCACCGGCAGCGTCCTCTGCGAGCCCCCCGCGCCGGGCGCTGCGACGGTGGAGCGCACTCGCGACGCGAAGCGTGGGGACTTTTCCACGAACGTCGCACTGCGCCTCGCCAAGGCCGCGCGCTCAAATCCCCGCGAGCTCGCCGAGCGCATCGTGGCCGCGCTGCCGGCGAGCCCGCTGGTGGAGCGCACGGAGATCGCCGGCCAGGGCTTCATCAATTTCTTCCTCGCGCGTGCGGCCTACGGCAGCGAGCTCGCCGCGATCCACGGGCTTGGGGAAAGCTACGGCCACAGCACGCTCGGGAAAGGAGAGCGTGTTCTGTTGGAATTCGTCTCCGCCAATCCCACCGGCCCCCTGCACGTCGGACACGGGCGGCAGGCCGCCTACGGCGCGACGCTCGCCAACATCCTGTCGGCCACCGGCTTTCGGGTCTCGCGCGAGTACTACATCAACGACGCCGGCCGCCAGGTGGACATCCTCGCCGCCAGCGCCTGGATGCGCTACCTCGCGGCCTGCGGCGAGCCGCTGCCGTTTCCGCAGAACGGCTATCGCGGCGACTATGTCCACGGCATCGCCGAGAAGCTTCGCGCCACCTACGGCGAGGGCTTGCGGCGCGACGCCGGCGCCGTCCTGGCGGGGCTGCCCGCCGACGCGCCCGCCGGCGACAAGGAGGCCTACATCGATGCGCTCATCGCGCGGGCACGGCAGCTGATCGGCGCGGACGCTTTCGCACGCGTGCTCGAGCTGTCGCTCGCCGAGATGCTCGCCGACATTCGCGAGGACCTCGAGCAGTTCGGAGTCCGCTTCGACCGCTGGTATTCGGAGAGGGCGCTCGAGCAAAGCGGCGCCATCGAGCGAGCGCTCGCGCGCCTGCAGCGGGAGGGACGGCTCTATCGCCGGGAAGGCGCCACCTGGTTCCGCGCCACCGATTTCGGTGACGAGAAGGACCGAGTGGTGGTGCGCGAGAACGGCCAGAAGACCTACTTCGCCTCCGACATCGCCTATCATCTCGAGAAGCGCGAGCGCGGCTTCGAGCGGCTGATCGACGTGCTCGGCGCCGATCACCACGGATATGTGGCCCGCGTGCGTGCCGGCCTCACCGCCATGGGAGAGCCCGGCGGGTGCCTGGAAGTCAACCTGATCCAGTTCGTGAGCCTGTTCCGCGGCGGCGAGAAGGTGCCGATGGGCAAGCGCGAGGCGCAGTTCGTGACGCTGCGGCAGCTGCGCGAGGAGGTCGGCAGCGATGCGTGCCGGCTGTTCTACCTGATGCGCAGCCACGACCAGCCGCTCGACTTCGATCTGGAGCTCGCCAAGTCGCGCACCAATGAGAATCCCGTGTACTACATCCAGTACGCGCACGCGCGGGTGGCGAGCGTCATGAAGCAGCTCGCCGCCCGCGGGCTCGCCTTCGATCGCGCCGAAGGCCTGGCCCACGCGGGCCTTCTCAGCGGAGCGCACGAGCAGGCGGTGCTCGCCTCGCTCGCGCGCTATGGCGAGGCGCTCGAGCAGGCGGCCGCCAACCGCGCGCCGCACGCTCTGGTGCACTACCTGCGCGAGCTGGCCAACGCCCTGCACACCTACTACAACGCCGAGCAGTTCATCGTCGAGGACTCCCGGCTGCGCAACGCGCGTCTGGCCCTGGTGCTCGGCGTGCAGCAGGTGATTCGTAACGGCCTCACCCTCCTCGGCATCTCGGCGCCCGAGTCGATGTGAGCGCATGTCCCAGCTGACTCGCGACTACAAGGGCACGGGCCGCCACCCGCTGAGGCCGGGCGGCATGAGGGAATTCGCCCTGGGCGTGCTCGCCGGAGCGCTGCTCGCCGGCGGCATCGCCGCACTGATCGCCGCGCATGGGCGCCACCGGCAGGCACAGCCGTCCTCGGTGTGCTCCACGGCGAGCGCCACGGCCCCGTCCACCCATGAGACCGCGGCCGCATCCGGGTCGAGCGTCCAGGCGGCGGTCCGCGGACCTGCACCGGCCCCGCAAGGCAGGGCGCCGGCCGAGACCGCCGCGGCCGGCGATGCCGTACCGGCCGCGGGCCCGGCTTCCGCTTCGCCGGCGCCGCAGTATGACTTCTACAGCATGCTGCGCAAGCTGACCGTCCCGGTACCCGGAGAGCGCGCCGCCGCCCGGGCACGGACGCACTGGACAAAGCTCAAGGTCGGTCCGCCGCGCTACCTGGTGCAGGTCGGCTCCTACACCAGCGATGCCCAGGCGCAGCGGCTTCGCAAGCGACTCGGCCAAATGGGGATCAGCGCTCGAATACGGCGCGTCACCGAGCGCGGGATGACTCTCAACCGCGTGCAGATCGGCCCCGTCGATGCGGCGGGCCTGCGGTGGATCCGGGGCGAGCTCGCCGCCGCGGGCATGCGCCCTCTGGTCATACCGGTCGGGGGCCGATGAGCGCATCCGGCGCCCCGCGGACCGGCGCGAGCCGGTGTTGGTGCCGGAAACGCTACTCCTCGCCGATCGAGCGGAAGTCCAACCCCAGCGAGCGGAGCTTGCGGTACAGGTGGGTACGCTCCATGCCGACCCGCTTGGCGAGCTGTCCCACCTTGCCGTTGCACAGCAACAGCTGCTGCTGCAGGTAGGCGCGCTCGAACTGCTCGCGCGCCTCGCGCAGCGGCAGCGCCAGCAGGTCCTGCTTGACCAGCGGCTCGCCCGGCGGCGCCTGCACGGCGAGCTCGCGCTCGACCTCCTCCAGGCCGATCTCCTCGCCGCCGCCCTGGATCAACAGCCGGTGCACGAGGTTTTTCAGCTCCCGTACGTTGTCCGGCCACGGGTAGTTGCGCAGCCGATTCTGTGCCGCCACGCTGAAATGTCTGAACGGCAGCCCTTCGGCGTCGACGATGCGATCGACGTGATGTTTCAGCAGATCCGGTACGTCCTCGGCGTAATCGCGCAGCGGCGGCACGCGCGCGATGAGCGTATTCAGATGGCCCAGCAGATCGCGCCGCAACACCGTTCCGGCCCGGGTTTCGATGCCGGGGAGCGCTGAGGAGACGAGCCTCGCGCGCAGCTCGATCGGCTCAAGACCGCCCACGGGCGTGAACCGGCCCGACTCCAGCGTGCCGACCAGCAGCCGCTGGGCGCCGGGCGGCAGATCCTCCAGCTCTTGAATGAACAGCGTCCCATCCGCGGCCTGCTCCAGCAGCCCCGCGCGATGCGCGCCGCTTTCCTCTGAGCCGAACAGGCGGCTGTCGGCATCCGCATCACGCAGGCTGCTCGCGACCAGCGTGACGAACGGCCCTGCGGCGCGTGTGCCCCGGCCGTGCAGGTAGCGGGCAAAGACCTCCCGGCCGGAGCCCGGCTCGCCGATGAGCAGCACCGGCGAGGCATGGGAGGCCATCTGCTGCAGCTCCGCGCGCAGTTGCTGTATGAGCTTGCTCTTGCCTGCCGGCCCCATGACCCCCGGTACGAACAGCTTGCCGCCCTGGCGGCGGCGGCGGCCGGCATCGAGCGCCCGCTCCACGGTGCGCAGGAGCTTGGCAAGCGACAACGGCTTCTCGACGAAATCGAACGCCCCGAGCCGCGTCGCCTCCACCGCCGTCTCCACCGTGCCATGCCCCGACATCATCACGACCGGGCAGCCCTCCGACGTGGCGGATGACCATTCCCGCAGCAGCGTGATGCCATCGACATCCGGCATCCAGATGTCGAGCAGAACCAAGTCAGGGGTCTGCCGCGCGCGCGAGGCGCGCGCCTGGGCCGCATTGGCGGCAACGTCGACCGCGTAGCCTTCCTCCGAGAGGATCTCCTTCAGCAGGCCGCGGATATCGGCCTCGTCGTCGACCACCAGAATGTGCGCAGCGCTCATGCTTTCTCACCCCGCAATGAATCTCGACTGTCACGCGACCCGCCCCGGCTGCCGAACGCCACCGGCAGCGCCACGCGGATACGGGCTCCGCCCTCGGGGCGGTTGTCGGTATCGATCCGTCCCCCGTGCTCCTCGACGATCTTTTTCACGATCGCCAGCCCCAGTCCCGTGCCCTTGGGCTTGCTCGTGACGTAGGGATCGAAAATCCGCCCGAGCTGATCCTGCTGGAAGCCGGGACCATTGTCACACACTGTAATGAGGGCGAACGCCCCCTGAGCGTCTCCCTCGAGGCGGGTGCGGATCGTCAGGCGGGGCGAGGCGTGCCCCTCGAGCGCCTCGAGGGCGTTGGTCACCAGGTTATTGAGGATCTGGCGCACCCGCCCGCGGTCGGCCTCCAGCCCCGAGAGGCGCTCATCGAGATCGAGATCGATGCCCGCTCGAGGGTCCTGCGAGCGATACAGGTCTGCCACCTCGGTCACCAGCTGGTTGAGGCTGAAACGGCTGACGTGCATCTCCGGGGCGCGCGCGTATTCGCTGAACGCGTTCACCATCTGCTGCATGCTCTCGACCTGCTGCACGATGGTATGGGTCGAGCGCTCGAGGATCTCCGCCTCCGGCGGGGACAGGATCGAGAACAGCCGGCGGCGCAGCCGCTCGGCCGACAGCCGGATCGGCGTCAGCGGGTTCTTGATCTCGTGCGCCAGGCGTCGCGCGACCTCCCCCCAGGCGGCATCCCGCTGCGCCTGCAGCAGCGCGGTGATGTCGTCGAAAACGATGACATAGCCCATGTCGCCGCTTTCCCCCGGCAGCGCCGTGCAGGCGCACATCAGGGTGAGGATGCGCCCCGCCTTGCCGAGATCGATCTGCTCGCGCCACTCCTGCCGGCCACGCGCGAAACGCACCGCGAGCGCCGCCACGAACTGGCCCAGCCGCTCGTTGCCCGCCGTCAGGTCCGGCAGCGCCCGGCCGGCGGCCGCGGAGAGGTCGAGCCCCAGGATGGCGCCGGCCGCCTGGTTGGCCATGCGCACCACCAAGTTGCGATCGATCGCCAGCACCCCCGTGGAGAGCCGGGCGAGAATGATCGCCAGGCGCTCGCGCTCGCGCTCCACGGCCAGCTGGCTGCGCGTCGCCTCATCGTGCGCCCGCCGCAAACGCTTGGTCATGTCGTTGAAAGAATGGACCAGAAAGCCCATCTCGTCGCGCGAGGGCAGCGCCAGACGGGTGTCGAAATCGCCCTTGCCCACCGCCCGCGTGCCGGCGATCAGATCCTGCACCGGCCGCGCGAGTCGTTGCGCCGAGACAATCGCCCCGTGGATCGCCGCCAGCATGGCGAGCAGCAAGACCAGGGTGAGTGTCAGGATGAAGCTGTATTTGAGCGGCTCGCGCAGCGTGGTGAGATTGCCGTACTGCGAGTACGCTCGTTGCACCACCTCCGACAGCGCCGACAGCTGCGGCGGCACCGGGTAGACGGCCATGAGGTAGCGGTCGTCGGAACCGGAAAACTGGTCGAGCGGTACTCCGATGCGGATGAGGAAACGGCCATCCGGCCGGGGCTGCAGATTGACGTAGGTCCGCCGCTCGCTCACCTGACGCACCAGGTCGGCCGGCGGCGCAAGCGAGACATCCGACAGCGGGTCTTGCAGGCTCGCCGCGAGAATGCGCTCGTCGGCGCCGTACAGCACGATCTCCAGCGCCGAGTCCGAGCGGCGCGCCTGATCGAGCCGCGCCTGAATCTGCAGCGCACCGCGTCCGGCCAGGGAGCGGGCGAGCAGCGTCGCACGGCGCGATTCGTCCTGTACGCGCAGATCGAGCGCCGAGCGCGACAGCACGAGCGCGTCCTTGAGACCCTGCTTCACCTCGATCCGGAACCAGCTGTCGATGCCGCGGTTCAGGAAGCCGACCGAGGCGAAGTACACGATGAGCAGCGGCGCCACCACCAGCGCCCCAAAGGTTGCGACCGTGCGCGCCGTGAGGCGCGATCCGGGCACGTGGTTGCGATAGTCGCGCACCAGCTGCCACAACCGCCGTGCCAGCATCACGATCAGCGCGAACACGCCGATCACGTTGAACAGCACGATCCACGGCTGCAGCCGGCTGAACTCCGAGGAGTTCTGCGCGCTCTTGGCCAGAAGCAGCAGCGCTCCGAGCCCGATGCCGCTCCACAGCACCAGGGTCGCGATGGTGCGTATCCGCCGGCGCGCCGCGGCGCTGTCTTTCACCCCGGCAGCGCCCATGTGTACCAAGAGCTCTCCCGCTGCCAGTCATCGGTCCAGAACAGCAGCGCCCGCAGCGAGGCAGGGAGATCGCCGCGCCGCACCCCGGCGCGAACACTGATGGTGTACGGTCCGCGGCCCTGCAGCTGCGACTCGACCATGATCGGCCAATCCCGGACCCGCTCCAGATAGTCGAGCGCCTTTTTCACCTTGGTGAAGCTGTGCTCGGCGCCGGTTTGCGCGTTGCTCACCACGAAGCGCCTGGTGACCACGTGGTAGGCGAGCTGCCGCTGCAGCGTCACATCGACGACATCGGCGTCGAACCAGAAGCGCCGGACCCGATCGATCTGCGCCTCGATGTCGAAAGACAGGGTCACCCCGTTCGCCAGCGCCTTGCGGATCGTGGGATTGAGCGGAAAGGTGACCCGCGCGTTGAGCTCGATCACGCCGTGATTGAAATTGACATAGGCGGAGCGTACGGCGAGCGCCCCGTCGAGCGCGCTCGCCCGCACCCGCTTGGCCGGCGCGAGCCCCAGCGCGCCGGCGGCCAACAGCAGCCCCCACCACCGGCTCGGGTATCTTCGGCTGACCCGGCGGCCGGTCAAGCTTCCCGGCGACGGTGACTTCCGTGGCATGAATGCAACGATAGATTGCGTAAAGCCCCCTGCCTCCATACGCTACATGGTGCCGGACGTTGTCTTTTCGAGACAAGCATAATAGAACCCATCGGTCTGCGCTGCACCCCCGCACAACAGCTGCGCTCCCATCCGGCAGGCAAGCGCCCCGGGGGCGAGCCGCTCGGCAGGCAGGGAAATGGCTCGGGCGTGCGGGCTGTGCGCCAGGAACCGCTCCACGACCGATTCGTTCTCGGCCGGCAGCACCGAGCACGTCGAGTACAGCAGCCGCCCCCCCACGGCCAGCATCCGGAATGCGGCTTCGAGGATCTCGAGCTGGGTGGCGGCAAGGGCCGGGATGTCCTCGGGGCGCCTCAGCAGCTTGATATCCGGGTGCCTGCGGATGACCCCCGTGCCCGAGCAGGGCGCATCCACGAGGATGCGCTCGAAGGGCCTGCCGTCCCAGAACGTGCCCGGATCTCGCACGTCGGCCGCCACGACATGCGCCGACAGCCCCAGACGGGAGAGATTCTCGCGCACCCGCTCGAGCCGCCCTGCATCGACGTCCAGCGCCCAAAGGTCCACTTGCCCGCCGGTCAGCTCCAGCAGGTGGGCCGCTTTGCTCCCGGGCGCGGCGCAGGCGTCCAGCACTCGCATGCCGGGGCGGGCATCGAGCAGGGGAGCGGCGAGTTGTGCGCCCGCGTCCTGCACCGAGACCTGTCCCTCGGGGAATCCCGGCACTGCCGCAACGGGCACCGGCCGGTCCAACACCACGGCGGGCGGACCGGCGAAATCCGCCCCCCACTCGATCAGACGGCCTGCCGTGCCCGCCGCAGCCAGCGCGCCGAGGTAGTCCACGGGCGTGCATCGCATGCAGTTGACCCGCAGCGTCATGGGCGGGTGAACGTTGTCGGCCTCGAGGGAGCGCAAGCCGTGCAGCGGCCAGGCGCCCAGCAGCGCATCGGCCAGCCAGCGCGGATGAGCGGTGCGGCGGGCCGGATCCCTGTCCACCTTGGCGAAGATGTCCTGACGGTCCGCGAGCAGTCTTCGCAGCACGGCGTTGATCAGGCCGCCGGCGTGCTTGTGACGCAAGATCTTCACCGCATCCACCGCGGCATGCACCGTCAGCTGCGGCGCGTTGCGGGAATACTCGAGCTGATGGGCGGCCACCGCCAGCAAGGCCCTTACCTCGCGCGGCAAAGTCCGGGGCCGTGCCAACAGGCTCTCCACGGCGGGCTTCAGGCGCAGGTACCATCGCACGGTACCCAAGCTGATGGCGCGAACCGAGGCGCGATAGGGGCTGGCATCGAACGCCGACAGCGCCTCGTCGGCGGTTTGACCGGAAAGGATCGCGGTGACGGCGCGTGAGGCTTGCGCGAGTACCGTGGCGGCCTGACCGGACCCCGGGCGCCTCAACGCTGCCGACCCAGGATCATCTGCGGCGCAAACCCCCGATGACTGCCCACGAACATGCCTGCGTTCTGGCGTGATCCGCCCGGGCGCTGCAAGGCGAGCAGATCCAGAGTCCCGCCACCGCATTGCACCCGTATGAAGCCTTCACTGTGGCTGCCGTGGGTCTCGAGGATGCAGCCCGGCGGGGCGCCCGGCTGCGCCGGCGTCTCCTCGGGCCCGAGCCGGGCGCAATGTACCAGCAGACGCTCCTCGACGCCGGTCTGCGGATCGATCCGGACGGTCTCGGCAACGGCCCAGGGCTGCAGGGAGCGGATCTGCCGCTCGATCTGCGCCGCCGCACGCTGCCAATCGATCAGCGCGTCGCGTTTCTCCAGCTTGCGGGCATAAGTCACCCCCTCGGCCGGCTGGGGCCGCGCCGTCAATGTGCCTCGCGTGAGGCCGTCCAGGGCCTGAAGCAGCAGCGGTCCCGCCAGATCGGCGAGGCGGTCCCGCAGGCTCGCGCCGGTGTCCCGTGGATCGATCGCAACAGGGCACTGCAGCAGGATCGGGCCGGTATCGAGTCCAGCCTCCATACGCATGATGGTAAGGCCCGTTTCGGTGTCGCCGGCGAGCAGGGCGCGCTCGATGGGAGCCGCGCCGCGCCAGCGCGGCAGAAGCGAGGCATGGACATTGAGGCAGCCCAGCGGCGGCAGGTCGAGCACCGCCTGCGGTAAGAGGAGGCCGTACGCCACGACCACCAGCACGTCCGGCCGCCACTCGATCATCGGCGCCCAGTCGGCGGGGCTGTTCAGCGCCGCCGGCTGGGCCACCGGCACCCGGGTCTGGGCCGCCACCTTCACCGGCGAGGCGCTCAGCCGCCGGCCCCGTCCCCTGGGGCGGTCGGGTTGGGTCAATACGCCGACCACCTGGTGGGTAGAGCGCAACAGCTCGAGCAGCACCGGCCGCGCGAACTCTGGCGTGCCCGCGAAGGCGACGCGGAGCGAGGTTTGGCCGGTCACCGAACCGCCCCGGCTCAGAGCGCCGGATGAGCGCCGGCGGCCGGGCGCACCGCCCGAGCCTTGCGCTCTTTTTCCAGTTTCTTGCGGATACGCTCGCGCTTCAGCCCGGAGAGATAGTCGACGAACAGCTTGCCCTCGAGATGATCCATCTCGTGCTGGACGCACACGGCCAGCAACTCCTCGCAGTCGCGCTCGTACACCTGCCCCATGCGCTCCTGCGCCCGCACGCGAATGCGGACGGCGCGCTGAACCTCGTCGAAGATCCCGGGCACCGAGAGGCAGCCTTCCTCGGTGACTGCCTCCCCTTCGCGGGAGAGGATCTCGGGGTTGATCAGCACGAGGGGCTGATCGTGCGCTTCCGAGACATCGATGACGATCAGCCGCCTATGCACGTTCACCTGGGTGGCGGCGAGGCCGATGCCGGGCGCGGCGTACATCGTCTCGAGCATGTCGTCGATCAGCCGGTGAAGGTCGGCATCGAAGCGGGTGACCGGCTGCGCCCGGGTGCGCAGCCGCGGATCGGGAAACTCCAGGATCGTTCTGAGCGCCATGAGGAATTCGAGTCGCTGTGGAGCCAAGGGGTTCCGGCGGCGGCCACCTGAGGTCGGGCCCCGAGCGCCGCCGTGACCGGACGCACAAACTAGACAATAAAGCGCCGTGACAGGCTCTTCGCGTGCCATTATACCCGTCCATGGTCTCGAAACAGATTCCAGGCGCCCGCCTCGTGCTGGCGGGCGGGGTGGCGGCGGCACTGGCCGCCTGTTCCTCGCTGCACGGTGCGCGCCAGCCGGCCGTCTCTTCGGCCCCGGCAAGCGTGCGGCGGGCCGCCTCGGCGCCCTCGGCCGGCAACCTCACCGCCACCCAGGCGGCCATCGCCGCGGCGAGAGCCGGCGCAGGCTCTGCTGCATCGGCGCCGGCTGCCGCTGCGCTCATCAGATCCACCGCTCCCATGACCTACACGGTCAAGCCGGGAGACACGCTGTGGGGCATCGCCTCGATGTTCCTGCGCGACCCGTGGGACTGGCCCGAGGTCTGGTACAACAACCCGCAGATCAAGAATCCCCACTGGATCTATCCCGGCGATGTGCTGCAGCTCGCCTACGGGCGCAACGGCCGGCCTCGGATCCGCCTGTTGCGCGAAAGTCCGCTGCGGCGGGCATCCACGCTCAAGCTCACGCCGCGGCTGCTCAGCACGCCGCTCGCGGCCGCCATTCCGACCATCCCCTATGCGGCGATCGCAAGCTTTCTGACGCGGCCCACCGTGCTCACGTCCGGTCAGGTGCGCCGCGCCCCCCACATCATCGCGTTTCGCAACCAGCAGCAGATCGGCGGCTCCGGGTCCGTGGCCTATGTCAGCAGCCTCGGCCGCCATCCGCGCGCCCGCTACAGCGTCGTCCATGTAGGCGAGCGGCTGCGCGATCCGGGGTTGTTTGGGCGCACGTTCGGATATCTCGGCACGTACACGGCGACGGCGCTGATCCGCGCGCCGGGCCACCCGGCGACAGCCGTGCTCACCGATGCCGCCCGCGAGACGTTCGCGGGCGACCGGTTGATCTCGAGCGATGCCGGAATTCCGCTGACATTCGAGCCGCGCGCGCCGTCACGGCCGATACACGGGAAGATCATCTGGGTGATCGGCGGCACGGGAGCGATGGATCTGGCGGGCCAGTACGACATCGTGGTGCTCAATCGCGGCACGCGCGCCGGACTTGCGCCCGGGGACGTGCTCGCCGCCGACCATGAGCAGGGCATCGTGCACGACACGCACGGCTCGTTCACCTGGCTGTTCCGTTCCCTCGGCGGCCTGGGCAGGGATTTCGCGCCGCGGGTGAAACTGCCGGCCGAGCGCGCCGCGACGCTCCTGGTCTTCAAGACCTACCGGCGCCTTTCCTTCGCGCTGGTCGTGGCGGCCACCAACACCATCACCGAGGGCGATCCGGTCCACAATCCCTGAGCGGACCGGCCGCCGGCGCTCCCGGCCCGCCGCTCGCCGCCCGCGCGGCTCACCCATGCGTGGCGGATGTACCGGCCGGGCCTGCCGTTGGCGATCGGGCGCTCAGGGCCGTCAGCCCGGCACCGGCGCATGCCCGGTCAATGCAGCCAACACAGGGGCGGTGAGCGGCCGCACGCCCCGCCAGAGCCGGAACGACTCCGCCGCCTGCTCCACCAGCATGCCCCAGCCCGGTACGGCGCGCGCGCAGCCGAGGCCGCGCGCCCAGCGCACGAACGCCGTGTCGCCCTTGCCGTAAGCCATGTCATAACAGAACGTTCCGGGGCCCAACACCGTGGCGGGCACTTCGGGCAGCTCGCCGGTGAGACTCGCCGAGGTGGCGTTGATCACCAGATCGAACTCGCCGCGGCCGATCTCGCCGAAGCCGGCGCCCCGGATTTCCCCCAGCGCCGCGAACGAGGCCGCGAGCGCCTGCGCCCGCTCGGCCGTGCGGTTGGCGACCACGATGGCTTGCGGCCTCTGCGCGAGCAGCGGCGCGATCACCCCGCGGGCCGCGCCGCCGGCCCCGAGCAGCAACACCCGGCGGCCCTCGATCGTCAGTTGCAGGTTGTGGGTCAGATCCTGCACCAGGCCCGTCCCGTCGGTGTTGTCACCGAGCAGGGTCCCGTCGCGGCGGACCGCGAGAGTATTGATCGCGCCGGCCTGCCGGGCCCGCTCGGTCAGCTCGTTGGCGAGCGGCAGGGCCCGGGTCTTGTGCGGCACGGTGATGTTGACGCCCCGGCCGCCCTCGGCGAAAAACCCGGCGAGGCGCTGGCCGAGCTCCTCCGGGGCCGCATCCAGCAGACGGTAGCCCATCGACTGGCCCGTCTGGCGCGCGAACAGGGAATGAATGAAAGGCGAGAGGCTGTGCGCCACCGGATGACCCACCACGGCGTACTGATCCACTGCCCCTTCCATGGCGTCGATTCTGCGCCCGGCGAGCCGCCCTGTCACCCTGGAGCGACACGGCGAATCAGTGTACCGCCGCCGTGTCCGGCATCGAGGTGCCGGTGTAGCTGCGCCAACCACGATTCCATGTTTTCCTCCATCCGGTAGGGAGGATTGACGATCAGCATGCCCGAGCCGTTGAGTGCGGCTCGCGAATCGCGCGGGTAGAGCCACAGCTCGCCCAGCAGCATCTGCCTGCCGACATCCCGGGCGAGGCGCGCCTGCCAGCCGCCGCCCGCAGGCTCGTCCTTGATGGGATACCAGATCGCGACCACCGCGGTGGGAAAGCGGCGCAGCGCATCGGCGCAGGCCTCCTGCGCGCGCTCGAGGTCCCGCCGGCTCTCCTCGTATGGAGGATCGATGAAGACGAGCCCGCGCCGCTCGGGCGGCGGCAACGCCGCGCGCAGCCGCTCGAACCCATCGCCGGTGTCGATACGGATGCGGCGCTGCCCGGAAAACTCCGCCAGCGACCGTTCCAGTGCCCGCGCCTGCGCGGGCAGGCACTCGATCAGCACCGCGCGGTCCTGGGTCCTGAGCTCGCCCGCGGCCAGCCAGGGGGAACCCGGATACAGCCGCTCCGAGCCCCGCTGGCGGCGCAACTGCGCCACGCGAGCCAGGTAGTGGCGCAGCTGCTCGGCCGCGCACTCGGCGCCCGCAAGTCGCCTGATGCCCGCTTCGGCCTCCGCCGCCGACTCGGACAGATCGTACACGCCGCGGCCGGCATGAGTTTCCAGGTAAAGAAAGCCCTTGTCCTTGCGTTTCAGCGCCGCGAGCAGCCCCAGCAACGTTACGTGCTTGTGGACGTCCGCGAAGTTGCCGGCATGGTGGGCGTGGCGGTATTTCATTGACGCCCACGGTAGCAAAAGGATGGCATTTCCGCGCATTCGCAGCACATTTGCGAGGGACCCTTCGAGCACGCAGGGACTTAAGCTCATCGGCGATGCGCAAAGTGTCCGTGGCTGCCAGGCTCGCGCGGGTTCCCGGTTTGACCGCCGAGCACGTCCGCTCGCTCGCCCGCGAGGCGGGCGGCGATCTCGAGCGACTCTGCGATCCGGCAGTCATTGCCCGCGTGGATCTGCCGCCGGTTGCACGGCAGTCCCTGACCGCGCCCGATCAGGCGGCGCTGCGCGCCGACTTGGCCTGGTGCGCGACCAGCGGAGCACAGGTGCTGCTCTGCATCGATGGCGCTTACCCGCTGCAGCTCGCCGCAACGCGAGGCGCGCCGCCGGCATTGTACGTGCTCGGCTCGCTGCAGGCGCTCAAGGCCCCGCAACTTGCCATGGTGGGCTCGCGCAGCCCCACTCCCGCCGGCCGGAGCATTGCGCGGGAATTCGCCGCCGCGCTGGCGCGCTGGGGCATCACCATCACCAGCGGCCTGGCGACCGGCATCGATGCGGCCAGTCACGAAGGGGCGCTCGAGGCCCGGGGGAACACGATCGCGGTGCTCGGCAGCGGGCTGGACCACATCTATCCGCCGGAGAATACCAGTCTCGCCCGGCGCATCCGGGACTGCGGCGCACTGGTGTCCGAATTTCCACCCCGGGCTCGCCCCGCGCGGCAGAACTTTCCGCGCCGCAACCGAATCATCAGCGGACTCTCCCTGGGCACCCTGGTCGTCGAGGCCGCCGCGGACAGCGGCTCGCTGATCACGGCTCGCTGGGCCGGGGAGCAGGGCCGAGAGGTGTTTGCGATCCCGGGCCCGATCCGCAGTCCCCTCTCACGCGGCTGCCACAGGCTGATCCGTGACGGTGCGCATCTGGTCGAGAATCCGGCGGAGGTGCTACCGGAGATCCGCTTTTCTCCAAACAATCAATTACTTATGACTGATTCGCCCGGCTCGCCGGCGACCACCGCATTGGACAAGGAATATGAAATGCTGTTAGATGCGCTCGACTTTGAGCCCGTGACGCTCGATACCCTGGTGGCCCGCTCGGGCTTGTCCGGCGAGTCGATCGCCTCGATGTTGCTGATTCTCGAGCTGCAGGGGCGCGTCTCTCCGTACCCCGGCGGCCGGTATGGCCGGCTCGGGACCGACCGCTGAATACAGGATTCCCAGCGAGACATGGCTGAAAACCTGGTCGTCGTTGAGTCGCCCGCCAAGGCGAAGACCATCAAGAAATACCTGGGCAAGGACTTCGAAGTGCTGGCCTCCTACGGCCATGTCCGCGACCTGGTCCCCAAAGAAGGCGCAGTGGACCCCGAGCGGGGCTACAGCATGCAATACCAGGTGCTCGAGAAGAACGAGCGCCACATCGAGAGCATCGCGCGGGGGCTGAAAAAATCCAAGGCGCTCTACCTGGCGACCGACCCGGATCGCGAGGGCGAGGCCATCGCCTGGCACCTGCGGGAAATCCTCAAGGCGCGCGGCGACCTGGACGGCAAGGCCGTGCATCGCGTGGCGTTCTATGAAATCACGCGCAACGCGATCCGCAATGCGGTCGCGCAGCCGCGGGACCTCTCGCTCGATCTGGTCAACGCGCAACAGGCCCGTCGGGCGCTCGATTACCTGGTGGGCTTCAACCTCTCGCCGCTGCTGTGGAAGAAAGTCCGGCGCGGCCTGTCCGCCGGCCGGGTGCAGAGCCCGGCGCTGCGCATGATCTGCGAGCGCGAGGCGGAGATCGAGGCCTTCCGCGCCCGGGAATACTGGACACTCGAGGGCCAGGGGTCCGTCGCGGCCGCGGCGCCGTTCCCGTTGAGGCTCCTCGAGTACCGCGGCAGCAAGGTGGAGCAATTCTCCTTCACCAACGAGACCCAGGCCCGCGAGGTGCAGCGCGCCATCGAGAGCGCCGCCCTGGAGGCGGCCGGCGGCCGCGCGCCGGGCCGGCTGCGGGTGCTGTCCGTGGAGCGCAAGCAGCGGCGGCGTACGCCCGCCCCGCCCTTCACCACATCCACGCTGCAGCAGGAGGCGGCCCGCAAGCTCGGCTTCAACGCCCGGCGCACCATGCGCCTCGCGCAACAGCTCTACGAAGGCGTCGACCTCGGCGAGGGCAACATCGGCCTGATCACCTACATGCGCACCGACTCGGTCAACCTGGCGGCCGAGGCGGTGCGCGAGATTCGCGAGGTGGCCGCGCGCCTGTACGGTCGCGACGAGGTGGCCGACGAGCCGCGCATCTTCAAGACCAAGTCGAAGAACGCCCAGGAGGCGCACGAGGCGATCCGCCCGACCTCCGCGGCGATCACGCCCGCGGAGGTGGAGGGCAAGATCGAAAATGACCTGTACAGGCTCTACTCGCTCATCTGGAAGCGGGCCGTCGCCTCGCAGATGGCGGTGGCGGTGTTCGACACCGTCGCGGCCGACATGCTGGCGGGCGCCGATTCCCCCGAGCGTCACGTGCTGCGCGCCACCGGCTCGACGCTGGTGAAGTCCGGCTATATCTCGGTCTACCAGGAAGGCACCGACGATGCCAGGGCGGACGAGGACGAGCACGCGTTGCCGCCGCTGCGGGAAGGCGATCCGGTCGACCTCGTGGCACTGCACGCCGATCAGCACTTCACCGAGCCGCCGCCTCGCTACAGCGAGGCCTCGCTCGTCAAGGCGCTGGAGGAGCACGGCATCGGCCGCCCTTCGACCTATGCCACCATCATCTCGACCCTGCAGGACCGCGAGTATGTCGAGATGGACAACCGGCGCTTCATTCCCACCGACATCGGCAAGATCGTCAACCGGTTCCTGACCGAGCATTTCCACCGCTACGTGGAATACGGCTTCACCGCTGCGATGGAGGATGAGCTCGACGCCGTCTCGCGCGGCGAGGAGGTCTGGACCACTCCGCTCGAGAAGTTCTGGAAGCCCTTCATCCACCAGGTCGAGCACACCGAGAAGACCGTCACCCGCGAGCAGGTCGCGCAGGCGCGCGAGCTCGGCGCCGACCCGGCGAGCGGCAAGCCGATCACCGTGCGGATGGGCCGCTTCGGCCCGTTCGTGCAGATCGGCACCAAGGACGATGCGCAGAAGCCGAAGTTCGCGGGCCTGCGGCCGGGGCAGAAGATGGATTCGATCGGGCTCGCGGAGGCGCTGGAGCTGTTCAAGCTGCCGCGCACACTCGGCGAGAACGCCGCGGGCGAGACCGTCATCGCCAACATCGGCCGCTTCGGCCCGTACCTGAAGTACGGCAGCAAATACGTGTCGCTGAAGGAGGACGACCCTTATGCCATCACCCTGGAGCGGGCGCTGGAGGTCATCCGCCTGAAGCAGGAGGCCGATGCCAATCGCATCATTGCCGACTTCGGCGTCGAGGGCATCCAGGTGCTGAACGGCCGCTACGGCCCCTACATCACCGACAAGGTCAAGAACGCGAAGATCCCCAAGGACCGCGATCCGAAGTCCCTGACATTGCAGGAGTGCCGGGAGCTTCTGGCGAAGGCGCCCGTGCGCCGCGGCAGGTTCGCCCGCGGCAAGCGCGGGCCGGCGAAGACTTCCGCGCCGACACCCGCCGCCGAGACGGCGCGGGGCGCGGCGGCAGCGAGCGCGAAGAAGAGCGCTGCCGGTGTTCGCGCTGCGGCGCGCGCCAAGAAGGCACCGGCGAGGCGGGCCGTGCAGAGCGCGCCGGCGCCCAAGCGACGCGCGGCTGCGGCGCCGAGGACCGCCGCGCCGAAGACGCACGCCAAGACCATACGCAAAGCCTCTCCGCGACGCAGCCGCGCTGCGAAGTAGCCCGGCGCGGCCGGGCGGAAATACGCCCCGCAATGGAGCCATGAGCGAATTCGATCTGATTGTCATCGGCGGGGGCAGCGGCGGACTGGCGGCAGGCCAGCGCGCCGCGGAACATGGCGCGCGGGTGGCCGTGGTGGAGTCGCACCGGCTCGGGGGCACCTGTGTCAACGTCGGCTGCGTCCCCAAGAAGGTCATGTGGTACGCGGCGGATCTGGCCGAAGGACTGCGCGATGCGGCCGGCTATGGCTTCGCGCTGTCCGTCGGCGGGCACGACTGGAGTCAGCTGAAGGAAAAGCGCGACGCCTACATTCTCAGGCTCAATGACATCTACGCCACCAACCTCGCCAAGCGCGGCGTCACGCTGGTCCGCGGCCGCGCGGGCTTGCTCGACCGCCGCACCGTCGCGGTGGCAGACACCCGGCTCACCGCCCCGCACATCATCATCGCCACCGGCGGACAGCCGGTTCTGCCGGACATTCCGGGCTCCGAACTCGGCATCACCTCCGACGGATTCTTCGAGCTCCCCGAGCGGCCTCGCCGCGTGGCCGTGGTGGGCAGCGGCTACATCGCAGTGGAGCTCGCGGGCATTTTCGCCGCGCTCGGCTCCGAGACGAGCCTGGTCCTGCGCACCGGCGCCGCGCTGAAGCAGTTCGACGCCATGCTCGGGGAGTCGGCGCTGAAGATCCTCGGCGAGGAGGGCGTGAGAATCGACGCCCATGCGGTCCCCGAGAAGCTTGCGCGCGAGGCGCAAGGCCTTCGGCTCGCGGTCCGCGATGGCCGGCAACTGGGCCCGTTCGACTGTGTGGTGTGGGCCGTCGGGCGCGCCAGCGCGGTGAGCGGCCTCGGCCTGAGGAGCGCCGGCGTCGGCTGCAACGCGGACGGGTTCATCACCACGGACAAGTATCAGGTCACGAGCACCGCCGGCATCTACGCCATCGGCGATGTCACCGGCCGCGCGCAGCTGACCCCGGTCGCCATCGCCGCCGGCCGTCGCTTGAGCGATCGGCTGTTCGGCGGCAAGGCCGACCGGCATCTCGACTATCACAACATCCCCACGGTCGTGTTCGGCCATCCTCCCATCGGCACCGTGGGACTGACGGAAAGGGCCGCACGGGAAGACTACGGCGATGACAACGTGACCGTCTTCAAGTCGAGCTTCGTGCCCATGTACCACCAGCTCACCTCCCGCAAGCCCCGCTGTGACATGAAGCTGGTGACCGTGGGGCCCGAGAAGCGCGTGGTGGGCATACACGTCATCGGCCCCGGAGCCGACGAGATGATGCAGGGCTTCGCCGTGGCGGTGCGCATGGGCGCGACCAAGGCCGATTTGGATGACACCGTGGCCATCCACCCCACCTGCGCCGAGGAGCTGGTCACCCTGCGGTAATGGAGCGCGCCGGGCGCCGGCGCCCTCCTTGGCCGAGCAGGGGGCTCAGGACCGCAGCGGTTGCCGGACCCGGACATGCGCGGCGCCGGGCGCTCGGGCAGAATAGCCGTCATGGACAACCCCCTGCTCTGCGACGAGCCGCTGCCGCGCTTCGCCCGCATCCGGCCCGAGCACATCGAGCCCGCCATGAGCGCGGTGCTCGCCGATGCGCGCGCGCGCATCGATGAAATCGCGGCCCGCGATCCTCCTACCTTTACCACGGTGGTCGAGCCTCTGGAGGAGCTGCAGCACCGGGTGGCGCGCCGCTGGTCTCCGGTGAGTCATCTCAACGCCGTGCTCAACTCCCAGGCGCTGCGCGATGCCTACAACGCCTGCCTGCCGCTGCTCTCGGCCTATCAAACCGATCTGGCGCAGAACGAGCCGCTGTATGGCGCCTACCGCGCCATTGAGCGCAGCGAAGGCGCAACGCTCGATCCGGTGCGGCGCCGGGTGATCAGCAATGCGCTGCAGGATTTCACCCTGGCGGCAGTGGGCCTGCCCGGCCGAGACAAAGAGCGTTTCAAGGCCGTGATGCTGGAGCTCACGCAACTGCAGGCGAAGTTCGAGGAAAACGTGCTGGACGCGACCAACGCCTGGAGCTGTCACGTGGTCGACGCCGGGCAGCTGCGCGGCCTGAACGAGGTGCTCATCGATCAGGCGCGCCGCCGTGCGCACGAGCAGCGGCTCGAGGGCTGGGTCCTGACATTGGATCAGCCAACCTATGTCGCGGTGGTGACGGATGCTGAATCCGCCGGACTGCGGCGCGGCTTCTACGAAGCCTGGAGCACGCGCGCCTCGGACCAGGGCCCTCAGGCGGGCCGCTGGGACAACGCGCCGGTCATGGAGCAGATCCTGCGCAGGCGGCACGAGGTCGCACGGATCCTCGGCTTCGGCAACTTCGCCGACTACGCGCTCGTCAAGCGCATGGCGCGCAGCGTCGAGGAAGTGATGGCGTTCCTCGAGGAGCTCGCGCGCGCCTCCCGGCCCAGCGCGGCGCGGGAATTCGACGAATTGCGCGCATTCGCCGGCCGCGAGCTTTCGGCCTGGGACGTCCCATTCTACGCCGAGCGTCTGCAGCAGCAGCGCCACGCGATCTCGCAGGAGGAGCTGCGTCCCTACTTCCCGCTGCCGCGGGTGCTGTCGGGGCTGTTCGAGGTGGCCGAGCGGCTCTTCGGCGTGCGCATCCGGGAGCGCGCCGGCGCCCCGGTGTGGCACCCTGACGTGCGCTTTTTCGAAATCGAGAGCGCCGCCGGCGAGCCGGTGGGCAGCTTCTACCTCGACGCCTACGCGCGCGCCCACAAACGCAGCGGCGCGTGGATGGACGAGTGCGTCGGGCGCAAACACCTCGCCTCGGGTGCTGCCCTGCCGGTGGCCTACCTGGTGCTGAATGTGCTGCCGCCCGGGGAGGATCGGCCGGCGCTGCTCACTCACGACGATGTGCTGACTCTGTTCCATGAATTCGGCCACGGCCTGCATCACCTGCTCACGACGGTGGACTACCCGAGCCTTGCCGGCATCAACGGCGTGCCCTGGGACGCGGTGGAGCTGCCGAGCCAGTTCATGGAGAACTTCGCCTGGCACCCGCAAGTGCTCGGCCGAATCTCGGGCCATTTCCGCAGCGGGGAGCCGCTGCCGGTCGATGTGCAGCGCCGGCTGCGCGCCACGCGCAGCTTTCACGCAGGATTGCAGATGGTGCGCCAGCTGGAGCTCGCGCTGTTCGACTTGCGGCTGCATGCCGAATACGACCCCGGGCGGGGCGGCCGCATCCTGACACTGTTGCAGGAGGTGCGGGGCCGGGTGGCCGTGGTGCCGGTGCCGGATTGGAACCGCTTCCCCATGAGCTTCGGGCACGTGTTCGCGGGCGGCTATGCGGCGGGCTATTACAGCTACAAGTGGGCCGAGGTCCTGGCGGCGGACGCCTTCTCGGCGTTCGAGGAGCACGGCGTGTTCGACCCGGCCACGGCGAGGCGGTACCTCGAGGCCATCCTGTCCCGGGGCGGCAGCCGGGATGCGATGGAGGCGTTCGTCGACTTTCGCGGCCGGCCGCCGCAGGTCCAGGCGCTCCTCGCCCAACACGGCATTGCCGCCGCCGGCGAGCCCTCGACTTAAGCCGCATTCCCCGAGAAGCGGCTTTTCTTCCGGCGAGCCGCGCGCCGCTGCCGGTACGGGGTTCGCCGCTTTGGGCGAACCCCGTGTCCGTCCCGCGCAGCGCGCGCGGATTTGAGCGATGGCTCTCGGATTTCGGCTGCCGCTCCCTTTAGAGTGCTTCAAATCACTCTGGGAGTGCGGACCGCCCGCGCTGCCTTGCGCGTGACAGAATGACCAATGCTCGGCGTAGTGATTACGACGTCACCGATACCGTCCAGGTAAGCTCCCCCACTGCGGTGCGCGAGGCCGTCGAAGCGCTTTTCCGGCCCACGTGGCCGCAGAGTTCGCTGGCGCCGTTGCACCGCTCCTTCGAGCATTTCGAGCTGCTGTTCGCCGGCAAGATCCCCGGCTACCACGGCGTCGACACCGTCTACCACGACCGCCAGCACACGCTGGACATCACACTCGCCCTCGCCCGGCTGCTGGTGGGCTACGAGCGCCAGGCCGACCCGCGCGATCGCCTGGGCGGGGAGCGGGCGGTAGTGGGTCTCATCACCGGACTCTTTCACGATGTGGGCTACCTGCGCCGCACCGACGAGCGCGAATCGCGCAATGGCGCCGAATTCACCCTCGTGCACGTGTCGAGGGGGGCACGCTTCCTCGAGGAGTTCCTGCCGGTGGTCGGCCTTGGCCGCTGGGTGGCGGTGGCGCGGGAGATCATCCATTTCACCGGCTACGAGGTGCCCGGAGCGCAGATCGAGGCACGACTCAGCGACGCTCACGACATCGTCGTCGGGCACCTGCTCGGCACGGCGGACATGATCGCGCAGATGGCCGACCGCTGTTATCTGGAGAAGTGCCGTGACCGGCTGTACGCCGAGTTCGTTCTCGGCGGGGTGGCCGTGCCGGTCTCCTCCACGGGCGATCGGCAGATCCGATACGCATCGGGCCTCGATCTGTTGCGTCAGACCCCGGAATTCGCCGCGGAAACCCGCAGCAAGCGCCTGGACGGGGAGTTCCACTCGGCCTATCGGTACCTGGAGATCCTCTACGGCGGCCGCAATCCGTACATGGAGGCCATCGAGCGCAATATCGCCTTCCTGCGCCGCGTGGTGCGCAGCGAGAACTGGCGGCTGCTCAGGCGCCGCCCGCCCATCTTCGCCGCCACCACCGACCCGATGTCCAGCATGCGCGCGCTGATGGTCAACTATCTGAAGCGGGTCTGGTCCGGCTGAGAGCTTCCCCGGCCGCCTCGATTTGACGGGGACCCGGCGCCAGTTCATATTCGGGCGGTCGATGCCTCCTCCGACCCAGGGAACCAGAGCAAGAGCCGCCTCAGTGGCCGGCAGACTCAGATCCAAGCACATGCTCGGCACGTTCGCCCTCACGCTGCTCGTTGCGGTGGGCAGCGGCGCCGTGCTGCTTTGGCGGCGATGGCCCGCCGGCATCACGTGGGTCGTGGCCGCCGTGGTGGCGCTCGCCGGCAGCCTGCTCGCGGCCGCGGCCGCATGGCGGCGGGATCGCGGCATCGATGCCGCCGCCGGCGTGCTCGTGCGGGGCGCCCATCGCATCGGCCAGGGAGACTACACTCGCCCGCTTGAGGTGCGCCGCAGCGACAGCCTCGGGGAGCTCGAGCAGGCGATGGAGCACATGCGCTCGCGGCTGCGCCAGTCGACGATTCACAAGGATTACCTGCGCAGCGTCCTGGACAGCATGACGGACGCGGTGCTCATCACCTCGCCCGAGGGAGTGGTGAAGACGGCCAACCTGGCCGCGTGCAGGCTGCTCGGCTTCGCCGAGGAGGAGTTGCTCGGCCGCAGCATCATCGCGGCGCTCGCCGAGAACGTGCGCGGAGAGTTCGACCTGCTGCAGGCCGCACAGCAGACACGCGAAACAGTCGTGCTCACGCGCGACGGGCAGACCATTCCGGTGTCGCTCGCCGGCTCGCGCATCGAGAGCGACGATCCACAATTCCAGGGCATCATCTTCGTCGCGCGCAACATCACCGAGCGCAAGCGCGCCGAGCGTCGCATCCGCTACCTGGCCCGCTACGACACGCTCACCAAAGTCCCCAACCGCATGCAGTTCCAGCACCTGCTGCAGCAGACGCTCTCGCGCGGGCTGCGGGCCGGCAGCGCGGTGGCGCTGCTGTATCTCGACATGGACCGCTTCAAGGAGGTCAACGACACCTTCGGGCACGACACGGGCGACCGTGTGCTCGAGGTGCTCGCCGAGCGGTTGGCACGCTCGCTGCCGCGGGACGCGATCCTCGGGCGCCTCGCGGGCGATGAGTTCGCGCTGTGCCTGCACGGTCTGCCGGCGGAAGCCGACAACCGCGGGCCGGTCGCGCAACTCGCCCGCGCGATCCTCAACGAGGTGGCGCGAGCCTTCCAGCTGAACCAGCAGGAGGTGTTTCTCACCGCGAGCGTCGGCATCGCCTTCTGTCCGCGTGATGCCGAGAACGTCATCGACCTGATCCGCAACGCCGATGCGGCCATGTACCACGCCAAGCAGAACGGCGGCAACACGTTCACTTTCTACTTTGCGGAGATGAACGCCGCTGCGGTCGAGCGGCTGATCTTGAAGAGCAAGCTGCGCCGCGCACTCGAGCGCGACGAGCTCGTGATCCGCTACCAGCCCAAGGTGGACGTCGGCAGCGGCGGGATCGTCGGTGCCGAGGCGCTGCTGCGCTGGCGGCTGCCGGGGCACGGCGACATCCCTCCGGCCCGCTTCATTCCGCTCGCCGAGGAAACCAACCTCATCCTGGACATCGGCGAGTGGGTGCTGAACCGGGTGTGCATGGATTACCGGCACCTGAGAACCGAAGGCGGCGACCCGGGGCGGATCTCGCTGAACCTCTCGCTGCGACAGCTGCGCCAGGCGAGCTTCATCCTGCGGTGCCGCTCGGTGTTCCGCCGCCACGGCGTGTCGCCCACGGCACTCGAGCTCGAGATCACCGAGACCACCCTGATGGCCGACAGCAAGAACACCCTGCCGCTGCTCGATGAGCTGTACGCCATGGGGCTGCACCTGTCGATCGATGATTTCGGCACGGGCTACTCTTCGCTCTCGGCGCTGCAGCAGTTTCCCATCGGCACCCTGAAGATCGACCAGTCCTTCGTGCGCGACGTGAGCGAGAACGCCGGCAACGCCACTTTGGTGCGCACCATCATCGAGATGGGCCGCAACCTCGGCATGGCGGTGGTCGCCGAGGGCGTCGAGTCCCGGAGCCAGCTCGAGTTCCTGCAGCGCAACGGCTGCCACCAGGCGCAGGGACGACTCTTCGGCGAGCCGTGCGCTGCGGAGGATCTGCTTGTGCTTCTCAAGCGCCAGAGCGCGCACGGGCCGCCTTTCGCCCATCTGCTGCGCCAGGCGCAGGCCGGCCATCAGGCTTGATTCCCGGGCCGCTCGGCGGCAGTGTCGGAACGAGCCCGCCCGGGCGGATTTTCCCGCGGCGGCGGCGCGGGCGCAGCGGCAAAAAGTATGCTTTTTCGCCGCCCGCGGCCGGTGGCGTTGTTGTAGCACCGGCCGCGCACGCGCGGCCAACTGTCTGGCCAAATCGGGGTGATAAAGGCCGTCTATCGGCGGTAGAATCGGCGCCCTTTTCCCCGCAAGGACCCGAGCACCATGAAACCCGCCTTGAACGTCGCGATCACCGGCGCCGCCGGCCAGATCGGCTATGCACTCGCCTTTCGCGCGGCCTCCGGAGCGCTCCTGGGGCCGGACCAGCCCGTGAATCTCAATCTGCTGGAGATCACGCCGGCGCTGCAGGCTCTCAACGGCGTGGTGATGGAGCTCGCCGACTGCGCCTTCCCGGGGCTCAACAAGGTGATCGCCACCGACGATGCGCGGGTCGCGTTCCGCGACTGCCACGTGGCGCTGCTGGTCGGCGCCCGTCCGCGCGGCCCCGGCATGGAGCGCAAGGACCTGCTGCTCGCCAACGCGCAGATCTTCTCCGCCCAGGGCAAGGCGCTCAACGAGGCGGCCGACCGCGGCGTCAAGGTGTTGGTCGTCGGCAATCCGGCCAACACCAACGCGCTGATCGCGCGCGCCAACGCGAAGGACCTCAATCCACGCAACTTCACGGCCATGACGCGGCTCGATCACAACCGGGCGCTGTCGCAGCTCGCCGAGAAGACCGGCAGTCACGTGCGCGACATCCGCCGCATGACGGTGTGGGGCAACCACTCCTCCACTCAGTATCCGGACATCAGTCATGCGCTGGTCGGCACCACGCCCGCCCGCAACCTCGTCGATGCGGCGTGGCTGGAGCAGACCTTCATCCCCGTGGTCCAGCAGCGGGGGGCTGCGATCATCAAGGCCCGCGGCGCCTCCTCGGCCGCCTCGGCCGCCTCGGCCGCCATCGATCACATCCACACCTGGGTACACGGCACGCCGGAGGGCGACTGGGTGAGCATGGCGGTGCCCTCCGACGGCAGCTACGGCATCCCGGAAGGGGTGATCTATTCCTACCCGGTGACCACCAAGAGCGGCGATTATCGGATCGTGCAGGGCCTTTCCATCGACGAGGCCAGTCGCAGGCGCATGGACGCTTCGCTCGCGGAGCTGCGCGAGGAGCGCGAAGGGGTGCAAGCGCTTCTCGGCTGATCAGGGGGCCGCAACCGCTGCCGGCGGCTGCGGCTCTTCCGGACTCGCCCCTGCTGCCGGAAAGCCGCTATAGTTCCCCGGCCGGATCCAGCCACCCTGGCGGCGTGAAGGAGCTGTCATGCTGGGCGTCATCGTGTCGTTAGTCGCTCTTGCGGCCATCGCCTATGCCGTGACGCAGGCGGGCGGGATCATCACGCTGCTTTTCATCGCCGCAGTGCTGTACATGGCCTACCGGCGGCTCTCGCTGCTCGCCTTCACCGCCACCTTCACGGTCCTGCTGGCCGCCTACGCCTACTACGGTGCCGCCGGCGTCGCAGCCGAGACCTGGAAGGGGTTTCTGTGGCTGATGCTCGCCGGGCTGTGGCTGCTCAACGTGCGGCCGCTGCGCAAGGCGCTGATCACGCGCCCGTTCATGAAGGGGTACCGCAAGCTGCTGCCGTCCATGTCGCAGACCGAGCGCGAGGCGTTGGAAGCCGGCACGGTGTGGTGGGACGGGGAGCTGTTCACCGGCGCGCCCAAGTGGTCGAAGCTGCTGTCGTCCCGGCCGCCGCAGCTGACGGCCGAGGAGCAGGCGTTTCTCGACGGCCCGTGCGAGGAGCTCTGCCGCATGCTCGATGACTGGAACATCACGCACGAGCACGGCGATCTGCCGCCGCAGGCGTGGGAGTACCTCAAGTCGCGCGGCTTCTTCGCCATGATCATCCCCAAGCGCTACGGCGGGCTGGAGTTCTCCGCCTATGCGCACTCGTGCGTGCTGGCGAAGATCTCCAGCCGCTGCGTCACGGCCTCCTCCACCGTCGCGGTGCCGAATTCGCTCGGACCGGCGGAGCTGCTCAACCACTACGGCACGGAGGAGCAGAAGAGCCATTACCTGCCGCGGCTCGCGCGCGGCGAGGAAGTGCCCTGCTTCGCCCTCACCGGGCCGCGGGCGGGGTCGGATGCCGCCGCCATTCCCGACACCGGCGTGGTGTGCCGCGGGCAATGGCAGGGCGCACAGATCATCGGCATCCGGCTGAACTTCTCCAAGCGCTACATCACGCTCGCCCCCATCGCCACGGTCATCGGGCTCGCCTTCCGCCTGTTCGATCCGGACGGGCTGCTCGGCGAGCGCTCGGACATCGGCATCACCTGTGCGCTCATCCCCCGTGACACCCCCGGGATCAGCATCGGCCGGCGGCACTTCCCGGTCAACATCCCGTTCCAGAACGGCCCCGTACAGGGACGGGACGTGTTCGTGCCGCTCGATTTCATCATCGGCGGTCCGAAGATGGCCGGCGCCGGCTGGCGCATGCTGGTCGAGCAGCTCTCGGTGGGCCGGTGCATATCGCTGCCGTCGAACGCCACGGGCGGCGCCAAGGCCGGCGTTTGGGCAAGCGGCGCCTACAGCCGCATCCGGCGGCAGTTCAACACGCCGGTGGGGCGGTTCGAAGGGGTGCAAGCCGTGCTTGCCCGCATGGTGGGCCTGACCTACACCATGGACGCCGCGCGCTCGGTCACCGCCGGTGCCATCGATGGCGGGGAAAAGCCGTCGGTGCCCTCGGCGATGCTGAAGTACCACGTCACCGAGATGGGCCGTCAGGTCGCCAACGACGCCATGGATGTGCACGGCGGCAAGGGCATCTGCCTCGGCCCGAAGAACTACCTGGCGCGCGCCTACCAGGCGGTGCCGATCACCATTACGGTCGAAGGAGCCAACCTCCTGACCCGCAACCTCATCATCTTCGGCCAGGGCGCGGTGCGCTGCCATCCGTTCGTGCTGCGCGAGATGAACGCCGCGCGCAACCCGGACCGCGCCCGCGGGGTCGAGGAGTTCGACCGGGCGCTGTTCGGGCACGTCGGCTTCACGATCTCCAACACCGTGCGCTCGCTGATCATGGCGCTGACGCATGCCCGCTTCACGCGCGCCCCGGTCGGCGGACCGACCGCGCGCTATTACCAGCATATCGTGCGCTTCAGCGCCTCGTTCGCCTTCACGGTGGACGTGGCCATGCTGACACTCGGCGGGTACCTCAAGAAGAAGGAGAGCCTGTCGGCGCGCCTCGGCGATGTGCTCTCGGACATGTATCTCGCCTCGATGGTGCTCAAACATCACGAGAACCAGGGCCGTCCCGCCGAGGATCTGCCGATCGTGGAGTGGGCCTGCCGGAACCTGCTCTATCACGCCCAGGAGCAGCTGCACGGCTTTCTGCGCAACTTTCCCAACCGGCCGCTCGCGCTGCTGATGCGCGCGCTCGTATTCCCGCGCGGGCGACACTATTCGGCGCCTTCCGACCGGCTCGGCCGGCAGGTCGCCGAGCTCGTGACGCGGACGTCGGGCTCGCGCGAGCGGCTGTGCCGGCACATCTTCCGCACGCCCGAGCCGGGCAATCCGCTCGGTCTGCTGCAGGAGGCGCTCGAGCTCGCCGAGCGCATGGAGCCGCTGGAGAAGCGCATCCGCGTCGAGGGCGTCAAGGCCGGAAAAATCACCGCGCTCGACCTGCCCGGCCAGATCGAGCAGGCGCTTGCGGCGGGGATCCTCTCGCAGCAGGAGGCGGCGCAGTTGCGCGAGTATGATCGCAAGGTGATGCATCTCATCGACGTCGACGACTTCGCCTCCCACGAGCTCGGCACCCAGGGGCAGCCGGACCTCGCGGACAAGGGGGTCGCGAGTGCCCTTGCGTGAGCTGCCCGGACCAGACCGCCGATGCCGGCGGGCTCGATGAGAACACGGTGGAGATCGAGCGCACCGCGGCGCACCGCGAGCGGCCCGCCGAGGCCCGACGCTGCGGGAACTGCGGCGCGGCGCTCGCGGGCCCGTACTGCAGCCAGTGCGGCCAGCGCCACCACGAGCACCCGGTCCACTCGTTCTGGCATTTCATTCAGGAGGCAACGGAGGACCTCACCCACGCCGATTCGCGCCTGTGGCAGACGATTTACGCGCTGCTGCTGCGGCCGGGATTTCTGACGGAGGAATTTCTCGCCGGCCGCCGGGCGCGCTATCTGCCGCCGGTGCGGCTGTATCTGGTGGTGAGCGTCGTGTTCTTCCTGGTCGTCGGCCTGCAATCGTGGCTCTCTGCGCCCGCCATCCACGTCCAGGATTCCCGCGGATCGTATCACTACGACGTGGCTGCGCCCGGCGCCGCCGCGGCGGCGGTCGGCGCGGCGCCGGCAACTCTGTCGATCGGCCCGGTGTGCAGGGAGATCGGCGTGAACAGCCCGAGGCTCGGGACCTGGTGCACCGGCCTCTCCCCGCGCATCGAGCGCAGCTGGAGGGCGCTCAATGCGGAGGGCGGCATCGAGCGCCTGGATGCGATCTGGCTGCACAGCTTCGAGCGGGCCATGTTCGTGTTCCTGCCGCTGCTGGCGCTGTTGATGAAGCCGCTTTACCGCAAGCCGCGGCGCTACTACGTCGAGCACCTGTTGTTTCTCGTTCACAACCAGGTGTGCCTGTTCGTGGTACTGGGGCTTTACACGCTGGTGGGGATGATCACGACCTCGAACCTGGTCATTGGCACGGTGAGCGCTGGACTTTGGGCCTACGTGTCGATCTACTTTTATCTGTCGATGCGGCGGGTGTACGGGGATAGCCGGTGGCGCACGATCGGTAAGCTCGCCGCGCTCTCGACGGGCTACTTCGGCATCCTGCTGTTGATGCTCGTGGGGATCCTGACCTACGGCTTCCTCGCGCTTTGAGCGCCGCCCGCCATGAGCCGCTCCATTTTGCACGTCGACATGGATGCCTTCTACGCGTCCGTGGAACAGCACGATGACCCGCAGCTCGCCGGCAAACCGGTCGTGGTCGGCCACGACGGCGGCCGCGGGGTGGTGGCGGCGGCCAGCTACGAGGTGCGCCGGTTCGGCGTGCGTTCGGCCATGCCCATGAGCGTTGCGCTGCGCCTGTGCCCGGCGGCCGTCTGCGTACCCCCTCGCATGGGACGCTATCGGGAGGTCTCCCGCCAGGTGTTCGCCGTCTTTCACGAAGTGACCCCGCTGGTGCAGGGCTTGTCGCTCGATGAGGCGTACCTCGATGTCACCGCCAGCGTGCGGCTGTTGGGCGAGCCGCCCGCCATCGCCGGGCAGATCAAGGAGCGCATCCGGGTCCGGACCGGACTCACCGCCTCGGTGGGGGTGGCTACCAATAAGCTGGTGGCCAAGATCGCCTCCGATCTCGACAAACCCGACGGCCTCACGGTGGTGCCGGAAAGCCGCATCCTCGAGGTGCTCGATCCGCTGCCGGTGCGCCGCCTGCCCGGCCTTGGGCGAAAGCTCGGCGAGAAAGTGGCGGCGGCGGGACTGCGCACTCTCAGGGACATCAGGTGTGCTCCCGATGCGGTGCTTTGGCCGCTCTTCGGGCGTGATACGCCGAGGATGCGCGAGCGCGCGGCGGGAGTCGACGATCGTCCCGTGCGCACCGATCTGCAAGAGAAGTCCCTGAGCGCCGAGGACACCTTTCCCCGCGATCTCGCCGATCCGCGCGAGCTCGACAGGCATCTCTGCGGGCTCGCCGAGAAGGCCTGCGAGCGGCTGCGAGGCAAGGGCTTGATGGCCGCCAGGGTCGGGGTGAAGATCCGCTGCCACGACTTCTCGACGTTCACCCGGCAACGCGCCATCGCCCCGCCCACCCAGGAGGGCCGCGCCGTGCGGGATATCACGCGGGAGCTGCTGGCGCGCTGGCTTGCCGAGCACCGCGGTGCGAAACTGCGCCTGCTCGGGGTGCTCTTGACGGAGCTGGCGCCGTCCTCGCAGCTTGGCCTGTTCGAGAGCGGGCCGCGCGCCGCCGGTCAGGGCGGGCGGCGGACCTCGGGCATCGACTGCGCGCTCGATGAGGTCCGCGCCCGTTTCGGCGAGCACGCTCTGCGACGCGGGAACAGCATGGATTGAGTCGCCGGCAGCGATCTGGACGGCCGCCGGCCGGCCCGGCAAGGGCGGGGCAGGGGACGGCCCGGGCACCAGCATGTTGAAGTAGCGGTTCTCATGTACCTGACATTCTTCGGCCTCAACGAAAAGCCGTTTTCCATCACTCCCGACCCGCGCTACCTGTTCCTGAGCGAACAGCATGCGGAGGCCATGGCGCACCTGCTCTACGGCATCAACGAAGCCGGCGGATTCATCCAGCTCACCGGCGAGGTCGGCACCGGCAAGACCACCATCGTGCGCTCGCTGCTCGCACAGACGCCCGAGAACGCCGAGATCGCCCTCATCCTCAACCCGCGGATGACCCCGCCGGAATTCCTGCTGACCTTGTGCGAAGAGCTCGGCATCGGCGTGCCGGACTGCGCCGAGCACAGCCTGAAGGATCTGGTCGACATCCTCAGCGGGTACCTGCTGCGTGCGCACGCCGCCGGCCGGCGCGTGGTGCTGGTGGTCGACGAGGCGCAAAACCTCTCGCCCGAGGTGCTCGAGCAGGTTCGTCTGCTCACCAACCTGGAAACCAACACCCGCAAGCTCCTGCAGATCATCCTGATCGGCCAGCCGGAGCTGCGCGAGCTGCTCTCGCGCAACGAGCTGCGTCAACTCGCGCAGCGCATCACGGGCCGTTATCACCTTGCTCCCCTCTCGGAGCCGGAGACTGCGGCCTACGTGCGCCACCGGCTGCGCGTGGCCGGCGCCACCAGCGAGATCTTCGGCCGCCTCGCGCTGCGGGAGATCCACCGGCTCTCGGGCGGCGTGCCGCGCGTCATCAATGTCATCTGCGACCGCGCATTGCTCGGCGGGTACTCGCTCGACCGCCACCGCATCACCACGGCGCTGGTGCGCCAGGCGGCCTCGGAAGTCTTCGGCAGGCGCTTCCCGCCCCGCTGGCTCCCCTGGGCGGCCGGCGTCGCGTTGCTCGGCATGCTGGGCGCCGGGGGCGCCGCGCTGTGGCGCCTGACGCCGGGCCGGCTGGACGCGCCGGCACGGGCGCACGCCATCACGGAGCCGCCGGCGACCGATCCGGCCGCCGCGGTGCACGCGCGCCGCACCGCGTCCCTGCCGGCTCTGCTGGCCCGATACGCCGGCGATACCACCGCCGAGGCGGCCTACACGAGGCTGTTCAGCCTGTGGGGCCTGCGCTATGCGCCCGGAGAAGATCCCTGCGCGCAGGCGTCCCGGCACGGGCTCGCCTGCCTGAAGGACCGCGGCTCGCTCGGCGAGCTGCGCCTGTACAACCGCCCGGCCATCCTGCTGTTGACCGACAGCGCGGGCAACAGACATCGCGTGGTGTTGGCCCGACTCGGGCAGTCGCGCGCCACCGTCGATCTCGGGCGATCGGCGCATCAGGTGGGTATCGGGGAGCTTGCGCGCGACTGGATGGGCGATTACCTGGTGCTGTGGCGGCCGGGCGCGGATCCGGTCAGAACCTTGTCCACCGGCATGAGCGGCCCGAACGTGCTCTGGCTGCGCCGCTGCCTGCAGCAACTGGAGGGCACGCGGGCGCCCGCCGGGCGACCGGTGAGCGACGTGTACGATGCGGGTCTGGCGCGTTTGGTACGTCTCTTCCAACGCACGCACCGCCTGGCCGCGAACGGCATCGCCGGGGTCGATACACAGGCGGCGCTTTCAGGCGCGATCGCGGCGCCCGGGTCACCCTTGCTCACGTCCGCCGATCATGGCAGCTGAGGGGGAGGCGCGAGCATGTCGTTCATCCTGGATGCCTTGAAGAAATCGGAGAAAGCCCGGCAGAAACAGGCCGGACCTTCGCTGTTCGAAGTCAAAATCGCCGCGCCCAGGCGCGCTCTTCCCGGGTGGGTGATGGTTCTCGGCGCGCTTCTGGCGATCAACATCGCGGTGGTCGGCTGGCTGATGCTGGACAGTCCGGCCCGCCGAGCCGCCGCCCCGGCGCCTGCGCCGAATGCGGCCGATGGCGCACGCTTGGGCGCTGCGAGCGAGCCTTCGCCCGCGGCGATTGCGGCGCCTGCAGTGGCGCATCCGGGGGACGTGCCCGTCGGGCAGGCCGCCGCCCTCAACCCGCCGGCGCAGGGCGCGGGGGCCGCCAACGCGCCGTACGGCCCGGTGCAGCCTCAGCTTCAATCGGCCTCGCCGGCGCCCGCCGGGCCGGACGGTTTCGGAAACACGGCCGCCGACTCCGCCGCTTACGCTCCTGCGGTAGAGCCCGCGGCCGGTGCGCGGACCGATGCGAATCTGCCGCTGTACAAGCAGCTCGAGTCTGCGCCGGGAGACGTGCTGCCGCGGCTGCATCTCGATCTGCACGTGTATGATCCGGATCCGAGCAAGCGCTTCGTCATGATCAACATGCACAGACTGAAGCAAGGCAGCTCCCTGCCCGACGGAGTGAAGGTGATCTCGATCCGGCCCGATGGCGTGGTGCTGTCGTACGGGGGCCGGCGGTTCCTGCTGCCGCGTTAGATTGCCGCCGTTCGCGAGCCGACCGTCGTGTCACAGGAGGGTTCATCGACGATGCGCAGGTGCAACCTCGACAGGCCGCCGCGCCATGGCCGTCCGGCGGCGGATACACATGACATAACCCGCCCCGCCGGTTGACGGAGTTCACAAAATCACCTGCCGCAGCGCGACAAGCGATTTCCCCGAGTCCATGGTGTAACCGACGTATGACCGCCGTTCCCGCACGCATACTCGTGGTCGATCGCGATCCGAAATATCGCGAGTGGTTGCGGCTGCACCTCGCAATCCTGTATCCGGAGGCCGCGCTGAGCACGCTCGCCCCGGAGGAGCTGGACGCCGGCAAGACCACGCGGCAGGGGGATGGCCACGATACGCTCATCCTGGGGGCGGACTTCGGCTCCGGGCCCGATGAGGGGCGGCCGGAGGGCCTGAGGCTCCTGCGCAAGCTGCAGACCGGCGAGACGGTTTCGCCGATCATCGTCCTCGCCGAGCGGGGCGATGAGCTCGCTGCCGTGCAGGCCATACGCGCCGGCGCGGCCGATTACCTGCCCAAGCGCCTGCTGACGCCCTTGCGCCTGAAAGCCTCGCTCGACGAGGTGCTCGGAGGGATCGGGCGGCGCGGCATCGAGGAGTGCGCTTGCGCCTCGGACACCGATCAGACCACGCGGAACCTCGCCGCCGTTGCGCCGCCACCACGCCCGGACGCGGAGCTGCCGGAAGCGGCTTCCCGGGCCGCGCCCCCGACTCGGACACCCGAGCGGCCGCGCATCGCCGACTACACGATCACCCGCAAGATCGGCGAGTCGGAAAAGGCCGTCGTCTATCTGGCCGAAAGCGGCCGCCTGGCCGCCGAGATCGCGCTGAAGGTGAGCAAGATCCCGCGCGAAGGCCGGCACCGGCAGGCGCTCGAGCGCGAGTATCAGGCCATACTGGCCGTCCACGATCCGGCCGTCGTGCGCATCTTCGATCACGGCATCGCCGGCGGCTACGAATTCCTTGCCATGGAATACTTCCCGCTCGGGGACCTGAAGACGCGCATGCAGGTAGGCATGACCGAGTCGGAGGCGCTGAAGTTCCTGGAGAAGATCGCGGCGGCGCTGGCGGTCGTGCACCGCGCGGGACTGCTGCACCGCGACCTCAAGCCGCCCAACGTCATGCTGCGCGACAACGACAACGTGGTGTTGATCGATTTCGGCCTGGCGCGGCTGCTGGAGGGCACCCACAACAGCACCTACACCGGTGTCCTGCGCGGATCGCCCTACTACATGAGCCCGGAGCAAGCACTGGGCGAGAAGCTGGACCCGCGGTCGGACCTGTACAGCCTCGGGGTCATCTTCCACGAGATGTTGACCGGCCGGAAGCCTTTCACGGGCGCGAGCGCCATGGAAGTGCTGCAGCAACACGTGAACAGCCCGCCGCCGCGCTTGCCGGCATCCCTGTCCCGCTATTCGTCCCTGATGGCGCAGCTGCTCTGCAAGCGGCGCGAAAACCGCTTCGGCACAGCCGAAGAAGTCATCGCCGCCTCCGTCTCCCTGCGCAACGGGCGCCGCCGGACACCGTCGGCCGCCTGATCGGGCTCTTGCTCCTGCCCCGGCCTGAAGCCCGGGTGCGCACGGCGGCGGTCGCAAGTGCGCCTTGACACCCCGGCGACAGGGGGGTGCAATCCCGCTTTGGAGGGACAAGGTCCCGGGGATCTCGACCACGTCCATGCGGCCGTGCCATCTCGTCGATACGACGCTGTTCTATTCGCCGACGAGTGGCGGAGTCCGACGCTACGTGAACGCCAAGCACGGCTGGCTCGCCACCCAGCCCGGCTGGCGACACACGCTGGTCGTGCCCGGAAGCGAAAACCACATCGAGCGCGGCGGCATCTGCACGCTCCGGGGCGTGCCCGTACCCGGCTCGTTCAACTACCGCCTGCCGCTTGCGCCGCGCCGCTGGGCGCGGCTGCTCGCTGCGCTGCGGCCCGACCTGATCGAGGCCGGCGACGCGTTCCATCCCGCCTGGGCGGCGCTGCGCGTCGCGCAGCGCCGGGGCATCCCGGCCGCGGCGTTCTGCCATTCCAACCTGCCGCGCATCATCGGGCGCCGCCTCGGCGAGCGGTTGGCCGGGCGGCTGGTCTGCCGGTACGTGCGCTGGCTGTACGAGCGATTCGATGTGGTCTTTGCACCCAGCCTCCAGGTGCTGGAGTTTCTCGGCGGCCTGGGCATCCGGCACGCCGTTCACCAGCCGCTCGGCGTCGATGCCGACATGTTCCGGCCCGAGCGGCGCGGCAATTGGCTGCGCGAGCGTCTGGGTCTCGAGCCCGAGGTCCGCGTGCTCGTCTATGCCGGCCGCTTCACGGGCGAGAAGAACGTGCCGGTCCTGCTGCGGGCCTTCGCCGGATTGGGCCGCTCCTATCACCTGTTGATGATCGGCGGCAGCCACCAGGGACGCCTGGCACCCAACGTCACGCTGCTGCCGTACCGGCGCGACGGCATCGAGCTCGCACGATGGATCGCCTCGGCCGACGCGTTCGTGCACGCCGGGACACGAGAGACTTTCGGGCTGGTGGTCCTGGAGGCGATGGCCTGCGGGCGGCCGGTGGTTGCCGCCCGCGCCGGGGCATTGCCCGAGCTGGTGGACGAGCACGTGGGAATGCTGGCCGAGCCGGGCAGGGCGGACAGCCTGGCCGAAGCGATCTCGGCGCTCTACGAGCGTGATCTCGAGGCCGTCGGCACCAGCGCCCGCGCCCGCGTCTTGCGGCAATTCACGTGGCAGAAGACATTCCAGCGGCAGATGGCGGTGTATGGCTCGCTGCTCGCGGGACTGCCGGCCGTCGCGGCTCCGGAGGAAATCGTGGAAGCCGGCTAGCCGGTCACCCTGTTCGCGAAGCGCTGAAGCCAGAAGCACGGGCAGCGCACCCGAGCGGCGCAGTGCAAAGCCCGCATCCGGCACTTCAGTTCAGCGGCCGCGCAGCGCCATGAGCACGCGTCGCCCCGTGCGGCGGCGTGCCAGCGCCAACACCAGCCACCACAAGATGCGCTTTGTCAGCGGCACCGGCCGCGGAGGAACGGCTCGATAGAACGCCGCGCCGACATCGCGGTGCACGTATACCGCGGGCGCCCACAGCAGCCATTCCCGCGGGGGGCTCGCGATGCGATAGCACTTCCCCTCCAGCTCGACGACGCTCGGCGCCGACAACGTCTGCGGCAGATCCTGCGGCGCCGGCGCCAAGAAGGTGAGGATCAGCGTCTCCGCCGGACAGCCGGCCGCGGCGCCGATGAGCGTCAATCCGACGCACACCCCCCCTTCCCGCCGGCAGACCACCGGGCCGTGGAATACTGCGATGAGCCGTTGCGCCGGGGAGTCGCTCACTGTTCGCTCCGCGGTTCAGAAGCGCGATTCCAGCTCCCAGACGGTGAGCGGCACGCCGCGGCGCAGCCAGAAGCCCGTGCCCACCTCGCGAAAGTTGCGCTGCAGGCGCAGCCGGTACCAGCGGCCCGCACGCCGGTGCACGTGCGGGTCCGTCCGTGTCTGATCGCAATTCCATTGCCAATCGCGCCGGGTGAGTGCGCTGAAATACAACACCCCGCGGCACAGGCGGGCGAAGTTCGCCAGCGCCCGTGCCGCGCCCTGCGCATCGAGATACTGCAGCACGTCATAGCAGATCACCAGATCGAACGGCTTGGCCGGACGGTAGTCCTCGAGGCGACCGGACTGCCAGCCGTAGCGCCGGCACAGGTACTCGCTCGTTTCCAGACCGACGTACTCGGCTTTCGGCAGCAGCCGCTTGAGCGGAGCGCGCAGCATGCCGGTGCCGCAGCCGGCATCGAGCACCCGGCGCACCGGCAGCCCGATGTGCTCGGTGAAGGCCGCGATCAAGCGCGCGCGCGCCTGCATCTCCCGGCGAGTGGTGACTGCGGTGCGTGGATCGTAGTAGTAGCGCCGGTAGTACTGCGGATCGAAGGCGCGTTGTGCTTGCAAATGGGGACCCTCTCTCGCGGGCAGGAACAGTCGCCCCGCGCGGCGAGCGCCATGGCCGCGCCCCGGGGCGCCGGTCGGCCCCGGCGCAGCGGGCCATGGAATCTGTGCTCATGCGCGCTAGTTTGCCGGATGAGCCGAACCGCTGCACACTCGGCATTTGTGGCAAGCGGAGCCGGGAGATCGTCTCATCATGCAGCGAAGTCCTTTGAGCCCTTCGAGGTGCTCCCTGGCGGCGCTGGCCGCGCTGCTGTGCCTGGCGCTGCCTGCCTGCGGACAGGCTGGCACGCCCACGGCGACGGGATTCACGCTGGCGAGCGCCGATCTGCGCCAGGGCGAGCCGATCGGCCCGCGGCATGTCTACGACCGGGACGGCTGTCGGGGCCGCAACATCTCTCCGGCGCTCTCGTGGACGCACCCGCCCGCGGGCACTCGCAGCTTCGCGCTGCTGATGTTCGATTCGGACGCGCCCGGCGGGGGCTGGTGGCACTGGGTGGTCTTCGACATTCCGGTGCAGACCCGCTCGCTACCGTCCGGCGCCGGCAACTTGGCCAGGCACCTGATGCCGGCGGGGGCGATCCAGAGCCGCAACGATTACGGATCCCTGGGCTATGGAGGGCCCTGCCCCCCGCCCGGCGCTCCGCATCACTACCGTCTCATGCTGTACGCCCTGCGAGTCGCCAGACTCGGCCTGGGCGCCAATGCCAGTCCCGGCGAAGTGCACGCGAGCGTGCGCGCGGCCGCGATTGCCAAGGCTGAGATGACGGTGCTCTATGGCCGATGAGCGCCCGCAGCGCCTGTATTGCGGAGCCGCCGGCGCGTAGGTAGTCTTGCGCGCCTTTGCGATCCCGTCCCCCGCTCGGCCATCCCGGAACCCGCTGCATGCCCCCTGTCAATCGGCGCCATAGAGCCGCGCGCCGCATCCCCAGAATCGGCTTCGCCAGCCTGGGCTGCCCCAAGGCGCTCGTGGACTCCGAGCGTATCCTGACCACGCTGCGGGCCGAGGGGTATGAGATCTCGGCCACTTACGAGCAGGCCGACCTGGTGGTGGTCAACACCTGCGGCTTCATCGACGCTGCGGTGGACGAATCGCTCGAGACCATCGGCGAGGCGCTGCAGCACAACGGGCGCGTCATTGTGACCGGCTGCCTGGGCGCGCGTCCCGAGCGTATCCTGGAGCGCCATCCGCGGGTTCTCAAGGTCACCGGTCCGCAGAGCCCTGCCGAGCTCATCCGGGCCATCCATGAGCACCTGCCGCCGCAACACGACCCGTTCCTCGACCTGGTGCCTGCGCAGGGTGTTCGGCTGACGCCGCGCCACTATGCGTACCTCAAGATCTCCGAGGGCTGCAACAACTCCTGCAGCTTCTGCATCATTCCGGCGCTGCGCGGCAGACTCTCCAGCCGCCGGATCGACGAGGTGCTCGGGGAAGCCGAGCGACTCGCGGCGGCCGGCGTCAAGGAGATCCTGGTCATCTCTCAGGACACCAGTGCGTACGGCGCGGACATCGGTTACGCCCGCGGCTCGTGGCGCGACACGCAGTACCGGAGCCGCTTCATCGACCTCGCCCGCGCCTTGGGCACTCTGGGCATCTGGATACGGCTCCATTACGTCTATCCCTATCCCCACGTAGACGAGGTCATTGCGCTGATGGCCGAACGGCGTGTGCTGCCCTACCTCGATATCCCGTTCCAACATGCAAGCCAGACGGTCTTGAAGCGTATGCGGCGGCCGGCCCACGCGGAAGACGTACTGGTACGCATACACGGATGGCGGCAACAGTGTCCCGACCTGACGCTGCGCAGTACGTTCATCGTCGGTTTCCCCGGCGAGACCGACGCGGAGTTCGAGGCGCTGCTCGAGTGGCTCGATGAGGCACAGCTCGACCGCGTGGGCTGCTTCAAGTACTCGCCCGTCGAAGGCGCCGCCGCCAACGAACTGGCCGGTCATGTGCCTCCGGAAGTCCAGGAGGAACGCTACGCACGCTTCATGGAGCGCGCGGCCGCCATCAGCGCACAGCGCTTGCAACGGCGCATCGGGCAGCGGCTGCGCGTGCTCGTGGATCTTGCGGGGGAGCACGAGGCCGTCGCCCGCAGTGAGGCCGATGCGCCCGAGATCGACGGCGTGGTGAGGATAGAGAGCGCGGCGGGACTGCGCACCGGCGACTGGGCCGACGTCGAGATCACCGCCTCCGATGTGTACGACCTGCACGCCCGGCTGGTGCACGGGACGGCTCCAGAGGCTGCGGGGCATCGCGCGACGAAGCGAGCCTGATGCGCGAGAATCGGGACCCGGCCCGGAAAAGGGACGGTTCTCCCAGAGCCGTCGCATGGCCCGGACGGCGGACGATGAGCGCCCCGGACGGCGCAGGACGCCCGTCGCTATACTGACCGGAAATGGGACGGCACTCGGACATCGGCACGGACATGCAGCGCGGCGTGCTCTACGCGCTGCTCGCCGCCGTCCTGTTCGGCGCGAGCACGCCGTTTGCCAAGGTGCTGCTGACTGATACGCCGCCGGTGTTGCTGGCCGGCCTGCTCTACGGCGGCAGCGGTATCGGCCTGAGCGTGTGGCTGACGCTTCGTCCCCGCCTTCAGCCCCGCCGCCGGCCTCCCAGGGTCGCATGGCGCAAGCGCGAGGCGCTCTGCCTCGCGGGGGCCATCGCGGTGGGCGGCGTACTGGCCCCGGTCATGCTGATGGCGGGACTCGAGCGGATGCCGGCAGCCAGTGCCTCGTTGCTGCTCAACATGGAAGGGGTGTTCACCGCACTGCTCGCCTGGCTGGTTTTCCGGGAAAACTTCGATCGCCGCATCCTCGCCGGCATTCTGGCCATCGTTGCCGGCGGCGTGGTGCTCGCCTGGCCGCAGCGCGTAGCGCTCGGCGGCGGCGAGGGCGCCGCCTGGGTCGCGGGGGCCTGCGCCTGCTGGGCGCTGGACAACAACCTGACACGCACGGTGTCGGCAGGCGACCCGGTGGTGATCGCGGCTCTGAAAGGGCTGGCCGCAGGGGCCGTTGACCTCGGCATCGCCGCCGCTCTCGGCGCGCATTGGCCGGCCGGTCCGCGAATCCTGGCCGCGACGCTGGTTGGCCTGGGAGGCTATGGCGTGAGCCTGGTTTTGTTCGTGCTGGCCCTTCGCCACCTGGGCGCCGCCCGCACCGGTGCCTATTTCGCCACCGCGCCGTTCATCGGCGCCGCGGCGTCAATACTGCTGTTCAGGCAGATGCCCGGGGTGATCTTCTGGATCGCCGCAGTGCTGATGGGCGCGGGCGTCTGGCTGCACCTGACCGAGAGGCACGCTCATCTGCACGCCCATAGGCAAATTCGCCATGCGCACAGTCACGTGCACGACGCACATCACCAGCACAGCCATGATCTCGACTGGGACGGCCGCGAACCCCACGACCACGAGCACACGCATCTGCCGCTGACCCACTCACACGCGCATTATCCCGACATCCATCACCGGCACGAGCATTGACTGCGTGATCGGCCGGCGATGATGGCGCACCGCAGGCAAAGATCACGCTTCGCGCGCGCGGGATGGGCGGGCGGCGGCTCGCTCGATCCGGTACACGGCCGCCGGCGGCAGATTGGTCACGACCCAGCCGATCCGCCTGGCGCGCAGGCCGAGCCGCTTCAGGATCGCCGCGGGAACCGGGCATCGCGGACCGTAGGTGAATTGGTAGAACGCCCCGTCCCGGCGTAGCCGGCGGAAGGCTCCACTCAGCACACCCAGGACTTCGCGGCGGCGCATCGACAGCAATGGCAGCCCGCTCACGACCGCCCCCGCCGCCTGACCGTGCAGCGGATCCAAGCGGCGCAGCCGCTGAGCCTGGACCGCCAGCACTTGCGCCGCAGGAAAACGCTTCTGTAACAGCCGTGCGAAATGAGGATCGGCCTCCACCAGCACAAGCTGCGCCTCCGGCACCCCGCGCGTGAGCAACGCGCGCGTGAACGCTCCCGTGCCGGCCCCGAGCTCGATGATCGGGCCCTTGTTCGCAACGATCTCGGAGGTGATGAGCTTGGCCAGCGCCCGCCCGGACGGCGCCACGGCGCCGAGGCGACGCGGCTTGCGCAAACCGGCGCGCAGAAACAGCAGCAGATCGAGCGGCGGATTTACCGATAGATTTCTGGACATATCTTCCGCCAATTCAGGGTGTCGGGAGAGCCCGACAGTCGCGAGGTGGCACGCTCGGGCGGATGCCACGCGTCTGCAGGCCGAATGTAGCCAAGCCGGTCGGTGCGATCAAGCCGCATGTAATGGCCTCAGCGCGGTCTGTTCCATGCATGCTCCGGAGGGGGTACACCGTCTTCGTGACCGCCACTTTCGTGCTCATTCGGTTCTGCGCCGATCGCCTCGCGGCCGAGGGAGCGGTTTTGCACGGCGCAAAGCGCCGCGGCCCCGAAGGGGCGAGTCCCAGGATGTGACGAGCACAGGCGCACCACCCGAGCGGGGACTAGATCGATCGGCCCAGTTGCCGCTCGAGCTGCGTGCGGGAAAACAGGCCGCGCACCAGGACACCACTGTGCTTCGCGTATTCGACCACGACCACATGGGAGGCTTGGCCGGCCTTGAAGCTGTGAACGATGTCGCCGACGCACGCCGAATTGACCCACCGCGCGTCGAGTGTGGGGACTTTCTCCCACGGCGTCATGATGTGATCCACCTGGATCTCGTCGTGGCGGGTGAAGCCCGAGGTGCTCAGGAACTGCAAGGGACGCTCTCCCTGGATATCATAGGAGGTGATCAGGCCGACGATGAGCTCACCGCGCACCACCAGCAGTGCGCGAACCCCCGCGACGATCATGTCACGCAGAGCGTCGTCGATGAGCCGATCGGGCGCGACGGTGACCGCAGGCTCGGCGCTGAAATCAGTCATCACGTGCACCGCCGGGTCCTCCGGCGCCACCCGCCTGACGGGTCCTGAGGGCCGCCGCGGCCTTTCGCTGGAATGCGCGGATGCCGGAATCCCGTGCAGAAAGGCGATGGAGCTGTAAGCGGCTTCCTCGGATTGGCTGTCGAACATTTCGTGCACTCCACGGGTCTCGATGGACGGCCGCGCGCTCGCCGGCGGGGCCGTGAATGTCGCGCTCTGCAGCGCGGGGTCCGTGACTTTTCTCATATCACTTTCGCGGCGATCGGGCTCGGAGTTCTCTGTGACGAGAGGCACCCTGCCCGCCCCCAAAAGAGAGAGACGCCGGCCGCGCACATCCCGCGTCCGATCCGCATGCCTCGGCCGCATTCATGTGACCGTGTCCGGGGCCATCGGTTCAAACGACGCTGCGCCGATGCCGCGCAACTGGCGCCCTGCGCTCGTCACGCCTGAGGACCCTTTTGGGGAGAGAACACCCCGGTAAGGCTCCTTGCGAGCACGAGCAGGACCACCACGATGCACAGACCGATCATCTGTCCGGGTGAGAGCGCGTTCGCATACAGCTTGACGAGCAATTCCCGGAGCGCGAACACCACCGTGACATCCAGCAATTGAGTCAGGCGGACGTAGTGCGTCTTCACGTAGCCGGTGAACGTGCCGAACAGCTCGATGAGCACAAATACGTCCAGCACGTTGACGATCAGGTCCTTGAAATCCTCCGCATTGACGCTGTTCGCTTTCAGGACCGGCACGAGATCCCATACGTTTCTCGCCACGTCGAAGAACGCGAATGCCATCACCGCGATCATGACCAGAACCAATCCGATGACGATGACTTCGATGGCCCGGGCGTAGATCGTGAGGATCAGGTCTTTCAAGACTGGTGGGCCGTGCCGCACATCAATGGCAACGTGGGCGCGATGAGCTGATGTGCCGCGAAAGCCGGCGTGCGACTGCGACCGGTGTCTCGATGAGACCGCGAGCGGGCGCATGGCGCACCTCGCAGCCGAAGGCGCGGCCGAGCCGGCATCCCCGCAGCGCCCGTTCGCGGTACGGGCGGTCCCGGCCGGGGCCGGTTGCACTCGGGTCCGTCTCGACTGTCAAACCGTCTTCGTCCACCCGTGCATGTCGCGCGACTCGCCTCGCTGGACGGCTACCAGCCGTTCCCGCAGCTTGCGCGTGTGCGGTCCGACTTCGCCGCTTCCGACCCTGTACTCCTCGCCGTGGTAGACGAGGGTTCCGACACCCGCAAGCACCGCGGCCGTGCCGGAAAGCGCGGCCTCGCCGTCGCGGACCCACTTGAGCATCTCGGCAACGTCGAAGACCCGCTCCTCGACCCGGTAGCCCTCCTGCCGCGCCAGAGTGAGCACGGAGTCGCGGGTCACGCCATGGAGGAAGGTCGAGTCGAGGCTGCGAGTGAGCACCCGGCCCTCGCTGATGAGCAGGAAGTTGGACGCGCCCGTTTCCTGCACCGAGCCGCCCGGACAGAACAACACCTGATCGACGTTGTACCGGCGCCGCGCCTCCAGGGTCGGGCCGAGGGCCGCGGCGTAATTGCCGCCCGTCTTCACCTTGCCGGTCTGCGAGGCCGTGCGGGCATTGACGTCCTCGACGTAGATGCGCAGCGGCTTCATGCCGCCGGCGAAATAGTCCCACACCGGGCTCGCAAGCACGATGAGAGTCGCCTCGGTCGCCGCGGCGCCGGCGGCGCCGATGTTGGGCGTGGTGCCGAAGAGGATCGGCCGCAGATAAAGCGCCCCCGGCGCCTCGGGCACCGCGTCGCGGTTGTGGTCGATGGTGGTACGAATCATCTGCTCGAGCTGCCGCGGGTCCGGCTCCGGCAGGACGAGCGCCTGCGCGCTCTGGCGCATGCGCTCTATGTGCGTGTCCATCCGGAACACGTTGATGCTGCCATCGGCCCATCGGTAGGCCTTGAAGCCCTCGAAGCAGGTGCTGGCGTAGTGCAATACGTGCGCGGCCGGATGCAGCTCGATTGGCGCGCAGGGGCGAACGTCGAAGCGCCCCCATTCGCCGTTCTGGAAGCGGGCCAGGGTCATCGTGGGCGCGAGCACGGTTCCAAACGCCGGGCGCGGCTCTTGCGAAGCTTTCGGGATGCTGCTCATGGCCGCCATTTTAAGCCGGCGGGGCCCGCCGTGCATCATTACCGTGGCCACACAACCGATGCCGCGCCGGCTCGGGCGAGAGCAGCAACAGCGCTCGTCGGCCGCCGGGGCCCGAAAATGCCTGACCGCGAGCCCCCTGCCGGACGACCGCGACCGTGGATTCTCCCGGCCCGCATCTTGGCGAATCGGCGCCGGATGTCATCACCCCGGGCAGTTCATCGGCTCCCCGGAGATGGCCGGAAACCTGACGTAGATCTCCTTGAGCACCGCGGCTGCCGGCCCGGTGCCGGCCGGGGTCGTCGCTTGCGCGGCGGCTTTGAGGATTGCCCGCTCGCTATAGTCGGCCATCGGGTGATGATCGGCGATGAACAGCGCATCGTAGCCCGCGTCCGCCCCCGCCAGCCGCGACGCGACTTCTCGGAGCAACCGGCGTTGACTCCCCGGCAGAGAATGCACATCGACGCCGGTGAGGCTCTCCATGTCACGCAGCACGTCCGGATTGCTGGCGCCGCATGAAGCCGCCCAGGCTTTCCGACCGAGGGCCAGCTCCAGTCGCGCAACGGCGCGCACCGTGCCAGAGGTGGGAGGCTTGACGGGCCGCGTCGCGCTCCACAGCTCCCAGCCGAGTCCGGCGGCAACGATGGCCAGCGCAACGGAAATCAATGGGCAGATCGCTTTTTTCACTTTGCCGCTCCCGGGGGTCGTCATTGGCAGCTCCGACCGCAGTCGTTGCCCGTTCGCCCAAATTGTCCGAGCAGTCTCGAGGTCCGAGTCATTTCGTCCTCCTGATGGCGGTTCCTGAAATCGCCCCCCGCCGTGCGGCCGGGCCAAAATCCCGGCGTGGCGGTACCATAAGGTTGATTCGCCCTTGCGGAGCGAACCGGCACGGCCGATAGGGCCCGGCCTGCCGCCGGCGCCGGCAACAAGCCAGCAACTGCGGCACCTGGGATGTCTCGGCGCGAACGGCCGACCGCATGGCAGATCGGCGAGGCGCAGGCAGTGCCGGACTTTAGCACGACGAATGTGTGGACCAAGCCGAGGCCGGGCGATCGAGAGCTTCTCCTCGACCCGCTCCCAAGGCCCACGGTGGCGTCCAAGCCCGGCCTCCGGAGCGGCCGTCCGCGGTCACGCCCACGCTTGGCGCAGGACGCTCGCAAAGCGCTGCCGGCCCCGGGCCCCGAAGCGCTCCGCCGCCGCCGCCGAGCCCGGGCGATCTCGCCAGCCGCACGCCTCGCCACGGTCTTCGCCGCAGGCCCAAAGCGTCCGGCGCCGTCCGTGCATGAGCACTCGAGGAAGGCCGCCTGGAGAGCACGGCGCGACATCGCGCAAACTGACGTCGCCCTCAGAGCCGGTGCCAGTAGGCGTTCTCGATGGAGGGGATCTGACCGACCTTTGCGGCGATCACGGACAGGCGCCGCTCCGTGACACCTGCGACGTCGACCCGGATGTGCAGCCTTTCATCGGTCCCGAACTCGGCGAGGACCCGACGCGGCGTGACATTCAGGGTTTGAAAATAGGCGACGACGCGCGCGAGCGCGCCCGGATCAGCTTCGCCGCAGACTCGCAGACACAAGGGCGCTACGGCCTTTTGGAGTTCTTCTTCGCTCACCATGGAACCTGGTCCTCATCTCTGTTGCAGCCGAATCGAGCGCGAGACACCCCCGGCTTTCCGCGAAAGCCGGGCAGGTAATCAGGCCGATCCGGTGAAAGAAGACCATGAATGAATTATGCCGTCCGTCGCCTCGAAAGTCACGCGGCCTGCGGCGCGCGGGACCGGCGAAGAGCTGCAGTGGGTGCGGAGAAATGCAGGCGGAAAAGAGCTGTAGGAATTCCTCGAGGCGAGAGGCGCGCCCGCGAGCTCGATTCGCCACGCAAGCTCGAGTCAGGTCGAATGCCGGCGGGACGGTGTTCATTCCGGGGCAGCGACGTCGATTTCGTGCCGCCTGTTTGTGGGCATGAACTCGAGCCGTTTCCCGGGCGTACAGATCGTGCCGGAAAATTCCCGATGACCGCCAAGGGGGCAAGCTGAGGTCGTTACCGAAGTTGCGAAGGACCCTGCATCGTTTCGCGGGCAGGGTCACGCATGCTGCTCGTTCAGGAAGCGAACGGTGGCGAGCACGAAGCTGACCAGGACCGGACCGAACACCAGACCCAATATTCCAAACGCGCTCACGCCACCGATGGCGCCCACGAATACCGCCAGCGTCGACACCTCGGCGCGATGAGCCGTCAGCAACGGCCGCACCACATTTTCCACGAGGAGGAGCCCTGCGCCCCAGGAGGCGAGGAATGTAGCCGAGCCCCAACGGGCCTGGATCAACAGATACGCGACCGCCGGCACGAGAACGACCGTCGCCCCGGCGGGCAATAGCGCGGCAATCATTGCCAGGACTCCGAAGACGAGCGGAGCGGGAACACCTGCCAGCGCGAATCCCGCCGCCACGAACAAACCCTGGATGACGGCGGTGATCGTGGAGCCATAGACGACCGCGAGGGTGACGTCCCCGAGGTACCTCAACAGACGCTCACGCCGATCGGGCGCAAGGGGGATCAGTCCGGCAGCCTGCTGCAGAAACATTTCGCCATCGCGCAGCAAGAAGAACAGCAGGAACAGCGTCATGAAAAAGCCGATCACGGTCCCGAAGAGGCCGAAGGCAACGTTCCCGCCTGCGGTTGCGGCTGACGTCAGCAAGGCCGTAGTGACTCCCGTGAACCATGCGTGGACATCGACCGCCTGTGCCGGAAGATTGCGCGCGATCCACTGCATGGCCGTTCCGACCAGCGGCAGGTGCTTGAGTCGGACGATCAAGGCCGGAAAGCCGATGAAAGGGCGGCGCTGCACGTCATGGAGCAGGCCGACGGCCTGCCCGGCGAAAAGCACCGCGAGAAAAGACAGCGGCGCCAGAACGACAAGCGGCGTTGCGACCGTGAAAACGCCGGCCGATAATGCCTGCCGTCCCTTCAGAGCCCTGGCGAGACGCTTGTGCAGAGGATGGAGCATGAACGCGAGCACCATCGCCCACCCCAGCGCCTCGTCCAAGGGCGCCAACACCTGCAGCAGCAGGTAGCCGAGAGCCGCGGCAGTCACGATCGCAAACAGCCGGCGGTAGAATGGCGAATCGGTCATCGCGATGGTGGTCTCCGTGTGCCCGGCGCTCCAGACTTTCCGGTGGCGCTGCGACGGGCGGGGATTCAAGGAGTCAGGCGCAACGGCGCCTGGCGAGCCTGTCTTTCGATGCCGCAGCGAAAATCTCGATGAGCGAGGCGCGCGAGCGCAGCTCCGCCACCGCCAAGCTCGGCCGGGCGGCAATCCGCGCGATGATGCGTGCCGGCGCGAGCCGCGCGGCGAGCACGAGGGCCGGCGGCAATCCGAGCCCGCGGCGCGGACATCGGAGCGTCGCGCGAAGCCGGCTGAGCACAAGACAACCCCCGACGAGCAGGACTCTCGCCGCGACGACGCTTGTGGCGATGGGCCACCCGGCATACGCGGACCTCACCGCAGCGAGCGCGCCCGGGACCGCCCCCGCCGAAGCCGCAGGTCGGCGATCCGGCGCACAAAATGGCCACATGGGGCGCGAACGCAATGAAGCGTGGGGCTCGAGGGGGCATACCGATGTTCCAATCGTCGCGGCCGGGCTGGCGGATCAACCTGGATCTTAGCGAAATCGAGCCCGCCATGCGCGGCGCCGACCAAGGACTGGCGAGCCAAAAAAGTCCCGGGGCCGACACATCGGCCGCGGCGCCCCTTGGCGAGCCAACGTAGGATAATCTGCTCGCGAGGACGTATACTCGAGGCAGGCAAAGTTGAGCCAAGAGGAATCCCATGAGCAAGGGCATGGATAAGAAGAAGGAGACTAAGAAAAAGCCGGCCAAGACCTTCGACGAGAAGCGGGCGGCAAAGCGCGAAAAGCGGCAGGTCAGAGGTCGCTGAGAAGCGACCGTCCCGGCTCGCTGCGGCCGCCCCGGCAGGCTGGGCGCATCGCGTCCGTCGGCCTCACGTTCCGTGGGTGCGCGCGGTGCACTTGGCAGAGCTCACCGTCGAGCCGCTGGCCGAAAAGGCTGAATCGCTGCGGTGGAACGTCTACATTGAGTGCCATCACGATCTTGGCGATCAGCCGTTGCCGGGGACGCAAATGCGCCAGTTCGCGCGCAGCGCGGGGCAAATCGCGGCGCCGCTCGGTTTTGGCGCGAGCGCCTGCAAGACTCGGCCGCGCGATGCGACGATCGGCTGGAGCCACGAGCGACGCCAGCGCAGCTTGCCCCTGGTTGTCGACAACGCCCGTTTCCGCATCCTGCCGCGGATCCGCTGAAAAAATCTCGCTTCGCGGATCCCGGCGCCGACGGCGCGCCGTAACCGGTAAGCCGTAGGCGTTCTTCCTTCTCGCGCGTAGCGGCCGAGAATGGCCCTCCAGTATCCCCTGACTGGAGCGAACGATGCACAAGATGATTCGGCGGCGAAGCATTGAGAGCTGGCGGGAGCCAGTGGCGCGGCAGGTCCGTAGCGGGCTCTCGGTGCAGGCCTTCTGCCGCCGGCAGCGGCTCAATACGTGACTTTTTACGGCTGGCGATCACGGTTGCGCCAGAGGACGGCAGTGCCTGAGACTGCTGCGGCGGACGGACCGACCGAGCCGGCCGCGGGATTCATCGATCTTGGGGCACTGAGCAGGAGCTCGTCGCGGTACGAGATCCGCCTGGATCTCGGTGGCGGGGGGGTGCCGCAAGTGGCGCGCGCCGAGAAGCGGGCGCCAGAGAGCGCCAGCTTCGTCCAGGGCGACAGCACCGCAGCGCCTCGGGGTGGCGGAATTTCCTTCGCCTCATCGGCCGAGAGGATCGACGACAGCGCAAGCCCGCCGCCCGCCGAGTCGCCAGCGACGACGATGCGATCGGCCCCGTCCGCGACAAGACCTCGATAGGCGCCGAGCGCATCGTCAATCGCCGCCGGAAACGGGTGCTCGGGCGCAAGGCGATAGTCGGGCACAAACGTCTCTGCACCGGCGCGTGCGGCGATCTGGCCGGCAAAGGGAGTGAACGCGCGCGCCGAGCCGAGCACGTAGCCCCCGCCGTCCAGAAAGAGTACACGCGCGCCCGGGTTGGCGTGGCGCGGCCGGCACCAGAAGCCCGCAATGCCGCCGACCGTCGCCGCGTGCACGCGAACGCCCAGCGCCGCGGGCGCCGCGGCGAGCATGGCGCCGAACATCGCTCGCGCGGTAGGGTCGAGCGGCTCGCCCTTGTGGGCCAAAGCGCCCCGTCGCATTTCCGCCGCGGCAACCGCATCTTGCTGCGCAAGGGAATGAATGGTTGTCATGATGTCTCTGCCGTGAACACTTGCGAGCCGGGGTTCAGCCCCTCGCCCACTGGGCGGCGGCCTCTTGAGCAAAGGCGCTATAGGATCGAGGCGCGCGGCGACAAGAAGGCCGCCGCAGACTGCTGCCGCAAGGTCATCGAGCTCGTCCGCGCCCACCCGGACCGGTACGAACCTGCCTTTACGGTCACCTTCCAGCAGATGGTCGACGCGCTCGAGCCATCGCCGGCCGGCTGATCAAGCCGACTCCGCCCGATCAAGATAGCTGAGGGCGTCCCGTCCCGTTCTCTCATCAACCGTGATCAGAATACCCGGGCAACACCCCAAGTCTGGAAGCGCACGCTCAATTATCGCCAACGGCCGTGTAACGGCTGATTCTGTCGTGTCAGCATTCACTCGCTATCGCCTGCGGCTCATGTAAGATGCGCTTAATAGAACGCCTTCAGACCGCCAAAGCGACAGCCGGAATTGAGGCCGTCTTTTCGTTTCAGACAGACACCTTTGCCATTTTCGGACTCTCACCCTCGGTGGAGGTTGCGGAATCGCCGAATAGGCCATCTCACGCCGGAATCACAGGCTCCGTAGCATCGGCCGCCGGAAGTTTACGCACCTGACGGGTGTACGCTGTGCGCGTTTTCCGGCGCATTTTGGCGACGCCGCACGCAACGGCACCTGCGCTCGATTTGGTAGAGTCCAAGATGAAAATGCTTTATCGTCCGTGCCGCTTCACTCAAGCGGCGTATCGGGGTCGAAAATGAGAAACATTGCAAGGCCAATAGCATTCATTATTGCTTCAACCAACCACGGAACCCTCATAGTCAATAGAAATGACTACAGAATGGTTGAGAAAGACAGAGGGTATGGCGTCGGGTTCCAACTTCTCAGCACGTCGAATTTCGACCCGTCGGAAGTGGAACTCGAGGGCGCTCTCCTGTTGAAGAGACTGCAGTATTTTGGCAAGGGAGTGGTAGCCGTAGATTGCGGCGCCAATATCGGCGTTCGCACGATTGAGTGGGCGAGATTGATGTATGGTTGGGGGATGGTGCATTCGTTTGAAGCGCAGGAGAAGATATTCTATGCGCTAGCCGGAAACATCGCGATCAACAATTGCCTCAATGTAATCGCCAAGAATGTGGCGGTAGGCGAAAAGTGCTCCACGTTGAAAGTTCCCGAGCCGGACTATCTGTCCCCGGCGTCTTTCGGGAGCCTCGAGTTAATCAAGAAAGAAGGCACCGAGTTTATTGGGCAGCACATCGACTACGATAAGACTCGCGAAATTCAACTCATCTCGATCGACTCGTTGAGGCTTGACAGATTGGATTACATGAAAATCGATGTTGAGGGAATGGAGGAGGCGGTGCTTGCCGGAGCAATCGAATCCATCGCGAAATTCAAGCCAATACTGTTCGTAGAGAACATCAAATCGAATAAAGAAAATCTAGAGTCATACTTTGCACGGCATGGATATAAGGCATACCGCATCGGGATGAATACCTTGGCGATTCACGCCACGGACCCGACCATGAATCATTTGACGGCCCAGGGAAATTCGCTGAACTTTACATCGTGACAATTGAGTGAGCATGAATGCCCGCGACCCCGTCGGCGCAAGTCATTTGCACAGCGTTCCGACACGACGCCAAAGATGACGTCGTGTTTGAACGCGTAGCAGGGTGTCCGACGGCTGTTAGAAGGGTGTCCGGCCGGTCTATTGTTGGCACCGATGGGCGTCCCATGCGCCCATGGCCGAGCAGACGTAACCGGCAGCTTATTCGCGACCATATGTTCACGTGGCGCCACGCGCCCCGGCAGGATCGTCGTGTCATCCTCTGACACGGCAGTCAGACTCCAGCCGGGCGAGCGCAATCAAGCTTGCCTCGGGCAGCTCCGGGCAGCATTATCAACAACGGCATCCTCATTACACCGCCCGTTTCGCGAGGCGGTAGGCGCCAATCAAGGGTATCGGCGCGCGCTGGGCGGGACCGGAGGAGGCCGAGACCTCACCGCAGGCCAAAGTGGGCCGGAACGATCCGTGCCCGTGAGGATCAGGTTGGAAGTACAATGAATGCTGCGGATCGGCGGTGGGATAGGTCTGCAAGTCCGAGCGAGGATCGAGATCATGAGCGTTCAACTCAATCACACGATCGTCTGGTGCCGCGACAAGGCCCGCGCAGCGCGCTATGTCTGCGAAATACTCGGCCGGCCGGAGCCGGCACGCTTCGGACCGCTTCTTGTCGTCGAGCTCGACAACGGCGTGTCGCTTGATTTCCACGATACCGACGACGCGATCGCTCCACAGCATTATGCGTTTTTTGGTTTCGGAGAAGGAGTTTGATGAGATCTTCGGACGCGTTCAGGCGCGTGGGATCGCCCATTGGGCCGACCCTGCCCGGAGGCGGTCCGGCGAGATCAACCACAACGACGGCGGACGGGGCGTCTACTTCCAGGGGCCGGACGGACATTTTCTCGAAATGCTCACCCGGCCCTACGGAAGCGGATGACGTTTTTCAATTAAGCAACGTTTCTGACCTGCGCTCCTGAGTCGGCCCGAGCTGCGGGCGCGCACCGCACGACGGATGAGCTACCCGTTTCGATTCTGGGTCATGAACGCAGCCGCCGGTTCATAGGCCGCCCGCCGCGTCTCGCCGCCTTCATCGCAGCCCGACAACGGGGGTCTGACTGGAGACGAAGCTCACGAACGCTTTGGATGCGGTCTTTCGATTCCCGGAATGCTGCCGATCCTGTCCACGAGAAAATCGACCAGCAACCGGACTCGGGCAAAGCGTATCGGCTGGCGGACAAGCCGGCATGCTGGCGGCATTTCTCGATACCGGCGGCATCAGGCAGGTGGACATCATGGCCAACGACAGCGGTGGAGCGGCGTACGCGAGGGGTGTTCGAGCAGCCCCAAGACCCCCTGCCCGACGGCACTGGACAGCGCCGCGGCGGCGAGGCATAAGGGCTCGGCGAAGCTGCCTCCGACGGCGCTGCGCAGCGAGGGCCCGAGGTCTGACGCCAATCAAACTGCCCGGGCCTTCGTCTCTCGCGCGTCTCGTGCCTTCGGCATAGCCGAAGCAGACAGAACCGACCCCGGGGCACAGGTGCGCACATCCCCCAAGCATTCAGTCGCACCGGTAGATCTTTGCCTGGCCTGAACGGCCGGTGAGACTGCGTCGCCGCTGCGCGGCGACGCGCAGGAGCACGACGTAGAAAGTACAAATCGGAAGAAGACGCCGGCGAACCCGGCAGCCGCGGTCACCTCAAAACCGTGCCCAATCCCCAGAATCAGCCGGTTTCTGGTCACCGCTCACACGACTGCGGAAAAATGTCCGCGGCATGACCCGTGACGGCGCGCGCGCACTTTTCCGAGCGCAAACTGTACGCTGGCGCACGGATGGACCGCGTGGATTGCGGCATGCTTCAGCAAATCCCACGAGGCGGTACCCATGAACAGTCAACCGACGCTGACCGACACCTCGACATTGCGCGAGCGTGCCCGCAAACACATAGACGCCGGCGCGGTAACTTTAGGATATACGGCTGACCGAGCGGAAGTGGTGCGCCAGCTCAACGCGGCCCTGGCCACGGAACTCGTGTGCGTGCTGCGCTATAGACGCCACCACTTCATGGCCAGGGGCCTCGACGCGAAGAGCACCGCCGACGAGTTTCTGGTGCATTCGAACGAGGAACAGATCCATGCGGACCAGTTGGCGACGCGCATCGTTCAGCTCGGCGGCGAGCCGGATTTCGCGCCCGATAGCCTGAGCGGTCGCAGTCACGCCGAGTATGTTGCTGGAAACTCGCTGCTGGAAATGATCCGCGAAGACCTGATCGCCGAGCGCATCGGCATTGACAGCTACCGCGAACTGATTCAATACCTCGCCGACAAAGACCCCACCACCAGTCACATGCTGCGCTCGATATTGGCGAAGGAAGAGGAGCATGCCGAAGAGCTCTCCGACCTCCTGGTGAGCCAGCCGGAACGCCGGTGAAAAAGTCCGCGCGCGTTGTTTGGACGGGTGCTATCAAGAAAGGCGTCGGTTTGATCACGACTGACTCCGGCGCGCTCCGTGCCGCACCGTACGGCTTCAACTCACGCTTCGAGGGTGGAAAGGGATCGAACCCCGAGGAGCTGATCGCCGCGGCGCACGCAAGCTGCTTTTCGATGGCGCTTGCCCTGACGCTGGACGAAGCCGGCCTCACGCCCACGCGCATTACGACCGATGCCGAGATTACACTCGAGAAGGGCGCTGTCGGCTTCGACATCACCGGCAGTCACTTGATTGTGGTGGCCGACGTGCCCGGCGCCGACCCGGCGCAGTTCGAAGTTCTCGCCCAGAGGACCAAATCCGGCTGCCCGGTCTCCAAGGTGCTGCGTGCGCCGATCACGATGACAGCTCGACTCGCATGACCGAGCACCGCAGCCGCGCGTCCGTCCACGCAGTGTCTCGTCTTTGCGCCCTCGGCCATCTCTGCACTCAAAAGGGAGGGAATGACGGGCAGTAAAAGGGCGATTTTGGACGGGATCAGGCTGAACAAAGGAATGGTTTGTCCTCAAGGATAGGCGACGCCTTTGGTATCGGTGTAACGTTCATGCTGCCCGCGGCACGCGGAGGGCGCGCCTCCGAGCTGCCGGGTGACGCCGGGGATAATGTCTGGCACTGCTTCGGCTGCGGTGCTGCGCGGGCGTGGTCGACAAGTTCCATGTGATCGCCCATGCCTCGGGTGCGATCGATAAGAGGCGCCGCATCGATCAGTACTTCGACCTGAGTCCCGAGGGACTGCGCCGCGCGCTGCCGAGGGATCGCAGCAAGCGCACCTGCACGATCGCCGGCATGCGCGACCTCTCTTGCATTGGCCGCTACGGCGCCGTGTACCCCGCTCGTTTTTCAATAGGGCCGGTTTCGCGAGCCGCCGTCAGTCTCGCATCAGCCGATCCGTTTCCTTTTTGACCACGGTATAGCATTCACAGCACAGAGTCTCGAGCCGCGGTCGGTCAAGCACCGTGATATGTCCGCGCTGGTAGTGTATGACGCCGAGCCGCTGCAGTTTTCCCGCGGCATCCGTGACGCCCTCACGCCGTACGCCGAGCATGTTGGCGATCAATTCCTGGGTCATATTCAACTGATCCGAGGGTAAACGATCGAGCGACAGTAGTATCCATCGACACAGCTGCTGGTGAACCGTGTGATGCCGATTGCACACCACAGTTTGCGCCATCTGAGTGATGAGGGCTTGTGTGTAACGCAGAAACAGTCCTTGCAGTGTGTCGTTGCTGTGAAATTCCTCCTTGAGTCGCGGCCCCGGCAGGCGATACGCATGTCCCGCGCTCTGCACGAGCGCGCGGTTGGACGTCGTCTCTCCACCCATGAACAGCGGAATGCCAACCAGCCCGTCGTTGCCCACGATGGCAATCTCCGCGGATGAGCCGTCCAGAAGCACATACAGAAGCGAGATGATGCAATCGATCGGAAAATACACATGGCGAAGTGCCTCGCCGGACTCATAGAGCACGGTGCCGAGCGGTAGTTCGATGCGCTCCAGATGCGGCAGCAGCCGCACCATTGAGTCCGCAGCGAGCGTCCTGAGGAGGTGATTCTCGGTTGGAACGTGGGTTGCACTCATCAAGCAACCGGTGTCTGCTTTGTCTGGCCGATCCCCATCAATCCGATCAGGAATCCTCCGCCGTCAGGGTCCCGGCACGCCGAAGCGTGCACGCAGCGAGGGTCGCCGTCCGGCGCCGACTGCAGGCGAAGGTCGGCAAATGCAGTGGCGGCGCCCTCGACAACTCGAGCGAGCATCGTGCGCAGGGTCGGCACAGCCTCCGCCGCGAGGAAACTCTCCAGCGACTGGCCGCGCAACGAGTCAGGCTCCGAGCCAAGCAGGGTCGCACCCGTCCGGTTCAGTTCGAGAAGCATCGCGTTGCCGTCCACCACGAAATGACCCACCGGGGCATAGTCGTAGAGTTGAATCCGACGGTTGAGCGCGTTCTCGAGCTCAACGCGCGAGCGCCGCAGCTCCTCCTCCTGCAGGTCCACTTCCACCTGGTGGACCTGTAGCTCATGGAGCAACGCGAGCGCTTTGGGAGCGGTAGTCGGCGAGGAAGCGAACTCGTAGAGCACGCGCAGCGCGGCCAATGGGTCGGCGCATGCCTGGGCGTCGGGTCCCTTCAAGCGAGCGACTGCGCGCGAACGCAGGCTATCCGTTCGGCTGCGCTTGCGAGCAACTGTCGTCATCATGCCACCTCGCTGATCGTGCGGTACCGGCACCCTTGGTTGTGGCGACAGTCTACCTTTTTATTCGCAGGCTTTTGAAGCGGTCGCGCCGAGACGGGCAATAGCTTCGGCGGCGATCGCCCACGGGCCGCGTGTGACGCTCTCGCGGTGACTGCACCGGAGCATCACCCGCGCCGGCGATCGGCATCGCATCCTCCCCCCACGTCCCCGGTCGACTTCCGGGGCGATCCGATCTTCTCCTGCAAGGCAGGCAGTTCGCCACGTTCCTCTACGAGCTCGTGCGCGCCCGGATGGAGCGATTCGGGGGCGGAAAGGACGCGAGTTCCCGGTCGCCTGCGTCAGGGCACTCGTCGTAGTTCTGGCAGCTGGGTACGGCAGGGCTGGTTTGCCCTGCTTTGGGGTTCCCGTTGCGGCGGGGAGTGGAACTCGCGCCTGGCTCCACTCCGCCAGGCGCTCTGGAAGCGCACCTCGGTCCGGCACGAGCGGACCAGCTACGGGGCCGAAGGACTCAGTCGCACCGTCACACTCATCAAGCGCCACACCGGCGGATAACGCAATCCCGAGTCGTCCCTGACATGATCCGTCTCCCGGTCGGCGACTTCGATATCCCTGCGCAGGCTGCGGGCACTTTACGAACACTCCGCTGGCGCACGAGACAGCAACTCACCTCTTATCCCTGAAGGTACGGTTGAAATGGAGGCACCCGACGGCACGTGGCGCCATCTCGAGCGCGAGCGTCTGGAGGCGGCGATGGGGGTCGTCAACGCGGCGCCTCTTGGCGATTGCGCAATCTGGCCTCCAGCTGTTTGGCTACGGTGATATCGACGAAGGTGATCACGGCCCCCTGGATGACGTTGGCTACCGTGCGGTACGGCATGATGCGCACCTTGAACCACCGCGCATCACTGGTCGAGATCTCCTTTTCGCTATACGCGAGGGTGCGCAACGTTTCTTTGGCGTCGGCGTCGAGTTCGGGATAGTTCAACGTCGTAGTGAGGTCGCTCAGCGGGCGGCCGATGTCCGCCTCCCGTAGATTGATGAGGCGCTTGATCTGCTCAGTGAAGCGGCGTACGTTCAAGTCGTTGTCGAGGAACAGCGTGGCGATGTCGGTGCTGTTGAGCAAATTCTGCATGTCACTCTGCGCGAGCGCAAGGTCGTCGAGCTTGGATTGAAGTTCGGCGTTGATCGTCTGCAATTCCTCGTTCATCGACTGGGCCTCTTCCTTGGAAGTCGTGAGTTCCTCGTTTGCGGACTGCAGCTCCTCGTTCGTCGATTGCAGCTCCTCGATGGCCACCTGCCGCTCCTCGTCCGAGGCGCGCATGGTTTCGCGCAAGGCCTTGAGTTCTTCCTGGCAGCGGGTGAGCTCGGCGGCGATCGCAGGATCGACCGCACCCACGTCTTTCTTGCGCCGAGACTTTTTGGCGATCGGAGCGGCAACCTCCCGAAATACGACCATCACCATGCCGCCGAGTGGGTTGGGCTCGTCGATCGGTTCGACGGTGATGTCGAGCTGGTGGGTGAAATTATCGTCCATGCGAAGGCCCCGGATCTCGACCACTGTGCGCTCTTTGATGGCCCGCCACAGGGCCGCGGCGAGCGGAGTCCGTATGGCGGGACGGGCCATGACATGGATGTTCCAGTTGGCCTTGCCGGCCGCCGGCTCGAGATACCGGCCGGTATGCGCGCTGACATAGAGAATGTCGCCAAGTTCGTTCACCAGAACGGCCGGAGGGGAAAATTTCTGCAACAGAAATTGGTCGGCCAGCGCCTGGACGTTCGCCGTCTGGGAAATTTGCGGTGACAAAGGTAACTCCTGCGCGGGCGCGCGCGCTGAGACACGGCGACCAGTAGGAAAATCGACGGTGCGGGGCATGGTCGCCGCCTGGCTGCGGCGGTAAAGACGGGATTTCGACGACACAGTCGGAAATAGATTCTGCACCGGTCCCACGGTTTCCGATCCGCCCAGCATCAGAATTCCGCCTGGAAGCAGGCTGTAGTGGAACAGCGGCAGAAGGCGCTTTTGCAACGCCGCGTTGAAGTAAATCAAGACATTGCGACACAGCAGCAAATCGAGTCGCGTGAACGGCGGATCCATGATCAGATCGTGCTGGGCGAACAGCACCCGTTCGCGGATTCGTGGGTCGATGAGGTAGCCGTCACCCTGCGTGCGAAAAAAGCGGTCCAGACGCTGTGCGGAGACATCTGCGGTTATGGAGCCGGGGTAGCGTCCTCGGCGGGCGGAGGCTATCGCGTCGGCATTGAGATCCGTGGCGAAGATCTGTAACGTTGATGTGCCCGTCAAGGCCAGTCGCTCGCGTGCTTCCGTGAAGACCATCGCGAGGGAGAATGCCTCCTCGCCGGTGGAGCAGCCGGCGACCCAAGCACGGTACTGCTTGTCGGGGCCTTCGCGCGCGAACAGTTCCGGCAGCGCAACGGAGCTTAATTCGTCCCAGGCCGCTGGATTGCGAAAAAAACTCGTGACCCCGATCAGCATTTCCTTGAAGAGCAGATCGAGTTCCGTGGGGTTTGCGAGCAAGAGGGCGGCGTATGCGTCGATGGTCGTGACGCGATGTATGGCCATGCGCCGCTCGATGCGGCGCCGCAGCGTGCTTGGCTTATACAGCGTCAGGTCATGCTTGCTGCGCGCACGCAGCAACGCCAGCACCGAGTCCAAGTCGGCGGTCGCGTCGCCATTGTTTTGCCCGGAAGCGAGAGCATGCGTTTGCGGGCAAATGACCTGAAGAATACGCTGCGGCATCTCGGAAGGGAGTGCCACGACATCGGCCACGCCAGCCGTGACTGCGCTCTTCGGCATCGAATCAAACTGTGCCGAATGCGGCTCTTGCGCGAGCGTCAAGCCGCCTTGGCTCTTGATCGCCTGCAGACCGAGCGTCCCGTCCGACCCCATGCCTGACAGGACGACCCCGATGGCTCGGGCTCCCTGATCCCCAGCGAGGGAGCAAAGCAGCACGTCGATGGGCAGGCGCATCCCGCGCGGCTCGCTCGGCTTCGCGGGACGCAGGAATCCGCCCTTCACGGACAGCTCGGTGTCTGGGGGGATCACGTACACGACATCGCGTTTCACCCGCATGGACGCCGTCACCTCGCGCACGGGCATGGACGTCGTCCGTTGAAGCAGGTCGGGCAACATCGCTTTGTGCGTCGGATCCATATGCTGCACGACAACATAGGCGACGCCGCTCGGCACCGGCACATGACTCAGGAACTCTTGCAGTGGCTGCAGGCCACCCGCGGAGGCGCCCAGTCCCACGATGTGCGTCGGGGCTCTGTCCTCTTCCGGGGAGTCGCTCGTGGGTGTCAGCGGGGTCATGGGTTTCCTGGAGACATTGTCCGGCGAAACGAGTGTCAGTGCGCCCGAGAATACTGGTCCCCGGAAGGTTTGGGCAAATTCATTCTCGGCCGCACCGCCGAGGAGACCGGTCTGTTGGAGCGGGGCGCGGGTGGCTCGAAGCGGGCGGGAGCGGGACGAGTTTTAGGCTTGAACGGTCGGGATCGATTCCTGCGGATGAGTTTTGTGGAGCAGGGAGGGGCGCTCCCGGGCGGGTGCAGCTGCTCCGGAGCGTGCTGTACCGAGGATGAGGGAAAGGCAAGAACTGCCCTCTACTTTATTCGCCGGCACATGCGGGGCAAGGGCGGCGGACAGTCCGTACCGAGGCAAGCTGCTGACCCATGGGCGCGAGCGCTACCACATCGGCACGGCAACGTTAACGCTCGAGTACTTCGGCTGTCGGCAGCACCGCCGCACATGCTGCCGCGAGGCGCTGAAGGCCACGCAGCTGCCGTGCGGGCGCGCGCGCCCCGCCGTGGCAATGCAGGAGTATCTAGAGCGGATGTTCAAGCAATCTCTTACGCCGCCGTCACTGCACAACGTTGGGACAGTAGTGTGCGCAATTATGTAATGAACAGGCCAGCCGCTGAAGCGGGTGGTTTCGAAGACGCGCATCAAGGCGTGCCGTCGGCCGCAAGGGCCGACGGGTACTCTGACTTGAGGCTTGCGCCTCCAGACACCCTGATCAGCGGCAGCGTACGCTGGATAGGGGACTTGCACCCCCAAGCTGTCGAACATGCTCGGCACACGTAACCATCCCCCGGCAAAGCCGGGGGCTTTCAAATGTGAGCCGCTCAAAGCCGCTATCCGGGGTCGCTAACGCGGCCCCGACCCGATCGGGCCACCAATAGGTGGCCCATCACCTCAACAGGTTCATCTGCTCCAGTCGTTCGTCTTCGCGCTCCTTGTTACGTCCTCTAGTATCTGAGGCGCAACGCCTTCCGTTTTCCCGCGCTCGTCCGGCACTCTTGAACGAGCATGTCCGGTTGCAGTTCGAGACGATCCAGCCGAGGGCTGGGGTTCGCTGCCGTGGAGATCGTGGGACAGGGTGGGCAGCGCTGGCCGAGGACGGTCGGTTCGGTGGTCTTGCCAGGTTCCGGGCCGCATCCGCTCTCTGGGTGTCACGGATGAGATAAAGTACGCGGCCTCATGAGTACCCAGACCGTTGGCCGAAACGCCCCTTGCCCCTGCGGCAGCGGGCTGCCGTACAAGCGATGCTGCCGGGAAAAAGACCGAGCCGAGCAGTCCGCGCGGGATCGGGCTCGGTCCATCGCGGAGCGAGAGCGGCAGGAGGCAGCACGGCAAGCTGCGAGCGCGCCCAGATCCTGCAGAAAGCGTTGTGTAGCCGAGGGCGGCGCCGGGGTCCGCGCCGCCTGCGCCTGCAGATAGATCTGCGGGCTATGCAGGATCAGCTCACGCGTGCGTTGTGTGCCGGATTGCCAGCCGCCATACAGCGCCCCCACTTCCCGCGTCGTCGGCTTCAGCGCTGTGAGAGCCCCCGCCAGCTGCTGCACGGCAGCTGCGTTGGCGCGCGCCAACGGCACCAAATACTTCATGGCCGCGTGGGCGCTCACGGTGCCCACGCGCACCTGCTCCTGGATGGTTGCCGGCAGGACCTGCAACAGTGCTAATCGCCGGCTGACCCAGCTTTTGCTGTGTTCAAAACGCCGCGCGAGTTCGTCCATCGAGCAGTGAAATCGTTCCTGTAACTCCGCCATCAACCAGGCTTGGTCCAGTGCATCCTCGGTCCCCCGGCGCAGGCCTCGCTCCAATAAAAGCGCCTCGACCTCCGCGACCTGCCAACACGTGGCCCGCACCGTATCGCGCGCCAGACGCTTCAGCGCTCGCACGCGCTTGTAGCCGTCGATCAGTACAAACCGCTCGGTTTCGCTCACCACCACAATCGGCAACAGCTGCTCGCTCTCCGACAGCGAGCTCAGCAGCGCCCGCTCTTGCCGGGGGTGGCGCTTGCGCAAATGCTCGTAGCGCAGCGTCAGTTGATGCAGCTCCACCTGCAGAGCCCCTCGTGGATCGGATATCCCGGCCATGCATCCCACGATACGAGCGCTGCCCCGCAACGCCTATCGAGTACTCTCTTTGCAATCATCCCCTCGGCGGCAAGTCCCTTGATATCGCAGTGATTTTCACCGTCCACGCGTTCCTCTTTGCAATCGGCTCTTCCGCCACAGGCGTGAGCACGTAAGTGCCGGAAAACTCAGGGCCGATCGCCTCCGACGCGTTCCTCTTTGCAATCACGCCTGAACCCTCCCGGGCACCTCGACGCGCATTGCGCACCCGCTGCTGCTGGCGGTTGCGTTCACTGTATCGGGGATGTTGGCGTCGGTACTCGCGCCAGTACTCGCGGTGGCGCTCGCTCCAGGCGCGCTGCGCACGGGCCTGGTTCTCGCGGTAATCCGCATCCGTCTGGCGCTTGCCGCGCTTCCACCGCCGCCGGCGTTCATGCTGGCAGTCCGGCTGACCACAGAATCGCTGCTCGGGAATTTGCGGGCGCGGCCGAAAACTCGCCCCGCAGGCTGCACACCGCCGGCACTGCATGGCTACCCCCCGGGACGGACCCGTCACGCCATGGCGCCGTTCGTGCGCTCAAAGTCGGTAGAAGATCAATACCTCTTGGGCGGCTCCGACCCGGCCATCCGCGCGACCGTACCGGCGCAGCAGTGCCGCTGACTGAGCAGGAACTTCTGCTCCTGCTTGCCCCCGACCTTCTCTCGCCATCACCGGCCTTTCCCCACGCCCCAGTCTGATGGCGACGGAAGAAGCTCCCCTAGCCGCCGACTACCGGTCCAACTCGCGTAACCAACCAGACACTTTCATCGCCCCTGTAACACGACGGGCCAGGGGGGGGACTGCTTCTCGCAAGCACGACAGGGCTGATTTTGGAAAGCGCCTCAGGTGACTGAAAACAGTCGCACACTCAAATTCAGCAGTCATGGATTCGAGAGGGAGTAGGCGGCGCAGCGAATCGGCCCCGCTGATGCCTTGATTATGTCGAATTACCAGGAAACGACTTTGTTTCGTGGGTAACGACTTTAATTCCCAGGAAAGGACTTTAATTTCCGGGTAATGACTTTAATTCGGTCGCACAACAAATTGTGGGCCCTAATTAAAGTCGTTTCCCGAGCGCGGTTGGTGCCCGAGAAATTTCGCTTTTTCAGCCTACCGCCAAGACCAAAGTCGTTACTCTTTATTACGCCGAGCTCGTTTAGGTGCAGGAAACCGTCATGGATCCGGGAACATAGTCGCTCCGCCATTATGTAGCGAACGATTACCGCTGTTCCTTGGATCCACCCTCAGCGCCAGCAATTCAGCACGTGAAAAACGCCGGTAATCGTCACGCCGGAGGTTTCGAGGCGGCGGATAGCCGCCGCGATCTGTGCGTGGTTCATGTTCTTGCGCGGATCGGCGTCCCGGTGGACCGCCATGATGCCACGATGATCTGGCCGTTCACTGTGCAAGTGGTGAAAATCTTCCGTGTTGTGAGTCAGTAGCACCCGCGCGAGCGACTGCGCGAGGTCGAGTACTTCCGGATCGGGTGTTCCGTTCTTGCCAAGCTCGCCGATGGCTACTACATCGTGTCCGTCGGCACGTAGGATATTGAGCTGTGCGCGAGCCTGCGAGTCTTCATCGACCAGGATTCTCAAGCGGGCGCCCTAGCCTCGACATCGACGTTCGCTCGTTTCAAGCGCTGCCGTTCTTCGTTGGCTTCAGATTCGATCAGCGCTTTATTGGCCTCGCAATAAGCGAAGATCTCCTCACAGGCTTCCAAAGGCAGATCCCAATTTGTCGCGGCCTCGCGCGGGGCCATGGCGTTCGTCAGTGCGTCAAGCCACACGGCCGATGCCAGCAGCTTACGTCCCTTGACCCAGAGCTGCCGGCGCCAGGGATGAGGACGCTCGACGAGCCAGCGCCATTGTCCATGCGCTCGGGCCTCGAGCTCCGGGATTGCCACGCGCACGGCGGTGGAAGGGCTCTTGCCGACGAAGAGCCGATTGCCCTGCTTGACCTCGTCCAAGAGCAAAGTCGTCAGTTGCGCCGCTCTTAATACCGCCTCTTTGGTGCTGGAAGCAGCCAGCTGGGCGCGCAAATTGGCCAGCAACTCTTCCTGCTCCGGAGACAGGTCAAAGTTCGCGCGCTTTGTGGTAGCAGTCATAGACGACGCCGGTTCTGTTCCATATGAGTATATTATACTCATATTTCGAGCAATGACAAGCACGTACGGGGACGACCGCCAGTGCTTTCGTTCCTGCGCTGGACCAGAGTCGCTTGGGGGCAGTACCTACGCAGCGCAGCTATTGGCCAGCGGTCCGCTCGACGCCGCCCCCCCCGGCTCCGTCTTCTACGAAGGAAGGCGAGCCCGGCTCTGGATCCAGGCACTCGCCGCGCTGATTGCCGCCTTCGCAGCCGCCCCCGTCCCCGGCTCAGTCAGACCGGGTTCTCCGGCTGCCGCGGCACGCGAGCCTGAAGACCGTCCCAGGCTATCTGGCAGACCAACTCGGTCAGTGCCTGCCGCTCCACGTACGGATGCGCGCGCCACCAGAGTGCCAAGCCGTGCAGCGCTGATTTGATGCACTCCGCCGCAGCAATTCGCGTCCAGCCCTGCGCCACCGGCCAGATCGTTTCCAAGAAAGCCGCGATCCCAGCGGAAGCTCGGTTCTGAACCGCGCGCCAGACGTGCTCGGCCGCTGCATCTTCGTGTGGCTCATGCAGCAACACCCGGATCGCGCAAGGCTGCTCCTGAGCGAAACTGAAGAACGCGTCGACTGCGGCACGGAACCGCTCCTCAGGGCCGCGGAGCTCTGAGGAGATGGCGGCGCCGCGCGACAGCAGCTCGCCGCGTATCGATCCGAGAACCGCCTGATAGAGTGCGAGCTTGGATGCAAAGTGGTCATAGAGGACCGGTTTTGTCACACCCGCCGTTCGCGCGATCACACCGACCGAGGCGCCGCCAGAGGCGGCGCAATACCCAGGGGCTTCTGGTTCTCTCAAGCGACCGTGCTCTTGCGCGCGCGCCCTGCATCTGCCCGAGGGGCGATCGCCTGGAACGTCGACCGGATCAGCTCATCGACGAGCGGCGGGGGCGCTTCCCGCCGTTTGAGATGAGGCTTCACCGCCGCCAGCGGCACCTCCAACAGCACGAACGCCGCGCGCCGCATCTGTCCCGAACCGGTCGCGCCAAAGGCCAGGCGCGCAAAGCGAGTCAGCGCATCCTTCACACGCTCGGCCTGCTCACGGACGCCTTTGCGCAAGGCGCTGGGCCAGTCCCCGGCGACGAAATCTTCCCGGCTGTAAAGGAGCAGAAGGCAGGCGTCATCCAGGTGTTCACGCGCCCAGGCTGGAGTGTGCAGGGCGGCGCCGAGGCCGTCATCGGCATCGATGGCGGCCATGAAACCTTCCTGATAGGCGACGGCCGATTGCAGCCACAACTCACCGAGAAGTGCGTCGCGGGATGCAAAGCGATAATAGAAGGAACCCTTCGGCGCCTTGAGCCGCTGCGTCACCGAGTCGACGGTGACCATCGCCGGGCCCCGCTCGATCACAAGCTGGCGGGCAGCAGCGAGAAACTGGGCGTTGTCGAAAGCGGAGCGTGCCATGATATGTAGACTAACAGGTCTAGACCTAGCGGGCTATATCTGCTATAAGAGCAGCTCACTCGGGCACTGGATACGTGGATGATGCGGGCAGACGGCGAGAAGGCGCTGGAGGTGGGTCGGCTTCTGGCCGGTGCGGCCCAGGTGGTGGCTGACGTGCATTATTGCTGGCTCATCGTTCCATCCGGTGAGGGGATGCCGTCGGCGCGTCCGATGGGGCGTCTGATAGGAGAGCTTGGAAACGCCGACTGGGTGATCCGTTTCGTGGTGGACGCTGGGTCGCGCAAGGTTGCAGCTTTGCGCCGCACGGGCATCCTCGCCCTGACATTCCAGAAAGGGGCGGACGACGCCTTCGTGCTGCTCGCCGGCAATGCCACGCTCCTGAGCGAGCCTGCCGATGTCCGCAGGCATTGGCGGAGCCGGTTCAGCGCCTATTTTCCGACCGCGGAGGATCAGGCGAGGGCAGCATTCATCGAAATGCGGGTTGCGCGCATGGAGCTCTGGATCCGCGGCGTCACGCCGGAGCCTTTTGGCACGCGTCCGACGACTCTCGAACGCGGCGCCGATGGCGCCTGGCGGTTGCCGTGAGTTGCACGTAGTGCAGGCACCCGGCTAGCTATAGCTATGCCGTGACCAGAGTAATTGCTCAGGAAACGACTTTATTCCCGAGGATACGACTTTAATTACATGCCACAAAAATGTCCGTCTCTACCGGCGCGTCATTCCACCGTGACGCTCTTCGCGAGGTTCCTCGGCTGATCGACGTCCGTGCCCTTGAGCACGGCGACGTGGTAGGCGAGCAGCTGCAGCGGTACCGTGTAGATGGCGGGTGCCTGGAACCAGGTCACGTGCTTCGGCATCTCGATCACGGTGACGCCGTCGCTCGCCCGGATCCCCGACTCCGGGTCGGCGAACACGACGAGTTCCCCGCCGCGGGCACGGACCTCCATGAGGTTGGATTTGAGCTTCTCCAGCAGATCGTTGTTCGGCGCCACCGCGATCACCGGCATGTCGACATCCACCAACGCCAGCGGCCCGTGCTTGAGCTCGCCCGCGGGATAGCTCTCGGCGTGGATGTAGGAGATTTCCTTGAGCTTCAGCGCGCCTTCCATGGCGATGGGATACAGCGCTCCGCGGCCGAGGAACAGCGCATGGCGCTTGTCGGCGAAACGCTCTGCGAGCCGGTGGATGACGGGGTCGAGGGTGAGCGCCTTTTCGATGAGGCCCGGCAGTTCCACGAGGCGCGTCACCAGGCCATGCTCGCGCTCGGCGTCGGCGCCGTGGTGGCGGGCGAGCGCGACGGTCAGCATGGACAGCGCGGCGAGCTGGGTCGTGAACGCCTTGGTCGAGGCTACGCCGATCTCGGGGCCGGCGCGGGTCAGCATGACCAGCTCCGACTCGCGCACCAGCGAGCTTTCCGGCGCGTTGCAGATGGCAAGCGCGGACAGATAGCCCGATTGCCTGGCGAGGCGCAGCGCCGCGAGCGTGTCCGCGGTCTCGCCCGACTGGGAGATGGTGACGAACAGCGAGTTGGGCGGCACCAGCGGGTTGCGGTAGCGATATTCGCTGGCGATGTCGACGGCGCAGGGTATACGGCAGATCTGCTCGATGAAGTAGCGGGCCACGCAGGCCGCGTGGAAGCTGGTCCCGCACGCCACGATGTGCACTCCGGCGACCCGCTTGAACACGTCGGTCGCGGCCGGGCCGAAAGCGGCCTCGAAGAGCCTGCCGTTGGCCACGCGCTCGGCCAGGGTGTCGGCGAGGGCCCGCGGCTGCTCGTGGATCTCCTTCAGCATGAAATGGCGGAACGGCCCCTTCTCGGCGCCATCGGCGCTGAGCTCGCTCTCGCGCACCGGCCGATCGGCGATGTTGCCGTCGCGGTCGATGACGCGCACCGCCTTGCGGCGGATTTCCGCGACATCGCCCTCCTCGAGGAACTGGAATCGCCGCGTCACCGGCAGCAGCGCCGCGACGTCGGAGGCGACGAAGTTCTCTTCCAGCCCCAGGCCGATCACGACCGGACAGCCCTCGCGCGCCGCCACCAGGCGCTCGGGGTCCCGCTCGCTCACCACCGCCAGCGCGTAGGCCCCTTCGAGCTCCGCCACGGTGGCGCGCACGGCCTTGAACAGATCGCCCAGCGTGTCGAGGTGGTAATGGATGCGGTGCGCGACGACCTCGGTGTCGGTCTCGGACTCAAAGCGGTAGCCGCGGCGCTTCAGGTCCTCGCGCAGATCCTCGTGGTTCTCGATGATGCCGTTGTGGACGATGGCGAGGCCCCCGAGAGAGACATGGGGGTGGGCATTACGCTCGCTGGGCACCCCGTGGGTCGCCCAACGGGTGTGGGCGATGCCGACGTGGCCCGCCACCGGGGTGCTCTCGAGCGCCTCCTCGAGCACCCTGACCTTGCCGACGGTGCGCAGGCGGGCGAGCCTGCCGGACTCGATCACCGCGAGGCCTGCCGAGTCGTAGCCGCGGTACTCCAGCCGGCGCAGGCCTTCCATCAGGATGGGGACGATGTTCCGCTCGGCGATCGCTCCGACGATTCCGCACATACTGGGCAGCTCTTACCGCTCGAAAAGGCGCAGTTTGCCTGATTCTGCGGCCGCAAGGCGAGGCGCAGCGCTGCGGAACGTGAAACTGTGCTCGAGCGGCGACGCACGCTGCGGTGGCTGCGGATGGACCGAGGGACGAGCCGCGCCGTAGCCTACCCGTATGACCAAGTTGCACCGGCGCGAGGCGGGCACACAGGCCGCTCGGCGGATCGCCTGCGCGCAGATCACCGACGCGCTGCGCGCGCTCGAGCGCCGGCCCTTGTCGGATGGAGACGTGCATTCGGCCCGCAAGAGCCTGAAAAAAGCCCGCGCCATGCTTCGCCTGCTGCGCCCGTCGATCGGCGATCGGGCGTATCGCAGGGAAAACACCCTCCTGCGCGACGCCGCCCGTCCGCTGAGCGCGGTGCGCGACGCCAAAGTGCTCCTGCAGAGGCTCGAGCGCCTGCAGCGCTGCTTGCGGGCTCGGGGCGGCCCTTCGCCGCCGGTGGAGCTTCAACGTATACTGCGCCGTGAGCGCATCGACCTGCGGCGCAAACTGTCGCGAGACTCCAAGCCGTTCGCCGGACAGCTCGAGGTGCTGCGCGAAGGGCGAGGCCGCGCGAGGCGGTGGCGCGTGGGGCGGAAGGGTTGGTCCCTATTGGGCGCGGGACTTGCGCGCGTTTACACTCAGGCCCGCCGGGCGCGCTCCCGCGCCGAGGCCGATCAGACCGCCGAGACTCTGCACGAGTGGCGCAAGCAGACCAAGTACCTCTGGCACCTGCTGCAGGTCCTCGAGCCTCTGGGCGCCCCGGTCGGACGGCTGGCGCAGACGGCGCACGGCATCGCAGACGCGCTCGGCGAGGATCACGATCTCTGGGTCCTTCGCGCCAGGATCGCAACGGGCGTAGCCGCGCGCGCCGGCCGCCGCAGACTGCTCTCACTGATCGAGCGCCGCTCGACTCAGCTCAGGGCGCGGGCCTTCGCCCTGGGGCGTCGACTGTACGCCGACTCCGGGCCGGCCTTCGAGGCGCGCCTGCACGCGCTCTGGCGGGCCTGGCGGCGCAAGCCGCACGCCCGCACAGCCGCAGGAGAACTCAGGTCTTCGTCTGCTTCACGGGCCGGGTCCACCCCTCGACCGTCGTCTGGCGGGCGCGGGCAACGGTGAGCTTGCCGGCAGGGACCTCCCCGGCCACCGTGGAGCCGGCGGCGATCGTGGCTCCCTCGCCCACGGTGATCGGCGCGACCAGCACGCTGTTGGACCCGGTATGGACATCGTCCCGGATGACGGTGCGGTGCTTGTTGGCGCCGTCGTAATTGGCGATGATGGTGCCGGCGCCGATGTTGACGCGCGCGCCGACTTCAGCATCGCCGACATAGGAGAGGTGGTTGGCCTTGGACTGCTCTCCCAGGGAGGCATTCTTGACCTCGACGAAATTGCCGATGTGCACTCCATCGGCCAGAGTGGCGGTCGGGCGCATGCGCGCGAACGGCCCGATCCGGGCGGAGGCGCCGATCGCCGCGCCGTCGAGCACGCAGAAGGGGAAGATCTCGGTGTCATCGCCGATCTCGCTGTCGCGGATGACGCAGCCGGGGCCGATGCGCACGCGGTCCCCGAGCTTCACGTGTCCTTCCAACACGACATTGACGTCGATGAAGACATCGGCGCCGTGCGTCACCCGGCCGCGCACATCGAGCCGCGCCGGATCCGCGACAGTCACCCCGCCCAGCATCAGACCGCGTGCGGCGGTGTGCCGGCACACCGCCTCCAGAGAGGCGAGCTGAGCCTTGTCGTTGACACCCAGTGCCTCGATCGGATCGGCGATCAAGAGGGGACTGACCGTGACGCCCTGCCCGACCGCCATCCCGACGATGTCGGTCAGGTAGTACTCTCCCTGGGTGTTGTCGTTGCCGAGGCCTGCGAGCCAGGCCTTGAGCAGCCGGGCCGGCGCGGCCAGCACCCCCGTGTTGCACTCGCTCAGGGCAAGCTCGGCGGCCGAGGCGTCCTTTTGCTCCACGATGCGCGCGACGTGGCCGGCCGGATCGCGGACGATCCGGCCATAACCTTCGGGGCTCTCCGGCCGCATGGTAAGCAGCGCCAAGTGTCCGCGACGGCCGAGGGCGATCAGCCGCGAGAGCGTGTCCGGGCCGAGCAGCGGCACGTCGCCGTAGAGGACGAGCACGAGATGATCGTCCGGAACGTGCGGCATCGCCTGCAGCACCGCGTGACCGGTGCCCAGGCGCTCGGCTTGCTCGACCCACCTCACCGGCTCGGCGGACAGCGCCTCTCGCACCCGCTCGCCGCCATGGCCGTATACGACCTCGATCGCCTCCGGGCGCAGCGCGCGGGCGGTGTCGATGACGTGCTTGAGCAGCGGCCGCCCGGCGAGCAGCTGCAGCACCTTCGGCAGGCGGGATTTCATCCGCCTGCCCTCGCCGGCGGCGAGGATCACGACCGAAAGAGGCGGCGGGGCGGAGGTCGATCGGCTCATGGCGCCATCACGGTCCACGACGGCTGCCGTGCCTAGCTGTGCTGCTTGCGCAGCCGCGCAATGATTTTCAGCTGCGCCGCGGCTCGGGCCAGCTCCGCCAGCGCCTCGGCCTGCGTGATGTGGCCGCTGCGGTCGTTGAGAGCCTCCTCGGCCCGCTGCTTTGCGGCGAGCGCCGCCGCCTCATCGATGTCCTTGGCGCGCAGCGCCGTATCGGCGAGCACCGTGACCTTGGTGGGCTGTACCTCTATGGCGCCGCCGCCGACGAAGAAGAACTGCTCGGTCCCGTCCGGCAGGTGAACCCGCACCTCGCCCGGCTTGAGCATCGAGAGCAGCGGCGCGTGCCTCGGCGCCACGCCGATATCCCCCTGGGAGGCCGGCGCGACCACCAGGGTCGCCGGGCCGCAGAAGATCTCGCCCTCGGCGCTGACGATCTCGACTTGAATGGTGTGTCGTTCGGCCATCCGGGTGTTCCTACTACTGCAGCGTCTTCGCCTTGGCGACCGCCTCGTCGATGGTGCCGACCATGTAGAAGGCCTGCTCGGGCAGCTGGTCGTACTCGCCGCCGATGATGCCCTTGAAGCCGCGGATGGTCTCGGCGAGCGGCACGATCTTGCCGTCCTGCCCGGTGAACACCTTGGCTACGTTGAACGGCTGCGACAGGAAGCGTTGCACCTTGCGGGCACGGTACACGGTCTGCTTGTCGTCCTCGGACAGCTCGTCCATTCCGAGGATGGCGATGATGTCCTGAAGCTCCTTGTAGCGCTGCAGCACCGCCTGCACGCCGCGCGCGGTGTTGTAATGCTCCTCGCCGACGACCAGCGGATCGAGCTGGCGGCTGGTGGACTCGAGCGGACTCACCGCCGGGTAGATGCCCATTGCGGCGATCTGCCGATCGAGCACCACCGTCGCGTCGAGGTGCGCGAACGTGGTGGCGGGCGACGGATCGGTGAAATCGTCCGCAGGCACGTACACCGCCTGGATGGAGGTGATCGAGCCGGTCTTGGTCGAGGTGATGCGCTCCTGCAGCGTGCCCATCTCCTCGGCGAGCGTCGGCTGGTAGCCCACCGCCGAAGGCATGCGCCCGAGCAGCGCCGAGACCTCGGTGCCCGCCAGCGTGTAGCGATAGATGTTGTCGATGAACAGCAGCACGTCGCGGCCCTTGCCGCCGTCCTCGCGCACGCCGTCGCGGAAGTGCTCGGCAATGGTGAGCCCGGTGAGCGCCACGCGCAGACGGTTGCCCGGCGGCTCGTTCATCTGGCCATATACCATGGCCACCTTGGAGTTGGACAGCTCCTTCGGGTCGATGACGCCGGACTCGATCATCTCGTGATAGAAGTCGTTGCCCTCTCGGGTGCGCTCGCCGACGCCGGCGAACACCGACAGGCCGCTGTACTGCTTGGCGATGTTGTTGATGAGCTCCAGCATGTTGACGGTCTTGCCCACGCCCGCTCCGCCGAACAGGCCGACCTTGCCGCCCTTGGCGAACGGCACCAGCAGATCGATCACCTTGATGCCCGTGACCAGCAGCTCCTGGCCGCCGGCCTGCTCTTCGAAGGACGGCGGAGGGCGGTGGATGGGCAGGTGGTCGGGCGAGTCGACCGGCCCGCGGTTGTCCTGCGGCGTGCCGAGCACGTCCATGATGCGCCCCAGGGTCGCCTTGCCGACGGGCACGGTGATCGGGGCGCCCGTCGCCGTCACGGCAAGACCCCGTTTCAGGCCCTCGGAGGGGCCCATGGCGATCGTGCGCACGATGCCGTCGCCGAGCTCCTGCTGCACCTCGAGCGTCAGGTCGTGATCCTTGAGCTTCAAGGCCTCGTAGACGCGCGGGATGGCCTCGCGCGGGAACTCGACGTCGATGACGGCGCCGATGATCTGGGTGATCTTGCCTTCGGCCATGCTTGCCATGTGTGGTCTCTCTTGAGTATTCATACTGCTGCCGCCCCGCCGACAATTTCCGCCAGCTCTTTGGTGATCGCTGCCTGGCGGGCCTTGTTGTAGATCAGCTGCATCTCGCTGATCAGCTTGCTGGCGTTGTCGGAGGCGGACTTCATGGCCACCATCCGTGCCGCCATCTCCGAGGCGACGTTCTCGACCGCCGCACGGTACACCTGGGACTCGATGTAGCGCATGAGCAGGTCATCGAGGATCTGGGACGCCTCCGGCTCGTACAGGTAGTCCCAGTGCCGCTGCAGCCCCTCGGTGTCGATCGGCAGCGCCGGCAGCAGCTGCTCGACCGAGGGTCGCTGGGTCATGGTGTTGATGAACTCCGCGTTCACCAGGAACAGCCGATCCAGCTCGCCGTCGCGATACGCGTCGAGCATCACCTTGACGGTGCCGATGATGTCCTTGACGTGCGGGCGGTCGCCCAGATGGGTGACGTGCGCGAGGATCGGCACGTTGAGGCGGCGGAAGAACGCCATGCCCTTGGCGCCGATCATGCACAACTTCGCCGCCGCGCCCTTGTCCTGCCATTCTCGCATCAGCAGCAGCGTTTGCTTGAACACGTTGGCGTTGAGCGCGCCTGCGAGGCCCCGATCGGTGGACACGACGATGATGCCGACGTTCCCGACGGTCTCGCGCCCGCTCAGATAGGGGCTGTGATAGTCCGGATTGGCCTTGGTGAGGTGCCCGATCACCTTGCGGATTCCTTCGGCATAGGGCCGTGCGGCGCGCATGCGCTCCTGGGCGCGGCGCATCTTGCTGGTCGCCACCATCTGCATGGCCTTGGTGATCTTTTGAGTGTTCTTGACACTCGTGATCTTGGCGCGGATTTCCTTGGTGCCTGGCATGGGCTTGCCTTCAGTACGTCCCGGTCGCGACGAAGTCCTCGACGCACTTCTTCAGGTCGGCCTCGTTGTCCTTGCTGAGCTTCGGCTCCGTGTTGATGCGATCGAGCATGGCCTGATGGTTTGCATGGGCGAAGCCCTGCAGCGCCGCCTCGAAGGCGACCACTTTCTTCAGCTCCACCTTGTCCATGTAGCCGTTGTTGACGGCGTAGATGGTCAGCGCCATCTCGGCGACCGACATCGGCGCATACTGCTTCTGCTTCATCACCTCGGTGACGCGCTGACCGCGCTCGAGCTGCTTGCGGGTCGACTCATCGAGATCGGAGGCGAACTGCGAGAAGGCGGCGAGCTCGCGATACTGGGCGAGCGCCAGGCGGATGCCGCCGCCCAGCTTCTTGATGATATCGGTCTGAGCCGCGCCTCCGACGCGCGACACCGAAATGCCGGCGTTCATCGCCGGACGGATGCCGGCGTTGAACAGGTCGGTCTCGAGAAAGATCTGCCCGTCGGTGATGGAGATGACGTTGGTCGGCACGAACGCGGTCACGTCACCCGCCTGAGTTTCGATGATCGGCAGTCCGGTGAGCGAGCCGGTCTTGCCCTTCACTGCGCCCTTGGTGACCATCTCGACGTACTGCGCGTTCACCCGGGCACTGCGCTCGAGGAGGCGCGAATGCAGATAGAAAACGTCGCCGGGGTAGGCCTCGCGCCCCGGCGGGCGGCGCAGCAACAGCGAAATCTGCCGATAGGCCCAGGCCTGCTTGGTGAGATCGTCGTAGATGATGAGCGCATCCTCGCCGTTGTCCATGAAGTACTCTCCCATGGTGCAGCCGGCATAGGCGGCGATGTACTGCAGGGCGGCGGGCGTCGAGGCCGAGGCGGCCACGATGATGGTGTGCGCCAGGGCGTCGTTCTCCTCGAGCTTGCGCACGACGCCGGCGACCGTCGACTGCTTCTGTCCGATCGCCACGTAAATACATTTAACGCCGGAGGATTTCTGGTTGATGATGGTGTCGACGGCGAGCGCGGTCTTGCCGGTCTGGCGATCGCCGATGATCAGCTCGCGCTGCCCGCGGCCGATCGGCACCATCGAGTCGATGGCCTTGTAGCCGGTCTGCACCGGCTGGCTCACCGACTGGCGGTAGATGACCCCGGGCGCGACGCGTTCGATCGGCGCGCTGGCGCCGGCGCTCACCGGCCCCTTGCCGTCGATCGGCCGGCCGAGCGCATCCACCACGCGGCCGAGAAGCTCCCGGCCCACCGGTACCTCCAGGATGCGCCCGGTGGTCTTGACCGTGTCGCCCTCGCGCAGGTGCTCGTAATCGCCCAGCACCACGGCGCCCACCGAGTCTTGCTCGAGATTCAACGCCAGACCGAAGGTGTTGTCCGGGAACTCCAGCATTTCGCCGTAGCGGACGTCGGCCAAGCCGTGGATGCGCGTAATGCCGTCGGTGACCGACACGATGGTGCCGACGTTGCGCGCCTCGGTGACGGATTTGAAGCTCTCGATCCGCTGCTTGATCAGATCGCTGATTTCGGTTGCCTTGATGGCCATGTATGCCTCATGCGCCTCGCGCAGGTTTCAACGGGATTCGCGCGGACGGAACCCCGACCATGGAGCGGCGCGCAAGGCGCGCCGGGAAGATGAAGCCCTTGTGACCGCCGCTCATGCCGTCAGCTCGTAAGCGATGCGGTGCAGCCGGGCAAGGAGCGAGCCGTCGATCACCAGATCGCCGGCGCGCAGCACCGCCCCGCCGATGAGCTGCGGGTCCGTGGCGCATTGCAGCCGCACCGTGCGCTTCAGCCTGCGCTCGAGCGCGGCGCAGAGCTCCCCGCGCTGCGCCGCGCTGAGCGGCACGGCGGAAGTCACCGCGACATCGATGGTCCCCTCGGCTTCGGCCTTGAGCTGCTCGAAGCGCTTGGCGATTGCCGGCAGGCAGTCGAGGCGGCGATTGTCCGCGAGCAGGCGGATGAAGTTGCGCCCGTGCTCGTCGAGCCCGCCTCCGGCCACATCGATCACCAGATCGGCGAGCTGCCCGGGCAAAACCCGGGGGTTGCCGAGCAGCCTGCCGACCCTCGGGTCCGTCACGACGCCCGCGGCCGCGCGCAGCGCCTGCGCCCAGGGGCCGAGACGTGCCGTGCCCGCGGCTTCGAAGGCGGCCTTCGCGTAGGGCCGGGCGATGGTGCTTTTGTCAGCCATCGGGTCCCCTGCTAGATCTGCGCCGCAAGCTGATCGATCAGCGCCTCGTGCGCGCGCGGATCGATCTCCCGCTCGAGAAGCTTGGAGGCCGCGGCGACCGCGATCTCGCCGATCTGGCGGCGCAGCTGCTCGCGGGCCTGCGTCGCCTCGAGCTCGATCTGCTGCTGCGCGGCGTTCAGCACGCGCTGGCCTTCCTGACTGGCGGCGGCTCTGGCTTGCTCGATGATCTCGTTGCCGCGGCGCTGCGCCTGGTCGATGATGGCGCCGGCCCGCTCGCGTGCCTCCCGCACGATGCTCTCTGCGCCGGCGCGCGCCTGCTTGAGCTCCTCCTCGCCCCTGTCGGCCGCCGCCAAGCCCTGCGCGATCCTGCGCTCGCGTTCCTGCATCGGGCCGAGAATCATCGGCCAGACGAACTTCATCGTGAACCAGATGAGCGCGGCGAATGCCAGCATCTGGACGAGGAGCGTCAGATTGATGTGCACAGTCGCCTCCTTCCGGACAACTCTCTAGCGGCGCGCCGGCTCAATGCAGGTCGTGCAAAGCGGCGACGAACGGGTTCGCGAACATGAAGAACAGCGCGAAGCCGATGCCGATCATGGCCACTGCGTCGACCAGAGCGGCAACCAGGAACATCTTCACCTGCAGCGCGGGCATCAGCTCGGGCTGGCGGGCGGAGCCCTCGATGAAGCGGCCGCCGAGAATGCCGAAGCCGATGGCGGTGCCGAGCGCGCCCATGCCGAAGATGATGCCCACCGCGAGCGCGGTCATGGCTTGGATCAGTGCGACGTCATGCATTTGATTCTCCTCGAGTAGGAAAGCGTTTTGGACGGGACAAACCGGTCAATGGTGCTCGTGCGCCATCGCAAGATAGACGACGGTGAGCACCATGAAAATGAAGGCCTGGATCGTGATGATCAGCAGGTGGAAGACTTCCCAGGCAAAGGTGAGCACCAGCTGCATGATGGCGAGCCCCCAGCCGCTGAAGGTCTCGAGCGCCGCGTAGCCGTGCACCAGGGTGAGGAGCGCGAGCAGCACGAAGATCATCTCGCCCGCAAAGATGTTTCCGAACAGTCGCAGCGCCAGCGATAGCGGGCGGGCAATCTGGGTGACCGACTCCAGCAGGAAGTTGACCGGCACGAACAACGCCTGTACGAACACGTTCTTGCTGGTGAACGGTTGCAGCGTGAGCTCGGCGAGGAAGCCGAGCGCCCCCTTCATCTTGAAGCTGTAGAAGATGGTCAGGATGAACACCGTGAGCGACAGGCCGAACACGACGTTCAAGTCGGTGCTCGGCACCACCTTCAGGTGCGGTATTCCCATCCCTTTGGCGATGTCGGGCAGCAGATCGACCGGTATCAGATCCATGCAGTTGAACAGGTACACCCAGCAGAAGATCGTGAGCGCGAGCGGCGCGATCAGCCGGCTGCTGCCGTGGAAGACATCCTTCACCTGGCTGTCCACCCATTCCACGATGAGCTCGACGAAGCTCTGGAATCCGCGCGGCGCGCCGCCGGCCGCGCCCGCGGACGCGCGGCGCGCCACCCAATAGAAGCTGCCGGCGAACAACGCCGCGAGCAGTACCGAGAAGAACACCGTGTCATAGTTGATCACGGTGAAATTGATGAGCGACGTCTGCGGCTTGTTGGTGAGATAGGTGAGGTGCTCTGTGACGTATTCACCGATCCGCGCCGAGTCCGATGCTGCCATGAACGTCAATCTCTCGTTGTATGCGTGGCGTCCGCCGCCGCGGCCGGCCGCGGCTCGGCCGGTTTCCGGTCGCGCGCACGGCCGCGCGGCCACAGGGGGGCGGCAAGCGCGATCCAGTACACGAAAAAAGTCGCGACGAAGGCCGCGAACATCGCCAGCGGCGCCACCTTCATCAGGCTGAAGGCCGCCACGAACAGTCCGATCACGACGAGCAGCTTATAAGCCTCCCCCCTGTAGAAGGCCCCAAGCGCGCCTCGCGCGTCCACCGCCCGTCTCCCGAAGGCCACGAGCGCCATCACCAGACCCGCCGCCGTCCCGATGCCCCCGCCGACCAGGGCGGAGAATGCGGCGAGCCGTCCGGAAATCGCCCAAGCGAGCCCTCCGGCCATCACCGTTGCGGCCGACTGGCCCAGCACGACGCCGAAAGCCAGCCGCCGCGCATGGGGCAGGTCGATCACACTCATCCAAATTCACATTGGCGGAACTCGCCGGGGCGATTTCCGCAAGACCCTATACAGTTGCCGCGCCGCCCTGCCCGTCCCTGAGGACAGGACACCGTTTCCCAGTCCCGCATCCGACTTCCCGGTTGCCGGTCTCGGAGACCCGCGCAATCCCGCACGGTCGTTCGCTGCTGCGCAGCTCTGCCGCTGCGCCTCGCCCCCGGCGCCACGCGCCGCGAGCGCTCGGCTCGCGAGCTCGAGGACCCGCCGGGCCGAAGGGCCGCGCGATTATATTGACCGGCCGGAGGGGAGTCTACTGCACGAGCGTGTGAAATCCCGTGTGAAATCTAGGGATTTCTACCTATCCTCGAAGCGGCGCGAAGGCCCTGGATTTTTGTGCCGAAACAGAGCAGTGATGGCCGCACCGGCGCCGTAAGTATGACTAATTGATGTGTGCGAGAATTCCGTCGAGCTCGTCCAGGCTGTTATAGCTCACCACCAGCCTGCCCTTGCCCGCCCCGGTATGATGGATGGCGACTCTGGCGCCGAGCTTCTCTGCGAGCTCCTGCTCCAGGCGGCGTACGTCCGCATCGCGTGGCGCAGCGGCCTGGGTGTCGCGGTCCCCGTGCTGCTGCATGCGCCGTACCAGCGCCTCGGTTTCCCGGACCGACAGGCCCTTCTTCGCCACGAGCAGCGCGATCTCGTTCTGGTGGTGGCGCTGCGAAAGTCCCAGCAGCGCGCGCGCATGGCCCATCTCGATCTGGCGCCGCTCGATGAGCTCGCGGACCTCGGGGCCGAGCTCCAGCAGTCGCAGCAGGTTGCTCACGCCGGCGCGGGAACGCCCGACCGCGTCGGCCGCCTGCGTGTGGGTGAGGTCGAACTCGCCGATGAGGCGCTGCAACGCGCGCGCTTCCTCGAGGGGATTGAGGTTCTCCCGCTGGATGTTCTCGATGAGCGCCACGGCGATCGCGGCCTCGTCCGGAATCTGCCGTACGATCGCGGGAATCTCATCGAGGCCGGCCATCTGCGCGGCGCGCCAGCGGCGCTCGCCGGCGACGATCTCGTAGCGCTGCGGCTGTCCGGGGCCTGAGGCGAGCGGACGCACCACGATGGGCTGCACCACGCCCTGGACCTTGATCGAGCCCGCCAGCTCCTCGAGCGTCTCGGGATGCATGTCGAGCCGGGGCTGGTACTTGCCGCGCTGCAGCACATCGAGCGGCAGCCGGGTCAGCTGCTCGCCCGGCGTGGGACCCCGGGCAGGCGCGTCCTCGCCCGGGGCGGGGCTCGGTGCCGGGCCGCGGGTGCCGAGCAGATCGGCAAGGCCGCGGCCCAAAGTGGGCTTTTTCTGGCTCATGAGGGGATACCCGGCGCGCCAGCCTCGAGATCGGGCTCCTCGGACACTTCCCCCTCTTGCCGTCGCTGCTCCTCATCCCGCCTGATCATCTCGCCGGCGAGGGCCAGATAAGCGAGCGCGCCCCGAGAGTCTTTGTCGTGGAACAGCACCGGGCAGCCAAAGGACGGCGCCTCGGCCAGGCGGATGTTGCGCGGAATGATGGTGCGGAAGACTTTGTCATTGAAATGCATGATGAGCTGGGCGCTCACCTCGTTGGCGAGATTGTTCCGCGGATCGAACATGGTGCGCAGGATGCCCTCGATCTCGAGCGGCGGGTTGGCCGTGGCGCGGATCTGCTCGATGGTGCCGATGAGCGCCGACAGCCCCTCCATGGCGTAGTACTCGCACTGCATGGGGATGAGCACGCTGTCGGCCGCCACCAGCGCGTTCACGGTGAGCATGTTGAGCGCCGGCGGGCAATCGATGAGGATCACGTCATAGCCCTCGCGCACCGGGACGAGCGCTTCCCGCAGCCGGCCCTCGCGCCCGGCGCTCATGCCAAGCAGGCGCACCTCGGCGGCGGTGAGGTCCTGATTGGCCGGTAGCAGCGCGTAGCCGCCTCGCTCGACGGAGCGCAGGCTGGCACGGAGCCCGGCCTCGCCAAGCAACACTTCGCAGGTGCCGCTCCCGAGCCGGGCCTTGTCGATGCCGCTGCCCATGGTCGCATTGCCCTGGGGATCGAGGTCCAGAAGCAGCACGCGCCGCTTGGTGGCCGCGAGCGAGGCGGCCAGGTTGACCGCGGTGGTGGTCTTGCCGACGCCGCCTTTCTGGTTGGCAATGGCGATGACGCGCTTCATGGGCGCGCAGTGTACTAGGAGCCTCGGGCCGATTGGCTATTGCGTGAGCGGCCAGGCTCGGCCAAAGAGGGGATTTCCCCTAGGCGGCGCGCGTCAGCCGCTCTCGGGCCATCTGGTCGGCCACCACGCTGGTCGGGCGCTCCTCGCACCGCGCACGCTCGAAGATCTCGGTGAGGCGGCCGGGAATCTTGCCGATGTCGGCGCGCACCCGCGCCTCACAGGCCCCTCCCCGATACTCGTGCGCCACATTGATGATGCCGCCGGCATTGATGACATAGTCCGGCGCATAGAGAATGCCGGCCCTCATCAGCGCATGGCCATCCTCTTCGCGTGCCAGCTGATTGTTTGCCGCGCCGGCCACGACCCGTGCGCGCAGGGTCGGGATGGTGCGCCTGTTCAGCACCGCTCCGAGGGCACAGGGAGCAAAAACGTCCGCCGCCTCGACGACAATGTCGTCGGCGGGGACTACTTCGGCGCCGAGCTCATCTCTGAGCTGCTCGGCCGCGCCCGGGCGAACATCGGCCACCTTGAGACGCGCCCCGTCTGCCGCGAGCAGCCGGCACAACGGCCGGCCGACCCCGCCCAGCCCCTGCACGGCCACGGTCAGCCCGGCAAGATCCCGGTCCAGCTGAAACGTCACCGCCGCCTTGATGCCGAGATACACCCCGAGAGCGGTCTGCGGCCCCGGATCGCCGCCCACTTCCCCCTCCTTACGGGACAGGCCGCTCACGTACCGGGTCACGCCCGCCACCCACTCCATGTCCGTGGTGGTGGTGCCGACGTCCTCGGCAGTGAGGTACCGGCCGCCGAGCGAATCGACCAGCCGGCCGAATGCCTGGAACAGCTGCGGGGTTTTCCCTCGGCGCGACTCCCCCAGGATGACGGCTTTACCGCCGCCCAGCGGCAGCTCGGCCATGGCATTCTTGTAGCTCATGCCGCGTGAGAGCCGCAGCGCATCGGTGAGCGCTTCCCGGGTGCAAGCGTACGGCCACATCCGGCAGCCGCCGGCGGCCGGTCCGAGCGTAGTGGAATGAATGGCGATCACCGCGCGCAGACCCGTGCTCGCGTCATAGCCGAAAACCACCTGCTCGTGGCCGTCGAAGTCCGGCAATTCGTACAGATCCATCGATAGGGCTCCGCTTCTGTGCAGGGCATGCCCGCCCCGGCAGCGGGCACCATACGCGGGCAGGCGCGCACGGCGTCTCACTAAAGCTTGCTCTATTTAGCGGGAAGATGAATCATTCATTGCATATCATGGTCAGTGAGCGAGACGATCGATGCAAGCAGACCTCGACCGGGGCGATGTTCGCATCCTGGACCTCATCCAGAGCCATGGCGACCTGTCGGCGGCGGAGATTGGCGAGCGGCTGGGAATGACCGCCTCCACCTGCTGGCGGCGGATGAGCCGTCTGCAGGGGCTGGGCGTGATCCGCAGCCGCGTGGCGCTGCTCGAGCGCGAAAAGCTGGGCTTGAACGTGCTGGTGTTCTCGCAGGTCAAGCTGACCGGACACGGACGCGATGCGCTGCTGAAGTTCGAGGAGGCGGTCCGCGAGCACCCCGAGATTCAGGGCTGCTACACGCTCATGGGCGAGACCGATTTCCTGCTGCGCATCGTCTGCCGCGACATCAAGGCCTACGAGGCGTTCTTCCTGGACCATCTGTCGCGCTTTCCCGGCGTCCAGTCGGTCCATTCCTTCATTGCGCTGTCGGTGATCAAAGAGACCACGGCGTTGCCGCTGGTGGCGGCGACCAAAGCGGGAGCGCGTTAAGAACGATCACACACCGCTCCTCGCCGAGCCCCGGGATGGTGAGCGGGTGCAACTGCGCCTGCCAGCCGGCGGGCAGGGCCGCGATCTCCTCTGCCGGCCGCCTGCCCTTCAGGGCGAGCACGCGGGTGTGCAGGCCGCAAAGCGGCGTGATGAGCTCCAGCATCTCGGGCAACGGCGCGAATGCGCGCGCCACCACGGTGTCGAACGGTCGGTCCGGCCGCAGCGCCTCCACCCTGGCCTGAAGGGTCTCGACGTTCACCAGCCCAAGGGTCCGCAGAGCGTGGCACACGAAGCGGATCTTCTTGCCGTTGGAGTCGATCAGGGTGAAGCGCCGCTCGGGGTTGACGAGCGCGAGCGGCAGTCCCGGGAATCCCGCTCCGGTGCCGACATCGGCTACGGTGTCTCCCTGCAGATACCGGCTCACGGCCAGACTGTCGAGCAGGTGGTGCGTTACCATGTCCGGACCGTGCCTGATCGCTGTCAGATTGAAGCGTCGGTTCCAGCGAGCCAGCTCTTGCAGCAGCTGCAGCAGCCGCAAAGCATCGTGCTCCGTCAACGCCACGCCCAGCACGGCGGCGTCGTGGACGAGTGCGACGGTCTGTTGTGCGGGAGTCGCCGCGGGCACGGCAGAGCAGCTCATGGGTCAATTGGACCGGAACAGGCATTTTGGCAGAGGCCGCGGGGGATGGAGCGGCAAATTCCCCGCCCGGCGCGCGCACCGGCAAGGTATTGAATTGAAATGAGACTGCTTCTCGTGGAAGACGACGCCATGATCGGCGAGGCCATCCGTGCGGGGCTGAGGAAGGATGGCTTCACCGTGGACTGGGTGCATGACGGGGAGACCGCCGAGGCGGTGCTGCGCACCGAGCCGTTCGACCTGCTGCTGCTTGACCTGGGGCTGCCCCGAAAAGGAGGGCTCGGGGTGCTCAGCGCTCTGCGGGAGCGGGACGATGCGCTGCCGGTGATCATCCTGACGGCGCGGGATGCGGTCTCCGACCGGGTCCAGGGTCTCGATGCCGGCGCCGACGATTATCTGGTAAAGCCTTTCGACCTCGATGAGCTGGCCGCGCGCATCCGCGCCCTGCTGCGCCGCAAGTCGGGGCGCGGCGCGCCGGCCATCGAGCACCTGGGCGTGGTGCTCGACCCCGCGGCCCACACCGTGCGGCGAGACGGGGAGGACATCGCCATCTCTCCCAAGGAATTCGCGCTGCTGCAGCTGCTGATGGAGCGTCCCGGAACCATCCTCTCCCGGGCGCGCATCGAGGAGCGACTCTATGGCTGGGGCCAGGAGGTGGAAAGCAATGCGGTCGAGGTGCACGTGCACGGCCTTCGCCGCAAGCTGGGCGCGGATTACATCCTGACCGTGCGTGGCGTCGGCTACCGGGTACGGCCGGCATGACCATGGGCTCGCTGCGGGCGCGGCTGCTCGCCTGGCTCCTCGGCGGCATTTCGATCGTGGGCCTGACCGGCGGCCTGGTGGTCTATCACAACACGCTGCGGCAGTACGACAGGTTCTTCGACTACCACCTGAAGGAGATGGCCCTCGTGCTGCGCGACCAGCCGGTGGAATACCTCTGGCCGCTGTCGATTCCCTCGCGCGCCGCCGCCTACGGTTTCGTGGTGCAGGTCTGGACCATCGACGGCCAGCGCATTTACCTGTCCCCGGCGCACGCCGTGCTGCCGAACTTCACCACCATCGGCTTTTCCACCGTCAAGACCAGCGAGGGCCGCTGGCGGGCCTATGCCGTGGAGTCCCCGACGCGGGTAATTCAGGTGGCGCAGCTGATGAGCGTGCGCCGCCATCAGGCCATACAGCTCGCGATCAGGACGCTGCTGCCGTTTGCGCTCGCCGTGCCGGTGCTGGTCTTTCTGGTGTGGTTCGCGGTGGGCCATGCGCTGCAGCCGCTGCAGCGGCTGGCCTCTTCGGTCAAGGCGCGCCGCGTCGGCGCATTGGAGCCGCTCTCGAGCGAGCGGCTGCCCGAGGAGGTTCAGCCCCTGGTGAGCGCCCTCAACGGCCTGCTGGCGCGCCTGACGGCGGCGCTCGACCGCGAGCGGGCCTTCATGGCCGACGCGGCCCACGAGCTGCGCACGCCGCTCGCCGCGCTGCACCTGCAATTGGGCGCGCTGGAGCGCGCGGCAACGGATGGGGAGCGCGCGGAGGCCATGAGCAAGCTGTCGGAGGGCGTACAACGCTCCATCCGTCTGGTCGAGCAGATGCTCTCCCTCGCCCGCCAGGAGCCGCGTGCCGAGCCGGCGCACATCCGGATCGCTCTCGATGAGCTCGCGCGGGATGTGGTGGCCGAGCTGGTACCGCTCGCGGATGCACGGGGGATCGATCTTGGCATCTCGGAAGCGCTGCCGGCGTTCGTGCAAGGCGACCGGGAGGCGCTTGCGACTCTGATCCGCAACCTGGTCGACAACGCGGTGCGCTACACCCCCTCGGGCGGCCGGGTGGACGTCTCGGTGGAGCGATCCGCCGCAACGCCCACCCAGGTGCTGTTGAGGGTCACCGACAACGGCCCCGGCATCGCGCCCGAGGAGCGCTCGCGCGTGTTCGACCGCTTCTACCGCCGGCCCGGCACGGCCGCGCCCGGCAGCGGGCTCGGGCTCGCCATCGTCAAGGCCATCGCCGATTCGCACGGGGCGCGCATCGAGTTGGGAGAAGGCGGGGGCGGCCGGGGACTGTCGGTGAGCGTGGCGTTCGCCTCCGACGGGTGAGCCGGCCGCGGCGCGAGCGCCGCGCGCCCTCCCTCAGGGAGCGCCCTTCTTCGCAAGGCGGGTCAGGAACTGCGCCGCGGTCGCGAAGAACGCCGCGCGATCGGCGGGCGGACTGAAATCGTTGCCCGCATCGCCGGCGGTAAGCAGCCATACCTTGTCATGATGAAAGCGCAGCAGGTAGGCGAGCTGGCGCGATTCCGCGGCCCGGGAGCCCCTGCCGTCGAGGCCTTGCACGATGAGCACGGGACTGCGGATGCGCTGCACCTCGCCGAGCGGCGAGATATGGCGCAGAAATCGCGCGACCGGCGGGTCGTCGGTATCGCCGAACTCCGCCATGCGCCGCTCGATCCGGCCCGCGGGCGCATGGGTCACATAATCGGCCAGGTCTGCGATTCCGGCCACATCGATCGCGCCCCGCAGGTGGCCGTCGAACGTCGCCAGCGAATCCAACGCCAGCCACCCCCCGTAGCCGCGGCCCATGAGCACGACATGATGAACGTCGAAGCCCGGCTGCAATCCGATCCACACCAACAGCGAGCCGATGTCCCGAACGGCGTACTGGCGCCGCCGGCCGTCGGCGAGATCACGGAAGGGCGTTCCATACCCCGAGGAGCCGCGCACGTTGGGCGCGATCACCACGTAGCCGAGCTCGTTTACCACGAACTGGATGAACGGACGCCAGCGCGGGCGGAACTGCGAGTGCACTCCGGCGTGCAGCAGGATCAATACCGGAGCGGGCCCGGGCGCCGGCGGCAGATACACGTAGGCTGAGATCATCCGCCGCTCGCCGTTGACCCGGTCCCAGGTCGGGTAGTGGATCAGCCGGGCGGCGGCGAGCAGCCGGGTCTTGCGCTCGCCGGCGGGCGCGGTCCAGCGCGCCAGCACTCTGCGGCCGGGATCATAGACATACACGCCGGGCGGGTGCCGCGCCGACTGGTAAGTGAACGCCAAGCGGTCCCTGCAGTCGAAGCGCATGTTTCCGATGAGCCCATCGCGCAGCCAAGGGATCGGCAGAGCGAGCTTCAGTCGATTGTCGATGACGGTGAGGATACTGCGGCCGTCCTCATCCACGGTATAGGCGACATAGCGCCCGTCGCGGCTGACCGCGAGCTGTTCGACGTCCCAGGAAGCCTTGGGGGATACGGGCTGGAGGACGTGCGTGCGCAGGTCGAAGCGGAACAAGCGCTCGAACTGCCCACCCTGATCCGAAAGCAGGTAGATCGCCGAGCCTCCGGGAGCGAAGCGGGCCGCGGCGATGCGTGCGGGGGGCACCGGCAGCCGCTCGAGCGAGCCGCTCTTCACCGCAAGAAGATACAAGACGTTGCCTTGCGGCCGAGTGACATCGCCAAGCAGAAGCCGCCTGCCATCCCGCGACCAGTCGAGCAGCCGCCAGCGGCCGCTCAAGGCGCCGACCACCAGCCGCGGCATCCCGCCCTGCGCGGTGTTCTCGATATACACCGCGCCGCGCCCATCGGCAGGGCCGGCGCCGTAGAACGCGAGACTTGGGCCGGCGCCCGACCACAGTGGGGTACCGCGCAGCACATCGCCTCCTGTCACCTGCCGCGCCGGGGCGGAGCCTGCGCGCAGGTAAAGCTGCGCATGTCCGTGCGAGCGCCGTACAAAGGCGAGCAAGTCGCCCCGGGACCGGATCCAGGGGACCGGGCGCCTGAGGGAGGTCAGCGGCCGAGGCTTGGCGAGCGCGCCGCTGAGCCGAGCGAGGCGAACGGACCGGCAGGAGCGGATCGCCACCAGCATGCCTGCGTGCGGCAACCACTGGAGAAATCTCGTTCCCCGGCAGGGCATGTAGCGATCGACGCGCTTTTCCACCGCAGGGCTCAAAGGGGGGATGCCGTCGAAGGTCAGCGCGCCCAGCGTACGGTAGTCTGCGGACTGGGCCCGGGCCGGTGCGCCCGGGGCAATGCCTAAGGCAAGGGCAAAAGCCACCGGCGCCGCGGCGGCGAGCGCGCGGCCGAAAATATTCATCGACGTCATATTAGCGCGAACGATTCAGGGAACTCAGCCGTGGCATCGAAAACGCAGCCGCAGAGCGACCGCAGAAATAATGGCGGTTAAGCTATCGCAACCCGCTACCATCTGTACATGCAAAACGAAGTCTCCTCGCTGCCTGCTGCGAGATTGACGCGCCATCCGGACGCCATCACGGCAGTGGACACAGAGTATCTGTACCCCGGGCACGCGGCCGCGCATATCGTGCAACACGCCGGCCGCGCCGCCTTCGTGGACGTCGGCACCAACGACTCAGTGCCGTATCTGCTCTCGGCGCTGCGTGAGCTGACCCTCCCGCCCTCTGCGGTCGATTACCTGCTGCTGACCCACGTCCACCTGGATCATGCCGGCGGAGCGGGAGCTTTGATGCGCGCGCTCCCGAACGCCGTGGCGGTGCTGCACCCGCGAGGCGCGCCTCACATGATCGACCCGGCGAAGCTCATTGCCGGCTCGAAGGCCGTCTACGGGGAAGAGCGCTTCCGGCGCCTGTACGGAGATATCGTCCCCATGCCCGCCGAGCGGGTGCGGGTGACGCAGGACGGGCAGCGGCTGAGCCTGGCAGGGCGGGAATTCGAGGTCCTGCACACCCCGGGGCATGCCCTGCATCATCAGGTGTTCGTGGACTTGGGCGCCGGCAACATCTTCACCGGCGACACCTTCGGCATCTCCTATCGCGAGCTCGATGGTGCTGCCGGCGCCTTCATCGTCCCGACCACCACCCCGACGCAGTTCGATCCGGAGCAACTCTGCGCCTCCATCGACCGAATGCTCTCGTACGCGCCCAAGGCGATGTACCTGATGCACTACAGCCGCGTAACGGATGTGACTCGGCTGGCCGGATCGCTGAAGGCGCAGATCCGCGAGCTGACTCGCCTGACGCGGGCCAGCGCCGCCGCGAAGGACCCGCACGGGGCGATCCTCGAGGGCATGTGGGCGCTGTGGCGGGATCTGGCTCACCAGCAGGGCTGTCCGGTCTCCGATGAGCGGCTGCGGGAGCTTCTTCGTGGCGATCTCGAGCTCAATGCCCAGGGGCTGGCACACTGGCTCGAGCGGCGCGCATGACCGGGAACCTGTGAGCCGGGGAACCGTATGACACTATTAAGAAGCGCTGGATCGGGGCATCGTGCCCCGCCCAGCGCCGTTGAGCCCAAAAGCGTGGTTTTCGGCTCAACGTCCGCCACCTGCGGCGGCGGGGCACACTCCCTGTGCCTGGGCAGCCGCTCGTGCCATGTCATGACTCGGGGTCGACCGGCGGTCGAGCGGAAATTTTTAAGCGTCACTTAAGCTTGCTTCGCCTATTCTCAGACCCCAATCCATCCGTAATCCAAAGACAGGACTTCCAGAGGCTGATATGACCATCAGGACCGCACTTCGAAACCCGTTGGTCGCCGCGGCGTTCGGCGCGCTGCTCGGCGCCGCACCGCTGACGGCCATTTACACCCTGCGTCCCGCCGAGGCGGCCAATATGGCCGTGACTGCGGCCCAGCCTCCCGGCGACGTGTCCGTGGCGCTGCCGGACTTCACCCCCCTGATCAAGCGCTACGGCCCGGCGGTGGTGAAGATCAGCGTGATCGAGAAAGCCGCCGGATCGAGCACCGGACAGAGTCAGAATCCGTTCGGGCCCAGTAGTCCGTTTGCGCCGTTCTTCCACGGCTTCCCCTTCCAGGCTCCGCAGGAGGCTCCGGTGCGCGGTGAAGGCTCGGGCTTCATCATCCGTCCCGACGGGGTGATCCTCACGAACGCGCACGTGGTCGCCGGCGCCAGCAAGGTGACCGTGGAGCTGCGCGACCGGCGCGAGTATCCCGGCAAGGTGATCGGCATGGACAAGGTCTCGGACGTGGCGGTGGTCAAGATCGATGCCAACGATCTGCCCACCGTGCAGATCGGCAATTCCGCGTCGCTGCAGGTGGGCCAGTGGGTGCTCGCGATCGGCGCGCCGTTCGGGTTCGACAACACCGCCACGGCGGGCATCGTCAGCGCCAAGGGCCGCCTGTTGCCGGACTCGAATTACGTGCCGTTCATCCAGACCGACGTGCCGATCAATCCCGGCAATTCGGGCGGGCCTCTGTTCAACATGGCCGGCCAGGTGGTCGGCATCAACTCCCAGATCTACAGCCGCTCGGGCGGCTATATGGGCCTGTCGTTCTCCATCCCGATCAACGTGGCCATGCATGTCGCCGACCAGCTGTTGGCAAGCGGCCACGTCCGTCGCGGCGAGCTCGGCATCCTCATCCAGCCCGTCGATCAGGACCTTGCCGACGCGTTCGGCCTGCCGAAGCCGGAGGGCGCTCTGGTCGCGACCGTCTATCCTGGCAGCGCGGCGGCCAAGGCCGGCCTCAAACAGGGTGACATCATCCTCGCCATGAACGGCAAGAGGGTGCAGACCTCGCGGCAACTGCCGGTGCGGGTCGCAAGCCTGCTGCCGGGCACGCTGGTACACCTGACGATCTGGCGCAATCATGCCGAGCGTACGATCGAGGCGAGGCTCGGCTCCATGGGCGCCGCCACGCTCGCCTCCGCGGGCAATCCGCAGCACCCCGGCGGACGCCTGGGGCTGGTGGTGCGGCCGCTGACACCGGACGAGCGGCAGCAGGCCAACGTTCCGGGCGGACTGTTGGTTCAGCAGGTGAGCGGACCGGCGGAGGACGCCGGCATCGAGCCGGGGGATATCGTGCTGTCGGCCAACGGACATCCGGTCTCCAGCGCGATGCAGTTGCACGATCTGGTCTCGAAGTCCCACGGCCATGTCGCGCTGTTGATACAGCGCAATGGGGTTCAGACCTTCGTACCGATCCAGATCCAGTAATCGAGTGAGAGCGGGATCATCCGCCGCCCCGGCGGGTGATCCCACGTCTGGGCCTGGGGAGCGAGCCGCATGCGGCACAGCGCCAGGGTCGCTTGCAGGAGGACAAGCCGCCGTTTCGGCTCACTCCCCAGGCCGCGTTTCGCCAGCCGGCGATCGCGGCGAAGGCTCCCAGCCGGCATCGATCCGGCCCTTGCCAAACCCAAGCCTTCGAGCAGGGATCGTGCCCTCGAGCGCGCGTGCAGGCGCCTACCGGGCAGAGCTGCGTCTGACGAATCGTTCCGTCAAGTGCAATGGCTTGGCGGTCCAGCTGAAGTAAGGCCGCGGCACGGTGTGCAGCCCCGGGCTCAGGTGGCTGAAGTAAGCGGCTACCGTCCGGATTTCCGCCGGGGTCAGGGAAGCGGCCATGGCGTTCATGATGGGATTCTTGCGGTAGCCCGTCTGGTACTCGCGCAGAGCGCGCATGAGGTAGCTTTCGTGCTGACCGGCCAGCGTGGGATACATCGGCGACACCCCGATGCCGTCGCTGCCGTGACAGGAAGTGCACAGCCGTGCCGCTTTCGGCACTTGCGACAGGGCCACCGGCTTCGCACTGGCCACCGGCTTGCCGGCCAGGTAGGTGGCCACATCCACGATTTGCTGCAGGGACAGTGACAGCGCCTGCAGGTGCATGGTCGGATAGGCTCGCGCGCCGCTGCGGTATTCCTTGAGGGCGTCGATGAGGTATTGCACATGCTGACCGCGCAGCCGCGGTACGGCATAGTTGGGGTAGGCGTTTCGATAGCCCACAATGCCGTGACACCCGAGACAGGTATATCCGATGACCCTGCCCAGCCGGGCGTTGGCCACCGGCGGCGGATGGGCCGCCGCCGAGGCACTGAGCGCCCCATAGGCCACGGCAAGCAGGGCTGCCGTGGCGACCCGCACGCCCGAACGCACATAGGAACGCAGCCAAAGTTCCGACATCGTGATCTCCGGCCAAGTGCGCAAAGCAGTGTCGAATCTTATCGGACAGGCAGCCTCGGGCGCCAGCGGGGCGAGCGGACAAACGGGAGCCTAGGCCGGTGATCGGGCTCATTCAACGCGTGGCGCGTGCCAGGGTGACCTCCGGAGGGCGCTGTTTGGGCGCCATCGAGCGGGGGACGCTGGCCCTGATCGGCGTGCGGCGGGGGGATGACCGCCGATCGGCCGACCGGCTGCTCGAGCGGCTGCTCGCCTATCGCATTTTCCCGGACGAAACCGGCCGCATGAATGTCTCGCTGCGCGAAGCCGGCGGGGGATTGCTGCTGGTGCCGCAGTTCACCCTGGCGGCGGATACCCACAAGGGCACCCGGGCCGGCTTCAGTGCGGCTGCCGCTCCCGAGGAGGCGTGCGTGCTGTTCGCCTACCTCGTGGAACAGGCTCATGCCAGGCATCAGCCGGTGGCGGCGGGGGAATTCGGCGCGGAGATGCAGGTCGAACTGGTCAACGACGGGCCCGTGACGTTCTGGCTGGAGGCTCGTAAAGAGCCCGGCTGAGTGGGAATCCGCAATTTCCCCTATACGGCTACGCCAAACTTTCTCGGCCGGCGTGCCTCAATTGGCCTATGATGCGTTGCGTTTTCACATTGCGCGTATCAAGCGGAGTCCAGAGCTTATGGATTTCGATTTCAAGACACTGCTGGTCATTCTGGTCGTGGTGCTGATCATCTTCGGGGGCAAGAAGCTGCGCTCGATCGGCGATGACCTCGGCCACGCCGTGAAGGGCTTCAAGAAGGCGATGAACGAAGGGGACCACGAGGAGACGTCCGCCTCGACGCGGCAGATCCGCTCCGAGGGCGCGGATGCGGAGTTCCCCGAGAAGGTCAAGACCGGCACCCCGGCTGAAAAGAGCAACCGGAACGCCTGAAGTCCCGTGACAGAGGGCCAAAGCGGCGCGGCCTGCCGGGCTGCGCACGGCAAGCTGCGGCATCTCGCCCCAGGCGAAATCAGCATCTCGGTGCGCTATTCTTGCTGCGCGGGCGCCCGGCTCGGACTGCCTGCCCGCCCGCTCGTCGCTGCGCGCCTCGCCGATCGCGAGTGCGCGGGGGCTTAATCAGAGGCTCTCCCGAGCGCCATGTTCGACTTCGGCTTCTCCGAGATCCTGGTGATTCTGGTCCTGGCACTGATCGTGCTGGGACCGGAGAGGCTGCCGGGCGTGGTCCGCAAGGTCGGCCGCTGGGTGGGCCGAGCCCGCGCCATGGCGCGCCAGCTCCAAGAGCAGCTCGAGGAAGAGATCGACCTGGACGGCAGCCGCGCGCGGCCGGTATCAGCGCCGCTGCCGCCGGACCCCCCGGTCTGCACCGAGCCGCTCGAGCCGGCGCAGTCCGAGACGGCCGCCGCGGCGAGCGCCCACGAGTCCGGCGCCGATGCGGCGGTCGGGGAGCGTGCCCACGCGCCCGGGACCGATGCGGCGCAGGCGGCAACTCCCCCGGCGCCGGATGCGCATGAGCGAAGAGCCTGAAAGCCTCGCCGAAGGCTCGCTCATCTCCCATCTGCTGGAGCTGCGGGAGCGATTGATCCGCGCCCTGCTCGCGGTGGGGGTGCTGTTCGCGCCCTGTGCCTTCTACGCCAATCATCTGTTCACTCTGGTGGCCCGGCCGCTGATCAGGATGCTGCCCCGAGGCAGCCACCTGATCGCCACCGGCGTGGCCGCCCCGTTCACCACCCCGTTCAAGCTGGCCTTTTTCGTCGCCCTGGTCGCTGCGATGCCCTACGTGCTCTATCAGGTGTGGGCCTTCGTGGCGCCCGGCCTGTATCGGCACGAAAAGCGCTTCGCCCTCCCCTTGCTCGTCTCGGCGATCGTTTTGTTCTACATCGGCATGACCTTCGCGTATTTCGCGGTGTTTCCGGCGATGTTCCACTTCTTTGCCGCCACCACTCCCAAGGGTGTGGCGATGATGACCGACATCACCCAATACCTCGACTTCATCCTGGTGATGTTCTTCGCCTTCGGCGCCGCCTTCGAGCTGCCGGTGGCGGTGGTGCTGCTGGTGGTGATGAACGTGGTGACGCTCGAGAAGCTGAGGTCCATTCGCGGCTACGTGCTGCTCGGAGTGTTCATCGTGGCCGCTTTCATCACCCCGCCGGATGCGGTCTCACAGTCCATGATGGCCGTCCCGATGTACCTGCTGTACGAATGCGGCGTGGTAATGGCGCGCATCCTGGTGCGCCCCAAGCGCGGATCATCCGAAGACGAGGAGCAGGCGGCGGCGCCCTGAGCACCCCCCCGGGGGGAAGGGGATGGGGAAGGGGTCGGCGAACCACTCGCAACAAGAAGACGATTCGGCATGAATTCAACTCCGCAGACCCTGCAAGCCCCCGCAGCGGATGCCGAGGCGGGCCCGACGCTGTTCGGCCATCCGCGGGGCCTTGCGACGCTGTTCTTCACGGAGATGTGGGAGCGGCTCACCTACTACGGCATCCAGTCGATCCTCATCCTGTTCATGGTGGCCGCCTCGGGGCGCGGCGGCCTCGGCTTCGGCGACCGCAGCGGCAACGCCATTGCCGGGCTTTACTTCGGCGGCACGTATCTGCTCTCGCTCATCGGCGGCTGGGTGGCGGACCGGTTGATCGGGGGACGGCAGGCGGTGCTGGCGGGCGGCGTGCTGATCACCGCCGGCAACGCTCTGCTCGCCTCGGGCGGCACGCGGTTGTTCTTTCTCGGTCTGACGTTCAACGTGCTCGGCGTCGGGCTTCTCAAGCCCAATGTCAGCGCCACGGTGGGCGAGCTCTACCCCGAGGGCGGCTCGCGGCGCGACGCGGCGTTCTCGATCTTCTACATCGGCATCAACATCGGGTCGCTTCTCGGCCCGATGTTCGTGCCGGTGGTGGCGCGCAAATACGGTTGGCACGCGGGCTTCGCCCTGCCCGCGCTCGGCATGCTGATCGGCGTGGCGCAGTTCCTCGCCACGCGCCGGTACCTGGGCCGCGCCGGCGCCGCCCCGGCGGCGACCAAGCCCCGCTCCTGGGTGGCCCTGTGGGGCTTCGTGGCCGTCATCGCCGCGATCACGGCGGTGATGCTGAGCGGCGCGGTGACCGTCGATCCCGTGACGCTCTCCGAGGCGGTGTCGTGGTTGGTCGGCATCATGATGGGCGGGTATCTGCTGTACCTGGCGCTGTTCGGCGGGCTCGCCGGCGAGGAGCGCAGCCGCGTGTTCGCCATGATGGCGCTGTTTGCCGCCTCGACGGTCTTCTGGATGGCCTACATGCAGATGTTCGGGTCCTTCACGCTGTTTGCGCAGCGATACACCGATCTCGACATCCTCGGCTGGAGGATGCCGGCCGGCGTCACCCAGACGATCGACCCGATCTTCATCATCGCGCTGGCGCCGGTGTTCGCGGCGCTGTGGGTGCGGCTCGGACGGCGCGGGCGGGACTTGTCCTCGCCGGTGAAGTTCGCCTGGGGACTGTTGCTCATGGCGGCGAGCATGCTCGTCATGTACGAGGCGTCGCTGCGCGTCATGTACGGCGCGAAGGTCTCGCTGCTGTGGTTGACGGCCACCTACTTCCTGAACGCCTGCGGGGAGCTGTGCCTCTCGCCCGTGGGCCTCTCTTCCACCACCAAGCTGGCGCCCGCGCGCTTCGCCGGCCAGAGCATGGGCCTTTGGTTCCTCACCTTGACGCTGGGGAGCTTCCTCGCGGGCCTGTTCTCGGGCGACTACAACGCCCATCACCTCGCGACACTGCCGGCGCTGTACCTGAGGCTTTTCTGGTGGAGCGCCATCGGCGGGGTCGTCATGCTGCTGGTCAGCGCGCCGGTGAAGCGGCTGATGGCGGGCGTTCGGTAATGGCCGCGCCAGCCCCGGAGGCGGCATGAAGCTGATCCGCACCTTCGCCCGGCTGACCCCGGCGCAGCGCCACGCATACTTCGCCGCGCTCGGCGGCTGGACGCTCGACGCATTCGATTTCTTCATCTTCATTCTCTGCCTCGATGCGATCCGCTCGGATTTCCGCACCACGATCCAGGCGGTGGCGTTCGGCATCACGCTGACGCTCGCCATGCGCCCCGTCGGGGCGCTGGTGTTCGGCTGGATGGCCGAGAAGTACGGGCGCCGGCCGGTCCTGATGCTGAACGTGCTGTCCTATGCGCTGATCGAGCTGGCAACCGCGTTCTCGCCGAATCTGACGGTGCTGATCGCGCTGCGCGCCGCGTTCGGCTTCGCCATGGGCGGGGAATGGGGCGTCGGGGCGGCACTCGCGTTCGAGACGCTCCCGGCGGAGGGCCGGGGGTTTTTCTCAGGACTGCTGCAGGAAGGATACGTTCTCGGCTTCCTGCTGGCCGCGGCGCTCTCGCGGCTGCTGTTCTCCGTGGTGGGCTGGCGCGGGATGTTCGTGATCGGGGCGGCGCCGGCGCTGCTCGTGCTCTACATCCGCCGCGGCGTGGCGGAGTCGCCGGCGTGGCTCGCCGGCCGCCACCGCAAGCGCGCCTCGATGGTGCAGCTGTGGCGCATCGCCAGAACCAACGTGCTGCTGCTGCTGTACATGATCGTGCTGATGGCGTTCTTCAACGCCTTCTCGCACGGCTCGCAGGACCTGTACAAGCCATTCCTGTTGAAGCAGCTGCGCCTGGGCAACGCCACGGCCGACGATCTGATCATGATCATGAATGTCGGGGCGCTGCTCGGCGGCATCTGCTTCGGGTCGTTGTCCGAGCGCATCGGCCGCCGAAAGGCCATCGCACTTGCGGCCGTGCTGAGCCTGCCGGTGATCCCGCTGTGGACCTATGCCCCCAGCGTGCCGCTGCTCGCCCTCGGCGCCTTCCTGATGCAGTTCATGGTGCAGGGCGCCTGGGGAGTCGTCCCCGCCCACCTGAACGAGCTGTCCCCGCCGGGCGTGCGCGCGGTGCTGCCGGCGTTCGCCTATCAGCTGGGCAACCTTGCGATGGCGCTGCTCGCCCCGGTGCAGGCGGGCATCGCCGAGCGGCACGGCAACGACTACGCGTGGATGCTGGCGTGGACGCTGGGCATCGTCGCCGTCACGCTGACGCTCGTCACCCTGGCCGGCCCGGAGGCGAGGAGCCTCGAGCTCTCCGAGTCCGCCGCCACCGGGGGCTGACGCCGGATCAGCGCGCCGGCGCGCCCGGCTTGATGAAGCGCAGCGTGTAGTCGTCGGCGTAGCCAATGGCCGCGTAGCGGCGGCGGGCCGCCGGAGTGCTGTCCGCCAACGTCGGCGGCAGGAAGAAGACCGGGATATTGCGCGGATCCTTCGGGTTCGCGAGGATCTCGGAGGTCCCACCGAGCTCGAAGCCGGCCTCCTCGGCCTCGTGGATCACGAAAGCCTGAGGCAGCCGCGCCATCGGGAAGCACTTGGCAAGCGGCGTGCCGGGCGCGGCGCGATGGCCGACGATGCCGAGTATTCCGCCCGGCTTGAGCACGTGATAGGCGTTACGCAGGAATCGCTCGAGGAAGATTGGCGTCACGTCGCGGTGCACGTTCTCGAACATCAAATCGTGCATGTTGTTGAACGTGACCACCATGTCGGCGGAGTTCGGAGCCCCGAGATGCAGGTAATTCGGCAATTCGAACGGCTCCAGCCGCACCCTGCCGTACACCGCCGGGTTGGCGGCGAGCATGTGGTAATAGGCCACGGCCGAGCGATGCGCGTAGCCGCTCGTGCCGGCGACCGGTTGCGTCGCCTCGATCAGCTGGCCACGGGCGCGCAGGAACGGCGCCAGGATCTGGGTGTACCAACCGGGCGCAGGCAGCACTTCGATGACGCGCATAGTGGGCCGGATCCCGAAGAACTCCAGCGTCTGCAGGGGATGGCGGTACTTGTCGCGCGTGACGAAGGCGGGCGTGCGCCACGAGCCGTGAATGGCCGCTTGCAGCGCCCGCTGTACGGAGGAGGGCGTGGCCGCGAAGGTTGCCGGAGCGCCGCACGCGAGCGCCGCCGCGGCCAGGATGCCGGCCGCCGGCTTGAGCGTCGCCAAGATCAATTCCGGGAAGCGGCGGCGGCGGATACGCGAAACGGTCGGGACAGGCGAAGTCATGACGCGGTCTCCGGTTCCGAAAGGGGGCAACGATAGCGCAGATCGCCGCCGGCACCAACTGCGCCGGCGCGGATCGCGCCATGCGTCGCTGCAGTCCCGGCCGTTCCGTTGAGAGGGTGAAGCGGCTCGCGGGCGCTCATATCGATACTGCTTCGGACGGCGCCTGGTGCCCGCGCCGCTGCGGGTGCTCATCGATTTCATCAAAGCATCGGCCCCGCCGCAATCCGCTTGCCCGCGCCGCTGAGCCTCCCCGGGGCTGAAGCCGGGCGCGGGCGCGAGCAACGGTCCGCAGACCCGTCGGTTGCGCAGGCCGCGCTGCGAGGTCATCCTTCAAGCGGCCGCATGGGTGCCGGCGCCGGGGAGTGCGGATGAGCCTTCATCTTTTTCTTGCCTACTGCCTCGCCGTTGCGATCCTCGTGCTGATACCGGGACCGGTCGTCACGCTGGTCGTTGCCCGTTCGCTGAGCGATGGCATCCGGTCAGGGCTTGCGACTGTCGCCGGAGCGAGCCTCGGCAACGCCATCCTGCTCATCGCCACCGCGGCCGGGCTGATCGCATTCTTCGCAGTGCTGAGCGAGATCTTCGCGGTCGTGCGCTGGGCCGGAGCGGTCTATCTGATCTGGCTCGGGATCAAGGCGTGGAGGGCCCACGGCGGACAAGGAATGGCCCTCGCGCCGGTGGCGAAACGGTCCTGCCGCGCCGTCTTCCTGCAGGGTTTCCTGGTCGCGATCACCAACCCCAAGGCCATCGTCTTCTACATCGCCTTCCTGCCGCAGTTCATCGATCCGCATCGGCCGGCCGGGCCGCAGCTGCTCGTGATGGTCGTCACCATGGTCATCATGGGTCTGCTTTCCGACGGCGCCTATGCGCTGCTGGCCGGTCGCGCCCGCGGCTGGCTCACCGCTCCCGGACGGCGCCGGCTGCAAAGCCGCATCACCGGGACGCTGCTGATCGGCGTCGGCTGCGGATTGCTCCTCGCGCGCCGGGGCGGCTGAGTCCAGTGGCCACGGCAACCCGGGGTAACCACGGGCGATCGGTGTCATTCTCGCCCGGCTGCTCGCGCGGGACTCCCGACGACGGTCTTCGTGCCGACTGGCACCGCCTGACATACCATGAACGCTCGAGTACCGAATGACCACCCCGTCCTCCGACGATGTTCCCTTGCGTGACGCCGGCGCACAGGCGCACGAGCTGCTCGCGCTATTTTCGGCGTTTCTGGAGGCGCTCTGCGATCCGCAAGGCGGCAGCGCCCTGTATCGAATGCATGCCGCCGATGCACCCGTGCGCGATTGCACGGGCATTGCGCCGGCGGAGCGCATCGCGGCGGAGGAGTTTGCCCGCCGCCATCGCGACATCAGCCTCGAGGGCGGGGAGCGGCTGCCCCGCTTCTCGGACCCGGTGTTCCTGCACGCCACCGCTGACCCGGTTGCCTGCGAGGCGGTGGCGTGGTTCGAGGTGTCCGAAGTCCGCCAGCGACGCTCACTGGTGGTGGCGCTGGGCATCCGCACGATCGCCGGCGCGCAGCGGGTCGTCTGGTGCACGCCGGCGCAAAAGCGCGAGCCGTGGTCGTTTCGCGATGGGCTGCTGCAGTCGCTCGCCGACTATCCCTGGATGCGCTCCGCCGATCCGGCCGCGCCCCGGGCGCTGCTCGATGCCGGCTATTTCCGTCGCCATCCCCCCGCGGTCGAGTTCAGCGCACTACCGGATGCGCGCTTCGGCTGCCGGATGAGCACGGCCTGCTGCAAACACGACTTCGAGATCACTTTGCCGGCCGAGGCGCAGCTGCTCATCGACGCCCTGCCGTGGCAGACGCTCGAGCCGCGGCTGGCCGGAACGCGGCTGCCGCCGCGGTCCGACGGCAAGGTACAGCTGAAGCGGCTGGATGAGACCTGCCGGTTTCTCGACTCCCGCGGGCACTGTCTGATTCACCGGGCGCTCGGCCGGCAGCCCTTCGGCCCGTGTTGCGTCTTCCCGTTCTCCTTCGCGCGCACCCCGGAGGGAATCGCCGTCGGCCTGAGCCCGGTCTGCGGCAGCGCGCGCCTCGGGCTCGGCATCAGTCCCCGGGACCGCGCCGAGGATCTGCGCGAGCGCCTGGTGCACGCCGCTCCCCGCTCGACCGACGTGTATCGTCTGGCACCCGGCGTCGAGATCCCCTGGCCGCGCTTCCGTGAGATCGAGCGGGGACTGTGCGAGTGCCTGGCCGCCGCCGATCTGCCGATGCGGCGCCGTCTGTATGTCGGCGCGCGGCTGCTCGGCGCGCTCAGGAGCAACGAGCCGATCGAGCCGAATGCCTGGAGGGCGGAGTCGCCGGCGCCGATCAGCGAGCAGCTGAGGGCGGCCGTGCATGGCATGCTGGCGCGCATCATCGGCTGGGACCGCGCGGCGTTGCGCCGCCTGCCGCGCCAGATCCCGCCCGGGCTCTGCGCGCTCGAGGCTCGCGAGGCGCCCATCCTGACGCAGATCCTGCGCAACACGCTGTACTGCAAGGTGTACTCCTTCCCCTTCGACCTGACGACGGCTTACAACCACCTGATCGTGCTCTATCTGCTGGCGCTGATCATGCAGGCGGCGTGCACGCCCCTGCCGGAGCAGATGTGGCGTGAGCTCGGCTCGCTCGGCGTGCACGGCCTGCTTCGGTCCATGCTGCACGAGGGCATGCCGGAGGGCTTTCGCACGCTGCTCGGCACGGCCGATTTCGGTCTTTGGATGCTTGCCGCCTGATCGTCCGTGTGTCGGTAATCTCAACGTCCCCGGGTCAGCATGGGCTGCAGATAAGGCCAAAGGGTATCGAGCACCAGCGGCTCGCCGCGGGCATTGGGATGCAGGCCGTCGGACTGCATCAGATGCGGGTCGAGCGCCACTTTCTTGAGAAGGAAGGGCACCAGGGGCACGTGGTAGCGCCGTGCCAGCTGCGGGTACATGGCCGCGAACTGCTTGGTGTAGCGTGGCCCGTAGTTCGGCGGGATGAGCATGCCGATCAGCAGCACACGCGCTGCCGCCGTCTTCGCCATGCGTATCATAGCGGCCAGGTGCTTTTCGGCGAGGGTGAGCGGCAACCCGCGCAGCCCATCATTCGCGCCGAGCTCCAGGATCACGATGCCCGGCCGGCAGGCCTTGAGCTCGTGCGGCAGCCGCACCAGACCTCCGGCGGTGGTTTCGCCGCTTACGCTGGCATTGACGATCCTGTACCGGTACCCTTGCCGCCGTAGCCGCCGTGCGAGCAACGCCACCCAACCCTGCCGCAGCCGCAGACCGTGCGCGGCGCTCAGGCTGTCGCCAAACACGAGGATGGTGCGGTTTGCGGCCGCCGCACACTGGAGCGCGATGAACAGCAAGCCGATGCCCACAGCGACGGCCCACGGCCGCAAAGACCGGGCCGGCGCACGGAGGGAAGCTGCTGCGGGCGAGGGTGCGCCACACGAGGGGGCGCAAGCGCCCGGGGGAGTCGGCAGTGTTCTCACGGCGCAGCGTCTCTCCAAGCAGGTCGACAGTCCGGAAGGACCGCTGACTATTGTGCACGACGTCTCGCTCGACATCGCCTCCGGCGAATCGGTAGCCGTCGTCGGTGCTTCCGGCGCGGGCAAATCCACCCTGCTCGCCTTGCTCGCCGGACTCGATCTGCCGACGGCAGGCAGGGTGCTGCTCGAGGGGCGGGATCTCACGGCGCTCGACGAAGACGGGCGCGCACGCCTCAGAGCTCAGCGCGTGGGCTTCGTCTTCCAGGCCTTTCACCTGATCCCCGCGCTCACTGCGCTCGAGAACGTCATGCTGCCGCTGGAGCTCGCCGGCCACGGCAGCGCGCGCGAGCCGGCGCTCGAGACGCTGCGCCGCGTGGGCCTGGGGGATCGGACCGGCCACTATCCCCGCCAACTCTCGGGGGGCGAGCAGCAGCGCGTTGCTCTGGCGAGGGCCTTCGTCACGAAACCCGCGGTGCTGTTCGCGGACGAGCCCACCGGCAATCTCGACACCGTCACCGGCGCGCGCATCGGCCAGCTGCTGTTCGAGATGAATGCCGACTCGCACACCACACTCGTGCTCGTGACACACGATCAAGACCTCGCCGCGCGCTGCCGGCGCGTCGTGCACATGGAAGCCGGCCGGCTGCTCTGACATGCGCCCGGTCCGCTTTGCGCTGCGCATGCTCGGCCGGGAGTGGCGCTCGGGCGAGCTCGGCGTGCTGCTGCTCGCGCTCACCATCGCCGTGGCCGCGCTCACCGGAGTGGGATTTCTAGTCGGCCGGATCCGCACCGCAGTGGCCATGCAGGCGACCCAGGTGCTCGCCGCGGACCTGCGCGTGGACGCGTCCCAGCCCGTCTCGAAAGCCGACTTTGCCCAGGCGCGTGAGGACGGCCTGCGCAGCGCCCGCACCGCCGACATGCTGAGCGTAGTGTTCGACGGGCAGCGGAGCCAGCTGGCGGACATCTATGCCGTCACGCCAGGCTATCCGCTGCGCGGCAGGGTGCTCGTGGCCGATCAGCCCTTCGCCCGCGCAGAGCCTGCCGGCGGCATTCCACCGCGCGGAGTGGTGTGGCTCGATTCGAGACTGCTCGCCGCGCTCGGCGGTCACGTTGGCTCGCAGGTCAGCGTGGGAGCGGCCACCCTGCGGGTCGGCCGCGTGCTGATCTCTCGCCCCGATCAGGGCGGAACCTTCACCGGGCTGGTTCCGAGCCTGCTCATGAATGCCGCGGACCTGCCGAGGACCCGGCTCATCCAGCCGGGCAGCCGCGTGCACTACAGCGCGCTGTTCGCGGGCCGCCGCGCGCCGCTCAAGACATTCAAGACCTGGCTCGAGGCGCACCTGCGCCCCGGCGAGCACCTGCGCGATGTCGCCCAGGCCAGCCCGCAGATCGAGAGCGCGGTCGAGCGCGCCGGCAGGTTTCTCACTCTGTCGAGCCTGGTGGCGGTGCTGCTGTGCGCCGCGGCGGTGGCGATGTCGGCGCGGCGGTACGTCACCCGTCACTTCGATGTGGTCGCGCTACTGAAAACCCTGGGCGCCTCTCGCGGCCTGACGCTGCGCCTGATGGCGCTGCAGCTGGTCGGGGTGGCGTCGCTCGCCACCCTGGCCGGCGCCTCGATCGGCTACCTGGCGCAGGCGTGGCTGGCGCTTGCGCTGCGCGGCGTGCTCGCCGAGAAGACCCTGCCGGCCGCGAGCCTGACACCCGTCGGCATCGGTGGCCTCACGGCGGTGGCGCTGCTCGCCGGCTTCGCCCTGCCGCCGCTGTGGCAGCTGTCCCGCACCCCGGCCGTGCGCGTGCTGCGCCGGGACATCGGACCGCCGCCGCCCTCCGTGCTGCTCGCCTTCGGCCCCGCCGTGGCGGTGATCGGGGCGCTCATCTACTGGGTGGTTCTCGACTGGAGGCTGTTCGCCGAATTCACGGCCGGCCTTGCCGTCTTCATCGGGCTGCTCACGGCGGCGGGCGCGCTGCTCACGGCGGCGGCGACCCGGCTTCGCGGCCGCGTGGGTGTTGCCTGGCGTTATGGGGTGGCCAACCTCGGGCGGCGCCGTACCGACAGCGTGGTGCAGATCGTGGCGTTCGGTGTCGGGATCATGGCGCTGCTGCTGCTCGCACTGATCCGAAACGAGCTCGACGCGGGCTGGCGGCGAACGCTGCCGGCGGATCTGCCAAACTACTTCTTCATCAACATTCCGCCGCGCAGCCGCGGCGCCGTGCTGGACTTTCTGCACTCGCACGGGGCGCGCACGACGCGCGTACTGCCGATGATGCGAGGCCGGCTGACCGCGATCGACGGCCGGCCGGTCGGGTCGATCCGCTTCAAGGAGCGGCAGGGCAGGCATTTCGCGATGCGCGAGCAGAATCTCACCTGGACCGGCACCCTGGGCGGGGACAACCGCATCGTCGCCGGCCGATGGTGGACACACGCGCAGTTCGGCAAGCCGTTGGTGTCCGTGGCCACGGAATTCGAGCACTGGCTGGGCCTGCGCCTGGGCGAGGAGCTGACTTTCGACATTGCCGGGAAGACCCTCACCGCGCGCATCGCGAGTGTCCGCAAGGTCGAATGGGACAGCTTCAAGCCCAATTTCCTCATCGTGTTCCCCCCGGGGCTGCTCGAGAAAGAGACCGGCACGTATCTCACCAGCGCCTACCTGACACCGGCGGACGCCCGCTCGCTCGCCGCGTTTTCGAGGCGCTTTCCCGGCGTCTCGATCTTCGACATCGACGATCTGCTCTTCGACGTGCGCTCGATGCTGGACAAGGCGATCCTGGCCGTGCAGAGCGTGTTTTTCTTCACGCTGCTTGCGGGCCTGACGGTGCTGCTGGCCGCAGTCCAGTCAAGCCGCGACCAGCGGCGCTACGAGAGCGCCATGCTGCGCACATTGGGGGCCAGCCGCGCGACGGTCATGAAGGGCGTGCTGGCGGAGTTCGCAGCGCTCGGGGCGCTCGCCGGAATCCTGGCGGCGGCCGGCGCATCCGTTGCCGCATGGTTCCTCACGACCCGCGTACTGCATCTGCCCTACGCATTCAGTCCGGGAACCTGCGCGGTTGCAGTCGCCGGCGCAGTCCTGCTGGTGGCCACGAGCGGCTGGCTGGCGACCCGGTCGGTGGCGAGCCAGCCGCCGCTTGTCACGTTGCGGGCGGGATCCTGACGGCTCGCCGGTCCCGACCCGCATGTCTCATCCGGATCGCCGGCGCCGCCCCGATGTCCGGCCGCGCACCGCGGCGCTCGGGTCAAAGCGGCACGCCGCAGCGCGCGAGCACCTCGCGCAGGTCGCGCAGCGGCGGAAACACCTCGTTGTTCCAGTCGCCGCCCTGCGCGTCGTGGGCGCGCTGCTCGTATTCGACGATTTCCTGGTCCTCGCGGAAAATGTTCTCGGTGAACCAGGTCACGAACGGCCAGACGAGGTGGATGAGGCCCGGTATCGGGGGTTTCTTCACCGACAGGTAGCCGAAGGTGCGGTTGGTACGGTGCTGCGCATCGAGCGGCGTGTAGCAGAGCCACACGTCGAGCACCGGGTCCTGGGTGTCCTGGATATTGCGCCCCACCCACACCTTCAGGCTCTGCGAGGGATAGTCGGTGCGGATGCGCATGTGGTCGCGGAAGTCCTGCCTCTCGTCCCCCCGCGTGCGCATCAGGTCGACGATGACGCGCTCGCCGACGGAGGATTTTCCCTCCGTGCGGCTGAAGCTGTACTCGACCTCCGCCCACTGGTCCCCGTGCCGGCGTCCGAGGCAGCTCGCCTTGATCGAGCCCATCTGTTTGCGGTGCAGGAACTGGTGGTTCATGTCGAAGAGGTTCTCGTGCATGAACGTGTAGTGGCAGGCCACCTCGCGGTTCAGCCGCCGCGTCTTGTAGTCGCGGCGCTGCGAGGCACCGAGCGAGGACGGCATGCGCTCGCCGGCCAGGGCGGGGTTCCCGGGGAAAACGAAGATGAGCCCGCCGATCTCGCACGCCGGATAGCTTCGCACCCCGTTCGGCCTGCGCTCCTTGCCGAGGTAGGGGATGTCCACGCACTTCCCTGCGCAGTCATACGCCCAACCGTGGTAGTGGCACTTCAAGGCATCGCCGGCGACCACACCGAGGTGCAGCGGCACCTGCCGGTGGGCGCAGCGGTCCTCGAGCGCAAACACCCGCCCGCTCGCGCCGCGGTAAAGCGCAATCGGCTCACCCGCGAACCGGCGCCCCAGGATCCGGCCGGCCTTGAGCTCATCGGACCAGGCCAGGGGATACCAGTAATCGGGATGGGCGGCGGTACGCCGCAGATCCACGCCGCCGGCCGGGCACGCCTGGCGCGCGGCAGCCAAAGTCGAATGATCGTCCGGCATCGACGCCACAGCTCACTGCAGTAAAAGAGGAAGAGTACGCTCAAGGGACCAGCCGGGGAAATCGCAGTTTCACGGCGGGCGTGCGGCACGGCCGGCCCCGCCCGATGCTGCTCGGTTGCGCCGCTCGAGGCAGATCAAGGCCGGCGAGAGCGTGCCGGGCACGCGCAGCCCTGCCTGCCTCAGCGGCAATCGGGCTGCGTAGCGCAATCCCGGCCCGCGGGGGCCCTTGCGAAGCGGTCTTGGCGCTGACCCGCAAGCCCTGCGGCGGCCCTGTCGCCGGTCTCCTCGCGCGCCCGAGCCCTGGTCGGGCGCCCCGGGCGTCCGCCGTGCGCGGAGCCGGTCAAGCCGCGGGCCCGCCCAACGCCTCTTCCAAGGCGGCCGTGAGCGGCTTCAAAAAGTAAGACTCCCGGGGCATCAGCCGCGGCTCGATGCCATGGCGACGCAGCGTGGCGGCCACGACCGGACCGACCGCCGCGACGAGGGTTCTTGCCAGCGCCGACCTGACGGTCTGTTCGGATGTGACGGCGATCAGCCGCTCGATCTGGGTGGAGCTGGTGAAGGCGATGGCGTCGATGTCGCCCGCGCCGAGCCGCCCGAGCAGCGCCAGCACCGCCTGGGCTTCGGCGGCATCCGCATAGACATAGGGCGCCACCGCGGACACCGCCGCGCCGGCGCTTTCCAGGAAGTCCACCAGTGGACGATTGGGCTCGGTGCCATAGAGCTGTACGCCGACGCGACGGCCGCGCAGATCGTGCGGACGCAGCGTCGCGATGACGCCGTCGGTGGTTGCCCGCTCCGCCGCGATGTCCGACGTCATTCCCAGCTCCCGCAATACCCTGGCGGGTTTCGGCCCGCGAGTGATCTTGCGGAGCCGGGAGAGCGCCTCGAGAAAACCCGGGCACAGTGCCGGCTCGTGCCGCCTCATGCAGGAAAGGATGCGACGCAGCCCCTCGCCCGTGAGCAGGATCAGGTCATCGAAGCGGCCCGCGGCGAGCCGCCGGCTCCAGTCCAGCACCGCTGCCGGATCGGGCGCATCGTGAATCGCGACCATGGGGCAGCGGATGACGCGCGCCCCGCGCCGCTGCAGCAGCCCGGCGAACACTTCGATCTCCCGGGCCTCGGGAACGGCGACGGTGCGGCCTGCGAGCGGCTGGGAGCTCATGGGGGACGAATATTACCCGCGGTGAAACCGATTTGCCGCCGCCAGACGAGCGCGGCGAGCGCAGGCGCAGGGCACTGGAGCGCGGGCGTGCGCCGCCGCTCCAAGCTCAGGCCTGCGTCGCGACCCTCCGCTCGTCCGTGCCCTCTTCGGGCTGGGTCATTTGCATCTGCACGCGGGTGACGGGCAATGCCAGCTGGCCGCCGTGTCGTGTGATGATGCGCGAGGCGTTGAGCAGAACATCCTCCTGTATGGCGAGCGACTCGGCCCATTGAACCGTTGCGGCAAAGCAGTAGATCAGGATGTCGAGGGAATGGGTGCCGTAGTTGGTGAAATACACCATCTGGCTCTGGGTATGATCGATCCTGGAATGATTGTTGATGTAGGCGCGCAGCTCCGCCAGGATCGCGGGCAGTCGCTCCACGTCCGAATAGCGGACCGGCAACGTCTGCTCGATGCGCCTGGCGTGCATTCGGGGAGGCGTCTCGACCACGCTGGTGTTGAATACATGATTCGGAACGTAATACGGGTACGTGTCAAATCCTCGCAGCCTCGTAGACCACCAGCCGATGTGCTCCACCGTGCCTGAAATGTTCATCGAGGGCAGCACGATCCATTCGCCGATCTTGAAGGGCTGATTCAGGTAAATGACCACCGCCCCGAACAGGTTGGACACCAGGCCCTGAGCGGCGAAGCCGATCGCGATGCCCGCGACGCCGCCGAGGGTGAGCAGACTGTCGATCGGGAAATGCAGCGTGCGCAGAACCATCAACCCGACGATCGCCACCAGGCCCAGGCGTGCGACCTTGCCGGCCAGATCGTAAACCATCGGATTGCGATCATGACCGTGCGGATGGCGGATGAGCGGATAGATTTCGATCAGGTTCCAGCCCGCCCAGGCGAGCACCAGGAGAAATCCGACGCGCAACGACCGATCCAGGACTTGCGAGAGCATGCCGGCGTGGAGCTGGGCATCGATCAGCCTGCCGATCAGATAAGCGGCGCAGAGCATGATCAAGGCAAGCACAGGCGAATGCGCCGAGCGGTAAATCGCCTCGCGAAGGGGCGCGGCGCGCTCGGTCGATCGATGGATGAGTCGCAGCCAGACGGGCCGGATCAACACGACCAGCAAGGCTGCAACCACGGCGATGATGCCGGCGTGAGTGAGCAGGTCCCGATATGAATCAAGCCATTTCGTATCAAGCATGGTTGGGTCTCGGCCTGGTAAGGAGTGGTCAAAGGCGAGCGCGCCGTGCCGCCGGCGGCGGCTATTTTCCGCACGGCGTTGCGCACGCGCAATGCGAGCGGCTTTGCGCTCGAGTCGCGCGCGCGCCGGACTTCGCCTCGAAACCTGTGCAGGCTCGAGCTCGAGCATGCTCCGCGTGCGAGCTCGGCAAGGTCCCGGCGCCGGTGAAATGGCCGCAGCGGCAGCGCCGCGATCCAGGTCGCGGATCAGCGACGACGGACGGATAGCCCGGTATGAGGACCTCACGGTCCGCGCGGCTTTCCTTCGATGCTCCCTCGTGCGCGTACGCGACACCCCTCGCCCGCTCCCGGCCGCACGGGGCCGCAAGTCGGGTCCGGAGCCACGGGGACGCACGCCTTGACATCGACGGACGCGCAGTCGAGCATGGCGCATCACGCGGCCCATTTCGCTCGGAGCAAGACGTGAAATGTCCCAAATGTAACACGGACCTCGTTTCCGAGGCCCGGCACAAAATCACCGTGCAGGGCTGCCCGTCCTGCCGGGGAATGTGGTTCGAGTGCAAGGAGTTCGAAGAGCTCGAGGACGAGGCCTTCGACTTCGGCGAGCACGCCAAGGGCACGCTCGTTCCCAGCTCGATGCCGTCGACCCTCAAATGTCCGCAGTGCGCGGCTACCCTGAGTCGCTTCCAGTACCGGTTCTACGACCTGCAGATGGAGTTCTGCGAGAATCAGCATGGCTATTGGCTCGAGGCGGACGAGGACACGCGGGTGCTCGAGCTGATGCGGCAGGAGGAGAAGGACATGCAGAGGAAGCTGCGCGTGGAGGACCGCTGGGCCGCGACGCTGCGGCGCATGCGCTCGGGCTCGCTCCTCGAGCGGCTGCGCGAGCGGCTGCATTAACCGGCCGGCGGCGGCTATTCCGATTCCCAGCCTTTCTTGTGCTTGCGCTCACCACGCGCGGCCTCGTGCTTGCGATCGCGGTGGGGCTGTGCCGGCATGCGCTTGCCGAAACGGCTCGGCGCCACTGCGGCCGCGATCAGCGCGTCGCGCTTGCGCTGCGCGTTGGTGCGCTTGAGCTTGATGAGGGGTCGTTTCATCCGCTCACGCCGGTTGAATCAGCCGAAACAGCTCATCGGCGCCGCTCTCGAAGCGGCGGGATCCGGCCGCGGCGATGCAGGATTGCAGGGATCTACGGGGCCGCGGGCGCCCGCCGCTTGAGGAAGGGCATCGCCACCGGTAGCAGCGACACGACGATGATGATGAGCGTGACGACGCCGAAATTGTGCCTCACCAGCGGCACGTTGCCGAAGAAAAATCCGCCCCAGATGAGCAGCAGCACCCAGGCGAAACCGCCGACGACGCTGTAGAGCTGGAAGCGTGCGTAGCGCATGTGGCCGATGCCCGCCACGAACGGCATGCAGGTGCGGATGACGGGGATGAAGCACGACACCGTGATCGCCTTGCCGCCGTGACGCAGGAAGAACGCCTCGGTGCGGCGCAGGTACTCGACTTTGAGCAGCCGGTAGCGCCCGCTGAAGGCGGGCGGCCCGATCAGCCGGCCCATGCCGTAACTGACGGCGTAGCCGAGCACGGCGGCACATCCCAACACGAGCGAGGCAACAGGAGCGCTCAGGGCGCCCGTATCCACGGCCGCGAGCGCCCCGACGCCAAAGAGCAGCGAATCCCCCGGCAGAAACACCGCCACCACCAGTCCGGTCTGCGCGAAAATGACGCCGAACAGGATCGGGTAAGTCCAGATGCCGGCCTCGCCCAGGAGCACCGCAAGGTGCCGGTTGAGGTGCAGGACGAGGTCTATGAGCCAGGCGAGCATGAGGAATATCTTGACAGTTTGGCGAAGCCGTCAGGCGATGCCGGAGCGTGGCAGAGGCATACGGACATGCCCGCCGCCTGAGGTGACGGGCGTCGCGCACGGCGTCCTGCCCAAGTCGCGCCTCTTGCCCGGCGCGAAGCCGGCAGGGCACGATGCCCGGATCGAGCGCTGCTGACAAGTCTACCGGGCATGATGCTCGAGCCACAGCCGCGGGTCGACCGGCCGGGTGCCCTTGCGGATGCCGAAGTACAGCTCCGGGCGGGCCGCGCCGCCTGTGTCGCCCGCCTCGGCGATCAGCTGCCCGGCCCTGACCCACTCGCCGACGTGGGCATAAAGGTGGTCATTGTGCCCGTAGAGGCTCATGTAGCCGTTGCCGTGATCGACGATGATCAGCAGCCCCAGGCCTGCCAGCCAGTCCGCGTAGATCACCCGGCCCGGGGCCACCGCATGCACGGGCGCATCGAGCCGGGTCGCGATGAGATCGCCGTCCCATCGCAGCCCGCCTGCACGCAGCTGACCGTACCGTGCAATGAGCTGCCCGGCGACCGGCCAGGGCAGATGACCCTGCAGGCCCGCGAAGCGGCCGTGCTCCACGGGGCTGCGCGCCTCGGCCCGGCGCAGCGCCGCGAGCAGGGACTGCAGGGCCATCTGCTGACGGCGCAGCTGCACCAGACGCCGGGTGCGTGTGCGCGTCCTGGCGGCAATGCCGGCCAGCACCAGCCTGCGGCGCGCGGTAGCCTCGTTGAGCCGCTCGAGCTGTGCCTGCCGCTGGCGCTCGAGGCCGGCGAGCTGCGCGTCCTCGGCCTGCAGCGCGCTGTCGAGCTGATCGATCCGCCGCAAGTCGGTCTCGATGTCGTCGATCTGCCGGGCCCGCGTCCGACTGAAGTAGCTGTAGTAGACGAACATCCGGCCCATGCGGCTCGGATCGCCTTGATTGAGGAGCAGCGTCAGCGGCCCCTCCCGCCCGACCAGGTACGCCGCCCGCAGCTCGTCGGCGAGCGCATGGCGGCTGCGCTCCAGGTCGGTCTGCCGCAGACGCTTCTTGGCCGCCAGCGCCGCCCTGCGGGCCGCGTCGGCCGAGAGCCGCTGGCGCAGCGTGTGAAGCGCGGCGCGCGCCGCTCCGGCAGATTGCTCGCTGGCGCGCAGGCGGAGCGTCAGCCGGCTCTGCTCGATTCTCGATGCGCGTACCTGACCGATGATGCGCTCGATCTGCGCCCGCACGGCCTGCAGCCGTGCCTGGGTGCTTTGTGCCCTCGCCTGCGGCGTCGAGGCCGTCGCTGGCGGGCCTCCCCCCAGCGCCAGCGTGATCAGGGCGAGGAGGATCGGCGCGCGGCGTGCTGCCGAGCGGCGTCTCGGCGACCAATGATCCCTGCCATATTGCATTGGGACGCTATAATGCGCGACCTTTTTACGGCTGGTACGGTCTTCTAGACGTCTTTCATGGATCATCTTGCGCAATATATACACATCCACCCCTGGCTGGCCGCCTCGACCGCGGCGGTGGCGGTCATCGCGATCCTGTTTGAGCTGCGCGCTCGCAGCGAGAGTTTCGCTGGCGTTTCCCCTCAGGAGGCCATCCAGTTGATGAACCGCGGCGCGCTCGCGATCGACCTGCGGTCGCAGGAGCAGTACGCGGCGGGCCACCTCTCGGGAGCGCGGCGCATGGACGGGGAGCAGATCCTCAAGGGCGCGGATCTGCTGAAAAGGCACAAGCAGAAGCCGCTCATCGTATATTGCGACCGCGGCTCGCTGGCCGGTGCCGCGGTGCGCCGGCTGCGCGCTCAGGGGTTCGCCCAGACGGTCGCTCTGCGCGGCGGGCTCACGGCCTGGCGGGCCGAGAATCTGCCGGTGGAAAAGGGCGAGGGGAACAAGGCATGAGCGAGCCCAAGGTGCTCATGTATGCCACCGGCTGGTGTCCTTACTGCGCGCGCGCGCGGCAGCTGTTGACGAGCAAGGGGATCGCCTTCGAGGAGATCGACGTGGATGCCCGCCCGGAGGCGCGCGCCGAGATGCAGCTGCGCAGCTCGCGGCAGACCGTGCCGCAGATCTTCATCGGAGAGACGCATGTCGGCGGATGCGACGACCTTTACGAGCTCGATGCCCGCGGCGGCCTCGACAAACTGTTGAAAACCGGAGTCTGACACATGGCGAATGAAGCCGCCGGCATCGTGCCGGCACCCGAAGATGGCAACGGGCCGATCCTGCATCTGCAACACGTCTATCTCAAGGACTGCTCCTACGAGGCCCCGAACGGTCCGCGCGGCGAAGGCAACTGGAACCCGCAGATCAACCTCGATCTGCACACCGGCGTGACCGCGCTCGCCCCGGAAGTGCAGGAGGTGGTGCTGACGGTGACCGTGTCGGCCAAACAGGGCGAGACCACGGTCTTTCTGGTGGAGGTCAAGCAGGCCGGCGTGTTCGTGCTGCGCAACCTGTCCGAGGAGGACACCAAGCGCGCGGTCGGCGCCATCTGCCCGGGCGTGCTGTTCCCGTATGCGCGCGCGCAAGTATCGCAGCTGATCACCCTGGGCGGCTTCCCACAGCTGCTGCTGCCGCCGGTGAATTTCGACGCGCTCTACGCCGCCAATCAAAATCAGCCGACTCCGTCGGCCGCGCAGGCCAACTGAAGCGGCGGCGCCGCCCACGAGCCCCGGGTCATGAGCGCCGCAGCCGGGAGCGATACGCCCGTCGCCGTGCTCGGCGCCGGCTCGTGGGGGACGGCGCTCGCGGTGCAGTTCGCGCGCAGCGGGCGCCCGACCCGGCTCTGGGGCCATGACCGCGGCCGGCTCGCGGTCATGGCGCGCGAGCGGCGCAACGGGCGCTACCTTCCCTGCGGCGCATTCCCCGATGCGCTGGCCGTGGAGCCGGATCTGGGCGGAGCGCTGCGCGGCGCCCGCGATCTGCTGATCGCGGTGCCGAGCCACGCCTTCCGCCCGGTGCTCGCCGAGCTCAAACCGGTGCTCGGCGAAGAGACACGGTTGGCGTGGGCCACCAAGGGCTTCGAGCTGCCGGCAGGTCTGCTGCCCCACCAAGTGGCGCGCGAAGTCCTTGGGCCGAAGCGTGCGGTCGCGGTCCTCTCCGGACCCACCTTTGCGCGTGAGGTCGGTGCGGGCCTGCCCACCGCGATGGTCATTGCCTCCCCGGATGCGGCCTTCGCCAAGGCGCTGGCGCAGGACCTGTCGTCGACGAACTTCCGCGTCTACACCTCGACCGACATCGTCGGTGTCGAGGTCGGCGGCGCGGTCAAGAACGTGTTGGCGGTCGGTGCGGGGCTGTCCGACGGCTTGGGGCTGGGCGCCAATGCGCGCGTGGCGCTGATCACCCGGGGACTGGCGGAAATGATGCGGCTGGGCGTGGCTCTCGGGGCGCAGCGCGAGACGTTCATGGGCCTTGCGGGCCTCGGCGACCTGGTGCTCACCTGCACCGATGACCAATCGCGCAACCGACGCTTCGGCCTCGCGCTCGCCGGCGGCAAGACGCCCGCCGAGGCATTGGCAGCGATCGGCCAGGTGGTGGAGGGCTATCCCGCCGCGCGCGCGCTGCGGGGCGTCGCCGCCCGCGCCGGCGTGGAGATGCCGCTGTGCGAGAGCGTCTACCGGGTCCTCTACGAGGGCGTGCCGGCCAGGGAAGCGGTGCGCGGACTGATGACCCGGCCGATCAAGCCGGAGACGGAGTAGCCGACTTCAAAGGTGAAGCAGCGCGCTGCGCGCCGCTGCGAAGGCCGCCCCGATCACAAGGAGCAGGACCGGTCCGGCCGAGAGCGCAAACCCCACCTCGCGCGACTTCGGCTCCCTCACGTAGGCAAGGAAGTAGACGACCCTTCCGAGCAGGAACACCGCACCCAGCGCCGCGGCGATGCCCGGGCTGATGTAATGGGCGAAGATCCAGATGGCCGGAACGAACATGATCAGCAGTTCCAGCGTGTTCATCTGCACGCGGAAATAGCGCTCGAAGATCTCGTGGCCGGTGGTCGCAGGGGCCGGTACGTTGTATTTTCCCCGCGCCCTGCCGACTGCGGCACCGAAGGCGAAAAACTCCATCAGGGCAAGAGCGATGACCAGATTCACGAGCGCCATGAGCACCTCCCGAAGGGACGCATAGCATAGGCGAAACCAGGCGCCCGGTAATGGCACAATAGCGTCCATGGAAAAGTCCCGGGGCTACGCTCATCGGCTCGACCTGCGCGCCGACGTGCAGACGGTCTGGAAAGCGCTCACCGATCCTGCGCGGCTGTGCGAGTGGTGCTCGCCGGATGCCCGCATCAGCGCCCGCGCCGGCGGACTGTTTCGCGCATGCGTAGACCGCGTGACCGAGCTGGAAGCCTGCATCGACGTGTTCGAGCCGGGCAGACGGCTGCGGCTGATTTACCTGCCGTCCGCCTCGCTGCCGGCCGCGGACAGCGCCCTGGTCGACGATTTCATCCTTGAATCCTCCCACCCGGGCACCATCTTACGGTTATTGGGCTCCGGTGTTCCCGGCTCGCCCGAATGGGACGTGCAGTACCTGCGCCTGAGGACCGGCTGGCAGGCGGCGCTAATGCGCCTGAAGGCGCTGGTGCAGGGCGCAAACCCGGAGAAATCGTGACCGCTTTCGTGTTGCGCGCCCTGATCAGCGCGCTCGGGCTCTGGGCCGCCACACGGTGGGTTCCCGGCATCACCATCAACGATGCCGGCACGCTGGTTCTGGCCGGTCTGCTGCTGGGGATCGTCAACGCCATCGTGCGTCCGATCGTCATCCTGCTGACGCTGCCGCTCACCGTGCTGTCGCTCGGCGTGTTCCTGCTCGTGGTCAACACAGCCATGCTCGCCCTGGTGGCGTGGATGCTGCCGGGATTTCATGTCGCGGGATTCTGGCCTGCCTTCCAGGCCGCGCTCATCGTCTGGCTGGCCGGGTGGCTCGCCTCCTGGCTGATCGGCCCGAAGGGGCGGATTCAGATCCACATCCACCGCACGGGCCGCGGCGGGCCGCCGATGCCATGAGGACCGCTGGAACGTCGCCATATCGACCATAATGGATCGATGCTGGATTCCCTGAACCTCAAATTCTGCGGACTGCACTTTGCCTCGCCCATCGTGCTGCTCTCCGGCTGCGTGGGCTTCGGCGAGGAATACACCCGCATTCGCGGCTTCTGCAACCGCGATGCCGGCGCGGTGGTGCTCAAGGGCACGACGCTCGCGCCCCGGCTCGGCAACCCGCCGCACCGGGTGTGCGAGACGCCCGCGGGCATGCTGAACGCGATCGGGCTGCAGAACCCGGGGACCGAGCACGTCATCCGGCGCATCCTGCCGGAGCTCGACTTCGGCGAGACCCGCTTCATCGCCAACGTATCGGGCTCGACCGTGGAGGAATACGCCGAGGTCACGCGCCTGTTCGACCAGTCGCCCATCGACGCCGTCGAGATCAACATCTCCTGCCCCAACGTCAAGGAGGGCGGCGTCGCCTTCGGGAACTATCCCGACATGTCGGCCCAGGTGGTCGAAGCCTGCCGCCGGGTGACCGGCAAGCCGCTCATCACCAAGCTTTCACCCAACCAGACCGACATCCGCGAGAACGCCCGCCGCTGCATCGAGGCGGGCACCGATGCGCTGTCGGTCATCAATACGGTGATGGGCATGGCCATCGACGCACACACGCGCCGGCCCGTGATCGGCAACGTCCAGGGAGGCCTGTCGGGCCCGGCGATCAAGCCGATCGCGCTTCTGAAGGTGCACCAGGTGTACGAGGTCGCGCGCAAGCACCGTATCCCCATCATCGGCCAGGGCGGCATCACGACGGCCGGAGACGCGATCGAATTCCTCATCGCCGGCGCCGCCGCGATCGGCATAGGAACCGCGCTTTTCTACGACCCGCTGGTCTGCAAGCGCATCAACGCCGGGATCGTCGACTATTTGCGCGAGCACGGGTTGGGCAGCGTCACGGAGCTCACCGGCACCCTTCGGGCCTGATCAAGACCCCGGCGCATGGCGCGGCTGCGGGCCGCTGCTCGCCTCAGGACAGTCGAGATCGAGCTCCTTGAGCTTGCGGGTCAGGGTGTTGCGCCCCCAGCCGAGGAGACGGGCCGCCTCCTGACGATGACCCTGGGTGCGCCTGAGCGCCGCGCGGATCAGGACGCGCTCGAACGCCGGCAGCGCCTCCTCGAGCAGCGTCCCCTGGCCGCTCAGGGCCTGTCGGTCCGCCCAGGCGTTGAGCGCGTTCTGCCAGTCGGATTCGGGACCGGGCTCGTGCGCCGCCGCGATCTCCGGCGGCAGATCCTCCGCATGGATCTCGCTCCCCGGTGCCAGCACCGACAGGCGCCGGCAGATGTTGACCAGCTCGCGCACGTTGCCCGGCCAGCGATAGCTCGACAGCCTCTGTTCGGCGTCCCGGGCGAGCGCCTTGGTCTCCACTCCCAGGTCGCGCGCCGCCACCCGAAGATAGTGGCGCAGCAGCAGGGGAATGTCCTCGGCCCGCTCCCGCAGCGGCGGCAGCTCCAGACGGATGACGTTCAGGCGGTGATAGAGATCTTCGCGGAACAGGCCGCGGGCCACGCGGTCCTGCAGGTTCTGGTGGGTCGCCGCGATCACGCGCACGTCCACGCGGATCGGAGTCTGGCCGCCCACGCGATAGAATTCTCCCTCCGCCAGCACTCGCAGGAGCCGCGTCTGCATCTGCGCCGGCATGTCGCCGATCTCGTCGAGAAACAGCGTGCCCCCGTCGGCCTGCTCGAAGCGGCCGCGGCGCTGGGCGTCGGCGCCGGTGAACGAGCCTCGCTCGTGACCGAACAGTTCCGATTCGAGCAGCTCACCGGGAATGGCCGAGGTGTTGAGCGCAATGAACGGCTTGCCCGAGCGGGGACTGTGATCGTGCAAAGCGCGGGCCACCAGCTCTTTACCGGTGCCGGACTCGCCGGTGATCAGCACGGTGACACTGGAGCGTGACAGCCGGCCGATGCCGCGGAATACCTGCTGCATGGCCGGCGCGGTGCCGAGCAGCTCCGGGATGGGCGTCTCACCGGCCGCGTCGGCCCCGACCCGAGGATGCGCGCTCGCGGCACGCCGGACCAGCGCCACCGCCTGATCGATGTCGAAGGGCTTCGGCAGGTACTCGAAGGCGCCACCCTCATAGGCCGACACGGCGCTGCCGAGGTCCGAGTGGGCAGTCATGACGATGACAGGCAGCAGCGGGCGCGATTCGCGGATTTTCCTCAGCAGCTCCAGGCCCGAGCGGCCGGGCATGCGGATGTCGGTCATCAGCACATCGGGCGCGTCACGCCGCAACGCATCGAGCGCCGGCTCCGCGGCATCAAAGGCGCGCGGTTGCAGTCCGCCGTTGCGCAAGGCGCGCTCCAGCACCCAGCGGATGGATGTGTCGTCGTCGATGATCCAGACGCGAAGCGCCGGGTGCACGGCCGTGCTCATGGCGGCGCTTCCAACGGCAACAGCAGCGTGAACACGGTGCAGCCGGGCTCGCTGTCAAATTCGATGAGGCCGCCGTTGCGGCAGATGAGCTCCTGGGCGACCGCCAACCCCAGGCCCGTGCCGTCGGGGCGGCCGGTCACCAAGGGATAGAAGAGGCTCGATCGCAGCTCCTCGGGAATCCCTGGGCCATCGTCCTCAACCTGCACGCTGGCCACCAACCGGTGTCTCGCCGAGCCGATGCTCACGTTACTCAGCGCGCGCGTGCGCAGCACGATGCGGCCGCGACGGCCGAGCGCCTGCAGCGCATTGCGCGTCACGTTGAGCAGCGCCTGGATGACCTGATTGCGGTCCAAACAGGCGTTCGGCAGGCTCGGATCGTAATCGCGCTCGACGACGACCTCCTCGCACGCCTCGGCTCGCAACAGCCGATAAACGTGCTCGCAGATCTCGTGTACGTTCAGGGACGATCTGTGCGGCGCTCTGACCGGGCCGGCGATGGAATCGACCAGCGCGGCCAGGCGGTCCGCCTCACCGATGATGACCTGCGTGTACTCCTTCAGCGCCGCAGCGGGCAGCTCGCGCTCGAGCAGCTGCGCCGCACCGCGCAGGCCGCCGAGCGGGTTTTTGATCTCGTGCGCCAGCTGGCGGATCATGAGGCGGCTGCCGTCGAGGCGCGCCAGCAGATCGTTCTCCCGGCTGATGCGCTGGCGTTGCGTGGCGTCGGCCAGCTCGAGGAGCAGATGCGTGCCGGTGACCTGGCCGTCCACCGGCGTGATGGTCACATCGAGCGTGCGGGTCTCGCGCGGCATGGAGGCCGGGCGCACGGTCAGCTCCCGGTCGGTCAGCCCCTCGCCCGTGTCGAGCGCCCGGCGCAGGTTGGCCTTCAGCGCGTCGGCATCGTGCAGAAAATCGGTGAACGGCCGACCACGCGCCTGATTGAGACTGAAGGCGAGCACGTCCTGGGCGGCCATATTCGCATAGATGGCGCACAGCTGCGCATCCAGCACGACGACGCCGGTCGACAGGGCGTCGAGCAACCCTGCCGGATCGAAATGCGCCAGAGCGGACGGCAAGCCGTGCTCAAAGGCCACGGCGTCCTCCCGGCGACTCGGTGCGCGCCTGCTGCGCGGTCAGCGCCGTGGCGGCGGGTGATGGAGGAGCGGATTGTGCGGGTTGAGAATGGACGGCTGGTGCACGTAGAACGTCACCGTGGATGTCTCGCACAGAATCTGGCCGAAGCGGTCCACGACGACGGCCGAAACCGTATGTTGTCCGCGATTCACCGCAAACGTGAACGCGGGGCCGCCGCCGGAGAGCTGATGGCCGTCGTAAAACAATCGAATCCGGTTGCCGGGACGCAACGGCGGATCGGTACTCACGACCGCGGTCGCGCTGTAGACGTTCATCAGCATCTGCTGATCGCGGGGCTGCGCGATCGTGCAGCTGCGATAGCCCCGAGACTGTGGCGCGGACTGCTGCGGCGCAGGCGAGGACGGCACCACGGGCACAGGCGGCGCGGAGAAGGTCTGGGCGCCGGCAATCCGCAGCTTCTGCGCGCCCGGACGCGGCTGGTCGCTGTAGTGCACGACGCCGTGGGCATCGACCCACTTGTACACGGTGACCGGGCTGCCGTTGCCCGCCAGCGCCGTGGAGCCCAGACAGGCGAGGGCGGCGAGGGCGAGCGGCCGTGACAGGGTCAATCGTGTGGCGCGCATGGGTGAGCAGCATAGACGGATTTGCGATCGGGCACAAAGGCGGCGGAATATGACAAACAACCGCCCCCGGCGGTCCGTGCGGCCCAACCTCCACCCGTGGCCCGTGGCCGGATGCCCGCCATCCCGCCTCGGTGGGCGCGCGGCTCGAGGACACATCCTGTGTCCTCGAGGCAGGCGCCGCGCCCGCCCCGGAGCCTGCCTTGGGGGATGAGGCTCCGGCCGGGAAAGAGCGCGTCTCGTTCACTATCCGATCAGCAGCTGTAGTACATCTCCAGCTCGACCGGGTGCGTTGCCATCCGGAACCTCGTGACTTCCTGGATCTTCAAGCCGATGTAGGCGTCGATCACGTCATCGGTGAATACCCCGCCGCGGGTCAGGAACTCACGGTCTTTGTCGAGGTGCTCGAGCGCCATGTCCAGGGAGTGGCACACGGTGGGGATGTGCCTGGCCTCTTCGGGCTCCAGGTCATAGAGATCCTTGTCGGCGGGCTCGCCGGGGTGGATTTTGTTCTGGATGCCGTCGAGGCCCGCCAGCATCATGGCGGCGAAGGCAAAATAGGGGTTCGCGCTCGAGTCGGGGAACCGCACCTCGATGCGGCGCGCCTTCGGATTCGACACCCACGGGATGCGGATGGAAGCGGAGCGGTTGCGCGCAGAGTAGGCGAGCATGACGGGCGCCTCGAAGCCGGGCACCAGGCGCTTGTAGCTGTTGGTGCCGGCGTTGGTGAAGGCGTTCAGGGCCTTGGCGTGCTTGATGATGCCGCCGATGTAGTACAGCGCGAGCTCCGAGAGCCCGCCGTACTTGTCGCCGGCGAACAGCGCCTTGCCTTCCTTCTGCAGCGACTGGTGCACGTGCATGCCGCTGCCGTTGTCACCGACCAGGGGCTTGGGCATGAAGGTGGCGGTCTTCCCGTAGCGCTGCGCGACGTTGAGCACCGCGTATTTCAGGATCTGCACCTGGTCCGCCTTCTTCACCAGCGTGCCGGCGCCGACGCCGATCTCGGCCTGGCCGCCGGTGGCGACCTCGTGGTGGTGCACCTCGACTTTCAAGCCCAGCTCCTCGCACGCCAGACACATCGCCGAGCGGATGTCCTGGTAGGCATCGACCGGCGGCACCGGGAAATACCCGCCCTTGATGCCCGGACGATGCCCCATGTTGCCCTCGGCGTATTCCGATCCGGAGCTCCACGCGCCCTGCACGGAGTCGATGGCGTAGAAGCTGCCGCGCATTTCGTTGCCGAAGCGCACGCTGTCGAAAATGAAGAATTCATTCTCGGGACCGAACATGGCGCCGTCGGCGATGCCGGTGGCTTTCAGGTACGCCTCGGCACGCTTGGCGAGCGAGCGCGGATCGCGCTCGTAGCCCTGCATGGTGGCCGGCTCGATGACATCGCAACGGAGGTTGACCGTGGTCTCGTCGAAGAACGGATCGAGCACCGCCGTTTCCGCCTCGGGCATGAGGATCATGTCCGACTCATTGATGCCCTTCCAGCCGGCGATGGACGAGCCGTCGAACATCTTGCCGTCGCGGAACAGATCCTCGTCGACCAGACGTGCCGGAATGGTCACGTGCTGCTCCTTGCCGCGGCTGTCGGTGAATCGAAGATCCGCGAACTTGACGTCTTTTTCCTTGATCAGCTTGATTACATCGGTCGGTGTCATATCGCCTCCGGAAAAATGGGGTGGTGCCCCCGCATCATTCACGAGCCGCGCCGCGGGATCGCAATCGGAGCGCGCCCTTGAGCGGATTTTCCCCGGGCGCCGCCCAGCGCCTCGCACCGGCCATTGCGCCGCGCAAGCACGGTGCGCACTGCTGTCCGCGCGCTCGTCGCATTCGCGACTCGCCCTTGACGGCAGGGCACGTTCCCCGGCGCCACTTCCGGCTTTGCGGTTGCGGCACTCGGAAACCGGCGGGCTCGCGCAAGCACCTCCCTGTCTTGCGCGCCCGGGGAAAATCCGCTCTGCGGTCGCATTCGTCTGCCGCAGTGCACGCCTTCGTGAAAATCCAGGCAAACGCTTGGATGGCGGGGCACCATGATAGTGCACGTCCCGTGCCACGCGATAGATGCTTTTAAATCAATCTGTTACGGGAAGCACAGCACGCCAACGCACCATAACAGTGCATCTGGCAAAACCGCAGCACCACAATGATGCAAACTGAGGCTGCCGTGCCGGGAGGGCGGCGGCACCGCCCGAGAACGGCAGGCCTTCGCTATACTCGCGGGCCGTTTTGCTCGTTTGGCCAGGTGATGAAGACCCCGACCGTGCCCCGCACCTTCCAGGAGCTGATCTTCGCCCTTCAGCAGTATTGGTCCGGCCGGGGCTGCATCATACTGCAGCCCTACGACATGGAAGTGGGCGCCGGCACTTTCCACACGGCCACGTTTCTGCGCTCGGTCGGGCCCGAGCCCTGGAGCGCCGCCTACGCCCAGCCGTCCCGGCGGCCGGCCGACGGCCGCTACGGCGAGAATCCTTTCCGCCTGCAGCACTACTACCAGTTCCAGGTCGTCATCAAGCCTTCCCCGGCGGACATTCTCGAGCAGTATCTCGGCAGCCTGTGCGCCCTCGGCCTCGACCCGCTGGTGCACGATGTGCGCTTCGTCGAGGACAACTGGGAGTCGCCGACGCTCGGGGCCTGGGGGCTCGGCTGGGAAGTGTGGCTCAACGGGATGGAAGTCACCCAGTTCACCTACTTCCAACAGGTTGGCGGCCTCGACTGCCGGCCGGTCACCGGCGAGATCACCTATGGCCTGGAGCGGCTGGCCATGTACCTGCAGGGGGTCGAGAGCCTGTACGACATCGTGTGGACCGATGGTCCGCTCGGCAGAGTGACCTATGGGGACGTGTTTCACCAGAACGAAGTGGAGCAATCCAAGTACAACTTCGAGCGGGCCGACGTTCCGGCACTGCTCCGCCATTTCGAGGACCATGAGCACGCCTGCCGGGCGCTGCTCGAGCAAGGATTGCCGCTGCCTGCCTACGAGCAGGTGCTCAAGGCCTCGCACACGTTCAACCTGCTCGATGCTCGGCGGGCGATCTCCGTGACCGAGCGCCAGCGCTACATCCTGCGCATGCGCGCGCTGGCGAGTGGCGTGGCGCGCGCCTATTACGACAGCCGGCAGGCATTGGGCTTTCCGATGCTTCAGAGCCGGCGAGCCACCGAGGACGGTGGCCTCGGGACTCCCTCCGCGGACGGCTCCGGCGCTGCCCCCGTGAGGGTCGACGCATGACCGTCGAAAAGCACGATTTCCTGGTGGAGATCGGAACGGAAGAGCTCCCGCCCAAGGCATTGGGCGCGCTGGAGCGGGCATTTGCGGCCGGCCTGCTGAACGGCCTGGCGAAGGCCGCTCTGGCGCACGGGGAAGTCAGATCGTTCGCCTCGCCGCGGCGGCTGGCGGTGCGCGTCAGGCGAGTGGCGGTGCGCCAGCCGGACCAGAGGATCGAGCGGCGCGGCCCGCCGCTCAACGTGGCCTTCGATGCGGCCGGCCAGCCGACCCGGGCCGCGCAGGCCTTCGCTGCCGGCTGCGGCGTGGCCTGGGACGCGCTCGAGCGCCGCGAACAGGGCAAGGTCTCATTCCTCCATTACACCGGGGTCAAGCCGGGCGCTGCGGCCGTGCAGCTGCTGCCGGCGCTGGTGCAGGATGCGCTCGATGCGCTGCCCATCCCGCGGCGGATGCGGTGGGGCGCGGGCGCGGCGGAATTCGTGCGGCCCGTGCACTGGATCGTCATGTTGTATGGCAAGGAGGTCGTGCCGGCGAGGCTGTTCGACATCCCGGCGGGAAACCTGACGCGCGGCCATCGCTTTCACGCGCCAAAGCCGCTGACGATCCCGAGTCCCGGTGCCTACGAGCGCTCGCTCGGCGGGCGCGGCCATGTGATCGCGGACTTCCAGACCCGCCGCACGCTGGTGCGCGAGCGGGTGAGGGCCGTGGCCGCCGGACTCGGCGGCCAGGCGCTGATCAGCGAGGCGCTGCTCGACGAGGTCACCGCGCTGGTCGAGTGGCCCGTGCCGCTCGCCGGCCGTTTCGAGCCTCGCTTCCTCGCGCTGCCGCGCGAGGTGTTGATTTCCACCCTGGAGGATCACCAGAGATATTTCCCCGTGCAGAGCGCCGACGGCGCGCTGCTGCCTTGTTTCGTCGCGGTGGCCAACCTCGAGAGCCGCGAGCCCGCCAGAGTGATCGAAGGCAACGAGCGCGTGGTGCGCCCGCGCCTCGCCGATGCGGCGTTTTTCTGGGACCAGGATCGCAAGACTGCGCTCGCGGCGCGCATCGAGGGCCTGGATGCGGTCACGTTCCAGGCGAGGCTCGGCTCGCTGGGTGACCGCAGCCGGCGCATCCGCGCCCTGGCGATCGACATCGCCGGGGCGAGCGGACAGTCCGTGGCGCAGGCCGAGCGCGCGGCGAGCCTGTGCAAGTGCGACCTGCTGACGGCCATGGTCGGGGAATTTCCCGAGCTGCAAGGCATCATGGGCGCCCACTACGCGCTCGCCGACGGGGAGGATCCGCAGGTGGCCGCCGCCCTCCGCGAGCACTACCTGCCGCGCGGCGCCGGCGACGCGCTGCCGGTTACGGGCACCGGCACTGTACTCGCCATCGCCGACAAGCTGGATACCCTGGCGGGAATATTCGCGATCGGCGGCAAGCCGAGCGGCACGAAGGATCCGTTCGGACTGCGCCGTGCGGCCATAGGTCTCACGCGCATCCTGCTCGAGAGGCGTGTCGCTCTCGACCTGGCGGGACTGCTGCGGCATGCGGTCGGCCTCGCGCAGGCGGACATCGAGCGCATCGCGTTGCCGGCGGGCAAGGCCGCGCCGGCCGTGTCGATCGATGCGGTGGCCGACGAGCTATACGATTACGTGATGGAGCGCTTGCGCGCCTACTACCTGGAGAACGAGGCGGTCAAGGGGCCGTTCACCACGGAGATGTTCGATGCGGTGCTCGCGACACGGCCTGCCTCGCCCGTGGATTTCGATGAGCGGCTGAAGGCGCTCAGCGCTTTTCTGACGCTGCCGGAGGCGTCGAGTCTCACGGCGGCCAACAAACGTGTGGCCAACATTCTGCGGAAGTCGGCGGAGCAGTCCGCGCACGGGGCGGCCGCGCCGCGAAGCGGCGAGCGCGCCGCCGGCGGCACCGGCTCGGCAGTCGATCCGGCTTTGTTCGAGGAGCCGGCCGAGCGGCGCCTTTTTGAGTGCATCGCTGCGCTGCGCGGCAGCGTGTCGGCAGCCACGGCGCGGCGCGATTATGCCGGTGCGCTCACTGAGCTGGCGAGCCTGCGGCCCGCGGTGGACGCGTTTTTCGATGCCGTGATGGTCATGGACGAGGACCTGCGGCTGCGGGGCAACCGACTGGCGCTGCTGGCGCGCATGCGCGAGCTGTTCACGGGCGTGGCGGACCTGTCGCGGCTGCCGGGGTAGGCCGAATGATGTCTGAACGGCCTGAAGCTCGGCTGCCGGGGCGCTCCGTTGAGCGCGCTTTCCCGGGACGCCGTGAACCCTTGCGCGGGGCTCTCCATGGTGCGAGGAACACGCTGAACTCCGTCGTCCCGATCACCAGCGCCCGCGGAAGCGCTCTCGGTGCGCGCAGAAGTGTCCTGCACTGCGCCCGCGGCGGCGGGGCGTGGCTTTGCTGCCCGCTGCGCGCAAGGCAGGCGTCGCGCCCTGATTGGCGCGCAAAGCCCCGGGATTTGCCCTGCAGGCAAATCCGGTTTTTCAGCGCCCTTCAAGACACGCTCTGCGGTCGCCGTCCCTCGTAATTGCCAGCCATGCAGCTCATCGCCTCTCTCGTCTTTACCGCCTTCCTGTTCCTGTGGACGTTCTTTTACGCGATCTTTCTGGTGATCGCCTGCTCGATGCTGCCGGCCCGGCGCCGCTTCGCGCTGGCCCGGGTGTGGGCGCGGGTACTGCTCACGGCGCTCAAGTGGACCTGCCGCCTGGACTATCGGATCGAGGGCCTCGAGAACCTCCCCGGGGACAATCACATCGCGCTGTGGAAACATTCCTCTTCGTGGGAGACCATCGCGATGTCGCTGGTGTTTCCCCGCCAGGTGTGGGTGCTGAAGCGCGAGCTCACCTGGATCCCGGTGGTCGGCTGGGGCATCCGGCAGATGCGCGCGATCGCCATCGACCGCAAGTCCGGCCATTCCGCCGTCAGCCAGGTCGTCGCCCAGGGCAGGCAGCGGCTGGCCGAGGGCTACTGGATCATGATGTTCCCCGAGGGCACACGCATGCCTGCGGGCCAGACCCGGCGCTACGGGGTGAGCGGCGCGCTGCTCGCGGCCGAGGCGGGAAAATGCCTGGTACCGGTGGCCCACAATGCCGGCAGTTTTTGGCCGCGGCGGGGACTGATCAAGAAGCCGGGCACGATCCGGGTGGTGATCGGCAAACCGGTGGCCGCCGCGGGCCGTGATCCGCGCGAGCTCAACCAGGAGATACAATCCTGGATCGAAGACACCGTGGCGCAAATGGAAGGCAGGGAAGTCGTTTCCAGTCAGACGAAGTCGGGCACAGGCTGAGAGAATCGGCGCGACGCATGGACGCAGCCGCTCAACCGTCCCAATTCGAAGGGGCCTGCCTATGTCCGACGCCCAGTGTGCCGAGCGATCCCAAGAGGCCCGCGCGCGCGGCCAGTGCCTGTGCGCGGCGGTGCGCTTCGAGGTCCGCGGCCCCCTTCGCCCCGTCATCTATTGCCATTGCGCCATGTGCCGCCGGGCAAGCGGGCATTTCGCCGCGGCCACCGCGTGCGCCCCGGAGCATCTGCGGCTGATTTCGGCCGAAAGCCTGCGCTGGTACCGCTCCTCGGGGATCGCGCGCCGGGGATTCTGCGGCACCTGCGGCTCGCCGCTGTTCTGGGAGCCGGCACACGGACGTCACATCAGCATCTGGGCCGGCACGCTCGATACTCCCACGGGCCTCGAGGCGTCGACCCATCTCTTCGCGGCCGACAAAGGCGATTACTACCAGATCGAGGACGGCCTGCCGCAGTGGCCGCAAGACGCGCCCCCACGCTGAGCGGGGGGGGCTCGAGGCGGGACCCTCCTCAGGGCGCCTCCAGCTCTTGCGGGCGCCTGGGGGTTTCCACCCCGCTCGAGCCCAGAGTCCTCACGAAGTCGGCGCAGCCTCGGGCGGCTTCGGCGCTTTGCCCCGCCCGCAGCGCGGCCCACAGCACCAGCAGACTGAAGCCGGCGATGATCCACATGCCGGTGAAGAACCCGAGTGCACCCGTGCCCCCCATGACGCCCGTGGGACCGAGGTAACTGACCAGCCACATGCCGGCCAGATACGGCGGAATCCACCATGCCTGTCGCCATCCCAGCTGCGCGAGCGGCCTGCGGCGTACCGCCAAGTACCACGACAGGTACGCCACGATATAGATGAACACCGCGCCGAACATCCACTTGCCCACGGAGTATCCGGTCCAGTAGATGATCCAGTTGGACAAAATGAACGCGATCGTCGACAGGAGTCGCGCCGCCCGCAGCCGGAACGGCCGCACCGCCTGCGGCAGCGAGGCCCGCAGGGTCAGCAGGATCACCGGCCCGATGCTGTATGAGAGGACGGTGATCAGCGAAACCGCCGACACCAGCTTCTGCCACGAAGGGAAGGGAAAGAAGAACAGCACGCCGACGAGATAGGTGACAACGAGCCCGACCCAGGGCACGCCCTGGCGGCTCAGCTTGATGACGTGCTTCGGCGCGTTGCCCATCTCGCCGGCGGCCATGATGATGCGCGGGCTCGCCGTGATGTAGATGAAGGCCGTGCCGAGCGGCGAGATCAGGGCATCGACGTAAAGAAGCACTGCCCACCAGAACGCCCCGACCGCCACGGCAATGGCCGCCAACGGTCCGAACATGCCGGTGAAATGCAGGTGCGCCCACCCGTCGCGCACGTCCGCGGGGCTCAGCGCCGTGATGAAGGAGATCTGCAGGCCGACGTAAATCAGCATACCGATCAGCACGGAGCTGATGAGAGCGATCGGCACGTAGCGGTTCGGATTGCGTGTCTCCCCGGCCAGCGCGATGGCCTGCTGGAAGCCGAAAAAGCTGAATATGATGCCGGCGGTGGCCACCGCGGTGAACACGCCGCTCACCGGTGTGCTGTGGACGTGAGCGACCATGTTGTGCGGATGGAATGAATAGGCCATCAGCACGCAGATGGTCGCGATCGGGATGATGAGCTTCCACCAGGTCGCGGCGCTGTTGATCACCATGACCCAGCGGATCGCAAGGAAATTCAAGCCGACGACCGCGGCGAGCAACAGCGCCGCCACCGCTGTTCCCGTACCGGTCATCAGGCCGGTGTGGGGGTGGATGAGCCCGGGCAGATAGTTGTTGGCATACGTGAGAACCGCGCTGACCTCCACGGGCGGCACGGAGACGAACGCGAGGAACAGAATCCAGCTCCAGATCTTGCCGGCCAGGTCGCCGTGGCTCACGTGAGTCATGTGCACCAGGGCGCCGGAGTTCGGGAACATCGTCGCGAGCTCGGCGAACACGAACGCGAGGAACAGAATGGCGACCGCGCCGATGATCCACGAGAAGACGCTGCGGGGCCCGGCCTGGACGGCCGCATTCAGGGCGCCGAACAGCCAGCCGGAGCCGATGATGCTGCCGAGGCTGGCGTACAGAATGCCGATGATGCCCGCATCGCGCCTGAGTTTGGCTGGACCTGCCATTTCTTTGCCTCGCGCCCGTCGTTTGGACCGGTCCGGCCCCCTTTTCAGCATACGGGATACGGTCCGGCTTGTCCAAACTCGGGCGCGCTCGCGGCAATGTTGGCGCGTGAGGCCGCAGCGCAGGGCGTGCTCGCCGCTCGGCCGGCTCGCAGCAGGCGTGAGCCGTTGCGCGGGTATCGTCCGCGATCGCCCCCGGCGCTCCCGGCGCGGGCTCGGCCGGGAAAGTCAGCACGGCGGCGGCCCGCGTTCCCCCGCAACGGCTCCGTGCGGCGCGAGCGCGTCGGACTCGCGATGGACGGGATCGGTCCACCGGCGCCGGACCGGCCTCAAGCGGGCGGATCCGGACTAGAACCTGAGCCCGAATCTGAGGGGGATGAAATCGAGGTTCTGCCCGCCATGGGTGAAGCGCATGTAGCGAGCGTCGACGAAGAACGAGGTGGTGCGGCTCAGAGCGAATTCGAGGCCCACGCCGGCGTTCTTCTCGAACCGCATTCCGGTCGTCTGATCGCCCACCCGCAAGCCCACCTGCACCGGTCCTTCGAAGCAGAAGTACCATCCGCAGAAAATGCCGTTGACCAGGCCCGCCCGGTAGAAGCTGTCGCGGCGGTCGTAGTACCCGCCGCCGGCGAGGAAGTAAAGGCGCACCCGCGGACTGAGAAGGGTGTCGAGCTCCAGGTCGACATCACCGCCCCACATCTCGGTGCGACCCCACCCGATGGCGCCGAAGGTCGAGCCGGCCTGGGCCAACACCGCCTGCCCGTCGTCGAAATGCTCGTACATGCCGTCGACGCGCAACGCCAAGGGCAGGTGTGAGGTCGGTCGCCAGGTGAGTCCAAGACCGAGGTTGTAGCCGCCGGCGAGATCCTGCTTCGCCGTCGCTCCCTCGCTGAAGGTGGGCCCGCCCTCGATCTGAAAACTGAGCGGCCGGTACCGGAAGCCCCTGAAAGAGGAGCGGTAGGTATGCGTGACGTAGCGCTCGCCGCCTTGTTGCGCCAGCGAGGGCCTGGCGAGGGCAAGCGCGCCCACGATGGCCAGCAGCCAGACAAACTTGTTCATCTCGTGTCCTCCCTCGTGCACATCGAGGGTGGGATTGCATTGACCTATAACGGCCCGCGACAGTTCCCGTTGTCATCGGTCAGACTGGCGCGCCAAGCGCAGGCTGCACCGGGAGTGTCGGAGTTTGATTGCGCGAGCAGGGCCGAAGCGGCACTGCGTGCAGCGACTCTTTCGCCCCAGCCCGCGGTGGTCGCGCTCCGTCGCGAGGCCCTGAGGGTGCTGGGAATCCTCGGCGCAGCTCGGCACGAGACGCTCAGAGTCCCTGGACCGCCGCGATTTTCCGGCCCTCGGGACTGCCGAGCCCCGTGCACGCGTCCCAGCCCGCCGATGCCCGGTATCCGCCGTTGTTGCCCTTGGTGATGTCGCGAAACGCGCGCTCCTGGGGATACAGCAGCGGCTGGACATACCCGGCCCTGCGTGCGCTCAGGGCATTGATGCGGACGAGGAGCCCGGCCCACAGAGGCGCGACGGCGCTCGTTCCGCCGAACACCGCGCTGATTCCGTCCACCCACACCTGATAGCCGGTGTCGGGGTCGGCGTCCGCGGCGACATCGGGCACTCCCCGATGGGTCAGTGGGCTGCGCTTACCCTGCCGGTCGGTGACATCCAGCCCCTGCTGCCACGGTGGCAGCGTGAAGAAGGTGCTGACGCCGCCGCCGGTGGCACCGGCGGCGGGCGTTCCGTCATTCCAGACGACCTCGCTCGAGATGGCGGTCGGGGTGGCCTTGAGGGTGGTGCCGCCGCACCCCAGGGCGTGGGGGCTCGATGCCGGAAAGTCCACGTGATTGGCGCCATCGGCGACGCCGTCGGTCGAGCCATTGTCGCCGGCCGCGACGCACACCGTGATACCCATGGCGATCGCGGCCTGGAAGGCCTCGTCCATGGCCGTCATCGCCTGTGCAGTCCACTGCGCCTCCGCGGCGCCCCAGCTGATCGAAATGGCCGAAGGCTTGTTGACGTTGTCGTGCACGGCTGTCGTAACCGCGTCGAGAAAGCCGGCATCGGTGTTGGGTGAGAAATAAACGGCAATCGCGGCGGCGGGCGCGATGGCGCCGGAGACCTCGATGTCCAGCACGACCTCGCCGTCGGGACCGCTTGGGTCGCCGGTGGGCTGATTGGCGGCGTGATCGACCGAAACCGCGGTCACATCGGGCGTAGGCAGGCTGAGGCTCGCGAAGTAGGTCTGCAGGTCCTGCGGGCGATAACCGCCGCCGAGCTCGATGATGCCGACGCATTGTCCCTCGCCGTCGCCGGCGGGAAAATCGTACAGCGAGGCCAGCTGCACGGGCGTGAAGGACGCCGCAGGCGGGTTGGCGGCGCGGGACTTTCGCTTTCTGCGCCCGGACTGGATCCGAAAATGCGGCCGCGCCTGCGGGCGGTTGTCCAGGCCCAGCACGGCCACGATGACGCCGTGCAATTGCAGCGGGAGCTGAATCGTGCCGCGCTGGCCGCGGTAGGTTCCCATGGCATGCTCGCAGCGCAGCAGCTGGATCCCGAACGCGGCAGTCATTTGCGCCACGGTGCCGGCCACCACGACCGTGCGGCGCGCGGCGCTCTCTTGCACCACCGCCAGGCCTTGCGAGCGGGCGAACTCCCTGACGGCACTGAGATCGGGCTCGCCGGCACCATGCAAGTGCGCGAATTCGTCCCGCGACAGGGGTGCGAGACGCTCCCCTTTGGCGAGTCTGGCCACCCTCTCCTCGAGGGACCGCCGGTCGGTTGTGCGCAGGATGAGGGAGACTTCCAGTCGTTCGTCGGGATCCGCCTGGCCCAGCACGCGCACACCCGGCGGAATATTTCGCTCACTGCCCTCGAGGGGATATCGGCTCATGCGGCCTCCTTCGGCGCGGTCGATTCCAGGCGCACTGCTACCTTAGCCGGTTCCAGAGAGTTGGCAATCGTGGCGGCGATCGGCGACAGTTGCGCGGGCGGCCGCCGCTTTCGCTGTCGTCCGTTGCCGACGCGGTGCGGCCGGTGTTTGTTCGCCCCTGTACGCGCAAGCGGCGGCATCAGCTCCCGCAGCGCGCAGCGATCCATCGGCGGTGCACGTCGGTGTATACCTCCTGGTAGATGGCGCTGATCTGCTCGCGAGGCGGGAAGCCTTCGATGAGCGCCGGGACCGCCTCGCGCGCGGCGAGCTGTGCCGCGCGGCGCAGGTGCTCGAGTAGATAGCGCGGATCCTCGTCGCCCACGGAGATGCGCAGGGTGGTCGGCGTGATGGCCGCTTTGGCGAGCGCCTCCTCCGACATCTCCGAGTGGCTGGTGAGCGCCGGACAGAGCACCACGGTGTTGGTCTGGCCGAGAGTCACCTGCAGGCCGAAGGCCGGCTCCAGGCTGTCGAGCAAGCGCTGCAGGCAGTGTCGTTCCAGCCGCTGCGGGTTGCGGGGCGTGCCCTCGAAGTCGACCGTGAACAGCGGTGCCGGCAGTCCAAGCGTCATCAGCTTTTCGCGCAGCGCGCCGTTCGGGTGGCCTTGCACGGCCGAGCAGTGCACATTGATCATGGGGTGCAAGGCGAGGCTGCGCGCCAGCACGATGGTGTTGATACACTTCTGCAGGACCCGCAGCTCCAGGGTGCGCATGCCGCTCAGCACCTCGAATGCCTTGTCGGAGTCGAGGAATGCGCCCTTCACGTAGTACACATTCCAGAATATCGTCTCGTCCCAGGCGTATTGCCTCTCGCGGCCGTCGTGGCCGGTGGCGCGCACGGTGTGGCCCTTGGGCAGGAACATCCGCTCGTTGCGGCCGATGACCACGCCGGCGGTGGTGTTGCCCGAGCCGCAGAGGTCTTTGGTGTAGGAATGGATGAGGAAGTCCGGACGCTCGAGGCGGTCCGCGCGCTGCAGCAGGTGCTGCAGGACCGGTGTGCCCACGGTGGCGTCACAGATGACGGTCAGGCCCTTGGCATGCGCCGCCCGGCAGATGCCCGGCACGTCGAGCACGTTCCCGTGCGGGTTGCACGGGGACTCCAGGTAGACATAGATCTGCCGGCCGCGGCTCAGGCGATCGGCGTAATGCCGCTCGATCTCGGCGAGGCGCGCGCTGAATGCGGGAGTGTTCTCGCCGTCGAACCATTCCACGGCGACATCGAGGTTGCTGCGCTTGCCGTACCAGTCCTGCAGCAGCTGATAGGTGCCGCCGTACACATTGCGGCTGGCGAGGACGAGATCCTCGTAGCCGACCAGGTTGGCGAGGGTGGCATCGATCGCCGCCATGCCGGAATTGAAGTTCCACGCGAAATAATCGCGCGCCTCCGGACCGGCCTCCAGGTCGACGATGTGGTTGGCCAGGCAGATCGAGGTGGGATTCAGCAGACGCGAGTAGATCTCGTGCAGCAGCTCCTTGCCCTGGAAGGCGTCCTCCACCCATTCCGTGCAGGCGTATACATAGGTCGCGGTGCGCGTGATGACCGGAGTGGCGCTGAAGAGCGCCGTGACGTTGTCGAACAGAGGGTACGGTCCCTTGGCCATGGCCGTAGCGTCGTCGTCCATGATCGACTGGTAGGTCGCGCGAAGCGGATTCTGCAGGGTGTCGAGCACCTTGGCGAGCTGGAAGCAGGCGAAGCGTTTGGCATTGAACCAGGCGATGCGGTTGCGGCGATCGAGCCTGGACAGGGTCTCGCTGGTGAGGCGCCAGGTGTCCTGGGCGGCGCCGTTGGCTTCGAACAGCGCTCGCGACAGGCGCGCGAGCGCCAGGCCGTGAGGGGACTCGGGCGCGATACCGAAGTGCTCGAGCTGCTCGCGCACCAGCTCGTCCAGGGTGCGGGCCGTGGTGGAATGCCGGCGGGGGCTGAGTTGCACCGCGCTCGAGAACAGATTCTGCTGGGACATGGCCGCCGCTCTCCGTTTCGGTGCGGGGAAAAATGGGCGTCAATTCTGCCACCTTTTTCGGGTGCTTCGAGACGGACGGGCTTCGTGCGTTTCCGCCGCGGCGCGGACACTCCCGCCGCCGGCGTTCGAGCAGCTGGGCCGATGGCTGAACGCCATGCGCGTCGGGCCTTTGCGGTTGGCCTTGGCACTGCGCCCGCTGCAGCGAGGTCGCGCCCGGGGAGGCGGAGCGCTGGGGGCAGGTGGGATGCCCACCCGAGCCCGGCGGCCGGCCGCGGCGAGCGCAGCTCCCGCAGGGAAGAGCGTGCACGCCCGCGCGAGCGTTCCGGCCGGTTGGCCCGGAAATGGGACTGGCTAAATATCCAGGTTGGTCACCGACAGCGCGTTCTTCTCGATGAATTCCCTGCGCGGCTCGACCTGGTCACCCATCAGCGTGGTGAAGATATCGTCGGCGGCGACCACATCCTCGATCTTCACCTGCATCAGGCGGCGGGTCTGGGGATTGATGGTGGTGTCCCAGAGCTGCTCCGGGTTCATCTCGCCCAAGCCCTTGTAGCGCTGGATGGTCTGACCTTTGCGCGCCTGCTCGAACAGCCATTTCATGGCTTCCTTGAATGAGCCGATCTCCTGACTCGCCTCACCACGGGCAACGGAGGCGCCCTCGCCGATCAGTCCGGCCAGCGTCCGTGCCAGCTCTGCGATGCGCTGGTACTCGGCGGACTCGAAGAACTCGCGTGGCAGGTACTTGGTGCTCGGGGTGCCGTGCTCGGTCTTGCGGACCCTGACGCGTGTGCCGTGCTCGGCAGCTTCGCGCACGTCCACATCGTAGCTGCGCGTGGCGTCATCCAGCGCATTGAGCCGTTGTCCGAGCTCGGCGGCCCAGCCGCGCAGCCAGTCGGGTCGATCGAAGTCCTGCGTGCGCACTTGCGGCAGGTAGATGAGCTGTTCGAGCAGCCGGTCGTCATAGCGACGCGACCAGCGTTTGATGATGGATTGCACTTCGGTGTACTGGCGCGCCAGCGCCTCCAGGCCCGGTCCCTGCAGCGGCGGAGCGGACGAGTTGACGTGGAGCGAGGCGTCTTCCAAGGCGCTGTTGAGCAGCACGGCGTCGAGCTCCGCTTCATCCTTGACGTACAGCTCCTGCTTGCCTCGCTTCACTTTGAACAAGGGCGGTTGGCCAATGTAAATGTGGCCGTGCTCGATCAATAAGGGCATCTGCCGGTAAAAGAATGTCAGCAGCAGCGTCCGGATATGACTGCCGTCAACGTCCGCGTCGGCAAGCAGAATGATCCGGTGATAGCGTAGTTTCGCGAGGTCGAAGTCATCTTTGCCGACGCCACAGCCGAGCGCGGTGATCAACGTCCCGACTTCGGCCGACGAGAGCATCTTGTCGAAGCGGGCCTTCTCTACGTTCAGTATCTTGCCCTTGAGGGGCAGGATGGCCTGGGTGCGGCGGTCCCGGCCCTGCTTGGCCGAGCCGCCGGCCGAATCGCCTTCGACGATGAAGATTTCGGACAGCGCGGGATCCTTTTCCTGGCAATCGGCGAGCTTGCCGGGAAGGCCGGCAACGTCCAGCGCCCCTTTGCGGCGAGTCATCTCGCGTGCCTTGCGCGCCGCCTCGCGCGCGTGCGCCGCTTCGATGATCTTGGCCACGATGGACTTGGCTTCCTGAGGATGCTCCAGCAGGAAATCCTGCAGTTTCGGGGCCACCGCGGCCTCCACGATGCCCTTGACCTCGGAGGAGACCAATTTGTCCTTGGTCTGAGAGGAGAACTTCGGATCCGGAAGCTTCACGGACAGGATGGCCGTCAATCCCTCACGCGCATCGTCGCCGGTGGTAGGCACTTTGTCCTTCTTGCCGGACATTTCCTTCTCGATGTAGTCATTCAGCATGCGGGTGAGGGCGCTGCGAAAGCCCGCGAGGTGTGTTCCGCCGTCTTTCTGAGGAATGTTATTGGTGTAGCAGAACATGCTCTCCTGGTAGGAATCGTTCCACTGCATGGCGACCTCGACGGTCACCGGTCCTTCCTGTGCCTTGAACCACAGGACGGACTCATGGATGGGGGTACGCGCGCGGTTCAGATAAGACACGAAGGCCTTCAGGCCGCCCTCGTGCTGGAAGACGTCCGAGCGGTTCTCCCGTTCGTCGATCAGCTCGATTCGCACCCCTGAGTTCAGGAAGGACAGCTCACGCAGGCGCTTAGCGAGAATCTCGTAGCTGAACTGGATGTGGGTGAAGATCAGAGCGCTCGGCTTGAATCGAATGGTGGTGCCGCGCTGGGAGGATTCCCCCATGACGGCGAGCGCAGCCACCGGATCGCCCAGATGGTACTCCTGCCGGTGAACTTTCCCCTCCCGGTGGATGGTGAGCAGCAGATAGTCCGACAAGGCGTTCACCACCGAGACGCCGACGCCGTGAAGACCGCCAGACACCTTGTACGAGCTGGCGTCGAATTTCCCCCCGGCGTGCAGGACGGTCATGATGACCTCTGCCGCCGAGCGCCCCTCTTCCGGGTGCATGTCCACGGGGATGCCGCGACCATTGTCCGAAACCGTCACGGACTCGTCGGCGTGGATGGTGACGGCGATTCGGTCGCAATATCCGGCGAGCGCCTCATCGATGGAATTATCGACGACCTCGAAAACCATGTGATGCAGACCGGTGCCATCGTCGGTATCACCGATGTACATCCCCGGACGCTTGCGTACCGCGTCGAGGCCTTTCAAGACCTTGATTTTACTGGAATCGTAGACGTCTTCGGCTGCCATGAAGGAGTCCATTTTAGGATGGGACATTATACGGGCGAGACCCTGCCTTGTTCCACGTGAAACACCCGATCGGGCCTCCGGAAACCGGGGATTTCAGGCTGCAGCGACGTGACGACGAGCTGACAGCCCAGCCGGGAAATTTGCTGAACGAAGGTCGCCAGATGCTCGGCGTCCAGCTCAGCCGCGGGATCGTCGAGAAGCAGCGCCGGAAGGACACCCGAGGTATCTCGCAACAGCTGCAACTGAGCCAACGTGAGCGCTGCGGCCATCAGCTTCTGCTGTCCGCGGGAGAGCACCTCTCGGGCCGGCCTCCCCGCGACGTGAATGAGCACATCTGCGCGATGAGGGCCTGCTTGAGTGGCTTGACGTACCTCGTCACGCTTGCGGGACCCCTCCAAGGCTTCCTGGAGCGATAATTGGCTCGACCAGCCTCTCGCGTACTGCAGATCTCCCTCGGGACAGCCGACGGCAGCGATCACCTGTCGCCAGTGAGGCTGCAGGGCAGCAACGGTGGCACGGCGCGCCTCGGAGATGCGCTCGCCAAGGTCCACGAGCTCGACTTCCCACGGTCGAGCATCGGCCCGGACTCTCAACGCGGCATTCCGCTGGCTCAATGCCCGTCCATAGCGCACCCACCATTCGCCGAATCGAGGTTCCACGTGGAACACGACCCAATCAAGCCATCTGCGGCGTCGCCGGCCACTCTCTTCAACGAGTTTGTGGATGTCCGGGTCGATCACTTGCACTGGAAAGGTGAGCGTGAGCTCGGCAAGTGACCCGAGGGTCGTGCCATTCACCTTCGCGTGAGAGCCTCGGAGACGGTCGAATTCCAGCCCGGCATACTCCAAGCCCGTCTCGGAACGTCCGAATATCGTCAGCCGTTCTGCGCCCCGTCGAATCAGATGCTCGGAACGCCGGGTCCGAAAGGACCGGCCGCGTCCCAGCAGATAGAGGGCTTCCAAGAGTGACGTCTTCCCCGCGCCATTTCCCCCCCAAATCAGAGTACACCCGGAATGCAAGCACAGCTCCGCCGACTCGATACAGCGGATGTTCTGAACGCGCAGCTCCGCAAAGCCCATCAGAGGCTATCTAGACGACCGGTTGCGATGATCGCCTGCAGGGTGGCCGTGCCGCACAGTGCAGACACAGAATCCGTCCAAGGCTCGTTCAGTTCCGGTGAAGAGGGGTTATACAGGACGGAACTGCCGTATCCGCTCAAACGCGCGTTGCGAACGTGACGCAATCAACCCGACCATGGAGCCACCGCCTGGACTCGCTTACAACCGCATGGGCATGACCACGTATCGGGTCTGCGCCAACCCAGGTGCCCGGATCACACAGCTGCTATTGGCATCCGTAAAACCCAGCTCCACCTGATCCGTCTCGATAGCACCCAGCGCGTCGAGCAGGTACGTCACGTTGAAACCGATCTCTACCTCTTCGCCGGCATATCTGACCTCAACCTGATCTTCCGCCTCTTCGTGCTCGGGATTGTGCGCCTGGAGCGTCAGCAGATCCGGCTTCACCGCCACCCGAATTCCCCGATATTTCTCGTTCGCCAGAATAGCCGTGCGTTGCAATGCCTGCCGCAGCAGCTCTCGATCCGCTTGCGCGATCTTGGGGGGATTGTCCGGGATCACTCGCCCATATTCCGGAAAACGACCATCGATCAGCTTCGAAGTAAAGCGAATGTCGCCGATCTGGGCTCGAACGTGATTTGTACCGACCGCCAGCTCGATCGTCCCTTCCGCCCCGAGGATTCTCTGCAGCTCCAGTACGGCCTTGCGTGGCACGATCACCTGAGACCCCCGCGCCGGCGATGCCAGCGACACCTCGCACAACGCCAGCCGATGCCCGTCCGTCGCCACCGCTCGAAGCGTACTTTCCTCGGTCTCGAGCAACAACCCGTTGAGGTAGTAGCGCACGTCCTGCTGTGCCATCGAAAAGTGCGTCTTGTCAATCAGGTGCCGGAACTCTCCCTGCGGCAGGGTCAGTGTTTGCTGCGCGTGAATTTCCTCCAGCACCGGAAATTCGGCCGCCGGCAACGTCGAGAGGGTGAAGCGGCTGCGGCCCGCGCGCACCATGATTCGCTCACCCTCCGTCGCCAGCGTGACATCGACGCCGGCCGGCAGTGCGCGCAGGATATCCAGGAGCTTGCGGCCCGGCACCGTCACGTCGCCCGGCAAATCCACCTGCACCTGGGTCGCCGCGACCAGCTCCACCTCCAGATCGGTTCCCGTCACGCCGAGATGCCTATCGCGCGCCGACAACAGCACGTTCGCCAGCACCGGCATGGTCTGGCGTCGCTCGACCACACCGATCACGCTTTGCAGGGGGGCGAGAAGATCCTCGCGCTTGGCCGTCAGCTTCATAAAGTCTCTATCTGTTCTTGGATAGTTAAGAATTCAGATTGTAGTAGCTTTTAGCCCTGTGAATTACGGTAGCGAACCGTCTCGCACCATTCGATCAAGGACTTGCTCGCTCCTCGCCCCGGGGCTTTCCCCGGGAACACCTGCGCGGCAATTGTGGGCAGCCTGTGCGTAACTTTATCCCCATCCTCATCCACCGGAAATCCACAAGGTCATCCCCATCATGCCGTCAGGGTTCTCAACAGGTTCGAGAAGTCCTCGCTCATGCGCACATCGGTGTCGCGCAGCTCCCTGATCCGCTTGCAGGCGTGCAGCACCGTGGTGTGGTCGCGCCCGCCGAATGCGTCCCCGATCTCCGGCAGGCTGTGGCTGGTGAGCTCCTTGGCGAGCGCCATGGCCACTTGCCGCGGCCGGGCGACCGAGCGGCTGCGGCGCTTGGACAGCAGCTCCGCTACACGGACCTTGTAGTAGTCCGCGACGGTCTTCTGGATGTTCTCGATGGTCACCAGCTTCGCCTGCAGGGACAGCAGATCCTTCAATGCCTCCTTGGTGAACTCCAGGGTGATGGGCTGCCCCGTGAAGCGCGCGTTGGCGATCACCCGGCGCAGCGCGCCTTCGAGCTCACGCACATTCGAGCGGATCCGCTTGGCGATGAAGAAAGCGACCTCCTCGGGCACCAGCATGCCGAAGTGACGCGATTTAGTCATCAGGATCGCCACGCACGTCTCCAGCTCGGGCGGCTCGATGGCCACCGTAAGCCCCCAGCCGAAGCGCGATTTCAGCCGCTCCTCCAGGCCATCGACCTCCTTCGGATACCGGTCGCAGCTCAGGATGACCTGGTGCTGGCCCTCGAGCAGAGCATTGAAGGTATGGAAGAATTCCTCCTGCGAGCGCTCCTTGCCGGCAAAGAACTGGATGTCGTCGATCAGCAGCGCATCGAGCGAGCGGTAGGCCGTCTTGAACTCGTTCATGGAATTGTGCTGCAGCGCCCGCACCATGTCGCTGACAAAGCGCTCCGAGTGCACATAGGCGACCCTCGCCTCCTCGCTGTGCTCGCGAATGAAGTGGGCGATGGCATGCATCAGGTGCGTCTTGCCGAGGCCCACGCCCCCATAGAGGAACAGCGGGTTGTATGCCTTCCCCGGGTTTTCGGCGACCTGCCGGGCCGCCGCCTTCGCCATCTGATTGCTCTTGCCCTCGACAAAGGTGGCGAAGCTGAAATCGGCATTCAGCCGGGCGCCGACGACCAGCCCTTCACCGCGGCGGACACGCCGGCCCTCGCTCGGCGGCGCAGCCGCCGCCTGAACCGCAACCGGCTCGCTCCGCGAGCCGACTTCCACCGTCACGATCGGCACATCGCCGGTGCTCTTGTCCCGCAACAGCTCGCCGATCCGCGGCAGGAGCTTTTCGTTGATCCATTCGACCACGAAACGATTGGGCGCAAGGAGCTTGAGCGCCCCGGCGCCTTCCATCGCCTGCAACGGCCGCACCCACGTATTGAATTGCTGCTCCGGGAGCTCGGCCTCCAAGGCGCACATGCATCGAGCCCACAGCGACGCTTCCACGCGTGCCTCCGCGACCGCCTCGGATGATCAAATGGAAAGGGCTGCGCAGTCTATACCCATCGCTGGCCGCGCTGAAGATTTTCCACCGATAAAAATATTGACACCTTGGCGCTCAACGGCTTAGCCTTGCCGCCCTTTTTCCGGAACCGAACCCCTGGAGCCTGGCATGAAGCGTACCTATCAACCGAGCAAGCTGCGCCGCAAGCGCACGCACGGTTTTCGGGCACGCATGGCGACCAAAAACGGCCGCAAGGTGCTGGCCCGCCGCCGTGCCAAGGGCCGCAGGAAGCTGATCCCGTAGCAGAACGGGGTGCAGTTCCGGTCCGTGGGATGACCCGGATTGGCGCCCTCGTGCGGGAGCCGGCCCGCTCGCCCGCAGCCGATCGACGATGGCCAGCATGCCCCGCGCCTCCCGAGAGCGGCTGACCTTCCCGGCGCCGAGGCGCCTGCGACATAAACCGGAGTTCGTCGCCGCGTACGAGCGCGGCCGGCGCTTTGGCAACGGATTTTTCGCGGTGACAGTGATCAGCAACGACAAGTCCGCTCCCCGTCTGGGTCTTGCCGTCGGACTGCGCATCGCGCGCACTTCCGTCGAGCGCAATCGCCTCCGCCGGATCATCCGTGAATCCTTCCGCCTGCATCAGCATACTCTTCCGGCGGTCGACATCGTCGTGAGCGCCAGGCCCAGGGCTCACGATGCCCCGAGCGGGCAACTGCGCGAGAGCTTGGCGGCTCTGTGGGCACAGGTGAGCAAGCGATGCGCACTCTCGTCGTCTTCCTGATCCGCGTTTATCAGTGGACGATCAGCCCCCTGCTCGGCCCGAATTGCCGGTTTCATCCTTCCTGCTCCCAGTATGCCGCGGAAGCGATCGGCCGCTTCGGCGTACTGCGGGGCGCGTGGCTGGCCGTAAAACGTATCGGCCGCTGCCATCCCTGGCATCCCGGAGGATACGACCCGGTGCCGCCCGCCCACGCTCTGACCTGTCCCCATCATCGACATGAGTAACAACTTCCGCCTGTACCTCTGGATCGCGCTGGCGGCGCTCCTGTGGATCAATTACACGACCTGGACCGCCGAATTCACCCAGCCAACCGGCCCGGCTGCCGCCTCGAGCGCGCTCGCAAAGCCATCGAGCCTGGCGAATCGCATTCCCCAGAGTCAGGCGCCGGCGGCGCAAAGCGCGCCGGCACGACTCCCTGCGACGCCGCCGGCAACCCGCGCACCGAGCGCCAAGGCGCCGCTGATCCACGTCCGCACCGACGTCTATGACCTCGAGATCAGCACCCAGGGCGGTACGCTGGTGAAGGCCGACCTGCTCAAGTACACCAGGGTCACAGGCAAGCCCGCACGGCTGCAACTCGAGAACACCAATCCCGCGACCGAGTATCTGTTGCAGACGGGGCTCACCGGCCCGGACGGCCGGGCGTACCCGAATCAGGGAGCGCTCTACCGCGCAGCGCACCTGACCTACCGTCTGGGTGATGCAAAAGAGCTGCGGGTGCCGCTCACGTGGAGCAACGACGGCATCACCGTCACCAAGACATTCATCTTCCAGCGAGGGTCCTATCGCATCGGTCTTCAGTACGCCATCGAAAACCACAGCGCTTCGCCCTGGCGGGTCTCGCAGTACGCACAGCTGTTCCGCAACGATCCGCGCACCAAGGTCAGCTACTTTAACCCCAGCAGCAGGGCCTACCATGGGCCGGCGATCTGGAACGGCAAGGAATACGTCCAGCTCGATCCGACGAGCTCCGAATACCAACATTACCAGCGGGATGTGACCGGCGGCTGGATCGCCGTGCCGCAGCTCGACTTCGTCAGCGCCGTGGTGCCGCGCAAGGACAGCCCGTACCGATTCACCTCGCAGGCCTCGGGCAGCCAATATGCCCTCTCGGCCGTCGGTCCAACGCATACGGTTGCGCCCGGAGCGACGCTCACCCTGGGTCAGAGCCTGTTCGTTGGCCCGACGTTGCACTCCCAGCTGGAGAAGACTGATCCCACACTGACCTATCTCGCGCTTTCCGGGTGGTTCGCCATTCTTGCCAGGCCTCTGTTCTGGGTGCTGAGCCAGGTGCACAGGGTGACCGGTAACTGGGGCGTCGCCATTATCGTGGTGACCTTCCTCCTGAAGCTGGTGTTCTACCCATTGTCGGAAGCCAGCGGCCGCTCCATGGCCAAGATGAAGGCACTGGGTCCGCGCATCAAGAGCATCCAGGAGATGTACAAGGACGACAAGGAGAAGCTCAGCCGGGCGATGATCGACATCTACAAGCGTGAGAAGGTCAACCCGGTGTCGGGCTGCCTGCCCATGATTCTGCAGCTGCCCGTGTTCATCGCCTTCTACTGGGTGCTGCTCTACAGCGTGGAGCTGCGCCAGGCGCCCTTCATCTTCTGGATCAAGGATCTCTCGGCGCGCGACCCGTATTTCATTCTGCCCGCCATCATGGCCGTGACCGGGTTTCTGCAGTTCAAGCTCAATCCCGCTCCCCCCGATCCGATCCAGGCGAAGGTCATGATGGTGATGCCCGTCGCCATGGCGGCGCTGTTCGCGTTCTTCCCTTCCGGCCTGGTGCTCTACTACGTGGTGAATAGCTTGTTGTCGATTGCCCAGCAATGGAACATCAACCGGCGCATCGCGACCGCGACGAATCGTAAATAGCCGCCGGTCGCCCACAGGCGAGCGCGCAGCATGAAGCGCAGGCACGGGCGCCTGCCCGCTGCCGCGGGTGGTATCAGAGGAACGGCCGCGATGCCGGCCGCTTGGCGCACTCCGCGGCCCCGAAGGGGCGACTCGGCGAGGCACGGACGCCGAGCGTGCGCCGGCCGGGCTCGGCGCCGGCATGCGCCGTCCAAATTGATGAGATAATGCCGCGGACATGACGCGCGTGGATACCATCGTGGCGCCGGCCACTCCGCCGGGACGCGGCGGCATCGGGATCGTGCGCGTCTCAGGACCCAAGGTGCCCGAGATCGCCGCCGTGCTGCTCGGAGAGCTGCCCGCGGCGCGCACGGCCCGCTTTGCCCGCTTCCTCGACGCCCGCCAGCAGCCGCTCGATGCCGGCCTCGCGCTGTTTTTCCCCTCACCCCGGTCCTACACCGGCGAGCACGTGCTCGAGCTGCAGGGCCACGGCGGGCAGGCGGTCCTCGAGGCCCTGGTGGCCCGGGTCATCGAGCTCGGCGCGCGTCGGGCGCAGCCGGGCGAGTTCACCCTGCGCGCCTTTCTCAACAACAAGCTCGACCTCGCCCAGGCCGAAGCCATCGCCGATCTGATCGACGCCGGCTCCCGCGAGGCCGCACGCGCCGCCATGCGCTCTCTGCAGGGGGAATTCTCAGCCATGGTGCGCGGGCTCACAGACGCGGTGATCGATCTGCGCAGCCATGTCGAGGCGGCAATCGACTTCCCCGAGGAAGAGATCGATTTCCTGGCCGACCGCCAGCTGAGCGAGCGCTTCCAGGCGGTGCGCCAACACTTCGATGCCATCGAGCAGAGCGCACGCCAGGGCAGACTCCTGCGCGAAGGCATGACGATCGTGATCGCAGGCCGTCCGAACGCCGGCAAGTCGAGCCTGCTCAATCGCTTGACCGGCTACGACGCGGCCATCGTGACGCCCGTCCCGGGCACCACGCGCGACATAGTGCGGGAGCGCATCCATATCGACGGCATGCCGTTGCACGTGCTCGACACGGCAGGTTTGCGCGATGGCGCGGATGCCGTGGAAGCGGAGGGCATTCGACGCGCGCAGGAGCAGATGCGCCACGCCGATCGCGTCCTGTTCGTCGTAGACCTCGTCGAAGACCCCGAGGCACGGGCCTACTCGCAGGAGCGTGCCAGGCTACCCGCGCACGTGCCGGTGACTCTCGTGCTCAACAAGTGCGATCTGGCCGCCGGGATACCTCTGGCCGACACCCTTTCCGGGCCGCCTCGCGTGGCCATTTCCGCCCTGACCGGAGCCGGGATGGAGCTATTGCGTGGCCACCTGAAGGATTGCGTGGGATTCAAGACGCTGGAGGGCGAGACCGTCTCGGCGCGGCAGCGACACCTGGAGGCCCTGGCGAGGGCGCGCCGCCAGGTCGAGGATGCCGAGCAGAGGCTGCACGATACCCGGGCCGGTGAGCTCGTGGCCGAGGAGCTGCGCGGCGCTCAGCAGGCCTTGAGCGAGATCACCGGCGAGTTCACCAGCGAAGATCTGCTCGGGCGGATTTTCGGCAGCTTCTGCATCGGCAAGTGAGCCCGCCATCCCAGCCGGCCGCCGTGCCGGGTGCGGGCACGACGCCCGGGGCCGGCGCTGAGGGCTCGCTCAGCGGCGCGTCGAATTCACAGCGGCCGCAGGCGACCGCGCGCAGCGTTTTGCCCACCGCCGTGCGCACAGGGAGGAGGCCGTACCCGCAAGTGAGCGGCAGCGCCCCTTCCCGAGCGTCCGCGGCACTGCGGGCGGGAATGATGATCGTGGCCTTCGCGCCCGCCGGCACGTCGACGCATCGCCGCAGACACGCTCCATCCGCACTCTTTTGCCAGGCGCACGCGACCTCGCCTTGCACCGTCCGGTAGCGGACCGATGCGCTGCGCACGCCCTCGACTACCCGGGGGAGCGAGGTCGCAGAGGCCGGCCGGTGCCGGCATGGCAGCGCCACGCCCCCGCGGCGGCGAGCGGGCAGCCGAGCGCCAGCAGGCGCAGCCGCTCGCCCCGAGCGCTCATGTGGCGCAATTCCCACGGATCACGGTGTGCAAAGATATGAGCGCCGATCTCATATTATGAGATTCCCCTTGCATCGAGCCGGCCGGCAATGGTATTTATATACAAAGCTCTCGTCCGCCTGTAAACGATAATGCGGCCGAGACATCGCGGACCGCGGTGCCTTCAGAGTTTTCGCAACACCTTTGCACCAACGAATCGAGGGGGAATAGACCATGAAGCTCTCGTCAAGGCTCGTGTCCGGAGCCGTCGCTCTGGCAATGGCCGGCGTCGTACCCGCCTGGGCCAAAACTCCCGGACCCGGACCCGGACCTCAGGCCGCATCGTCCGCCAGCCCGGCCACAGGGGCTCACCGGCGCTCCGCCAAGGCGCACACACCCGCGGTGCTGCAGGAGATCGTGGTGACCGGCATCCGCGCCAGCATGGAGAGCGCGCTCAACATCCAGCGCTTCTCCAACACCATCGAAGACGCCATCGTCGCCTCGGACATCGGGAAGCTCCCGGACGTCACCGCCATCGACGCCCTGCAGCGCATCCCGGGCATCCAGATCAGCCGCCAGCTCGGCGAAGGCGGCGGTACCATCAACATCGGCGGCTCCAACATCAACAGCGGCTATGAAATCCGCGGCCTGCCCTACGCCGAGACCACCCTCAACGGTCGCGAAGTGTTCAGCGCCCAGGGCGACCGCGTCCTGAACCTCGAGGACATCCCATCGTCACTGCTCGCGAGCATCGAAGTCTACAAAGACCCGACCGCCAGCCTGATCGCCGGCGGCCTCGCCGGCACCGTCAATCTGCGCACACACAAGCCCTTCGATTTCGTCGGACGGGAACTCGACCTGAGCGCCGGGGAAACCTACGGCGACATGGTCGGCACGGCCAAGCCGAACTTCAACGCGCTGGGCAGCGACATCTGGCACACCGCCATCGGCAAGGTGGGGGCGCTGCTCGATTTCTCCTACCACGACCGGGCGTACCGCGAAGATCAGATCACCAACAGCGCGATCGCCAGCAGCAGCACAGCGGTGCCGGGCAAGACGATCTATTTTACCAACGGTGTCTACAACACGATGTTCGTCGGCAAGCGGCACCGCATCGGGGTCGATGCCGTTCTGCAGTGGCAGCCGGCCGAGGACTTGCAGACGTACGCCGAAGCGACGAGTGAAGACTTCACCTGGGCGCAGAATCAATACTCGTTCTATACCCAGGGCCTCGTTCCCTTCCAGGCCAGCGACGGCGGGCCGAACGGCACGGCGCTCGTGAACCAGATCGTCCCCGGCTCGGTGAGGCTGTTCCCCGGGTCCAGCGATGCCCAGTCGATCACCTTCCAGAATGCACTGGACAGCAGCGTGGGTGCGTGGCGTACCGTGGAAGACGTCAACCGCCAGTTCAATCTGCACGCCAAGTGGACTCCCGTTCCGTGGACGGTGACGGGAGACATCAGCTACGCGAAAGCCACCGAGCGGCTGAACAACCCGGCGGTCGACATAGGCGCCTTCGGGCCGCAGGCGCCGGCGGCGCCCACGCTGACCCAGACAAACTCGATCTCCGGCGCCACCATCTCGACGGTCACGGGCATCAATCCCCTGGACCTCGGCTATTACGGCGGCCCGGCCACTCCGTACGCGAATTACCAAAGCTACATCTACGACACCGAGCAGCATTTCCGCGGCAGCGAAACGGCGGGTACCCTCAATGTGAGCTACGCCCTGGCCCGCGGATTGCTCAGCTCGGTCGAAGGCGGCATCCGTTGGGCAGACCGCAAGGACGCCTTCAACCAATCGTCAACGTTCGCGAATATCGTCACCAGTCAGGTCCAGGCGAACGCTCAGTGGTTCAATCATGTGCCGCTGAGTCCGTTTTTCTCGGCCGTCTCGCCGACGGCGGTGGATCCGCCGTACATCGTGTTCAATCCGAACCTGCTGCATTACAGCCCGAATACGGTCTACCAGGCCTTCGGTGCGCCGCCGCCGAGCGACAACGGTTCGGCCGACTACAACATAGACGAACGTACCTACGCCGGCTTCGTGCAATTGAACTTTGCCGCCAACATCGGCATCCCGATGTCCGGCAACGTCGGCGTGCGTATCGTGCGCCACGAGGACTTCATGAACGGCATGCTCGGAACCGGCGGTGTCTACACGCCGGCGAGCTTCTCGCACGGCGAGACCGATCCGTTGCCGAGCCTCAACCTGCTGTTCAAGCTGACACACGACCTGCAGTGGCGCTTCGCGGCCTCCAAGGTGATCGCGTACCCGGATTTCAACCAGATTCGGCCGTCGATCAGCCTGCTTCCTGCGCAGGGTGCGGCGAGCGGCGGCAACCCCAACCTGAAGCCCACCACAGCCACGCAGTTCGATACCTCGCTCGAGTATTACTTCGCGCGCGGCTCGGCTGTCACGGCCGATGTTTTCTACAAGCGGCTGCAGAACTTCTGGCTCTCGGAAACGCAGCAGGATGCCTTTACCATCGACGGAATCCACTACAACCTCACCGGCGCGGTCGATGGCGGTAGCGCCACCATCAAGGGTGCGGAATTCGGCTACCAGCAGTTCTTTCGCAGCCTGCCCGGCTGGCTGAACGGCCTGGGCGTGGCCGCCAACTACACCTACATCAAGGCGGCGGCGCCGACGGCGGTGGTTGGGCAGACGACGACCTTGCCGGGCCTGTCCCAGAACAGCTACAACCTGATCGGCATCTACGAGAAGGGGCCCGTGTCGTTCCGCGTCGCGTACAACTGGCGAAGCGCCTTCTACAGCTCCATATACAATGGTGCGAACGCGCAGCTGGCGGCCAACCCGATCTACACCGCGAGCTACGGCTGGCTGGATGCCTCGTTGGAATACGACGTCACTCACCATATCCAGGTGTACGTCGACGGCTCGAACCTGCTGCGTACCAGGCTGGTGTCCTACTACGGCGTTCCGACGCTGCCGCAGGGCGTCATGATCGACGACCGGCAGGTCATGGCCGGCGTGAACGTCAAGTTCTGATGTTTGGGTAAGGAAGCCATGGTCGACCAGCACCGACGGACATTGCTCACGGGACTGTTGGCAGCCGCCGGCGCCGGATGGATGGCCGAGTCGCGTGCCGTTCCGCCCTCGGCCGTTGCAGGCGCCAGGGTCGCCGGCCCGGACGGGATGTCCGGGCCGCCCGCGCGCCGCGATCGGCCGCCGTCCTTGCCGGACATCGCGCCGTTTCGCACACCGTACAAACTCGGGCGCCGGATCCTCAGCCGCTCCGGCGTGCCGGGCAGCTTCGACCGGCTCAAGGTGGACTGCCCGTTCGTGTTCGAGAACGACGGCCGTTACTACATGACCTACGTCGGATTCGACGGCATCGGCTACCAGACCGGACTCGCCGAATCCGACGATCTCGAGCACTGGCGGCGCGCCGGCCTGATTCTCCGGCGCGATGCGAACAATCCCGTGATCCGCTACAACATCGCGCTGATGTCGATCCTGCGCGAGGACGGGTTGCACTCCAAGGGCTCTCTCGTCAAGGTCGACGGCCGCTACGTCGCCACCTGGTTCGCCTGCCCGCACCCGGGGTACGAGCAGGGACCGGGCGTGATCGGACTCGCGTTCAGCCCTGACCTGTATCACTGGGAGATCACCGAGCCGATCCTCAGGCCCGATCCGCATCTGCCCTGGGAGGCCGGCGGCCTCTACAAGGCGTATCTGATCGAAAACGGCGGTCTTTATTATATTTTCTACAACGCCAAGACCAACCACGCCACCGACTGGCATGAGCAGATCGGCATCGCCACTTCGCCGGACCTGAAGACCTGGACGCGCTATCCCGGCAATCCGATCCTGCGCCACGGCGGCCCCTCGGCGTGGGATGCGCGCTTCGCCAGCGATCCGTGCGTGCTGCGCTGGGGGCCCTGGTGGGGCGTGTATTACTACGGTTTCGCCGACGACGGCCACGCGCGCGACCTGTTGGCCCTCGGAACCAGCCCCTATCACCTGACCAAGGTGCCGCAGATCATGCTCAACGTGGGACCGCCGGGATCGATCGACGACGACTTCGCGCACAAGCCGTCGATCATCTACGCGGATGACACGCTGTATCAGTTCTATTGCTGCGTGAGCGGAAAATGGCCGCACGACGACCGTGCCATCTCCGTGGCTCGCTCTCGGCCGTGGTGAGCCGCGCGGCGGCGCAGCGCCGGCCGGGACAGGCAGGGCCGGATGGTCTGCCGCCCAGGAGGGCCGTCTCGCCCGCTAGCGGTTTCCCGCGAGGCGTCCTGCCGCGATGGCCGGCGCCTCGCATCGTCGCGGAGCGTTCCGCTACTGCAGGTTGACGAACAGCCCCCCGTCGACCAGCAGGGACGCGCCTGTCACGTAGCGGGCCAGATCGGAGGCCAGAAACACCACGCAGCCGGCCACATCCCGCGCCTCTCCCAGGCGCCCGAGCGGGATGCGCTTTTCCATATCGGCACGCTTGGCCGGTACGGCCAGATCCTCCTTGTTGATGTCCGTGGCGATGGTCCCGGGCATGACGGAATTGCAGCGGATGCCGTACGGTCCGAGCGCGATCGCGCACGACTGCATCAGGGAGTGCACACCGGCCTTCGTCGGGGTGTAATGGGCCTGCATCCCGCCGCCGACCAGCGCGCTGATCGAGCTGATGGCGATGAGCGCGCCGCCGGTGCCCTGCTGTCTCATCCGCCGTGCCGCCGCCTGCGTCATGTAGTAGGCCCCATGCAGGTTCACGGCCATGGTCCGCTCGAAGATCTCGATCGGCGTATCGAGAAAGGCATGAAACGGGCAGATGCCGGCGTTGCTCACGAGCACGTCCACGCCGCCGAGCGCCGCGGCCGAGGCCGCGACGAATCGCTCGGCGGTCTGCGGCAGCGCCACATCGCCTTCCACCTCGACGGCCCGCCGTCCCAGGCGGGTGACCTCGGCCAGGGTTTCATCGATCCCCTCCCGGTCCTTGAACCAGTTGAGCGCGACGTTCGCGCCGTGGCGGGCGCATTCGACGGCGGTGGCACGGCCAATGCCGCGCGAGGCGCCGGTGATCAGCACGTTCTTGCCTTCAAGCAGCATGGAGCGCACCTCAATGCACGGATTGCCCGGCCTGCGGGCGGGTGATGACCTTCAGCGCGTACGGCATTTTGCTGCCGGAGGGCGGCAGCTGCACGGCCAGGCCATCCGCAGTCTGTCGCCAGTGGATCGGCGCCGCATCGCCGAGCAGCCTCACGCGGGTGATCGGGCCCGGCAGATAGGGCGTGCGCGCGTACAGCACGCGGATCAGCACCTTGCCGTTGCTGGGCCGAGCCAGGCCGAGCGCATAGAGCACGCCGTGTTTGCGGGTGAAGCGGATGTCCTGCGGGGTGTATCTCTGCCCGAAGTCCTGCAGCGACCCCGCGGGCGACAGGGTCGGGCCTTCCCCGTACAGCACCCAGGGACGCGTGCCGTAAATGGCCTGTCCGTTGACCGCAAGCCATGCTCCCATGCGCAGCAGGATGCGGCGCACCTTCTCCGGAATCGTGCCGTTGGCGCGCGGCCCGATGTTGAGCAGCATGTTGCCGTTCTTGCTCACGATGTCGATCAGGTCGGTGAGCAGCGAGCGAGCGGTGCGATAGTGGTCGTGACGCACGTAGCCCCAGGAATCCAGGCTCACCGAGGTGTCGGTCTGCCAGGGCCGCAGGCTGAGCGCATTGAGCTTGCCCCGCTCGATGTCGAGCACCGCCGCGCCCCGCGGGAAGGCATGCAGCTTATACGTGAGCACCACGCCCTGGCGCCGCGCGGCGGACACGTTGTAATAGTACGCGGCCATTCTCCTTAAATACGGCGCGAACGCGGGCTGATTGATCCACCAGTCGAAATAGATTAGGTCCGGGTGATACTCATCGACGAGCTCCGTGCTGCGCGCCAGCCAGTCCTCGAGAAACGCCTTGGAGGGCGGCAGCCACTCCTGCAGCTGGCTCGGGTCGGGCTCACCGTGGCTTTGCGCTCCGGGCAGGTTCATCGGCTCGGCCGGACCGTACAGGCCTGCGTAGCGGGGATTGTCGACATCGGAGTCGTACTTCGTCCCCGGGTGATACCACCACCAGTGCTCGGCTCTGTGCGAGGAGACGCCAAAGCGCATGCCGTCGGCACGTACGGCTTTCTCGAGCTCCCCGACCAGGTCCCGCTTCGGTCCCATGCGCGCCGCATCCCAGCGCGTGAATTTGGAGTTGTACTCGGCGAACCCGTCGCAATGTTCCGCGACCGGCACGACGTAGCGGGCGCCTGCTCGCTTGAACAGTGCGGCCCAGGCCTTGGGGTTGAACTTCGCCATGGTGAACTTCGCGATGAAGCTCTGGTAGCCGAATTTCGCTTGCGGCCCATACACCGCGCGCTGGTAGTCGTAGGCGAGCGAATCCTTCACGTACATGTTGCGCGAGTACCATTCGTTCTGAAACGCCGGCACCGAGAACACGCCCCAGTGAATGAAGATGCCGAACTTGGCGTTGCGAAACCAGCGCGGCACGCGATACGCCTCGAGCGAGCGCCACTTCGGCTTGAAGGGCCCGCGGCGCGCCCCGGCGGCGACCTTGAGCATCTGGTGATGCAGCAATTGCTCGTAGTGCTTCGGCTCGTCCCACAAGGGCGGGAACGTGTGCACGCTGCGCAGCTGCGCGGCGCGCGCGCGCGCGGCCGCTGCGGCGGGCGAGTGCACGCCCAAGGTCAGGCCGAGCGCGGCGAGCAGCGAGCATGTCAGAGCCCGGGCCGGCACGTCCGGGAGACGCCGTGGACGAATCATGAGGGTGTAGGGCATGTCGAGCTCGTTGACCGAAGAGGAAAAACCGGATGGCATCGAGATGGCTCATCCGGGAGAGGCGTGCTCCAGGACCGCGACACCCTGGGTGCGCAGCGTCAATGTCCGCACCAGGTGTCCGGGATGCAGTACGTCGTGCATTTCATGAGGCAGGCGAACCGTGCGTGCAGCCTCGCCGTGATTGATGACGATCACAACCTCGCGGCCGGCGCCGACCCGCCGCATCAGCTCGATGCCGCGGGGGAGCACGCCAAACGGCGAGCGTACGCCCGCCGCCGCGAGGCGTCGGGCGAGGAAAGCGTGCATCAGTCGCCGGTTGAGGATGGTGCCCAGATAGATGATGGCGCCGCGGCCGTAGCGGTGCTCGATCGCCGCCGGCTTTCCCGTGAGCCACGCGTTGCCCGCTCCGTAGCGCAGCAGGACCCGCGTCGCCGGCGAGTGCCTCGAGAGCGCCTCGGCCCAGATCCCCCCGGTGCCGCGGCCGACGGCGCCGCTCACCGCAACGGGCGCGTCGAGCGCGTAGTATTGCTGCACGCGCCCCCCGAGCAGCGGCACCAGCGGGCCGGGCTGCCGCTCGACGTTCAGCCGGTTGTACTGGTCCTTCATGCCGCTGCGCGGTCCGAGCACGAGCACGCCGCCGCCGAGCACGTACGCGCGCAAATGGCGCGCCAGCGATCGGGAGATCACGTTCAGACTCGGCGCGAACACGATCTCGTATCGACGCAGCGGCGCGCGCGTCGAGACGATGTCGACCGAATGAGTCAGGTTCTCTAGCGGACGGTAGTAGTCGAGGAGCACGCGCAGCTGGTGGTAACGGCGGGTCTGGCGCTGAAAGTCGATGGCCCAGCGGCTCTCGTACGAGACCAGCAGCGCCACTTGGGAATGCGGGGTTGTGCCGGCGATGACGGCGGAAGCGCGCTTGAACTCCCGCCCGACACGCTGGACCTCCGTGTACAGCGGCTCGGGCTTCCCGTCCGGTCCCACCAGCGTGCCGTGGTACTGCTCCTGGCCTCCGAGCGCAGCGCGCCACTGCCAGAAGAGCACCGCGTCGGCCCCGTGGCCGATCGACTCCCAGGTCATGGCGCGGACCGCGCCTTTGACGAGCGAGTTGCTGATCGGCGCCCAATCGACGAACCCCGGCTGCGTCTCCATGACCCAGTAGTCCTGCCGCTTCCAGCCGCGCACGAAATCGCTCATCGCGCCGTTGCGGTAGAAGCTCAGCTGGCCCTCGCCGACGTAGTCGTCCCACGCTGCGATGTCGAGCGGACGGGTGATCGCGTAGTGGTCCCAGTTGTCGCTCCAGCCGAGCCCGCCGATGTTGGTGGTGATGAACTGCCACGCTGCGATGTGCGCGCGCAGCGCCTGAAGCTGGTTACGTTGGAAGCCGAGCCAGGTGGCGGTGACGAACTGGCGGTGCGCGAGCATCAGGCCGGGGTTGCCCGGCAGGGCGTTAAGGGGAATCTGATTCCAGGCGGTGTACGTCTGGCTCCAGTACGCCGTGGTCCAGTCCCGATTCAGCGCCGCGAGCGTGCCGAAGCGGTGCTCGAGCCACGATTGAAATTGCCGCCGCGTGCCGGCGTCGTACGACTCGCTGGTGTACTCGTTGTCGATCTGCCAGCCGATGACATCGGGGTTGTGACCGAATCGCTGCGCCAGGCGGGTGACGATGGCGCGGCAGAATTTCCGGTAGAGCGGGCTCGCGTACGAGAACTGCCGGCGGTTGCCGTGCTGCGCGGGGCGTCCGTCGGCATGCACGCGCAGCACCTGCGGATAGCGGCTCGTCAGCCATACCGGCGGGGCGTCGGTTGGCGTGCCGATCACAACGTGGATGTGGTGGCGGGCCGCCTCGGCGATCGCGCGCGCCAGCCAGCCGAAGCGATAGTCCCCGGGGTGCGGCTCGAGCGTGCTCCAGGCGAACTCTCCGACCCGCACCACGTTGATACCGGCGGCCTGCATCAACGCCAAGTCCTTCGGCCAGCGGCTTTCGGGCCACTGCTCCGGGTACCAGGCGGCGCCGAGCCACAGCCGGCCGAGCGCGGTGCGCACGGCCGGCGAAGCGGCGCGCGGGCGCACGGACGCGGCAGCAGCTGTGCGGGCGCCGGCCGCACACGCCAGTGCCGCGCAGGCGGCCGCACACGCCAGGGGCGAGCGGGCGAATCGTTTCATGTCAGCGGCGCCAGGAGTACGCTGACTTGATGCGGCGCGAGCGTCACCGTCCGCCGGGCCGGACCGCCGGTGAGCAGTGAGGCAGCCGGTGCAGGCAAGTGCACGACGTGCGGCTTGCGCCCGTGGTTGATGAGGATCCACACGCGCTTGCCGTCGCCGAGGCGCTCACACACCTCCACGTTGTCCGCCACGCCCGGGATGAGAGGTCGAACGTGCGCGTCGCGGGCCAGGGCATCGAGCACGGTGCGCATCAGCGGTGGATCGAGCCAGGCGCCGATGTAGGTGATGGAGCCCTTGCCGACCCGGCGCGTGAGGACGGCGGGCTTGCCGTTCAGCCAGCCGTTGCTCGTGCCGTAGCGCATCAGCACGTGCGTGTCGTGTGCCTGAGGCACCAGGGTTTCGGCCCAAATGGAGGCGAATCCCGACCCGAGTCGTCCGCGCAGCGGCACCGGGTGCAGAAGGGAATAATATTGCTGCACCTGGCCGCCGAGCAGCGGTACGAGGGGGCCGGGCTGGCGCTCGGTCCACAGCGCATCGTAGGGGTCCTTCATGCCGCTGCGCGGACCCAGCACCAGGTGGCCGCCGGCGCGCACGTATGCGGCCAGATGGCGCGCTTCGGCGCCTGAGAGCACGTTGAGCGCCGGCGCGACCACCAGCCGGTAGCGCCCGAGCGGCGCGCGAGCGCCGACCACGTCCACCGACTGTGCGAAGCGCTCGAGCGGCTCGTAGAAGGCGGTGAATTCGCGCACCACGCCGAAACGGATCGTCTGGCGCTGGAAGTCGATGGCCCAGCGGCTGGCGTACGACTGCAGCATCGCCACGCGGCTGTGCGGGCGGGTGGCTGCGATCGCCGGGGCGGCCAAGGCGAACTGCGCGGCGATCTTGCGCACGACCCAGTAAGCGGGCACCGGCTCCCCGTCCGGCCCGATCAGCGTGCCGTTGTATTGCTCCTGCCCGTTGAGCGCGCTGCGCCACTGCCAGTAGAGCACCGCGTCGGCGCCGTGTCCGACGTCCTGCCAGGCCAGGTCGCGCATCGCGTACGGCGGCAGCGCCGCGTTGACGGGCGCCCAGTCGGCGAACGCCGGCTGGGTCTCCATGACCCAGAAGTCCCGGCGCTTGTAGCCGCGCACCAGATCGTCCTCGACGGCGTTGTCGAGCCAGTGATATCGGCCATCCGGCACGTAATCGTCCCAGGAGGCGAGCGTCAGCTCGCGGTTGATCGCGTACTGGTCGAACTGATCGCCCCAGTGAGTGGTGTTGGTCGTGAGGAACTGCCGGGGGGAGGCATAACGGCGGATGGCCTGGACCTGGTTTCGTACGTAGCTGGCCCAGGTGGCGGTCACGAAGCGCCTGAAATCGAGCAGCAGCCCGGGGTTCTCGCCCTGCGCGCGCATCGGCACCTGGCTGAAGTGATCGTAGGTCTGGCTCCAGTAGGCCGTCGCCCAATGGCGGTTCAGGGCGGCAATCGTGTGGTACTTGCGGCGCAGCCACGCATGAAACTGGTGGCGGGTTTCGGCGTCGAACGAGGGCGGGCCCATCTCATTGTCGATCTGCCAGCCGATGACGTCGGGGTTGCGTCCGAAGTGCCGGGCCAGCCGAGCGGCGATGCCGCGACAGAACTTGCGGTACAGCGGGCTCGAGAAGGAGAACTGCTGCCGGTTGCCGTGCTGCGCTCTGCGCCCATCGGCGTGCACGCGCAGCGTCTGCGGATAGCGGCGGGTGAGCCATGCCGGCGGCGCGGCGGTCGGCGTGCCGATCACGACGTAGATGTGGTGGCGTGCCGCCTCTGCAATGGCGCGCTCGAGCCAGCCGAAGTGATACACGCCCTGGCGCGGCTCGAACGTGCTCCAGGCAAACTCCCCGACACGCACGACATCGATATGCGCCGCCTGCATCAGGGCGAGATCCTTCGGCCAGCGGGATTGCGGCCACTGCTCCGGGTACCAGGCCGTGCCGAGGAGGAGCGGCGGTACCGCCGCGCCGGCAACGCTCAGAAGGCCGCTCAGGCCGGCGCCGAGCAGCACCGCGGCAAGCCGCCGTGATCGGCGCGATGGCGGGGGTGAGCGGGAGCGTTGCGGGTTTACCTGCATCAAGGTTTCCGGTTGCACCATCGATATCAGCCGCTTGCCGCGCGGCCGGGGGTGTGTTCCAATCCATGGAATAATAGACCACAATATGGGATTAATGGCGACTCTTTGGGAAGTGCGCGATGACTGTCGAGCATGGCGAGGGGTCCGCGGACGGCCCTGCGAACGGGACGGCTGCGGCCGGCGGACCGTGGATCCAGTCCGAGCCGTCCGCGCGAGACGGGGCTTGCAGTCACCGGTTTGCCACGGGCGGCGAGCCCGTGCGCGGGCCGCTGTCGCGTCCGCCGGCCAAGCACGGCGACTACCGCGGCATCGACACCGACAACCGTCTCCCATGAAGACATCGGCGTTTTCTCGCCTGACGCCGCTCGTTGCCGCAAGCCTCGTGCTGGCCTGCCTTGTGCAGCTGTCCGTGCCGGCGCGCGCCGCCGGGGCGGTGTCCGTTGCTCCTGCGCCGAGATACAGTGTTGCGCACTCGACGATCGGCGAGCTGATCGCCAACCCCAGGACCCGCGCGATTCTGGACAGATATGTGCCGGGATTCAGCGCCGCCCGTGTCGCCGACAAGGGCCGGCACTTGACGCTGACCGCGGTGCAGCCGTTCGACCCGACCCGGTTGACGGATGCGGCGCTGGCCAAGATCGACGCTGCGTTGGCGAAGGTACCACTCGCGCCAGCGCATGTGCAGCTGCGCCAGCCCCCCAATGGCCCGACGACCCTTGCCGATCCCGAGCTCGATCCGGCGCGCGACCTCGGGCCTGCTCAGCTGCAGAGGGCTCTGCATCGGCCGCTGCCCGAGCAATACATCTGGACGAGCGTACACGAGGTGACCGCCTACGGTCTCGGACCACATTACTTGCGGCGAGTCTTCGAGGTCGCCGCCGTTCCGGCGCATGCCACGCTCTATGTGGCCGGTCCCCGCAGGGCGACCATTTACCTCAACGGCAGGGAGATCGGTCATTTCCAACTGAATCTGGACTTCCCCATGGGCATCCGGGTGTATCAGTGCGACGTCACCCGTGTGTTGCATGCGGGCCGAAACGTGCTGGCCATCGAAGCGGTGCGCGGACCTCTGGCCGGTAACGAAGCCGAGTCCGCCGTCAGCCGGCATCTGCGCGACGGAAAGGTGCTCGCGGCGATGATCGTCCCGGCGGCCCGCGGGATCCAGGCGACACCCCTGGTGATGAGCGACGCGCGTTGGAAAGGCACCGTGGGGCACGTTCCGCGCGGCTGGCAGGACCCGCGATTCAATGATTCCGCCTGGCCGAAGGTCGACGATCTCGGCGGCATCGAGAGCTCGATCGGTCTGTTCCAGGCGAATGCGGACGCGGGCATGTATGCCTGGCCGGGCTACCAGGGCATCTCTCCCTTTCTGGCGCAGTATTCGCTGAAGGCGATGGCGGTGCGCCGTGTATACGCCGGCGTCGGGACGATCGGCAACGTGCAGGCGTTGACCGGGAACAGGCGCGGCGGGGAGTTCACCGTCACGCTGCCGCACGGGCACGTTCCGGCTCATGATGCCCCGCAGGTGGAGCTCGATTTCGGCCGCGAGGTGGCCGGTCGGATCGAGCTGCAATCCGATTCGAGCGCGGCCGCCGAAGTGACCGTGCAGTACGGGGAGTCCGAGGCCGAGGCGCTGCTGCAGCCGTACCTGGGTGCCGATCCGGTCTATCTGCCCCCGCACGGCACGGCGTACGGACCGAAGAGCGCATTTCGCTATGCCGTCCTCCGCTTCATCGGCGGGCGCTCGACTCGCTTTCGGGGGATCCGCCTGGACGGCATCGCGTACCCGGTCAGGTACGAGGGCGCGTTTGACTCCTCCGATCCCATGCTGAACAAAATGTGGACGATCGGCGCCTATACGGCCCACCTGTGCATGCAGGACGACATTTGGGACGCGCCCAAACGCGATCGCAACCGCTGGATGGGGGACCTCGACGTCAGCGGACGCACCATAGCCGATGTATTCGGCGATGGGTTCCTGATGCGCGATACCCTCGATCGCCTGATCGGCCCCGCGCCCGTCACGAGACATGTGAACGGGATTCCGGGCTACTCGGCGTTCTGGGTGATGGGGGAGCGGGAATACTACCTGCATACCGGCTCGCTGACACAGCTGCAAGGCGTGCACACGCGTCTGGTACAGCTGCTTCGGTACATGGAGAAGGATTTGAACCGGCGCAGTCTGTTCTCCGATCTGACTCATGCGTGGCCATTCGTGGATTGGGCGCCGGGCCTGAGCGGCTACACTGCCCAGACTCGCATGGCGACCCAGTTCGAATACTATGCCGCGTTCAGGGACGGCGCGTATCTGCTGCGCGTTCTGCATGATGAAAAGAATGCCCGGCGCATGGCGCGGGAGGCGAAAGCTCTCAAGGCGGCCGCACGGAAGTACATGCTGAACGCGCACGGCACGTTCGGGAATCGCTGGCAGCCGAACGCTTACGCCGTGCTGTCGGGCGTCGCGAGCAAGGATCAATATCCGGCGATCTGGCGCCGCGTCTTGTCGCATGTGGGCAAGGCGAAGTATCGCTCGTACGTCATTACGCCGTACTACGGCTTTTACGTCGTGAGCGCGATGGCGAAAATGGGCCACCGGCGCGCCGCGCTCAGGTGGATTCGTCAGTACTGGGGCGGCATGGTGCGGGAAGGCGCGACCAGCTTCTGGGAAAGTTACAACCCCACCTGGTTCAAAGGGTTTCTATTCCAGGCGTCCTTGCAGGCTGATGGCATATCCGGCTTCGACGTCAGCCTGGCGCACGGCTGGTCGAGCGGCATCACGCCATGGCTGATGAGCCAGATATTGGGAATTCGGCCGACCGCCGGCGGATTTGCACGGGTTGACATCCGGCCGGATCTGCTCGGCCTCAAATGGGCAAGAGGCGCGGAGCCGACGCCGCACGGGGTGCTGCGCGTCGCGATCCGCGACGAGGATGGCTACGTCACGACGCTTCATCTGCCACCGCGCGTCAAGGCAACAGTGTCCGTGCCGGTTCAACGTCCCACCGTAACGCTCATGGTGAACGGCAGGAAGATGACCAGTGTGTCAGCCGATGGCGGCAAGCGCGCCGTGCTGCTGCTGAGCGGGCCGGGCAGCTACGTCGTGACGAGCCGTTAGGGCGATCCGTTCAGCATCGAATCGATGCCGTGCACACGGATGCGCTGGGCAAGCCGACCGCGCCGTGAGCTGGGCGACAACCCCGCCTGCCGCGCCGGCACCCTGGCGATATTCCTGCATTCCCGGCACGGACGCGGCTTGCTCAGCGCGAGCGGTCCGGCCCGCGCAGCCGGCCGTGCGCCTTGCCGCCGTCCGCGGCTCGACTCGGCGCGGCGGGATGCCGGCCGGTCCAGCCGAGATCCTCACTGATGCGCTGGGCGGTGTTCAGCACCTCCCTGCTCAGGGTCTGCATGCGTTGGTCGCTCATGTACTGCGCCGCGCTGGAGACGCTGATCGCCGCGATGGTGCGCCCCGCCACGTCGCGGATCGGCGCGGCGACGCAACGGATCTGATCCTCGTTCTCTTCGAGGTCGAACGCGTAGCCGGCGCGCAGGTAGCCGCGCATCGTCTCGAGCCACTCGTGCTGGGAGATGTCGACGCGTCGTGCCTTGCGCTCGCTGCGGAACAGCTCGATCCAGGCGTCCTCGTCGAGATCGAGGATCAGCGCCTTGCCGAGTCCGGTGCAGGTGACGGGCTGCAGCTCCCCGATCCGCGAGCTGATATTGATCCGGCGTCTGCCCGGCACCTTGTCGAGGTACAGCACATGGCCGTGATCGAGCACGCCGAGATGCACCGTGTCCTCGGTCAACAGCGCCAGACGCTCCAGGTGCGGCGCCGCGACGCGCGGCAGATCGAGCTCGTCGCGTACACGAAAGCCGAGCTCGAGCAGCTTCGGCCCGAGGCTGTAGCCGCTGTGCGGCACGAACGACAGGTAGCGCCTGTCGGTCAGCGCCGATGCCAGGCGATGCGCGGTGCTGCGCGTGAGCCCCAGCCGGGTGGCCAGATCGCCGAGCTTGACCGGGCCTGCGGCGACGACATCGATCACATCGAGTCCGCGCAGCAGCGTCTGGCTGCCCAGGCGGGCGCGCTGCGGCTCCTCGCCGCGCCCGCCCGGGTGCTCGGCCCCGCCTGCGTTTCGCCTGCTTCTCATTATATGATACCCGTATTAGTATGTGGGACAGAAGCTGCGGCCGCAACCGTCATGAGCCGCTGCCCCGTTCGTCCAGACCCGAGAACCGAAGACGTCCATGACTTTTCCGCTGATCCGACAAGTGCGCGCTTTCGTCATTCGCGGCGGGGGCGCCGACTACCACGATCAGGCCGGCGATCACTGGATAGACGATCACATCGCCACCCCCATGAGCCGCTATCCGGAGTACCGCCAAAGCCGGCGCAGCTTCGGCATCAACGTGCTCGGCACTCTGGTGGTCGAGATCGAAGCGGCCGATGGCACCATCGGATTCGCCGTGACCACGGGCGGGGAGCCGGCCGCGTACATCGTCGAGCGCCATCTCTCCCGCTTTCTCGAGGGCCGTGATCCCACGGCCGTCGAGAAGATCTGGGATCAGATGTACTTCGCGACCCAGTATTACGGCCGCAAGGGTCTGGTCGTGAACGCCATTTCCGCTGTCGACCTGGCGTTGTGGGATCTGCTCGGGCGCCTGCGCGGCGAGCCGGTCTACCAGCTGCTCGGCGGCAAGGTTCGCGACGAGCTCCTCTTCTACGCCACCGGCTCGCGTCCGGACCTGGCCAAGTCCATGGGCTTCATCGGCGGAAAATTGCCGCTGCACCATGGCCCGGCCGAAGGCGAAGATGGCCTGCGGCGCAACCTCGAGGCGCTCGGCGAGATGCGCAGCCGCGTCGGAGGCGATTTCTGGCTCATGCTCGATTGCTGGATGAGCCTCGATCTTCCCTACGCGGTCAGATTGGCTCATGGCGCGCAGGCGCACGGGCTGAAATGGATCGAGGAAGCCCTGTCACCGGACGATTACTGGGGTTACGCACAGCTGAAGCGTAGCACGCCGCCCGGGATGCTCGTCACCACCGGTGAGCACGAGGCCACCCGCTGGGGTTTTCGCATGCTGCTCGAGATGCAGTGCTGTGATGTCATCCAGCCCGACGTCGGCTGGTGCGGAGGAATGACGGAGCTGCAGAAGATCGCCGCGCTAGCCGACAGCCGTGGCGTGCTCGTCATCCCACACGGATCGAGCGTCTACAGCTACCACTTCGTCATCACCCGTCACAACAGTCCGTTCGCGGAATTCCTCATGATGGCGCCCGAGGCCGATCGCGTCGTGCCCATGTTCCACCCGCAGCTGATCGGCGAGCCCGTGCCTGTCAACGGGCGATTGAAGCTTCCCGACACACCCGGCTTTGGCGTCGAGCTCAACCGGAGCCTGCCGCTGCACCGGCCCTATCCGCGCTGACTGCAACGCCGACACTTCCCGCCCCGATCCTCCAGTTCGCAAGAGACCCGTCAATACGCTATGAAACTGTTGCGCTACGGCCCGGCCGGCCATGAACGGCCCGGATTGCTCGACGAGCAGGGCACCCTGCGCTCACTGGCCGGAAAAATCCCGGATCTCACCGCAGAGCATCTCGCGCCGGCGAGCCTCGGGCGCCTCGCGGCGATCGATCCGGCGACCCTGCCGGCGGTGAGCGGCACGCCGCGGCTCGGGGTGCCGTTCGCCGGCACCCGCAAGTTCCTCGCCATCGGCCTGAACTACGCCGACCACGCCGCGGAATCGAACCTGCCCATCCCGACCGAGCCGGTGGTCTTTACCAAGGCCATCAGCTGTCTGCAGGGCCCGAACGATGAGGTCATGCTGCCGAGGGAGTCCAAGAAGAGCGACTGGGAGGTCGAGCTCGGCGTTGTCATCGGAACCACCGCACGCTACCTCGAGGAGCGCGACGCGCTCGAGTGCGTCGCCGGTTATGTCGTGGTCAACGATCTGTCCGAGCGCGAATACCAGATCGAGCGCGGCGGCACGTGGGACAAGGGCAAGGGCTGTGACACCTTCGGCCCGGTTGGCCCTTGGCTCGTGACGCGCGATGAAGTCGGCGACGTGCAGAACCTCGGCATGTGGCTCGACGTCAACGGTGAGCGCAAGCAGACCGGCAACACGCGCACCATGATTTTCGCCGTCGCGACCCTGGTGAGCTACGTCAGCCGCTTCATGACGCTGGAGCCCGGCGACATCATCACGACCGGCACGCCGCCCGGCGTCGGCATGGGGCACAAGCCCGAGCCGGTGTATCTCGCGCCCGGGGACCGCATCCGGCTCGGTATCGAGAAGCTCGGCGAGCAAAGTCAGACCGTGCATGCCTGGCGGCGCCGCTGAGGGGGGAGAGGACATGACGATCCATTCGGGACGTTTCGAGCACCGGGTCGCGATCATCACGGGCGGCGGCTCCGGCGTGGGGCGTGAAGCGGCGATGCGCATCACCGCCGAAGGCGGCAGGGTCTGCCTGTGGGATTGGGACGAGAAGGCCCTGAGCGCGGCCGGGCAGGCCATTGCCGGCGCGGAACTTGCCAGGGTCGATGTGGCGGATACCGAGCAGGTGGCGCGCGCGGCCGAGCGCGCCTTTGCCGCCTTTGGCCGGATCGACGTACTCATCGCGAGCGCCGGCATCACCGGTCCGACCGCCACGCTCTGGACCTATCCGCCGCAAGAGTGGCGGCGGGTCATCGAGGTCGATCTGCATGGCGTGTTCAACTCATGCCGCGCCGTCGTGCCGCACATGCTCAAGAACGACTACGGACGGATCGTCAACATCGCATCGGTCGCCGGCAAGGAGGGCAATCCGAACGCCTCGGCGTATTCGGCCGCCAAGGCCGCGGTCATCGGCCTCACCAAGTCGCTGGGCAAGGAGCTCGCCCGAACCGGCGTGCGCGTCAACTGCGTGACGCCGGCGACCTTCAAGAGCCCGATTCTCGAGCAGCTGCCGCAAAGTCAGATCGACTACATGCGCTCGAAAATCCCCATGGGCCGGCTCGGGGAGGTCGAGGAAGTGGCGGCGCTGGTGTGCTGGCTCGCGAGCGAGGAGTGTTCCTTCTCCACCGCGGCCACGTTCGACATCTCCGGCGGACGAACGACGTACTGATGCCGGCCATGGCGCGGACCCGTCCGAGCGGCAGACGCGGTTCGAACGTCCCGCGGCCGGGCCTGCGCGTGAGCAGACCGATATGAGCGAGCAGCCGATCCTGGTCGACGCCCACATGCACCTGTGGGACCTCGAGCGCATCCGATACCCGTGGCTCACCCCGCCCCTGGCCGTGGGCATCACCGGTGACGTGACGCCCATCGCGCGCAACTACCTGCTCGACGATTACCTGCGCGATGCCGCGCAGGGCGGCGTGCATCCGGCCAAGATCGTCCACATCGAGGCCGGCGCCCACCCTGCCGATGCGCTCGCTGAAACCCGCTGGCTGCAGGACCTCGCCGACAGGCGCGGCTTTCCCCAGGCCATCGTCGCCCATGCCGAGCTCGAAAAGCCCGACGTCGGGGCCTTGCTCGAGCGCCACGCCGCTCATCGCAACGTGCGCGGCATCCGCCAGATCCTCAACTGGCACCCGGATCCGGCCAAGACCTATACGCCGCGCGACCTGCTCACCGAGCAGGCCTGGCACGCGGGCTTTGCGCAGCTTGCGCGCCACGGCCTGTCCTTCGATCTGCAGATCTACCCGGATCAGATGAGCGCGGCGGCCCGGCTCGCCGCGCGCCATCCGGACACACGGATCGTCCTCAATCACACCGGCATGCCGGTGGACAAGGACGGGCACGGACTCGCGGCGTGGCGCGCCGGCATCCGGCTGCTCGCAGCGCAACCGAACGTCGCGGTGAAGATCTCCGGCCTCGCCATGCTCGATTGGCGCTGGAGCGTGCAGTCGCTGCGCCCGTTCGTGCTCGAGACGCTGCAGAGATTCGGCGCGGCGCGCACGATGCTCGCCAGCAACTTTCCCGTCGAGCGGCTGTTCGGCACGTTCGGGCAGTTCTACGCGGCCTACGCCGATCTGCTCGCGGGCGCCAGCCTTGCCGAGCGCGCCGACCTCTTCGCCGGTACCGCCGAGCGAATCTACCGGATCTGACATGACGCCCAATCCCCTTCTCGGTGTCTTTTTCCACTGGCTCGGCGGGCTCGCGTCGGCGAGCTTTTATGTGCCCTACCGCGCGGTGCGCGGCTGGTCCTGGGAAGTGTTCTGGCTGGTCGGAGGCGTGTTCAGCTGGATCATCGCGCCCTGGCTGTTCGCGGGCGTGCAGACTCACCATCTGCTCGAGGTTCTGGCGGCGACACCGCCGCGCACACTGGCGCTGTGTTATTTCTTCGGCGTGCTGTGGGGGTTCGGAGGCCTCACCTTCGGCCTGACCATGCGCTACCTCGGCATCTCCCTCGGCACCGCGGTCGCCCTGGGTCTCACGGCCGCGTTCGGCACGCTGATCCCGCCGCTGGTGAGCGGACAGCTGTTCGGCAGCCTCATTCACGGCACCGGCGGGCAGATCGTGCTCCTCGGTGTGGCCGTGGCGCTCGCGGGCATCGCCATCGTCGGCAAGGCCGGTCACGACAAGGAGCGCGAGCAGGCCGAGAAACATCTCACCGAGCGGGACCGCGCCCTGCCGCGCGAGAGGGACTTTCGCAAGGGAATCGCGGTGGCGATCTTCTCCGGCGTCATGAGCAGTTGCTTCGCCTACGGGCTCGATGCCGGCGGCCCGATCCGGCATCTCACGCTCGCCCAGGGCACCGGCACGCTTTGGCAGGGGCTGCCCGTGCTGGTGGTGGTGCTGCTCGGCGGCTTCACCACCAACGCCATCTGGTGTCTGTATCTGATCGTCAGGAACGCCAGTGCGCGGGACTTCAGGGGGACGGTCGGTTCCGACGGTGCGGAGGTGCGCCTGCCGCGCAACTACCTGCTGTGCGCCCTCGGCGGTACCGCCTGGTATCTGCAGTTCTTTTTCTACACCATGGGGGAGAGCCAGATGGGCCGATACGCCTTTTCCAGCTGGACGCTGCACATGTCCAGCATCATCATCTTCGCCACCCTGTGGGGATTGGCGCTCAGGGAATGGAAGGGCGCGAGCGCGCGCAGCTTCGCCATCATGAGCGCCGGCCTCCTGATCCTCGTCGGCGCCACGGTCGTGATCGGTTTCGGCAACTACCTCGTGGTGCGGGGATGAGCGCCGCGCCTTTCAGGCGCAGGGCCACGGGGATCGCGGCCGTACTGGCCGCGTGGGTTTGCGCGCCGGCGGCGTGGGCCGCCGGACACTGGGTCGAAGCCTGGTATTCCCCGCCGTTTCCGACCACGGCGGTGTGGGGCTGCAACCAAGTGCGCACCTTCACCCATCAGTCGGTGCGCCAGGTGGTGCGGCTCGAGACCGGCGGCAGCCGCGTGCGCGTGCGCCTGACCAACGAGCTCGGGCTCGCGCGGGTGAGATTCGGCGAAGTGAGCGTTGCCGTTTCCTCGCCGAACGGCGTGCTGCTGGGTCCCGTTCACGTGCTGACCTTCGGCGGCAAGCGCGGCGGGGTCATTCCGATCGGCAAGGCGTGGGTGAGCGATCCGGTCGACATGCGGGTCCACCGGTTCGAGAGTCTTGCGATCTCGGTGTATTACCCCTCCGGGGCCACACCGGCCGGCCACCTGAAGCGCCTGTGGGTCTCGCCAGCGGGAAATCACCTCACCGAGGCGCTCTGGCCGCGCGGCGCACGGCCGCAGGCGCCGGAGCTGGCGAGCGCCGTGGAGGTGTATGCCGCCCAGCCGCGCCCGGTGCTGGTCGCCTTCGGCGATTCGATCACCGAGGGCTTCTGCTCGACTCCCGGAATGCACCTTGACTACCCGGAGCAGCTGGCTCGCCTGCTCGCGGCTCACGCCGCGGACCGCCGCTGGATCGTGATCAACTCCGGCATCAGCGGCAATCGTCTGCTGCACAACGGCGCAGGCCCGAAGGCGCTGGCACGCTTCAAGCGCGACGCGCTCGACATTCCGGGCGTGCGCGCCATCGTGCTGCTCGAGGGCATCAACGACATCGGCTGGGCCTACGATCCGAGCGGCGACACCGGACCGCTGCCGGCCTCGGCCATCATCGGCGCCTACCGCGATCTGATCCGGCAGGCGCACGCGCGCGGCATCAAAATCTACCTGGGCACGCTCACGCCGTACCTCGGGGCCCTCTACGAGCATCCCGCCGGCGAGAAGGTGCGCGAGCAAGTCAACGCCTGGATCCGCCGGGGTCACGGCTTCGATGGCGTGATCCACTTCGACGGCGCACTGCGCGATCCGCGGCATCCGCACCACTATATCGGTGCGGACCAGTGCGGCGACGATCTGCACCCGAACGACGCCGGATATCACCTCATGGCCGAGACCGTGTACAGGGAGTTGTTTGCGCCGGGCAAGCCGCTCGCGCGCGCCGCGACCGCCCGCGCGCGCGGCTGACGGTTCCCGCCATGGCGAGGATCAACCGCCGCCGCGTGCTGATGGGTACGGGGCTGCTCGCAGCCGCGCCGATACTGCTGCGGCCGTCGCGTGCGCGCGGGGCCGAAGGCGACACCGCGACGCCCGAGGCGCAAGCACTTCGAGCCGTGCGGCTGCGCGTCGAGTACATCGAACGGCCGCTCGGTCTCGAGGTCGCACGACCGCGTCTATCCTGGGCGTGCACGAGCCGTGCGCGAGGCGCCGCGCAGAGCGCGTATCGCATCACCGCCGCTTCGAGCCGCGAGCACCTCGAGGCGGGCAATGCCGACCTCTGGGACAGCGGCGTGGTCCGTTCGGGCCGTTGTTTCGAGGTCCGCTATGGCGGCAGGATGCTGCGCTCCGCCCAGCGCGTGTGGTGGCGGGTGCAAGTCTGGGACGCTCACGAGCGTCCGTCGCCGCCCAGCGAGCCCGCCTGGTTCGAGATGGGGCTGCTGCAGCCCTCCGACTGGCGGGCGCAGTGGCTGGACATCGAGAATCCGGACGAGCGCGCCGACCGCGCGGCCGGGATCCACTGGATCTGGAGCGATGCGCCGCCGCTCGCTCCAGAGCCGCAGCAGTTCCGTCACCGGTTCACGCTGCCGGCCGGCGTGCGCCAGGCGCAGCTATGGCTGTCCGCCAAGGACGATCTGCTCGGCGTGTGGATCGACGGCGTCCCCGCCGCGTTGCCGGCCGAGCGGCCGTGGGGATCGATGCAGCGCATCTCGCTGCCGGTGACGCCGGGCGCGCACCTCATCGCCGTGAGCGGTCGGGCCGATCCCGGCACTTTCATGCCGGGCACGGGCGGTGCGCTCGCCGCCCTCGTCAAGGTATGGCACACGGACGGAACGATCGAACGCTTCACCAGCGGACCGGACTGGCGCACTTCGCGCACTGCGCCTGCCGGGTGGACGCAGGCGGATTTCGATGACGGCCCCTGGCCGCGCGCGCGGGCCGCCGCCACCTCCCCACCGTGTGATCCTCGCCCCCCGCGCCCGGCGATGCTCGCGCGTCGGGATTTCATCGTCGCCAAGCCGCTTGCGCGCGCCAGACTCTATGCGACGGCGCTCGGCGCGTACGAGCCGCACATCAACGGCGAGCGACTCGGCACCGCCCGGCTAGCGCCGCAAATCACCGTGGCCGGCGACCACGTGCTCTATCAGTGCCATGACGCGACAGACCTGCTGCGTCCCGGCCGCAACGCCCTCGGGGCGTTGATCGGCGACGGCTGGTACGCCTCCGCATTCACCTGGATGGACGAGCGCTACTCCCTCGCCGACAGTCCGCGGCGCTTTCTCGCGCAGCTGGTGCTCGAGTACTCCGACGGAAGCCGTGACGTCATCGTCACAGACTCGAGCTGGCGGCTGGCCAACTCCATGATCCTCTCCTCGCAGATCTACGACGGCGAGAATTACGACGCGCGCCTCGAGCGGCGCGGCTGGGACGAGCCGGGCTACGACGCCACCGACTGGCAAGTCGCAGCGATCGGCGTGCCGCCGCGCGAGCGACTCGTGGCGCAGGTCGATCCGCCCATCCGAGCACTGCAAACCCTGGCGGTACGCACGATCACGCAGCCCCGCCCCGGGGTCTATGTGTGCGACCTCGGGCAGAATTTCGCCGGCTGGTGCCGGCTGCGCGTGACGGGACCGGCGGGCACGACGGTGCGCCTGCGGCACGCCGAAATCCTCTATCCCGACGGCAACATCAACACCTCGAACCTGCGAGCTGCACGCGCGACGGATCACTACACGCTGCGCGGCGATCCGCTCGGCGAGACTTACGAGCCGCACTTCACTTATCACGGCTTCCGCTACGTCGAAATCACTGGCTTTCCCGGCGTTCCCACCCGGGAAACGATCGAAGGCGTGGTGGCACACACGGCTGCGGCCGAGACCGGCGCGCTCGAGCTTAAGCAGCCGATCGCGCAGCAGATCTGGCACAACGCCCTGTGGAGCCAGCGCTCGAACTTCTTCGGCGTGCCCACCGACTGTCCGCAGCGTGATGAGCGCATGGGGTGGATGGGCGACATTCAGGTGTTTCTGGACGCCGCCGCGTTCAACATGGACGTCGATGCCTTCATCCGCCGATTCCTGCTGGAAGTGCGCGCCGGACAGACCGCCGATGGCGCATTTCCGATCGTCACGCCCCAGCCACGCTCTTTCCCCGAGCTGGTGAGCGCCGGCTGGAGCGACGCGGGCGTCATCCTGCCGTGGACACTGTACCGGCGCTACGGGGACAGCGCGGTCATCGAGGAGAACTGGCCGCACATGCAGCGCTGGCTCGAGTACGTCGGCGAGGCGAATCCGGATTTTCTCTGGCGCCGCCGCCGGGGCCTCGATCTCGGCGACTGGCTGTCGGTCGTCTCGACCAATCCCGATGTGGCGCCGAACCCGGCAGAAGCGACCACGCCGAAGATGCTGGTGGCAACGGCGTATTGGGCCCGCTGTGCGGCCTTGATGGCGGAGATGGCCGGGGCCATCGGCCACACGGACGAGGCCGAGCGCTACGCGCGCCTGCGCCAGCGCATCGCACAGGCCTTCGCGCGGGAATTCGTCCGTTCCGACGGCACCGTCGGCAACGGCAGTCAGACCAGCTACGCGCTGTCGCTGCGCTTCGGCCTGGTGCCCGCGGCGCTGCGCACCCGTGCCGGCGAGCGGCTCGCCGCCGATGTCGGGCAGCGCGGCAATCTGCTCTCGACGGGCTTTCTCGGCACCCCCTGCCTGCTCGATGCGCTGGCCGACAACGGCCAGCGCCGGCTCGCCATCACGCTGCTGCTACAGACCCAATACCCCTCCTGGGGCTACATGATCGAGCACGGCGCGACCACGATGTGGGAGCGGTGGAACGGCAATGCCGTCGATCAGTCCATGAACTCCTTCAATCACTATGCGCTCGGCGCGGTGGTCGGGTTCATGTACCGGCGCGTCGGCGGCATCGACGAGGCCGCGCCCGGCTTCCGTCGCATCAGGATCGATCCGATCTTCGACGCCCGCATTGCGCGCGTGCGCGCCCGGTATGAATCCTGCCTCGGACCGATCTCGACCGAGCTCGACGGAGATGCGCGCGGTCTCACGCGCCTGCGGCTGTGCATACCGGCCAACAGCCGCGCCGAGGTGCATCTGCCGGGCCGTCCGCTCGAGTGGCGCGCCGACGGCCGGCCGCTGCGCACGGCGGTTCTGCGTGCCCTGAGCAGCGCGCCCGGCGCCTTCATCGCCGAGCTGGACTCGGGAACCTATGAATTGACGAGAGACTGACATGCCGCAACGTAAGCTTGCCCTGCTGCACACCTCACCCGTGCTCACTCCGCTGTTCGCCTCGCTGTGCGCGCAATGGCTGCCGGAGGTGCAGATCTTCCATGCCGTCGACGAAAGTCTCATCAAGAACACGATCCAGGCCGGGCGGCTGGAGAAAACGACGGTGCGGCGGCTCGCCACGCTGGTCGGCTCGGCGCTCGAGGGCGGCGCGGACGGCGTGCTGGTGACTTGCTCGTCCATCGGCGCGGCCGTGGACGTCGCCCGGCAGCTGTACGATCAGCCCGTGCTGCGCGTGGATGCGCCCATGGCGCACGCCGCGGTGCAGCAAGGCCGGCGTATCGGGGTGCTTGCGACGCTGCGTACCACGCTCGAGCCGACTTCGGCGCTGGTGCGCAGCGCGGCGCTCGAGGCCGGCCGTGAGGTCGAGGTCATCGAATGCCTGTGCCAGGGCGCGTTTGAGGCCGTCCTCGCGGGCAATACCGCCACGCACGATCGCCTGGTGAGCGAGGCGCTGACCGCACGGATGCGGGATGTCGATGTAATCGTGTTGGCGCAGGCGTCCATGGCCCGGGTCGTCGCGGCGCTGCCGCCGCATGCCGTGCCGGCGCCGGTGCTGTCGAGCCCCGAGTCCGGGGTACGGCAAATGCGCGAGGTGTTCGGCCTCGGTGCCGGCTGAATGCTCGCCAAGCGCTACGCCGTCGTCGGACTGCTGAGCGTTGTCTCGGTCATCACGTTTCTCGACCGGATGGCGATCTCGGTGCTGGGACCGCGCATTCAGCGCGATCTCGGCCTGACCCCCGAGCAGTGGGGCTGGGTGCTCAGCGCCTATGTGATCGCCTACGGCCTGTTCGAGATTCCCTCCGGCGCGCTTGGTGATCGCCATGGCCAGCGGCGCGAGCTTTCACGCATCGCCGTCTGGTGGTCGGGCTTCACGGCGCTCACCGGAGCGTGCACACGATTCATGCCGCTCGCGATCGTGCGTTTCTGCTTCGGCATCGGCTCGGCCGGCGCTTATCCGAACGCCTCCGGCGTATTGTGGCGCTGGCTGCCGGCACGCGAGCGGGCACGCGGGCAGGGAGCGGTGTGGGCCGCGAGCCGGCTCGGCGGTGCGCTCGCGCCGCTGCTGCTGGTGCCGCTGGCGCTGCGTTTCGGCTGGCGGGTGGTGTTCTGGGTGCTCGCGGTCATCGGCGCGGCGTGGGCTCTCGCGTGGTGGCTGTGGTATCACGATCGGCCGGCCGAACAGCCGGGAATTCGTGCCGAGGAGCTGACTGAAATCGGCACGCGCCCCGGGGACGCGCACGGCGGCAAGGGAGCGCTGCGCCGGCTGCTGGGACTGCGCCAGCTGTGGCTCATCGTGCTCGCGTATGGCTGCTACGGCTGCGGCAGCTGGTTCTACTTCAACTGGTTCCCCACCTGGATGGTGCACGCCGGGCACTTCTCGCTGCGCCAGATGGGCGTGTATGCCGCCTTTCCGTTTCTGCTCGGCATCGGCAGCAATCTCATCGGCGGCGCGGTCTGCGACCGCCTGGGGATCAGGATCGGCCTGCGCAACGCCACGCGGATCATGACCGCAGGTTGTCTGATCGTCGGCGCGGCGCTGCTCTTCGCCATGAGCGCCGTCACCGACCGGGCCGCCATCGTGATCCTTGCCAGCGCCGGGTTCGCCGCCATGGACCTGATGTTGCCGGCCTCCTGGGCCATGTGCATGAGCATCGGCGGCAACCACGGCGGCGCGGCCACCGGCGTGATGAACACCGCCGGCCAGGCCGGGGGCGTATTGTGCACGCTCGCCTTCGGGTATATCGCCGGCGCCACCGGCGACTACGAGCTGCCGGTGCGGGCGGTGGCGCTGATGGTGGTGATCGCGGCTGTCATTTTCTCACGGGTCGACTGCACGGCCGGGCTAGCGGCCGAGCCTGACACGCTCGAAGAATCCTTCGCTGCCCACCTGACCCCCCTTGAGGACGAGCTCTAGGCCCTCGAGGCCGGAGCGCGCGCCGGCATGCGCCCGGCACAACGGCGCGCCCGGCTCCAGAGCGGCCTTCAAGGTCAGGGCGTGCAGGCCGAGCTGCGCGACCGCGTGACTCGAGGTGTCGCCGCCGGCGAGCAGCACGCGCGGCACCGGCGCGGCGGCGAGGATGCGTGCCAGCAGCTCTCCCATACGGCGGCCGAGCGCCTCGCCCGAAGCGGGCGAGCCGGCGCGCAGCGGGCCGAGTGCGCTGTAGAGGACGGTGCTGCGGCCGTCCCGCAAGCGGGCAACCGCCTCACGCACCACCCGCTCGCCCGCCTGCGCGCCGGTCGCGTCGCTGAGCAGAAGCGCCGGATCGAGCGCGATGCCGTGATAGCCCGCGCGCAGGGCGGCCTGGATCTGACGCTCGGTGACGGGGGAGCAACTGCCGCTCATCGCCAGCAGCCTGTCCACGGGCTCGGCGCGCGGCTGCGTCTCGCTTCCCGCCGGAATGAGCCCCGCATCCCGCCAGGCGGACAGCAGCGCGTACGGAACTCCGGAGCTGCCGGCGCAAAACAGCGCATGACGCTGCGCGCTGCGCCACAACAGCCGCCCGGTCTGGGCGAGGTCCGCCTCGCCGACCCCGTCGAAGAGCACCGCCTCGTCGCCGGCGGCGAGGCACCCGGCCAGCGCCTCGGCCGCGGCGTTGCGTGCCAGTGCCGGCAGCTCGATCAGCCCGATGCGCATCGCGGTCTGCGCCGCCAGGTGCCGGCGCAAATCCGCCTCGTGCAGGGGCGTGACGGGGTGAGCCCGCATCGTGGGGTGGCGATCGATCCGGTGCACGACCCCGCCGGCGGCTGCGAACAGATTGCCGAAGGCCACATACCGGCCGAGGTGCGGCGCGGCCACCGCGATCGGAATGAACGGGCCGGGCAGGGCGTCGCGCCCGATCTCGAGCGCGCGGCCGATCGACCCGATCTGCGGCGAGCTGTCGAACGTGGAGCAGGTCTTGTAGTGCACAAGCGGCGCGCCGAATGCCCCCAGGCGCGCAAACAGCGCCGGCAGATGCTCGCTCATCCACCGCGGCGTGCGGCTGCGGCTGTCGCCCGCGATGCCGAGCGCCTGGCACTCCGGGAACAGCCGCGCCTGCGCATCGCTCGGCGGACCGATGAACAGCACGCTGCGCACCCCGGCCGAGGCCAGCACCTCGAGCACATCGGTCGAGCCGGTGAAGTCATCGCCGTAGTACGCGTACAGAGGACGAGGCACGATGCTTGCCTCAGCGGCCGAAAGCCGCGATCGCCTCCGCGAGCTCGCGATGCTCGCGCGCGTGCTGCGCAAGCGGGATGCCGGCTACGGCCGCCTCCCAGGCCTGGCGGAGGCTGCGCACCCCGGCGGCCGCGCCGCCCGGGTGGCCGATGATCCCGCCCCCGCAGGCGTGAATGAGATCCACCGAGCCGAGCGCCTGCCAGGTGCCCGGCACCTGCAGCGCCGTCTGGCCGCAGGAGAATACCGGCATGATCTCGCAGCCGGGCGAGGGAGGCGGGAACATCGGCGTGAGACACTCGTGCGCCGAGGCGATGACCGACTCGTTGCTCTCGCAGAACTTGTTGTCGAGACCGTTGACGTGCACGTGATCGATGCCCGCCAGGCGCCACAGCTTCTGCCAGGCCGGAAAGCTTACCCCGATGGCCGGAGAGCGGCCGAGCAGGCCCCAGCCGTTGCGGTGGCCGTGGATCGGCACCTGGCACTGGGCGCGCAGCGCCGTCAGCGCCGGCAAGCCGATACTGTGCAGGCTCACCATGATGCAGTTGCCGCCTCCGGCCACGACACGCTCGTGACGGCGCAGCATCTGATCGATCTCGCCGGTGATGTTGACCGCGTAGAGGATGCGCCGCCCGGTGCGCTCGGCGTGCTCGCGCAACACGCGCATCACCGCACTGAAGCGCGCCTCGAACGGACAGTGCGGACCGTCCGCTTGCAGCTCGTCATCCTTGATGAAATCCACACCGGCGGCGGCGAGTTCGGCGACCCGTGCGGCGGTTGCTGCGGGCGAGAGGCCCACACTCGGCTTGATGATCGTGCCGATGAGCGGCCGGCCGTGCACGCCGCTCGCTGCGCGTGTTCCGGGCACCCCGAACCGGGGGCCGGGGTAGGCGGAGAGAAACTCCCGCGGCAGTGTCAGATCGAGCAGCCGCATGCCGGAGAACGCCTTCAGCTCCCAGAGGTTTCCCGCGACAGTGGCGAGCAGGTTCGGCAGCGACGGCCCGAAATTGTGCAGTGGCCAGGACAGGGTGACCTCGGCGGTGCGCCACACGCCCGGCCCGCCCCGCGGCTGCCAGGCCCCGGGCAACGAGGGTGAGCTCGTCTCGCCCGTCGGCGTCAATGCCTCGATGCGTGCGCTGAAGCGTTCGCGCAGCGCATCCGTCTCACCCGCGACGCGCACGAACGTGCCGGTCGACTGCTCGCCGGCCATCTGTGCCGCCGCTGCCTCCAGCGGCCGGGCGGTTTCGATCCAGTAGCGCGCCAGGACGCGCGCACCGTCAGGCCCGCTCGAAGTAGACATTGTAGGACTCGTTGTGAACTTTGTAGAAAGGCACGAACAGGATCTGCTGTCCGCGGTCCATCTGCCGATAGGTGTCGGGAGCGCCGGCGACCGGCCTCAGGCCGGGCACGTCGAGTCGCGGCACGGGCGTGCCGGGGCCGGCGAAGTTCAGTGCGCCGTACACGATCGGCCCGCGCAATAGGGCCACCGTGCCGGGGTGCAAGCGGTCGATGGACTGCGTGCGCAACGAGTGCGGCAGGTGCACCTGCACCCGGTCGCCGTCGCGCCAGGTGCGCTTGAGCGCGGCGAACGTGCCGGGCTCGGCCGCAACCGCCGTTCGCCGGCCGTTGACCCGGATTTCCGCGTCGGCCTGCAGCCAGCCGGGAATGCGGATCATGAGCGCGAACGGAACCGGCGCGGCAGTCGCCACCTCCAGTGCCACCGACTCGCCCATCGGGTAGTCGGTGTGCTGCGTGAGCGTTACGGCCCTCGAGCCCGTGCGCCAGCGCACCCGCGACGGTGTGAACAAATTGACGTAGAGCGCGCCAGGGGCGTGAAAATAAACGTTGCGCACGTAGTCAGCGACGCCTTGCGCCAGGGTGCCCGAGCAGCACGGCCACTTTTCAGGATAGAAGGCCTTCTTCCCGTCCGGATGGTAGCTCGAATAGTACGGCGAGTTGCCGTTCGAGTCCGGCGGCCTCACCGCCATCAGCCCGTTCCACATGATGCGCTCGAGCCCGTCGCCGTAGCGGGCATCGCCCGTGAAGCGCAGCAAATACCGGGCGGCCTTCATGGTCGCGTACGTACCGCACGGCGTCTCGAAGTGATTCGCGGTGTCCTCGAGACTCGAGTACAGCGCGCCGCTGTCCGAAGCGATCAGCCGCTCGTTCGGTCCCCAGCCGCCGGTCGCGTAGCTCTGTTCGTCGAGGAACTTCCAGCCGTAGACGAGCGCATCGCGGTAGCGGGGCTCGCCGAGCTCGAGGTACGCCATGGCCGCCGAGCTGAGCGCCATGACGTGGCTGTAGGCCTGGCGGCCCGCCAGTACGTTCTCTGCGCGGGAGAGCGGGTCAAAGTAAGGTTTGTTCAACAGATACTTCACCGCCAGGTCGCGCACGCTGCGCTCGCCGGTCAGGTGCGCCGCCGTGAACAGATTCTCCGAGACGATGTAGGTTTCGTCATAGGGTGGGCTGTCGACGCCGATCCGGTCGCGGCTCACCGGCGAGATGAACGGCAGCGCGCCGCGGATCACGCGCGGGATCAACGGAAGCGCCTGCCGCATGCCGCTCAGGCGGTAGGCATCGATCAGGCCGATCATGTGTTTGTCGAGCACGTAGGCCGGCCAGACTTTCCAGGCGCCCTCGCCGGCGTACGGGACCGGGTTGGCGTCCAGGGTCTTGCCGAAGCCGCGCACCAGCTCGTGCACCTTCGACCGGCACGCTTCATCACCGGTGCAGCGGCCGAAACGCGCGATGCCCGAGACGTATTGACCGAGCGCATGGCCGGGAATGAACCCGTCCTTGCCGTACCAGCCGCCCATGTCGATTCCGGGTGCCTGCAGGCCGGCGTGCTCGCGGTAGACCTGCAGCAGCCGGTCGTTGTCGAGCGCCAGATAGTGAGCGTGAATGAAGTCGTACTGCCTCTTGAGCGGGCCCCCTGTGAGAGCGACATCGGCGTAATCGAACTCCCGCAGTCGCTCGATGCCGGTATGCAGCCGTGCGCCGTGCGATGACGCGGTGCGGGCCCGAGCCCAGCGCGCGCGCGCGCCGATGACTCCGAGCCCGGCTGCCGTCGCTGCGGATTGCAGGAATGTGCGCCGAGAGGTCGGTCGGTTCATGGTGTCACCTCGAGATACAGTCGATTGAGCGCCGCAATGACCGCGCCGCCCGGCTCGTGCGCCGCCAGCGCCTGTGTGAGGCGTTCGGCGGCCGCACCCTGAAATGTCATGTAACCGGCGTGGCGCGGGCGCACCCAGGCCCCTTCCAGCGTCGCCCGGGTGTTGCGGAAGAAATCGAGCGAGACTGCGTTCGCGCGCGCATCGTCCCAGGCGGCGCCGTGCGCCGGCTGGCCGCCGCCGGCGAGATACGGTCCGCATTGCGCCTCGGCGCCGGCCACCCAGCGTGCGAAAGCGATCGCGGCGGCGCGCTCCGTGCACTGCGCCGAAACGGCGATGCCGGTGCCGCCGAGCGCCGAGCCGGCGCACGAACCGCCGCGCGCAAGCGGTGCCAGGTCGGCGAAAGCGACGCGCGCGCCCCGGGCATCAGGCCTGGAATAACTGACATAGCCGTAGATGAGCGGCGCGCAGGCCGCTCTCGAGTCCGGTGCCGCCATCTGCTCGAGCACCGCGATCGGATCCTGCTCGCTGCAGCGCGGACCGATGCGCGCGGCGAGCTCGCGCAACCGCGCATAGGCCTCGCAACCCGCCGCCGGCTCGAAGAGCTCGCCCGCGTGCGTGCCGGGCGGGTGCCCTGCCAATCCGCTCAGCGTGAACAGCGCCATCAGATTGTGCGGCGGGCGCAGCGGGCACCGGACTGCGCCGCCCGCCGCCAGCTCGAGCACGGCCGACCAGTCCGCGGGGGGGCCGCAGAGGCGATCCGGACGCCAGGCCAGAACCTGCGCCGCCGCGTCGATGGGCAACGCCCAGAGCCGACCGCCCCACCGGTAGCTCGAGAGCGAGGCACCGACCGCCTGGTACGCCGGATCTCCCGGAGCGAGGCCCCCATCGAGCGGCGCGAGGCACCCCTCGCCCGTCACCTGTCCGACGTGCGGATGATCGATCACGATGAGATCGTAGCGGGCGGCCAGCTCATGCACCGGAAAGGACTCGAAATCCTGCAGCGAGCGCCGCTCCCACTCGATCCGCACGCCGGTGCGCTCGCGCCAGGCGGCCGAGCACGCCACGAGCGGCCCGTGGCCGCGCGGATGATCCCAAGTCATGCCCCGCAGCAGGGGCGCACGGTCTTTGCGCACCACTCATCCCCTCCGTCCCTCGGCCTCGTCCCGAACAGCGGGTTGACATAGTTTGTCAACGAACATAGCATTTACCTGCAAACTATACGCGAGGAAACCGGTTGAAGACAGCGCACGTGGACGACGGCGCGCCGACCGCGACCGCTGAGCGACCGCTGGAGGGGGTGCTGGTGCTGGATTTCAGCCAGTTTCTAGCCGGGCCTTCCTGTTGCCTGCGGCTGGCGGATCTCGGCGCCGAGGTGATCAAGGTGGAGCGCCCCCAGGGGGGGGATCTGTCCCGCCGCCTGCATCTTGCCGACCAATCCTTCGGCGGGGACAGCGCGCTCTTTCATACCATCAACCGCAACAAGGAAAGCTTCGCCGCGGACTTGAAGGATCCGGTCGATCTCGAGCGGGTCAAGGCGCTGATCCGGCGCGCCGATGTGATGGTCCACAATTTCCGTCCGGGCGTGATGGACCGCCTCGGCCTGGATTACGCCACGGCCGCGGAGCTGAACCCGCGCCTGATCTACGCGGCCATCACCGGCTATGGCACCGAAGGCCCGTGGCGCAAGAAGCCGGGACAGGACCTGCTGGTGCAGGCCATCTCGGGGCTGGCATGGCTGTCGGGCGACGCCGGCCAAGGGCCGGTGCCCATGGGCGTGTCGATCGCCGATCTGATGGGCGGTGCGCACCTGTGCCAGGGGGTGCTCGCCCTGCTGGTGCGGCGCGGGCGAACCGGGAAGGGCGGACGGGTGGATGTGAGCCTGTTCGAGTCGGCGGTCGACATGCAGTTCGAGCAGTTCACCGCATTTCTCAACGGCGACGGCCGCCAGCCCGCCCGCGATGCGGTCAACAACGCCAGCGTGTATCTCGGCGCGCCGTACGGCATCTATCAGACCGCCGACGGCTACCTCGCGGTCGCGATGTCGCCGGTCGACCGCCTCGGGGCGCTCATCGGCTGCGAGGCGCTCGAGGCCTACGCCGATCCGGCGCGCTGGTTCACCGAGCGTGCCCGGATCAAGTCCATCATCGCCGCACACCTTGCCGCGCAGCCCACCGCGCACTGGCTCGCCATCCTGGAGCCCGCCGACATCTGGTGCGCCGAAGTGCTCACCTGGCCACGGCTGCTCGAGCGCGAGGGCTTCGCCGCCCTCGCGTTGACGCAGGACATCCACGACGGTGAGCACGGCACCCTGCGCACGACCCGCTGCCCCATCCGCATCGACGGCAAGGTGCTCCTCGCCGCGCGCGGCGCTCCGGCGCTCGGCCGCGACACCGCCGACATCCTGCGCCGCTTCGGGCTCGGCACACCGGGAGAGTCGGCATGATCGTCGAGCAATACTTCGAGGACTATGAGATCGGCGCCGAGCGGCGAACCTTCGGCCGTACGCTCACCGAAGCGGACATCGTGATGCACGCGGGCCAGACCGGCGATTTCTTTCCCCATCACATGGACGCCGAATGGTGCGCGCAACAGTCGTTCAAGCGGCGCATCGCACACGGCACGCTGGTGTTGAGCATCGGCATCGGGATGACGGCCGGCACCATCAACCCGCGCTCGATGTCCTACGGTTACGACCGGGTGCGCTTCATTCGACCGGTGTTCATAGGCGATACGCTCACCGTGACCGCGCGCATCAGCGCGCGGCGCGACCACCCCAAGCATCGCACGCACGGCCTCATCGTCGAGCAGGTGCAGATCGTCAATCAACGGGCCGAGACCGTGCTCGGCTGTGAGCACCTGTATCTGGTCGAGCGGCGCGAGGCGCTCGCATGAGACGGGGCGGGCCGCTATCGTGAAAACCGTGGGCAGCGCGGCGTTTGCGCCGATCCTGTGCGGGATGCTGATGGCGCGCGCCGTGATCGCCGCTCCGCTGCGCTTCGGTCTCTCGAGCGCCGGGCTGAGCTATCCGTTCGCCGCGGCGATCGCACGGGGCTTCAAGCGGGCGGCCGCGCACGCGGGCGTGCAGGCCATCGTGCTCGATGGTGAGAACCGCGTGCAGAAGCAGGCGAACGACCTGCAGGACTTGATCGCCGAGCGGGTCAACGGCATCGTGCTCATGCCGCTCGATTCGGTGATCGCCGAAAGCTGGGTGAACCAAGCCGAGCGGGCCGGCATCCCGGTCGTGGCGGTGGGCTCGCAGGTGGGCAATCCGCGCAGACGGCCTCTGCGAGACGTCTATCCGAAGCTCGTGGCGCTGGTCACCCAGAACGAGACCGCCGCCGGCCGCGAGGCTGGCCGGCTCGCAGCGCGGCTGCTGCCGCCGGGTCGCCTCGCGCCTATCGCGATCATCCAGGGCGCGCCCGGATTTCCCGAAGTCCTGCAGCGCGAGGTGGGATTCGAGCAGGGCCTTCGGACCGCACACGTGAAGTATCGGATCGTCGCGTCCCAGCCCGGTTACTGGCGCACGGAGGACGCGGATGTCGCCTGTCAGAACATTCTCGAGGCCCATCCGAGCGTCGAGCTGTTCTTCAACGAGGCGGACGACATGGCGGTGGGCTGCGCGCGCGCGGTACGTTCCGCCGGCTCGCCGGCGAAACTGATCGGCATCGGCGGCTCGCGCCTTGCGATGCTGTCCCTCGAGGCCGGCCGCATCGACGGCACGGTCTGCTACAAGCCGCGCGAGCTCGGCGAGCTCGCCTTCGCGGCGCTCTATGACGATGTGACGGGCAAGAAGCCGCTGCACGCGGCATTCATCACGTACCGGACACCCGGGATCACCCGGGCGAACGCGCGCGAGTGCCCCCCGCAGTGGTGAGCCGCCCGTGTCGACCGTAGCGCAGCCTCTGCTATCGCTCGAGCGCCTGGCGAAGATCTATCCCAACGGCACCGCCGCGCTGCGCGGTGTCGATCTCGCGGTCCGCTCCGGCACCGTCCACGGCCTGCTCGGCGCCAATGGCGCGGGCAAGTCGACTCTCATCCGCATCCTCTGCGGGGCCACGCACGCCACCGCCGGCAGGATCCTCTGGCGCGGCGCTGAGGTACGGTGGTCGTACCCGGCACAGGCCCGCGCGGCCGGCATCGCCACGCTGCACCAGCAAATTCCCCTGGTCGGCTCGCTGTCCGTCCGGGAGAACGTGTTCCTCGGGCGCAGCGGATGGGCCCGGCGCGGCCGCGAGGAGCGCCGGCGGCTCTCGCGGCTCATGGACTCGATCGGTTACCACCTGCAGCCTGACACCCCGGTCGCGGCGCTTGCGATCGGGGAGCGGCAGATGGTCGGCGTTCTGCAGGCGCTCGCGGCCGATGCGCAGGTCATCGTGATGGACGAGCCGACCGCTTCGCTCGCCGCGCCCGAGCGCCAGATCGTGCACCGTGCGATCCGCCGTCTCGCCGCAGAGGGCCGCGCGGTGCTGCTGGTAACTCACTTTCTCGACGAAGTGCTGACGCTGACGGATGCGTTGACGGTATTGCGCGACGGCGCGGCGGTGATGAGCTCGGACACCGCCGCGGTCGACGAGGCCGTGATCGCCAGCGCGATCGCCGGACGCGCCATCCGTAGAGCCGCCAGACAGACCGTGCGCGCCGGGGCCGAGGTGGCCGCCGAAATCCTCGGGCTTCGCTCGCCCGGGCGCCTGGCGCCTTGCACGTTCCGCGTGCACGGCGGCGAGGTGCTCGGCATCGCCGGCTTTCTCGGCTCCGGGCGCAGCGAGCTGCTGCAGGCGATCTTTGGAGCCGATCAAGGCGCTCGCGGCGAGGTGCGCGTGCTCGGCCGCCCGGTGCCGCGTTCCCCGGCTGCAGCGGTGCGCGCCGGTATCGCGCTGGTCCCCGAGGATCGGGCCTCGCAGGCGCTGGTGCCCGGGTGGCCGCTGTGGCAGAACCTGACGCTGGCGCATCTGCGGCGATTCTCGCGCTGGGGCGTGTTTCCGCGGCGCAGGCTCGAGCGCGCGGCCGCGACCGCGGCCGTCAAGCGGCTCCTGATCAAAACGCGCGACCTCGACACCGCGGTCGGCGATCTGTCCGGCGGCAACGCCCAGAAGGTGAGCCTCGCCCGCTGGCTGTGCGGGCCGACGCGGCTGCTGCTGCTCGATGAGCCGACCGCCGGCATCGACATCGGCGCCAAGGCGGAAATCCTCGATCAGATCCGCGGGCTGTCGGCCACGGGGGTGGCTGTCATCCTGGTCGATTCGCAGCTGACGCTGCTGCTCGAGGAAGCCGACCGCATCCTGATCATGCGCGAGGGGGCGATAGTGGCGGAACGGGTGGCAGCCGACACCGACGAGCAGGAGTTGATCCGGCTCGCCGCCGGCGGGGCGCGCGGCGCCGGTCCGCCGCAGCGGCGGCAGATACACCGTGAGGCTCGGGGGGATCGATGCGGCGCATGTTGAGCCTGCGCGAGTCGGGTGTCTATTACGCGCTGCTGCTGCTGGTGGCGGCGCTCACGGCCGTCAGCGCCGCGCTCGGCCGGCCGAGCTATCTCAGCCCCGTCAATCTCATCAACATCCTTTATCAGACCGCGCCGGTCGCCATCATGGGCGTGGCGATGACCGTAGTGCTGATCACGGGCAACTTCGACCTCTCGGTGGCCTCCGTCGCCGCGCTGGCCGCCGCCGTCAACATCCTGGTGATCGATCACGTGGGCTTCCGGGCCGCGATGGCGCTGTCGCTCGCCACCGCCGGCGCGGCCGGCCTGCTCAACGGGGTGATGGTGGAGTTGGTCGGCATCAACGCCTTCATCGTCACGCTGGGCACGCTCACGGCAATCCGCGGTCTGGTGCTGGTGGTAACCAACGGGCGCTCTTTGATGGTCGGCACGCCGGCGGCCCTCACGGCGATGACGCGCTTCGAGAGCGGGCGGGCCGCGGGTCTGCCCCTGCCGATTCTGTACATGGCGGGATTCACCCTCCTGATCTGGCTGGTGCTGCACTTCACCACCGCCGGAAGACGCATCTATGCCACCGGCGGCAACCCGCAAGCGGCGCGGCTCGCGGGCATCAACGTGCGCGCCTACAGGCTAGGCGCGTTCGTGCTCTCGGCACTCGCGGCCGGCTTCGCCGGTGTGCTGTACGCCTCGCGGTTCGGCGCCATGAACCCGACCGCGCTGCAGGGCGAGGAGCTGACGGTGATCGCCGCGGCGATTCTCGGCGGCACTTCGCTGTTCGGCGGCGCCGGCAGCGTTCTGAAGACCGTGGCCGGTGCGCTGGTGCTGTATACCCTGACCAACGGTTTCAACGTGCTGAACCTCGGCCCGAACTACCAGGGGCTGATCGAAGGCACCGTGCTGATCGCGGCCGCAGCCCTCTATACGGTCGGCGGCCGCCGGCGCGCGCCGCGCCTGACGGCCGATCCTCCCTCCGGCGCCCCGGATGCGCATCAGGCACAATCCGAGCCAGCCGTCCTCTGAGCTCAAAGGAGCTTGCATGACACACGATACCCTGCTCAGTCTCGAGGAGCGCCGCACCAAGTATTCCGTGCCGGCGCTCGAGAAGGGCCTCGACGTCCTGGAATACCTGTCCGACCAGGCCGTGCCGCTCACCCAGGCGCAGCTCGCCCGCTCGCTCAACCGCCAGGCGGGGGAAATCTTCCGCATGCTCGCCTGCCTGGAAAGCCGCGGCTACCTCCGGCGCGAGCCGACCACGGGCGCATATTCGCTGACGCTCAAGCTGTTCGAGCTCTCGCGGACCCACTCCCCGTACGAGGTTCTCTTGAAGGCCGCCCAGCCGCTGATGCGCAGTCTCGCCGAGGATCTGCGCGAGTCCTGTCACCTGTCCGTGCTGCACCGCGAGCGGGTGCTGGTGCTCGCCCAGGAGGAGAGTCCGAAGCCCTTTCGACTGTCGGTCGAAGTCGGCTCGCAGCACTCACCCATGCATACCACCTCGGGCCGCGTGCTGCTCGCGAACATGGACTCGCAGGACTGCGAGGAGCTGCTGACCCATGACCTGGAATGGCGGCGCGAGAAGCCGGCCGCGCGCGCGCAGTTCCTGAAGCGTCTCGCGGGGATCCGCGCGCGCGGCTACGAGCGCTCCGAGGGCGAGCGGTTCGTCGGTGGCCTGGACATCGGCGTGCCGGTCGGCTCGCCGGGCTCTTCCATCAAGGCCGCCCTCACCATCGCCACGCTCAAGGAAAAGAACGGCCCGCGTCTGGAAAACATGCTGCCGGCACTGAAGGCCTGTGCCGATGTGATCGCAGTGCACGCGGGGCTGAAGCCGGAAGAAGAAGAGGAGGCACGCGGTGCGAGCTGTCCGCATGGCGATCCGCAGGTTTGACCCGTTCCAGAGCGCCATCCGCCGGCAATTCGCGGATTTCGCGCGCGCCACCGGCCAGGCGCTCAGCCTCGAGATCGAAGCGCTGGAGCTGAACGACCTGCACGCGCGATTGTTCGATCAGGGCGCCCTCCGCGACGGATCGCTCGATCTCGCCTTCCTCTCGACCGATTGGCTCGCCGAAGCACAATGCGGCGGTCTGATCGAGAATCTGCGCCCCTACCATGCCCGGGCGCCGATCGCCGATTTTCCCGCGGCCTGGAGCGGCTCGCTGCTGCGGCTTGCCGATTTCGCCGGCGGATTCTGGGGGTTGCCGTATCACGACGGTCCGGAGTGTCTCATCTACCGCAAGGACCTGCTCCAGGCGGCCGGCCTGCCCGTGCCGATCACCTGGGAGGACTTGCACGCCACGGCGCGGCGCCTGCACGACCCTGGGCGGGAGCTCTACGGGACGACCCTCGCGCTGTACCCCGACGGCCACAACGGCTTTTACGATTTTTGCATCCAAGTCTGGTCGCGCGGCGGTGAGCCGTTCGGCCCGGGAGCGCGACCGCAACTGCGTACCCGCGAGGCCGAGGGCGCGCTCGACTTTCTGCGTCTGCTTGCGCGCGACGAGGCGGCGATCGCGCCCGGCGCACGCGCCCTCGACAGTGTCAAGGCGGGCCTGCTGTTCTGTGCCGGAAAGGTGGCGCTGATGGTCAACTGGTTCGGATTCGCCGCGCTCGCGGAGTCTTGGGCTGGGAGCCGGATCAAAGGTTGTGTGGAGGTCGCGCCGCTGCCGATGGGACCCGGCGGGCGCAGCGTCTCTTTGAATGTCTTCTGGGTGATTGCCCTCGCATCCGGCTCGCGCCAGAAGGACCTCGCCTGGGCATTCCTGCGCCACGTGGCGACGGCCCCCATGGACAAATTGACCACCCTCGAGGGCGCCATCGGCGTGCGCCGCTGCACCTGGAGGGACGAGGAAGTCAACCGGCTCATCCCCTTCTATCACAAGCTCGACGGGTTGCACGAGCACGCCCGGGAACTGCCCCTGCATCCGCGGCTCGCCGACGTCTCGCGGGTGATCGACGCGCTGCTCGCGCGCGCGCTCGACACCGAGGAGTCGAGCCGTCTGCTGTTGGATGAGGCGCAAGCGCGCCTCGAGGCGATCATCCGATGAGCACCGGGTGGAACGCGTCGGGCCTGCGCCAACGCCATCCCCTGCCGAGCGCCGCGCGGCCGATCGTCATCATCGGCACCGGCGGCATCGTCAACGATGCGCACCTGCCGGCGTACCGCAAGGCCGGATTCGCGGTGGCGGGGATTTTCGATGTCAACCCCGACAAGGCGCGTGCCACGGCGCGACGCTGGGGCATCGAGCGGGTGTATCGGTCCCTGGAGGAGGTGGCCGCCGTCGAGGGCTGCGTTTTCGACATCGCCGCCCCGCCGGCGGCGCATCGCACCATTCTCACGGCGCTGCCGCCCGCGGCCGCGGTGCTGATCCAGAAGCCCCTCGGGCTCGATCTTGCGCAGGCCACGGACATCCGCGCCGTCTGCCGCGAGCGCCGCTTCGCCGCGGCCGTCAATTTCCAGCTGCGTTTCGCGCCCATGATGGAGGCCGTCGCGGCCGCCCAGGAGCGGGGGCTGCTCGGCCGGCTCATCGATATCGAAGTGCACTTGAGTCTGGTCACACCCTGGGGGTTGTTTCCCCACCTCATTGCCAACCCGCGCGTCGAGATCGTCTCGCATTCCATTCATTACCTGGACACCCTTCGCGCGCTCGCCGGCGAGCCGGCGGGGGTCTTGGCACGCACGTATCATTATCCGGGCAGCGCGCTCGCGCAAACTCGCACCTCCGCCATCCTCGACTACGGCCCGGAGTGTCGCGTGACGCTCTCGATCAACCATCATCATGACTTCGGACGGCGGTTCCAGGATGCGGCTTTCCGCATCCAGGGCGAGCACGGCGCGGCCGTGGTGAAGCTCGGCCTGCTGCTCGAGTATCCCCGCGGCGAGCCCGACGAGCTGTGGATCGCCCCGCGCGGTGGCCCGTGGCAGGCGGTGCCGCTCGAAGGGGCATGGTTTCCGGATGCGTTCATCGGCACGATGTCCAACGTCCAGCGCTTTGCGAGCGGCGAGGACCAGGTGCTGCGCACTTCGGTCGAAGACGCCTGGCACACCATGGCGCTGGTCGAAGCGTGCTACCGGTCGAACGAGGCGCCGGCGACGCCGGTTCCACAGTCGTAACGTCGAGGATTTGAGAGCAGACATGTCCCATACTGCCACCGGCTTGAAAGGCAAGACCGCGCTCGTCACCGCCGCCGCCCAGGGCATCGGGCGCGCGAGCGCCCTGGCGCTCGCGGCCGCGGGTGCGCGTGTCCTCGCCACCGACCTCGATGAGGCAAAGCTCGCGCCGCTTGCCGAGCGCGGCATCGAGATTTGCCGGATGGACGTGCGCGACGCGAACAGCGTCGCTGCGGCAGTCGCACGTGCCCGCGCGGTCGACGTTCTTTTCAACTGCGCCGGCTGCGTGCATCACGGCACGCTCCTCGAGAGCACCGACGAGGAGCTCGATTTCGCCTTCGACTTGAACGTCAAGGCGATGTTTCGCACGATCCGCGCCGTGCTTCCGGGCATGCTCGAGCGCGGCGACGGCTGCATCCTCAACATGTCCTCGGTGGCGAGCAGCGTCAAAGGCGTGCCCGTACGGTGCGTCTACGGGACCACCAAGGCCGCCGTGATCGGGCTGACCAAGGCCGTGGCCGCGGATTTCATCGGCCGCGGCATCCGCTGCAATGCCATCTGTCCGGGAACCGTGCAGACCCCTTCGCTCGAGGAGCGGCTGCGGTCCCAGGGCGATTACGAGCACGCGCGCGCCGCCTTCGTCGCCCGCCAGCCGATCGGCCGGATCGGCCGCACGCAGGAGATCGCCGACTTGGTCGTGTACCTGGCCGGGGCCACCTACACCACCGGTCAGATCCACGTGATCGATGGCGGCTGGAGCCTCTGAGCCGAGCGGCCGCGCAAACCCGAACTCAACGTCACCGGAGCGTCCGCACATGCCCTGGAAACGCCGGCCCTTTACCGGGCGGGACCTCAGCGCGGCACTGAACATCGCCGATCTTCGCGAAGCGGCGCGCCGCCGCGTGCCGGGTTTCGCCTTCGAGTACGTCGAAGGCGGCGCCGAGGACGAAGCGACGCTGCGCGGCAACCGCGAGGCCTTCGCGGCGCTGCGGTTCGTGCCGCCGACGCTCGTCAACACCGAGGGGCGCAGCCTCGCCACGGAACTGCTCGGCGCACCCTGCGGCGCGCCGCTCGCGATCGGGCCGACGGGGCTGAACGGCATGCTGCATCCCCAGGGTGACCTTGCACTTGCCCGCGCGGCGGCGGCCTTCGGCATTCCCTATACGCTGAGCACTGTCTCGACGACGCTGCTGGAGGACGTTGCGAAGCAGGCCGGCGGACGCCTTTGGATGCAGCTGTACGTCATGCGCAACCGCGCGATCGCCGAAGACATCATGCACCGCGCCGCGGCGAACGGCTACGAGGCGCTGCTGTTCACGAGCGATGCCAACGTGTTCGGCAACCGTGAATGGGACAAACGCAATTACCGCACGCCCGGTCATCCCCGCCTGCGCGCGGCGCTCGACACACTCCGCCATCCCCGTTGGCTGACACAAGTCCTTCTGCGTCGCGGCATCCCCCGCTTCCGCAACATCGAGGCCTTCCTGCCGCCGGGCGCCGCGAGCGCGGTGGGCGGCAGCACCATCATTCCGCAGATGTTCGCCCCCACCATCACCTGGGAGGACATCGCGTGGGTGCGGGAGCACTGGCCGCGCAAGCTCTTCATCAAGGGCGTTCTCGACGTGGCCGACGCGCGTCGCGCCGCCGAGCTCGGATGCGATGGTGTCGTGCTCAGCAACCACGGCGGCCGCCAGCTCGATCATTGCGTCGCACCCATCGAGGTGCTCGGCGAGATCGCCGCCGCGGTCGGCGACCGGCTGACCGTGCTGATCGACAGCGGCTTTCGGCGCGGTACCGACATCGCCAAGGCGCTCGCTCTCGGTGCCGATGCGGTGATGATCGGACGCGCCGCGCTGTATGGACTGGCCGCGGACGGCGAGCCCGGAGTCCGCCGCGCCTTGGAGATGCTCACCGTCGAGCTCGACCGGGTGCTCGGTCAGCTGAGTTGCCGCACGGTGCGCGACCTCGGGCCGCACCTGCTGCGCGGTCCCGGGATCCGGGCCGCCGGCTGAGGAGGCGCGGGCGGCGCGGCCTCAGGCCGTTGCGGCGAGCACCTTGCCCGGGTTGAGGATGTTGCGCGGGTCGAGGGCCGTCTTGAGCGTGCGCATGAGCGCAATCTCCCCGGGCGTGCGTGAGCACGACAGGTGGGCGCGCTTTTGCAGGCCGATACCGTGCTCGCCGGAGATGGAGGAGCCGCAGCGCTTGCGCAACGCCCCATAGATGATTTCCTCGATCGCGTGTCGCCTCTGCGGCGAGTCCTCGCCGACGCTTACCATCAGGTGCAGATTGCCGTCGCCGAGATGCCCCCATGCCACGAGGCGGCACGCGCCGCCCCAACGGCTCACGAGCGCGCCGCGAACCTCCTCGAGGTAGCCGGGCATGTCATCGATCTTGAGGCTGACATCGAAGGCCGAGACCGGCCCGTCGCGGGTCACCTGCGCCACATCATCGCGCAAGCTCCACATCGCCCGGCGCTCGGCGTCGGATTTTGCGATCACCGCATCGCAGACCTCGCCGGCTTCGAGCGCTCCGGCAAGCACCTTCTCGAAGTGATCCGCATCCGCCTGCACGTCGGCTCCACGGGCCTCGACCAGCACATAGAACGCAGATCCATGCGGTAGGATCGGCCGGCCCGGTGCGGGCGCGGTCGTGACCAGACGGTAAAATTCCGCCCACATCACCTCGAAAGACGAGAGTGATCCGCCGAGCCCGCGCTCCAGGCGTCGCAGTAGCCGCGGCATATGCTCGAACGCCTCGACCGCCAGCAACGCGACGCTTTCGCTCAGCGGCTTCGGACGCAGCCGCAGCACCGCACGGGTCACCACGCCTAAAGTGCCTTCCGAGCCGATGAACAGCTGCTTCAGGTCGTACCCGGCGTTGTTCTTGATGAGGGTGTTCGGAGTGTCGATCACGGTGCCGTCGGCGAGCACCGCCGTTAGACCCAGCACCATGTCCCGGGTCATTCCCCAGCGCAGCACGCGGTTGCCGCCCGCATTGGTGGAGATCGTACCCCCGATGGTCGCGGACCCCCTCGCACCGAGATCGAGCGGCAGCAGCAGATCGTGCGCCTCCGCCGCCTCGCAGGCGCTCTGCAGGATACAGCCGGCCTGAACGCGCATCACGCGATTGGCCTCATCGATCTGTTCGATCGCGCACAACCGATCCAAGGACAGCGCCAGGGCGCCCTCGGCATAGGCGCCGTCCACCAGCCCGGTGCACCCGCCCCAGGGCACCACCGCCTGAGCGGCGGCATTGGCCAGTGCGAGGACGCGCGAGACCTCGGCCGTCGAGCGCGGCCGAAGCACGGCGAGCGGTGCGCCGAGAGCGGTGCCCAGGCCGCGCGCCTCGGCAGCATTGCGCACTTGCAGCGCGGCCTCGCCGCAGAGCACCGCTTCGGCACCGAGCGCGGCTGCAAGCGCCTCGATCAGCTGACTCATCCGATCTCTCCCACCGTCACATTTAACTCAGACAATACGAAGCGCCCGGACGGGCTGTCAAGCGAGGCGGCGCCGGCGAGAGCGCCTGTGAGGCTGAAGCATCGTCCCCTGTCCGTGGGCCGGCTCGGCCCCCCCGGGGCCGGGGCGTGTTGCGAACGCCTGCAAGCCCGGCCTATCAAAGTGAACATGATTGCAACCACCGGTCGGCACCGCGCGACACGAGCATCTCCCGCGGCCACGTGGGCATCCACTGGGCCGATGCTCAACCCGGCCGGGGCCGCCAGCCTATGGACGCCCCCGACCCCGAGACTGCATTCTTGCCGTCTCGGCATCCGAGAAGTCACGAGGTTGACCGGAATCTGCACTGCGACCCTATCGCGCGCGCTGAGCGGCTTCTTGCCCGGAAAGGGCGAAGCGCAGGGGGCGGCATGGCGAGCGGCCCGGCGAAGCGGCGCCCGCCCGGCGGCGGGGCGCGCCCTGCTTTCGACCCACGCACGCGCACAGGGCCGGCTGCGCCTGGCCGGCGCACTCGCGGCGCTCGCCGTGATGACGTGCGCGCACGCGTCCTCGTCGCCGCCGCTGATCCCGGCGCCGCTCTCCTGGCGCTACGTGGGGCGCTTCTCGATCAACCCGAGACGCATGGGTCGCGATATCGCGCGCCTGGCATCCGATGAGCTCTGGGATAAGAAGGATACTCCGGATCCGCTCACCCGGCTGGCAATGAAGAGTGCCGCCATGCCCGGGGCGCTCGTCGCGATCGCCTGTGCGAAGGCAGCGTCATGGAAGCCGTGGCCACCGACCCCGGTCGCGCTGATCTCCCCGCCTTGCGTGCAAGCTCTGGCAAATGACCCTCGGCGCATGTACCGCGACATCGAGCGGCGCACGTTCGACTATTTCTGGAACACGGCCGATCCGGTGACCGGGCTGGCACCGGATCACTGGCCGTCCCGCGACCCCTCGAGCATCGCGGCGATCGGATTTGAACTGACGGCATACGTGATCGGCGCCGACCGGGGATACGTCACGCGGCACGCCGCCGCCGCACGCGTGCGCAAGATCCTTGCTTTCCTGCTCAGCCGTCCCCAGGGGAAGGGGCCCGAAGGCTATGCGGGATACCATGGATTCTTCTACCACTTCATCGGTATGCGCACCGGCCTGAGGTATCGCAACAGCGAGCTCTCCACCATCGATACCGCACTGCTCATGGCGGGAGTCCTCACCGCAGAGAGCTACTTCGACCATCCCACAGCGACGGAGCGCAAGGTGCGCCACCTGGCCAGGCGGCTGTATCTGCGCGTCAACTGGGGATGGGCCGCACCCGGCACCGACCCGCGCGTGAGCATGGCCTGGTATCCCGACCACGGATTCTCCAAGGCGCGCTGGTCCGGCTACAACGAAGCGTCGATCCTTTACATCCTCGGCCTGGGCTCGCCCACGTATCCCTTGCGCAACAACGCGTGGAGCGCCTGGACCGCCACGGCCGCGCACGACTGGCGCGAGCTCGACGGCCAGACGCTGCTTGCCTTCGGGCCGCAATTCGGCCCGCAGTACACCGCCGTGTGGATCGATCTGCAGGGCATCGCCGATCCGTTCATGCGCGCCCACGGCGAGAATTACTTCGAGAACGGCACCCGGGCGACCCTCGCACAGCGCCAGTATGCCATCGTCAACCCGAATGGCTGGGCCGGCTATGGCCCCGACATCTGGGGACTCACCGCCTGCAACGGGCCGGGAAATGTCCGCGTCCGCTACCATGGCAGGATGCGGCAATTCCACGGCTATTTCGCGCGTGGAATCACCAACCCCGCTGATGACGACGGCACCCTGGCGCCGACCGCGGTGCTCGGCTCCCTGCCATTCGACCCGAAGATCGTGACGCAGGCGACGCAGGCGCTCCTGCGCAAGTACGGCGACATCATCTACACCCGCTACGGCTTCCTCGACTCCTTCAACCCGAGCTTCACCCATGCCCGGCTGGCCCGCCACGGCTACGTCATTCCGGGCCGGGGTTGGGTCGATAACAAGTTCCTCGGCATCGACCAGGGGCCGATCATCGCCATGATCGAGAATCAGCGCACCGGCCTGATCTGGCGGATCATGCGGCGCAATCCTTATGTCCGCGCCGGATTGCGCCGGGCCCAATTCACGGGCGGCTGGTTCAGCGCGGCGATGTCCGCCACCGCCCGCGCCGGCGCCGGGCATTCCCGCGGGCGAGCCCCGGGCTCGGCTAACGCAGCACCAGCAGCAGATCCTTCGGATCCACCTGCTGCCCGGGAGTGACCAGCACCTCGGCGACTTCGCCGTCGATCTCGGCGCGCACCTGGGTTTCCATCTTCATCGCCTCCAGCGTCGCCAGCACCTCGCCCCGCGTAACCTTGCGCCCGACGCTCACCGCGATGGTAATGAGGGTCCCCGGCATGGGCGCGCCCACCTCCCGCGGGTTGCCGGCCTCGGCCTTGCGCTGGGGAGGCCGCCGGGCGACCTGACTGCGGTCGGGCACGCGCAGCGAGCGGGGGTGTCCGTTCAGCTCCAGGAATACCGTGCGGGTGCCGTCTTCGTGCGTCTCGCTGCAGGCAACGTAGCGCACGAACAGCGTCTTGCCCTTCTCCAGGTCGAGACAGATCTCCTGCCCCGGCTCCATGCCGTAGAAAAACACCGGCGTCGGCAGAATGCCTACATCGCCGTACTGGGTGCGCACCGCGGCATATTCCTGCCACACCCGCGGGTACATGAGGTACGAGGCGAGGTCATCGTCGGTGACCGGCCGCGGCACCTGCCGCTGGATCCTGGTCCGCTCCGCTTCCAGGTCCACCGGCGCGAGCAGGGCTCCGGGACGGGCGGCGAGCGGCTCCACGCCCTTGAGCACCTTGCGCTGCAGCGCCGGCGGGAAGCCGCCTTCCGGCCGGCCGAGATCGCCGTGAAACAGCTGCACCACCGATTCCGGGAAGGGCACGTCGACCTCGGGGTCGAGGACCTGCTGCGGCGTGAGGCCGCTCGTCACCATGAGCAGGGCCATGTCGCCGACCACCTTGGAGGTGGGCGTGACCTTGACGATGTCGCCGAACATCGAGTTGACGTCGGCGTACGCCTGGGCGACCTGCGGCCAGTGGGCATTGTCGATGCCGAGGGAGCGGGCCTGCTCGCGCAGGTTGGTGTACTGGCCGCCGGGCATGCCGTGCACATAGACCTCCGAGGCGCCCGAGCGGATGTCGCTTTCGAAGGCGGCGTAGAGCCGGCGCACCTGCTCCCAGTAGGTAGAGAGCATGCGCAGCTTGGCGGGGTCCACCCCAGGGTCTCGCGGCCCGTGGCGAAGCGCCTCGACGATCGAGCCGAGATTCGGCTGCGAGGTGAGCCCGCTCATCGCGTCGATGGCCCCGTCAACGGCATCCACGCCCGCGTCGACGGCGGCCAGTACGCTTGCCGCGGCGATGCCGCTGGTGTCGTGCGTGTGGAAGTGCACCGGCAGGCCGATCTCCTCCTTCAGCGCCTTGACCAGGGTGTAGGCGGCGCGCGGACGGCACAGTCCCGCCATGTCCTTGATGCCGAGCACGTGCGTCCCGGCGGCCTTCAGCTCACGGGCGAGCCTCAGGTAGTAGTCCAGGGTGTATTTCCTCTCGCGCGGGTCGCTCAGGTTGCCCGTGTAGCAGATCGCCGCCTCGCAGAGCTTGCCGGACTCGAGCACCGCGTCGATGGCCACGCGCATGTTCTCGACCCAGTTGAGCGAGTCGAAGATCCGGAACAAGTCGATGCCGCCCTCGGCGGCGCGCCGGACGAAAAAGCGCACCACATTGTCCGGGTAGTTGGTGTACCCGACGGCGTTGGCCGAGCGAAGCAGCATCTGCAGCAGCAGATTCGGCAGCGCCGCGCGCAGTGCCGCCAGGCGCTGCCAGGGATCCTCGTGCAGAAAGCGCATGGCCACATCGAAGGTCGCCCCGCCCCAGCACTCCACCGAGAACAGCTCGGGCGCGAGGCAGGCGTAGTACGGAGCGATGGCCACCATGTCGATGGTGCGCATGCGCGTGGCGAGCAGCGACTGGTGCGCATCGCGCATCGTGGTGTCGGTGAGCAGCACCTGCTCCTGTTGCAGCATCCACTGCGCAAAGCGCTCCGCCCCCAGCGCCTCGAGCATCTGGCGGGTTCCGGCCGGCGGCTCGCCGAGGGAGACCGGCGGCAGCCTCGCGCTCTCGAGCCGCTGCGGGCGCGGGCGGCTGCGGGCCTCGGGGTGACCGTTGACGATGGTGTCGGCGATGTAGGTGAGGATGCGGGTCGCCCGGTCCCGTTTGCGCGGCCAGCGAAACAGCTCGGGCGTCTCATCGATGAACTTGGTCGTGTACTCGCCGCGCGCGAAGCGCGGATGGGTGATGACCTGGTCGAGGAACCGCAGGTTGGTGACGACGCCGCGGATGCGGAATTCCCACAGTGCGCGGTGCATGCGCGCAATCGCTTCCTCGGGCGTGGACGCCCAGGAGGTCACCTTGACCAGCAGGGAGTCGTAGGAGCGCGTGATGATGGCGCCGGTGTAGGCGGTGCCGGCGTCGAGGCGGATACCAAACCCGGCCGGGCTGCGGTAGGCGCTGATCTTGCCGTAGTCGGGGATGAAGTGGTTTTCAGGGTCTTCGGTGGTGACCCGACATTGCAGCGCGTGCGCGTGGATGCGGATCTCATCCTGCGGCGGTACGCCGCATTCCGGCGTGCCGAGGCGTGCCCCTTCTGCGACCCGGATCTGCGCCTTGACCAGGTCGATGCCGGTGGCGCACTCGGTGACGGTATGCTCCACCTGGATGCGCGGATTGACCTCGATGAAGTAGAACCTGCCGCTCTCGGCGTCCTGCAGGAACTCCACCGTGCCGGCGCTGCGGTAACGCGCGGCGCGCCCGATCGCGAGCGCCGCCTGGCAGATCTCGCCGCGCTGGGCGTCGGTGAGAAAGACCGCCGGGGCGCGCTCGATGACTTTCTGGTTGCGCCGCTGCACGGTGCAGTCGCGCTCGTAGAGGTGCACGAGTCCGCCGTGAGCGTCGCCGAGGATCTGGACCTCCACGTGCCGCGCGCGGCGCACCAGCTTCTCCAGGTAGACCTCGTCGTTGCCGAACGCGGCCTTCGCCTCCCGGCGCGCCACCGGCAGCAGCTGCTCGAGCTGCTCATCGCCTTCCACGACGCGCATGCCGCGCCCGCCGCCGCCCCAGCTGGCCTTGAGCATCAGCGGATAGCCGATGCTGCGGGCGAGGCGTCGGCATTCCTCGAGGCTCTCCGGCAGCGGCGCCGTGGCGGGCATCACGGGCACGCCCGCCCGGGTGGCGAGATCGCGCGCGCTCACCTTGTTGCCGAGGATGCGCATGGTCTCGGGCTCGGGGCCGATGAAGCGGATGCCCGCCCGCGCGCAGCCTTCCGCGAGCTGCGGATTCTCCGACAGGAACCCGTATCCGGGATGAATCGCGTCCGCCCGGGTCTCGCGGGCGACGCGCAGGATGCCCTCGATATCCAAATACGCCTCGATCGGGCCCTGGCCCTGCCCGATGAGATAGGCCTCGTCCGCCTTCGTGCGGTGCAGCGAGAAGCGGTCTTCCTGGGAATACACGGCCACGGTGCGCAGCCCGAGCTCGCTCGCGGCCCGCATCACGCGAATGGCGATTTCGCCCCGATTGGCGACCAGAATGCTTCGAATCCTCTGCGACATGGGCACGTCTACCGTTAAGATGCCGGCCGATCATAGCGAGCGTGGACGATTCGCGCGCAGCATTCAGGGTTATTTATGTATGCCATTGCGATTCACGGCGGCGCTGGCGACCTGCCGAGGCGGATGCTCTCCGGCGAGCGGGCGGCCCTCTACCGCGACGGTCTCGCCTCTGCCCTCGACTCCGGTTACGAGGTGCTCGAGCGCGGCGGCAGCAGTCTCGATGCCGTGACGGCCGCCGTCGGCGTCTTGGAAGACAACCCCCTGTTCAACGCGGGCCGTGGCGCGGCTCTCACCTGCGAGGGAGCGGTGGAGCTCGATGCGGCCGTCATGGAGGGCCGGCAACAGCGCGCCGGGGCGGTAGCGGCGGTGCGGCACGTGAAAAGTCCCATCGAGCTTGCCCGCCGCGTCATGGAGAAATCCCGCCATGTGCTGCTGGTTGGCGCCGGCGCCGAGGAATTCGCGCTGGAGGAGGGTCTCGCCCTCGTTCCGAATGCCTATTTCCGCACCCCTGAGCGGCGGGCCGAGCTCGATGCCCTGCGCGGCGGCCGGGCGGCCTCGCAGCTCGTGCCCTCACCCCAGGGGACGGTGGGCGCGGTCGCGCGCGATGCGGCCGGCAATCTCGCCGCCGCCACCTCCACCGGCGGCGTGGCCAACAAGCGCACCGGACGGGTGGGCGATTCGCCCATCATCGGCGCGGGCACCTATGCGAGGAACGGCGCCTGCGCGGTGTCCGCCACCGGCCGCGGCGAGCACTTCATGCGTATCGTGGCCGCCCACCATCTGTGCGCGGCGGTCGAATACCGCGGCCTGGCGCTTCAGGAGGCGATGCGCGAGACGCTTGCCCGCCTGGGCGAGCTCGGCGGCAGCGGCGGGCTGATTGCCGTCGATGCCGCCGGCCGCATAGCGATGGACTTCACCACCGAGGGCATGTTCCGCGGTGCCCGCGATTCGGCTGGTCTGAGGCAGATCGCCCTATAGAAGCGGGGGCGCGGGCCCCTCAGCCTCCGAAGTGCTTGTCGCGCTTGCGCGTCGCGGCTGTGATCTCGGCGGTGACGAGCCGCAAGCCGTGGATGAGCGCGCTCGTGCGGGCTTCTCCGCCCTCCAGGCCGCCGAGCAGCATTTCCTGCCAGATCTGCGGTCTGTCGAGCCACCGCGGTCGCAGCCACGTCCAGTGCCGCTCGATCGCTCTGTGCAAGGACACCGGGGTGTGGGCGGCAATGAGCTTCGCGCAGTGCGGGTGCATGCCGAGTGTCAGGACCGCGTTCGTGGGGCGTTCCCGCGCCGCCGACCAGGCGTGCACGAAGACGTGGTGCGCGACCTGCACGGCAGCCGGCACCGTGAAGAACGTCTCGTACGGCTCGCTCCGCTCCTCGCTGATCTGCGGCTCGGCCGGTTGCCGCCAGCGCCGCGGATCGGCGAAACCCGCATTGAACAGCAGATAGGGGTAGTCGATCGCTCGGGCCCGGGCCGCGCCGTCGAGGCCGTTCCAGAGCTCGATGAGCTTGCCGAGCGGAAAATCGCCCCGGGAGGAGGCTGTCCGCGACTGCACGGCGAGCAGATCCAGGCATTCGAGATTGAGCTCTCTCAATGCCTGCAGCATCTTGGGGGACAAATGCCCAGCATCATGGTCGCGACGTGGCATGACGACTCCGTGCGATCTCGCGCCGATAGTACCGCGGCCGCAGCCGCAATCCAGCCGTGCATTTCTGTGTTTTTTGCCTAGATTTGCCGGATTGTGCTTTTCGGGAAATCTCAGAAAATGCCCGGTCCAAGCCGCGGTTGCGGCCCATCACGACCGAGTCAGCAATGGGAGGGGATATGCGCGCCGGAGAAGCCCGTTATCAACACGAGATCGAGAGCATCGATCTGGCATTGCGATTCATCCGGCTGGAGGCGCGGACTTCGACCATCCGCGCGTTCACCGGGCTGTCCTGTGACCGGATCCGCAAGCTTTCCCATCAATACGCACACCCCAGCTACCGTCACCGCGGCAAATCGCCGCACCAGGCCGGCTATTTCATCCGCTCGGCGAAGGTGCGCCATCAGGCGTCGTTCCTGGCAGGGGTGCTCTGCTCCTGCGGCCTGTCGATCGATGAGCCCTCCGCGGGGGCAACCTTTGCCTGCCTCGCCACCGGCGAGCTGCTCTTCGATGCCTACGAGTATTACCGGCAGGTGGTGTCGACGCCGGTGATCTCATTCGAGTACGCGGTATTTCTGGCGCAGTGCCTGCTGCGCGGCGATCAGCTGCGACTGGTATGCTGTGTCGATTGCAATATCCCCTTGCTCGCCGAGCCGTTTCCGGAGGGTCCGCGGCGCTGCGATTACTGCGAGCCCGACTACCGGCGCCGCCGCACCAGCTGCTAAAATCCGCTCGATCCGTGAGCATGCATCCCGACCAGCCGAACTTCTTTTCGGGCCCGTACATCGAGCGGTGCACCGAGGCGCGCGAAGAGCTCGACTGGCTGGCGGCGGCGCTCGCGGATCGGCAGACTCAGTTTCTGCTCGCCCGGGGCACGGCCCAGCTGCTTTACACCGGTCCGCGGCCGCATATCGCCTTCGTTCCCGCCGACCACCCGGCGGTGCAGGCCGCGGCCGCGCATCAGTTCGTGTTGCTCGGTTGGTTCCGGGGACGGCGTTGCGTGCTGCTGATGCTGCCGCCGACATCCGAGGTGCTCGAGCCGCCGCCGGACAGCGCCTTTGAGGAGCTGCGCGCGCTTTCGCCTCAGCTCGATGCCGGGGAAGCCGGCCTTCTCGCCTATGCTCGGGCGTTGTGCATCTGGCGCTCGCGCCGGCGCCACTGCGGGGTCTGCGGGGCTGCGACCTACCCCAAGCGGGCCGGGCACAGCCTGGTGTGCTCCCGGGAGCCCTGTGAGGCGGAGTATTTTCCGCGCCTGGAGCCAGCCATCATCGTTCTCGTTACGGACGGGCAGCGGGCGCTGCTCGGGCGCCAGAGCGCCTGGCCGCCCGGCTGGTACTCCACCATCGCCGGCTTCGTCGAGCCGGGCGAGAGCCTGGAGGATGCCCTCGCTCGGGAGGTCATGGAGGAAACCGGCGTGCGGGTCATCCGCGCCCGCTACGATTCCTCCCAGCCCTGGCCCTTTCCGGCCTCCCTGATGCTCGGCTTTCATGCCTGGGCCCGCCCCGGTCCGGTGCGCGTCGGCGGCGAGCTCGAAGATGCCCGTTGGTTCACGCAAGAGGACGTCCGTGCCGGGGCCGTGCTGCTTCCACCCGCGCATTCCATTTCCCGCCGCTTGATCGACGCCTGGTTGAAGGGTCCGGGCGCCGCAGCAACCCGGGAGGAGCGCTAGTGTGTCTGCTCGTGCTCGCCTGGGGCGTGCACCCCCGCTACCGGCTCATCGCCGCCGCCAACCGCGACGAATATCACGATCGCCCCGCCGAACCGCTTGGGCGTTGGCCGCCGCCCGAGGAGATGCTCGCCGGCCGTGATCTGCGCGCCGGCGGCACCTGGCTCGGCGTCGATCGCCGCCGCCGCTTCGGCGTCATCACGAATTTCCACGATCTGCAGCGCGCGCCGTCCACGGCGCCGTCGCGCGGCGGCCTGATACCCGACTTCATGCGTCAGGGCGCCGGGGCGGGCGAGTATCTGTCCTCGCTCGAGTCCAGGGCGAGCGACTACGGAGGCTTCAACCTGCTGCTCGCCGACGGCCGCTCGCTTTGGTACGGCTCGAACCGAACCACGCCGTTTGCCCGAGAGCTTTCTGCCGGGATCTATGGTCTGTCCAACGAGCGCCTGGATACGCCCTGGCCGCGACTGCGCCGGGCGCGCGTGGGTTTCGAGGCCTGGCTGCGCGCGAGCGCCTCCTCGTGCGATGCCGATGCGGCGGCACTGTTTGCGCTGCTCGGGGACTCGCGGCCTGCCACCGAAGCGCACAGGCCGCCCCGCATGGGCCTGCCGCCGGAGTGGGAGCAAACGCTCTCGGCGCCATTCGTGCGGCATCCGCGCTACGGTACGCGCTGCTCCACTCTGGTGCTGATCGAGCCCTGCGGAACCCTCCTGCTCGCCGAGCGGCGTTTCGACTGCGAAGGCCGGTGCATCGGCGAGAGCGAGTATCGGCTGAGGGGCGCGGAGTGGCCGGACTGAGCCCGGCCCGAGTAGCCGCGAGCCAAGGAGACTGATCGGCCGGCTCATCCGAGGCGCCGTGTTGCGCCGGCGCGCCGGCGCATGAAAAACACCGCAACCGGCGCCCGCTACCGGCGGTCGGGAAAGGCTACAATCTCCGGTTTAACGATCTCCCAAGCCGGGTTCGCGGATCTAGATGACGAATCGCAATTCGTTACACGGGGCTCGGCGAAGCAGAGCCTCGGGTGCTTTCGTATTGCTTCTCATCAGCCCTCTGGCGCGCGCAAACATCACGGTGGTCATCCATGGCGTGGGCGGCGCGCTGCGGACAAACGTTCTGGCCTATCTGAGCTTCCAGCGCTACCGCAACAGCAAACACCTGACCGCACAGACCATCGAGCGGTTCGAGAACCGCGTCGATCAGGAGATACGCTCGGGGCTCGAGCCTTTCGGGTACTTCGAGCCCTCGGTGCGCCCGACCGTCACGCAGACGAGCCCCGGCAACTGGCGAGTCGTGCTCGAGATCAATCCGGGGCCGCCGGTGATCCTGGGGAAGGTGGACGTGCGGCTCACGGGGGCGGGGGCCACCGATCCGCTGTTCACGCGCATCACCGCGCATCTGCCCTTTCATCCGGGAGAGCAGCTGAACGAGGTCGCCTACGAGCAGCTCAAGAGCGAGCTGCTGCGCACCGCCGCGACCTACGGCTATCTCGATGCGCGCCTCACGCGACACGAGCTGCTGGTCGATCCGCAAAAGCACTGGGCCGCCATCGAGCTCACGTTCGCGACCGGCGTGCGCTATCGATTCGGGCCGACCGCGATCAATCAGAACGCCGTCAAGCCGGCGCTGGTGCGCCGCTATCTGCGCTACCGGCGGGGCCAGCTCTTTGACCTGACGCAGGTGCTGCGGACCCAGTTCGCGCTCGATGACTCGGGGTATTTCTCCAATCTCGAGGTGCTGCCGGGCAAGCCCGATGCGGTCGATCACACGGTGCCGGTGCACATCCGCGCCGGCACCAGCCGGCCCAACGTCTACTCCCTGGCGGGCGGCTACGAGACCGACACCGGCCCGCGCGCGATCCTGAGCTGGCAGGACCGCAGGGTCAACGCCGAGGGCCACCGGATGAGCGTAGACCTGCAGGTCGCCAAGCTGATCAAATACAGCCTGCAGAGCCGCTATGTGATTCCCCTGGAGGACCCCGCCACGGAGAACCTGACGCTGGCGGCCAGCGTCGAGCAGCGCCAGCTCGCCGCGGTCGATGCCCGCACGATGATCGTCGGCCCGAGCCTCACCCGGGTCATCGGCCGCTGGCAGATGGTCTGGTTCGTCAACGCCGTGCATGCCACCGGGACGGTGGGCGGCACCGTCTGCGAGGCGTCCCCCACCGCCACGGCAGGCGCCGTGTGCTCAAGCCCGCAGTACCCGCGGCCGCGCGGCGTTCTCGCCGGCGCCGGCAACGACAACTTGCTGGTACCGGGCGTGGACATCGCCCTGATGCCAAGGGGCTATTTCGGCGAGCCGGTATTTCAGCACGAGGTGTTCGTGCAGCTGCGCGGCTCGCACGGCAGCCTCGGCTCGGGGTCCGATTTCCTGCAGCTGCAGGTCGAGCTCGAGCGGGTGTTCACCCTGGCGCCGAAGTGGCACCTGCTGCTGCGCAATGATTTCGGCGCCACCGCGGCGTCCCATTTCAACAGGCTGCCTCCGGTGATGCGTTTCTTCGCCGGCGGCGAGGGCAGCGTGCGCGGCTTCGCGTACGACTCGCTGAGCCCCTCTCAGGCCTTCGACGCCTATGAAAATGGACAGCCCTGTCAGAACGGAAAGACCATCACGCTCGATCCGGGCACGCCCAACGCCAGGATCGAATACCAATGTCCGTTTCTCGCCCAGGCCGGCGGCAAGAACCTGATCACCGGCACGGTGGAGATCGAGCGGGATTTGCCGAGGCATCTCGGTATCGCGGCGTTCTTCGATTATGGCAATGCGTTCAACAGCTTTCACACCCCCCGGCTGCTGCAGTATGGCGCCGGCCTCGGCCTCCTGGTGCGCCTGCCGGTCATGACGCTCGGCATCGACGTGGCCGAGCCGCTGTCGGCGCGGGGCCACCAGCTGCCCCGCTTCTACATCAACTTCTCGCCCAAGCTATAGGCCGATGCGCCGATTCCTGACACTGACCGGGTTGCTGATCGCGCTGGCAGCGTCGCTGTCGGCGGCGATCCTCTACTACGCGGTCTTCACCCAGAGCGGGCTGAGATTCCTCGTCAAGCACCTGCCGCGGCGCTTCGGCACCGTGGAGGCGAGGGTCGAGGGAGCGAGCGGCACGCTTGCCACGGGGGTGCGCGTGCGGCGGGTCGTCATCGACGGGCTTCGGGAGCATGTGGTGCTCGAGGGCGTTTACGCCCGGGTGCTGTTGCCGCCACTTTACTGGCGTACGATCGAGGCGCCGGAGATTTCCGCCGACAGGGCCTACATCGCGATCAAGCGCTCGCATCTGCCCGCGCCCCCGCGGCCGCACTTCCTGCCCTGGTGGCTGCTGATTCGGATCGACCATGCGCACATCGGCCGGGCTCTGGTGACGCTGCCCGATGGCAGGAGGCTGGAAGGGACGGACATCGATGGCGCAGCGCGTGTCTCGTATCGCGAAATGCGCTTCTACCGTGTCGGGTTGCGCATGGGCGACATGCGCTACGCCGCCGCCGGCGCCCTGCACGCCGCCCGTCCGCTCGGGCTCGCCGCTCGCGCGCGCATCATCTGGAAGGTGCCCCATCAACCGCAGTGGCTGATCGAGGCCTCGCTCGGCGGCGATCTGAGCAGGCTCGAGCTCGGCGCGAAGGTGCTCAAGCCCTGCACGGTGGACTTCCACGGCACGGCGCGCGATCTGACAGGCCGCTGGCACTGGAGGGGCGAGGCCCGGGTCCGCAACCTCGACCTGCGCGCCTGGCATCGCAGCGGGGTCCTCGGTCTCATCGACGCGCGTCTGGCCCTGTCCGGCGATGCGCAGGGTTTCGAGGCCGCCGGCGCGGCCGATCCAACGGGCCTGCGCGCGGGCGTCTTCCATGTCGGGCTCGACGGCCGGCTCGAGGACAATCATTCGAAGCGAGTGCTGGTCGCGCGCCGCCTCACCCTCACGCACCTCGCTTCGGGCGCGTCCCTCGTTGCGAGCGGGAGCCTCGTCCTCGGTCCCGGTAGAGCACGGCTCGCTCTGCGCGGCAGCTGGCGCCATCTGCGCTGGCCGCTCGTCGGCAAGGCTGCCTTTCACAGCCGCTCCGGCACATTCACCCTTTCGGGGCAGGGGCCGTTGAATGTCACCGCAAGCGGCATCGCCCGTGTCCGCCAACTCCCGGTCACCTCCTCCGGCATCGTGGCGACGCTCGGCGCCGAGGGGCTCACCGTCCATAAAGCGCAGCTCGGATTGCTCGGCGGACAGGTGCTGGCGCGGGGCAAGGTGAGCTGGCTGCCTCCCAAACGCTGGCGCCTGCACGCGCTCGCCGAGAGGCTCGATCCAGGGCGGGTGCGGCCGTTTCTCAAAGGGCACCTCGGCTTTTCGCTGAGCGCCTCGGGAAAGGGGTTTCATGCCGACAGTGCGTTCGCGGTCCGTCTCGGTGGACTGCACGGCCGCTTGCAGGGGCTGGCGGCGAGCGGTGCGGGCGGATTGACCCATTCGGACCGGACCTGGACCTTCGATCGGGTGCGAGTCAGCCTGGGCGGGCTGCGGGTGGCGCTCAACGGATACCTCGCCCGCCGGCAAACGCACGTGCGATTCTCCGCGGCGGGCCATCTGCGGATGCTGGGCGCAGGAGATCGGGGTGAGGTGCAAGCGGCCGGCACGCTCGACGGTCCGCTGGATGCTCTCGATATCCGCGCGCGAGCGCGGGGCTCGGGCGTGAAGGTCGGCGGCCTCGAGCTCGACTCCCTCGAGGCGAAGGTGGATTTCGACCCGACGTCGCGCCGCCCGTCCGCCCTCGCCCTTCATCTGCGCCGGCTGCGAGTGCACGGCCGGCTGTTGCGCCATCTGGACCTGACCGCGCAGGGGCCCGCCTCGGATCTCGAGGCGCATCTTGCGGCCGGCGCGCCCGGTCTCAGCGTGCAGGCAGCGGCCCGCGGCAGCCTGCAAGCCGGAGTGTTCGCCGGGCAACTCACGGCACTGCACGTGACGGGCGCGCAGGCGCTGAACCTGCATCTGCGCAAGGCGGCCTCGCTCACCCTGTCGCGCTCGCACAGTGCGCTCGAGGATTTGTGCCTGAGCGGCGCGCCCGCCGGACTGTGCGTCGGCTGGAAATGGACTCCGGCGTCGTGGGTGGCGTATCTGACGGCCAGCCACCTGCCGCTGGCGACGCTGACGGCCGGGTTGACTCCGGCGGTCGAATATCAGGGGACGATCGGCGCGCAGGCCCGGCTCGAGGGCGGCGGCGGCGGGCCGATGCGAGGCACGCTGCGCGCGACCCTGACACAGGCCGTGCTGTCGCGCCGTCTGGTGAGCGGGCAGATCGATCGCACCCCATTGGGCTCGGGACTGCTGTCGATCGTGGCTCTGCCGGGCTCGGTTCGCGCCCACGCCTCCCTCACCGCCGGGGCCATCGGCACGTTCAACGCCACGCTCGATGCACGCAGGGTCGGCAGGGGCTGGCGGAACATGCCGATCCGGGGTGCGCTGCACGCGCAGACTTCCAGACTCGATCTGGTCTCGATCTACCTGCCCGGTGTCGATGAGGTCTCGGGCAACCTGGTCGCGGACGCTGCGATCGGCGGCACCCTGGCCGAGCCGCGGCTGACCGGCCTCCTCACCGTGTCAAACGGCACCGCCAACTGGTACCGCACCAACCTGCGGCTGAAGGGGGCGGCGATCAGGGCGCATCTGAGCAACGGCGGCGTGGTGTTCGACGGCTCGGCCCGCGTCGGCCGCGGGAGCGTGCGCGCCACCGGCCGGATGAGCTGGCGCGGTCTGCTGCCCTATGGCCACCTGCACCTGACAGGCAACGACCTGCTGGTGGTCGACACACCCGAGGCGCAGGTCGACGCTTCGCCGGATCTCGACTTCGACGTGGCCGCTCACCGGATCGAGGTGTCGGGAACGGTCTTCGTGCCGTATGCCTCCATCCATCCGAGGAACTTCACCGGCGCGATGCGCACTTCCTCGGACCAGGTGATCGTCGGCCAGGGATCTGTCGTTGCCCCGCGCCGCTATCAGGTCATGAGCACGGTCACCTTGGGCCTCGGCAACAACGTGAACATCGACACGATGGGCCTGACCGGCAAGCTGACGGGCGCATTCACGGTGCGCAGCGGCTACGGCACCGGGACGCGGGCCACGGGCGAGCTGCTGATCGTGCAGGGCCAGTACGCCGCCTACGCGCGCAAGCTCGATATCGAGTATGGGCGGCTGCTCTTCAGGGGCGGTCTGCTCGATGATCCCGGCATCGAAATCCGCGCCGTGAAAACCTATCCCCAGATCACGGCGGGCATCGACGTGAGCGGCACCCTGAAACAACCTCAGGTATCGTTCTTCTCCAACCCCTCGCTGTCGCAGTCGCAGATCATGTCGCTGCTGTTCTCCGGCGGGGGCGGCTCGCTGCAGGCGCTGCAGACGGGGGCCACCGCACAGACCCAGCAGACCACCGCGGCCGGGGAGCTGCTCGCCCAGGGCGGGGCGCTGCTCGCGCAGCAGCTGGGTGAGAAAATCGGCTTGCCGGCCATGAGCCTTGAAACCGACCTCAATAACGTGACTTCCCTGGTGCTCGGCAAGTACCTCTCGCCGCGTCTTTACGTCAGCTACGGTGTGGGGCTGACCCAGCAGCTGAATGAGATCAGGCTGCGCTACAGCCTCACCCGGCACCTGATGATCCGCATCCTGGCGGGCCAGGGCAAAGGCGCGGGCCAGAGCAAGAGCGGACAGATCGGCGGGGCGGATCTGGTGTTCAGCGTGGTGCGGTAGGCGCTGGGACGCGCCCTTGACTTGTACGAATTAATATGCACAATACGCGCAACTTTATGCGCGTATTCAATCCCACCTGATCTCATGGACGCCGAGCAGCTCGAACGCCGTCAAGCCGTCGTGCGCATCCTGCGCGAGGGCGTGGTCCACCGTCAGGAGGACTTGGTCCGTCTGCTACGCGAGGAAGGCCATGACGTCACCCAGTCATCCATCAGCCGCGACCTGCGCGACCTGGGGGTGCTCAAGGCCAGCGGACGCTACGTGCTGCCGCCCGACGAGGTCTCGCGCACGCAGGGCGACTTCGCCATGCTGGCCCAGTTCGTGCGCGGTCTGAAGCGCGCCGGCCCCTCGCTCACGGTGCTGAAAACCACCATCGGGGCCGCCCAGAGCGTCGCGGTGGCCATCGACCGGGCCGAGTGGCCGGAGGTTGCCGGCACCATCTCCGGCGACGACACCATTTTCATCGCAACCGCCACCGGCCGCGCGCAGGATGAGCTCATCGCGCGGCTGCAAACCGTTTTCCGAATCTAAGGCTTCGCATGCCGACATCCGCATCCCAGGGCGGGCAGCCCATCGTTCTCGCCTACTCCGGCGGCCTCGACACCTCTTTCCTGGTGCCCTGGCTGAAGGACACCTATGGCCGCCCGGTCATCACCGTCACCGTCGACACCGGCGGCCTCGACGAGGCGGCCGCGCGCACGCTCGGCGAGCGCGCCCGGGCGCTCGGAGCGGTCGAGCACCACCAGGTCGATGCGCGCGCCGATTACTTCGAGCAGGTTCTGCGCTTCCTGATCATGGGCAACGTCCGGCGCGGCCAGCTCTATCCGTTGTGCGTCGGCGCCGAGCGCGTCATGCAGGCACAAACCATCGCGCACATGGCGCGCAAGCTCGGCACCCGCATGATAGCCCACGGCTGCACCGCCGCCGGCAACGACCAGGTGCGCTTCGAGGTTGCGATGCGCACGCTGGCCCCCGAGCTCGAGGTCCTCGCCCCGGTGCGCGACCGGGCGTTCAAGCGCCAGGAAGAGCTCGAGTACCTCGAGCAGCGCGGCCTGCCGGTGCCCCCGTATGGGGCGGCCTACTCGGTCAACCGCGGCCTGTGGGGCGTGACCATCGGCGGCAAGGAGACCCTTACCTCCTCCGCCAGCATTCCCGAGCACGCGTGGGTGTTGACCAAGGACGCATTTACCAAGCCCCGCGCCCCCGAAACGCACCTCATCCGGTTCGATCGCGGGCGGCCGAGCGGCCTCGACGGCCGCCCGCTGTCACCGGTGGCGTTGATCGAGGCGCTGGAGGCGCTGGCGGCGCCCTTCGGCATCGGGCGCGGCATCCACCTGGGCGACACCATCATCGGCACCAAGGGCCGGGTGGCGTTCGAGGCGCCGGCCGCGGAAGTGCTGCTCATCGCGCACCGGGAGCTGGAAAAGCTCGTGCTCACCGGCCGCCAGCAGCGCATCAAGGAGCTGCTCGCCCAGCCCTATGGCGACCTGGTGCACGAGGGCCAGCTGCTCGATCCGGTCTGCCGCGACATCGAATCGCTCCTGGAATCCTCCCAGAAGCGTGTCACGGGAGCGGTGCGGGTGTCGTTTCGCCCGGGGAGCCTGTTCGTCGAGGGTGTGGACTCGCCCCACTCGCTCATGGCCGCCTCCAGGGGCGTGTACGGGGAGGCGGCCGGCGAGTGGACGCCGCAGGATGCCCTCGGGTTCTCCAAGATCGTCGCCCTCACGGGCGTGTTCCACCGGCGGGCCGGCGAGAGCTCGACATGAGCAGCGGCATGAGAAGCGTGGTCGTCGACAAGATTGCCTCCGTCGCCCAGGCCTGTCGCCTGTCGCACGAGGTGCGCATTTCCCCCGACATCCCCGCCGAGGAAGGCGTGGTGATCGTGGTCGAGGTGCTGACCAACAAGTCCACCTACAACACCCTGGAGCTCACCAGCGGCCGCATGGCCAAGGTCGGCAAGGGCGACATCGTGGTCGGCGCCCTCGGCCACCGCAAGGCGCTGTTCGGCTACTCCGGTCACATTCCCGCCTCGGTCAAGCCGGGCGATGTGATCCAGATGCTCAACATCGGTGGAGTGCTCGGAGCGTGCGACTCGGTGAATCCGGAGAAAGGCCAGCCGTTTGACTGCCGCGTGCTCGGCGTGGCGCTGCACTTTCCCTACCTCGGCGAGCGCATCGGAGTGCCGGCCCGGGCGGGGCTGCGCAAGCTCGACCAGGCCGGCGCGCTCGATGCGAGGCAGGTGCCGGTGGTGGCGCTCGCCGGCACGTGCATGGAGGCGGGCAAGACCGCGGCTGCCTGCGCCATGATCAGCCGCATGCGCCACCGCGGGCTCACCGTCGATGCGTTCAAGGCGACCGGAGTGTCCCTCCGGCGCGACATCCTCGCCATGGAGGATGCCGGCGCGCGCCGCTCGGCGATCTTCACCGACTTCGGCGTGGTCACCACCACGAGGCACAACGGTCCGGCGCTGACGCGCGCCATGCTGACCGAGCTCTCGGCCGGCAAGCCGGACGTGATCGTGTTCGAGCTCGGCGACGGCATTCTCGGCACCTACGGTGTGGACGCCATCCTGGAGTGCCCGGATATTCGCGCCGCGCTCACCGGCGTGGTCCTCTCGGCCAACGATCCGGTCGCGGCCTGGGGCGGCGTGAAGCTGCTGCGCGAGCGCTTCGGCATCGAGCCCTGCGTCGTCACGGGACCCGCCACCGACAACCAGGTCGGGATCGACCTGATCACCAGCCAACTGGGCGTCGCGGCGTTCAACGCCATCAGTAACGGTGCGGCGCTCGGCGACCGCGTGATGCAGGCGGTGGGCCTGCCGCGGGGAGCGGCTCAATGACGGCATCGCCCGGACCGATTGCCGGCGGCGGCGGCCGGCCGGAGCCTTGCGCTGCCATTCCGGCGGTCGTGCTCGGCGGCACCGGCTACGTGGCCGGGGAGCTGCTGCGGCTCATCGCGGCCCATCCGCGCTTGAGGGTGGCGGCGGTGATGTCGGACAGCCAGCCGGGTGAGCCGCTCGCCGACGCTTTCCCGCACCTGGGGGCCGTATACGGCGACACGAGCTTCAAGCCGCAGGCCGAGATACAGGAGCTTCTCGTCAGCGCTGCGCAGTGCGCGGTGTTCTCCGCCGCGCCGCACGGCGTATCCGCGCCGCTGATCGACTCGCTTCTGACGGCCGCCGCGAGCGCCGGCAAGCGGCCGCGCGTCGTCGACATCTCCGCCGATTTCCGCTTCCGCTCCGCGGCGCAATACGAGGCGGTCTACCGGCATCCGCACGGGGCGCCGGGGCGCCTGCAGGAATTCACCTGCGCGGTGCCGGAGCACCTGGCGAGGCTCGAGACCCCTCACGTCGCCCACCCGGGCTGTTTCTCGACGGCGACGCTGCTGGCGAGCGTGCCGCTGCTCTCGCTCGAGCTCGCCGTGCCCGCGCTCTTCGTCGCCGGCGTCACCGGCAGCACCGGCTCGGGCCGCAAGCCGGTCTGCGGCACCCACCATCCGCTGCGGCACAGTGACCTGTACGCCTACAACGTGCTGTCGCACCGCCACGCGCCCGAGATCACGGCCTGCGCGCGGGCGGCGAGCGGGGTGGAGGCGCAGTTCGCATTCGTGCCCCACTCGGGGCCCTTCGCACGGGGCATTCACGTGACCGTGCAGGCGCAGCTGGCAAGACCGCTGGACACGGCGGGGGTGTTGGCCGCTCTGCGCCGGTTCTACGCCCACTCCCCGTTCGTGCGGGTCACCGGCAACGCGCCGCGGGTGAAAGACGTCGCCACCACCAACTACGCGCATCTGTCCGCGGCATCGGACGGCCGCACGGTGGCCGTAACGTGCGCGATCGACAACCTGAACAAGGGCGCGGCCGGCGGCGCCGTGCAGTGGATGAACCGGATGTTCGGATGGCCCGAAACCGAGGGGCTCACGGCCCCCGCTGCGGGTTGGACCTGAGCAGCTCTCCAACAGCGAGACACCATGAACGCCACAGCGCTCCCCGCGACGCCCGAGCCGCCGTCCGACGGCCTCGCGCCGGTCTATGCCCAATATCCCTTGGAGGTCGCATCCGCCGAGGGCGTCTGGCTGATCGGCGCCCGCGGTGAGCGCGTGCTCGATCTGTACGGCGGCCACGCTGTGGCGGCGCTCGGCTACGGCCACCGTGGCTGGACCGAGGCGCTCACCGCCCAGGCGCGCGCGTGCCAGTTCCAGACCAACGCCCTGCCGATGCCGATCCGGGCGCGCGCCGCGCGGCGCCTGCTCGATTTCTCCGGGCTGGATTTCGCCAGCGTGTTCCTGGTCAGCAGCGGCGCCGAAGCCAACGAGAACGCGCTGCGCCTGGCGCTGCGCATGACTTCACGCCCTCAGGTCGCCGCCCTCGAGGGCGGATTCCATGGCCGCACCGCGGCGGCCTCGGCCGTCACCTGGGGCTCGGAGGCCTGGTACGGCTTTCCGCACAAGCCCTTCGATGTCACCTTCCTGCCGCGGGGGGAGCTGGCGGCCGTCGACGCCCAGGTGACCGAGCGCACGGCCGCGGTGATCGTCGAGCCCGTACAGGGCCTCGCCGGGGCGGTGGACCTCGGCGCCGAGTACCTGGCGGCGTTGCGCCGGCGCTGCGACCAGGTCGGCGCGCTGCTGATTTTCGACGAGGTGCAGTGCGGATTCGGCCGGATCGGCGCACCGTTCGCCGCCACGCTGTACGGGGTGATGCCCGACATGATCACGACTGCGAAAGCGCTCGGCAACGGCTTTCCCGTGGCGGCGTTGCTCACCTCGGCCAAAGTGTCCGCCACCCTGAGGGTGGGGCTGCTCGGCACGACCTACGGCGGCGGCCCGATGGCCTGCGCCACCGTGCTTGCCGCCGTCGACGCCATCGAGTCCGAGGGGCTGCTCGAGAACGTGCGCAGGGTTTCGGCCTACATCCGCAGCACTTGCGTGGTCGGCCCGGTTACGGCCACCCAGGGCGAGGGGTTCCTGCTGGGGCTGCGCACCAGCCGGCCGGCGAAGCAGATCCAGGCGCAGTTGCTGCAGCGAGGCATCCTCGCGGGCGGGGCGAACGATCCGAACGTCGTGCGCCTTTTGCCGCCCTTCATCCTGAAGGAGGAGCACGTCGATCTGCTGCGGAACGCGCTGTCGGACCTATGAAGCGCTTCCTCGACCTGGCGGATCTCACGCGCGAAGAAGTCCTCGCGTTGCTCGAGCTGGCGCGACGGCTCGAGCGCGCTCCGCAGCCGCAGGCGCTCTCCGGCAAGATCCTGGGGCTGCTGTTCCTCAATCCCTCGCTCCGTACCCTGGCCTCCTTCCAGGCGGGCATGGCGCGGCTCGGAGGCAGCTCCTTCGTCATCACGCCCGGCCAGGGAACGTGGCAGCTCGAGACGAAGCCCGGCGCGGTGATGGACGGCGCGGCGGCCGAGCACGCGCGCGAGGGGGTTGCGGTGCTCGCCTCCTACTGCGATGCGCTGGGGATCCGGGCCTTCGCGGACGGCAAGGATCTGGCGGCGGACCTCGCCGAAACGAGATTCAACGCCATGGCGGAGCTCGTCGAGAAGCCCCTGATCAACCTCGAGTCCGCCATCAATCATCCCTGTCAGGCGCTCGCCGACTGGAAGACGATGGACGACCTCGGCGTGCCGCGCGGCGGCCGGTTCGTGCTCTCCTGGGCATACCATCCGCGTCCGCTGCCGCTCGCGGTGCCGGCGGCGGCGCTGCACATGGCGGCGCTGCGCGGCATGGAGGTGGTGGTGCTGCGGCCGGAAGGGTTCGCCCTGCCGATGGCGCTCATGGACAAGGCGCGCCGCGCGGCCGGGCTGTCGGGAGGCTCGGTGCGCGAGACCGACGAGCGCGACGAGGCGCTGTCGGGCGCACACATTCTGTACGCGAAAGAGTGGGGCGCGACCTCGTGCTACGGCGATGCCGCGGCCGATGCGGCGCTGCGCGCCCGCCTCACCGGCTGGTGTGTGCGCAACGACTGGTTCGGCCGCGCCGCCGGCGACTGCCGCCTGATGCACTGCCTGCCCGTCCGGCGCAACGTCGCCGTCGCCGACGAGGTGCTCGACGGCGCCCGCAGCGTCGTGCAGCTGCAGGCGTACAATCGCCTGACGGCGCAGATGGCGGTGTTGTATCGATTACTGAAGGGGATTTGATTCGACATGATCATGCACTCAGGCGATCAGGCACTTGCCATCCGCGCGCTCAAGAACGCCGCTCCCTATATCCGCATGTACCGCGGCAAGATCTTCGTGGTGAAGGCCGGCGGAGGAGTGTTCGCCGACGAGGGCTCCACGCGCGTGCTCATCGAGCAGCTTGCGATCCTGCATTACTTCGGCGTACGCGTCGTGTTCGTGCACGGCGGCGGGCCGCAGCTCACCGAGCTCGCCGGCGCGCTCGGGGTCTGCACGCGCATGGTGGAGGGCAGGCGCGTCACCGACCGGCAGTCGATCGGCGTGACGGCCATGGTGCTCAACGGCACCATCAACACCAACATCCTCGGCATCTGCCGGGAGCTGAACATAGAGGCGGTCGGCGTGAGCGGCGTCGATGCGGGTCTGGTGCGCGCGCACAAGCGCCCCCCGGTGAAGGTGCAATCGAGCGGCGAGGTGGTGGACTACGGGTTCGTCGGCGACATCGACGAGGTCGATCCCATGGTGCTGCGCAAGCTCCTCGACAATGGGCTGATGCCGGTGGTGAGTCCCCTGTCCGCGGACGACAGCGGCACGCTGCTCAACATCAACGCCGACACGGTGGCCGCCGCCATCGCCTCGGCGCTCGGGGCCGAGAAGCTGATCCTGTGCACCGGGGCGCCCGGCATCCTGGCCGAGCTCGGCGATCCGGGCTCGCTCATTTCCTACACGGATCTCTGCGGCCTCACGCGCCTGCGCGAGGCCGGCCGCATCGCCGACGGCATGTTGCCGAAGGCCAAGGCCATCGAGGCGGCGATCCGCGGCGGCGTGCGGCGGGTGCACGTGGTGTCGTACTCGGCGCCGGAGGGGATCCTGGGCGAAGTGTTCACCAACGAGGGCACCGGCACGCTGATCGTGGAGGACGTCAACGCGCTGACGCCGGCGGAGCAGAGCGCGCAGGCTTGATGATGACTCGGCTGTGGGACAAGGGTGCGCCACTCGATGAGCGGGTGCTGAGCTACACCGCCGGGGAGGACTATGCACTGGACGAGCGCCTCGTACCCTACGACGTGCGGGCGTCCATCGCGCACGCGGAGATGCTGCGCGACCAGAAGCTGCTGTCGGACGCCGATCTCGAGGCGATTCGCGCGGGTTTGACCGCGCTCGCCGACGAGCACGCCCGCGGCCTCTGGCGCATAGAGCTCGAGGACGAGGACGGCCAGACCGCTCTCGAGCGGCGCCTGAGCGAGCGGATCGGAGCGGCCGGCGGCCGGGTGCACCTGGGGCGGTCGCGCAACGACCAGGTGTTGACGGCGTTGCGGCTGTATCTGCGGGATGCCGTCGAGCAGCTGGTCGAGGGCGCGCTAGCGGTGGCAGAGGCGTTGGATCGTCTCGGCGGGCGTGAGCGCGACACGGTCCTGCCCGGCTATACCCACATGCAGCAGGCCATGCCGAGCTCGGTGCCGCTGTGGGCGGGCGGCTTCGCCGCCGAGGTCCGCGACGATGCGCAAGGGTTGCGTCAGGTCGGGCGTCGCGCAGGCCGCAATCCGTTGGGCTCGGCAGCCGGCTACGGCACGCCGGGATTGCCGCTCGACCGGGAGTCGACCCGGCGCAAGCTCGGCTTCGCGGCGGTGCAGGAGCCGGTCACGGCCGCGCAGCTCTCCCGCGGCAAGGCGGAGGCGGAGCTGCTGTTCCAGGTGGCGCTGCTGATGCAGGACCTCGGGCGCCTGGCGGCCGATGTGCTGCTCTTCTATACCCGGGAGTTTGGCTTTCTACAGCTGCCGGAGGCGTTCACCACCGGCTCCTCGATCATGCCGCAGAAGCGCAATCCCGACGTCTTCGAGCTGATCCGCGGCCGCTCTGCCACGGCGCAGGCCTGCCTCACCGAGGCGCTGGCGATCTGCGCGAAGCTCCCCTCGGGGTACCAGCGAGACCTGCAGCTCCTGAAGTTCCCGCTGTTCCGCAGCATCGATATCGCCCAACAAACCCTCGCCCTCCTGCCCGCCGCGCTCGATGCGGTGAAATTCCGTCCGCAGCGGATCGAGCTCGATCCGGCCATTCATGCCGCCGAGGACGCCTATCGGCTGGTCGTGAGCGAGGGCATCCCGTTCCGCGAGGCCTACCGGCGTGTGGCGGCAAAGCTGAAGGGCGAAGGCCAGTAGCGCGACAGACAAGTATCGCAACGTTCCGGGTAGAGCGGAGTCGGTGTTGACCGTTCCTGGTCGATGTCAATCGCTGCGCCGACGTTGCGAAATTAATGGGTCGTCGCAGCAGCATCCGCCGCGGCCGCGAGAGAAACCGGAGTGTTGCGCGCTCCGTCACCGCCTGTTGAATCCTCCCCCGAGCGCCGCGCGCAGGTGATCGATCAGGCACTGCACGGCGCGCGGGGTGCGGGGCGCCCACGGGCGGATGGCCTGCAGCCGCTCGCCGAAGAAGCCCACCGGCTTCCAGTCCGGCAACACCTGCACGAGGTCCCCCGAGGCCGCATCGCTCCAGGCGGTGAAATCCGGCAGCATGCCGATGCCGAGCCCGCCCGAGACGGCCGCGCGCAGCACCTCGCTGTTGTTGGCCTTCAGAGGTCCGCGGACCGGCACGCTGACGCGCTCCACGCGCCCGCGGCCCGTAGCGCGCTCGAACGACCAGCTCGGTGTGCCGTCGCGCAGGTAGAGCAGACACGCGTGACAAGCCAGCTCCGCCGGGTGCCCGGGCACGCCCCGTCGCGCGAGGTACTGCCGGCTCGCCAACAGCACGGAACGTGACTCGCACAGTGGCGTGGCGATGTGCGATTCGGGCACGCGGCTGGTGTGACGGATGGCGAGATCGAACCCTTCCTGCACGAGGTTGACGAACCGGTCAGTCAGATCGAGCTCCAGGCGCATGTCGGGATAGCGCATGAGCAGACCCGGCACCGCGGGGGCAATGTGCTGCCGCCCCAGTGCCACCGGTGCGGTCACCCGGACCAGTCCGCGCGGTGTCCCGGCCAGGTCCTTCACCGCCGATACCCCCTGCTCGATGTGCGCAAACGACCCGCGCGTCTCGTCCACCAGCTGCTGGCCCGCCGGCGTCAGGGTGATCGAGCGGGTGGTGCGGCGCACGAGCGGCACGCCCAACGCGCGCTCGAGGCTCTTCAGGCGCATGCTGACCGAGGACTTGGCCGCGCCGAGCCGGCGCGCCGTCTGGGTGAGGCTGCGAGTCTCGGCGATCACGGTCAGCATGTGCAGATCGGGCAGGATGACGGCGAGCTCGGCGGCGCCCATGAGCGCGCTCCATCGTTCAAATATTTGAACAGTGTAGTCGGTAACGGCGGATTCTCAACCCCGCCCGGCAGGCCTAGACTGCCGCCCATCCCGCTTCGTCTGCGGATGACACCATGACCACCGATGCACCACTCTCTTGCGATCCGGCCGAAGCCCGTGCCGGGCACATCGGCCACTGGATCGGTGGCCGCGCCCTCGCCTGCGCGGCGCGCCTGCAGGATGTCTTCAACCCCGCCACCGGCCGGGTGGTGCGCCGCGTCGCCATGGCCGATGAGCAGATCGTGAGCCAGGCCGTGGCCGCCGCCGCCGCCGCCTACCCCGCCTGGGCCGATATCCCGCCTCTCCTTCGCGCCCGCGTGCTCAACCGCTTTCTCGCCCTGCTCAACGAGCATCGGGACGGACTTGCCCGGCTGATCAGCGAGGAGCATGGCAAGGTGTTCTCCGATGCGCAGGGCGAGGTCATGCGCGGGATCGAGGTGGTGGAGTTCGCCTGCGGTATCCCGCAGCTGCTCAAGGGGGATTTCACCGAACAGGTGTCGGCCGGCATCGACAACTGGACGATGCGCCAGCCGCTCGGGGTGGTCGCCGGCATCACGCCGTTCAACTTCCCTTGCATGGTGCCCTGTTGGATGTTTCCGCTGGCGCTCGCCGCGGGCAACACCTTCGTACTGAAGCCGAGCGAGCGCGATCCATCGGCATCGCTTTTCATGGCCGACCTGTTGCGGCGAGCCGGCCTGCCGGACGGAGTGTTCAACGTCGTGCAAGGCGACCGGGAGGCGGTGCAGGCCCTGCTTGGCCACCCCGACGTCAAGGCGGTCAGCTTCGTCGGCTCCACGCCCGTTGCGCGCCATCTGTACCAGCGAGGCGCCGAGCTCGGCAAGCGCGTGCAGGCGCTCGGCGGAGCGAAGAACCACCTGATCGTGATGCCCGATGCGGACCCCGGTCAGGCGGTCGATGGGTTGATCGGCGCCGCATACGGATCGGCCGGCGAGCGGTGCATGGCCATCAGCGTGGCGGTGCTGGTGGGCGAGGCGGCCGATCCCATCGTCTCGAAGCTTGCCGAGCGCGCGCGCGCGCTCAAGGTGGGCGATGGCATGGAGGCGGGGGTGCAGATGGGGCCCGTGGTCACGCGGGCCGCGCTCGAGCGCATCCACCACTACATCGACACCGGCGTGCGCGAGGGCGCGAAGCTGCTGGTGGATGGCCGGGGACTGAAGGTGCCCGGACGCGAAGGAGGGTTCTTCCTCGGCGGCACGCTGTTCGATCAGGTACGCCCGGACATGACGATCTACAAAGAGGAGATCTTCGGCCCGGTGCTGTGCTGCGTGCGGGTGGCGGATCTGAAGCAGGCCATCGCGCTGGTGAACGCGCACCCGTTCGCAAACGGTGTGGTCTGCTACACCCGCGACGGCGGCGCGGCGCGCGAGTTTGCGCGCCACATCGAGGTCGGGATGGTGGGCATCAATGTGCCCATCCCGGTTCCCATGGCCTGGCACGGCTTCGGCGGCTGGAAGAACAGCCTGTTCGGCGGCATGCACGCCTATGGCGAGGAAGGGGTGCGGTTCTATACCCGGCAGAAATCCGTCATGCAGCGCTGGCCGCGAGGCCCGAGCGGCGCCGAATTCCACATGCCGGCCGCCAAGCAGGACCCGGGCATGTGACCGGGTTCACAAGCCCGGCTGATGGCCGATTGGGCCGATAGCTCATAGAATAGGAGCGCTCAAGGGCACGCTTCAGCCAGAATACAGTGGCCACTCCAGGCGGCACTTTCCGCGGCGACGCCGATTCCTTCTATCTGCCGGACTTCTGCGCCTCGCGCGCCGCCTTTGCCGTCGTGCTGATCGCGGAGCTCATTGCGATCGTGCTGTCAATCGCCCGGCAAAGCTCCACGGTGGGTTTCTGGGGGGAGCTCGCGCGCGGCTCGCTGTTTCTGCTGTGGGTCGGCCTGGTGAGCGCGGCGCTGCTGTGCTGGCTGCGTCCCCGGCTGGCGAGACTCGAGGTCGGCCGCGGCTCGGCGGCCGTGCTGGCGATGTTGACAGCCGTGGTCGCCGGGATTTCCGCAGGCGTGTCTCTGCTCGGCCGCAGTCAACTGGTGGCGGGCGTCGGGGCCGGTGCGTATTTCCCGAGCCAGCTGTGGCCCTTCGTGGCGCGCAACACCGCCGTCGGCTTCGTCATCATCGCGGTGGCGCTGCGCTATTTCTATGTGACTCACCAGTGGCGGCGCAACATCGAGATGCGCGCCGCCGCCCGGGTGCACGCGCTGCAGGCGCGGATCCGCCCGCATTTCCTGTTCAACAGCATGAACACCATCGCCTCGCTGACCCGCACGGATCCGGCCCTCGCCGAGCAGGCGGTGCAGGATCTGGCCGATCTGTTCCGTGCGTCCTTGAGCGAACGGCACCAGACGATCACGCTCGCCGAGGAGCTCGCGATCGCCCGCACCTACCAGCGCATCGAGCAGTTGCGCCTCGGGGAGCGGTTGCAGGTGCACTGGGATGTGGGCAGGCTGCCGGGGGATGCGCGCGTACCGGGCCTGATGCTGCAGCCGCTGCTGGAGAATGCGATCTATCATGGCATCGAGCCGCGGCCGCAAGGCGGGACGGTCACCGTCACGGGCGAGCGCAGCGCGGAGCTCGTCTCCGTGGTGGTGCGCAATCCGGTGAACGAGCGGCACGCCGAGCGCGAGGGCAATCGCGTGGCGCTCGCCAATATCCGCGAGCGGCTGGCGCTTCTTTATGGCGGGCGCGCGCTGGTGAAGGCCGGCCGCTTCGACGAGGAGTACATCGTGACGCTGCGATTTCCCTACATGGCGTGCACCCCGCCGGCGGAGGCGACACCGGGCTCGCCGGAAGCACGCGTGCGCTGAGGGAGAGCATGCTCACGGTCCTCATCGTCGATGACGAGCCGCCGGCGCGCGAGCGCTTGCGGCGCCTGCTCGCCGAGGTCGGCGGCGTCGGGGTCGCCGGCGAGGCGGCGAGCGGCCGGGAAGCGCTGCAGCAGACCGTGCGGTGCTCGCCGGATGTGGTGTTGCTCGATGTCCGAATGCCCGGCATGGACGGTATCGAGACCGCGCGCCACTTGAGCATTCTCACGGAGCCGCCGGCGGTGATTTTTACCACCGCCTACGATCAGTACGCCGTCAACGCCTTCGAGACCCGCGCCGTGGGCTACCTGCTGAAGCCCGTGCACAAGGACAAGCTGGCCGCGGCGCTCGCGCAGGCGAACCGACTGACGCGTCCGCAGCTGCAGCGCCTCGCCGCGGCAGCCGGGGAGCCGGGCCGCACACACATCGCCGCCCGCCGCCGCGAGGAGGTGCGCCTCATTCCCACCGCGGAAATCCTCTATTTCCAGGCAGAGCAGAAATACACCACCGTGCGGCACTTGCACGGCGAGGACCTGATCGAGGACTCGCTGCGGACGCTGGAAGAGGAGCTCGGCGGCGGCTTCGCGCGCATCCATCGCAACGCCCTGGTCAATGTGCGGCATCTGGAGCGCATCGAGCGCAATCCCGATGGCCGCTACTCGGTGAGAGTGCGCGGCTGCGCCGCGGCGCTGCCGGTCAGCAGGCGCCTGGCCGGCGAGCTGCTCGAGCGCTTCAAGATTTAGGGTATCCTCGCGCAGATGCGCATCGCGTTCACCAAGATGCACGGGCTGGGCAATGACTTCGCGCTGTTCGAGACCTCGGCCGGTGGCGTGCCCCTTGCCGGCGCGCAATTGCGCCGCCTTGCCGACCGCCACACGGGGATCGGCTTCGATCAGGCGCTGATTCTCGAGCCGCCCAGACGGGCCGAGACCGTGGTGTTCTACCGCATCTTCAATGCCGACGGCATCGAGGTCGAGCAGTGCGGCAACGGCGCAAGATGCATCGCGGCCCTGCTCGCCTCGCGGGGACTGGCACGCGAAGGGGCCCTCACGATGGACAGCCCCGCGGGCCTCGTGCAGGCGCGCACCGAGCCCGGCGGGTGCGTTTCGGTGGATATGGGTCCGGTGCGCTTCGATCCGGCGGCGCTGCCCTTCGAGGCGGCCGCGGAAGCCGATCGTTACCGGCTCGAGGTGGGGACAGAGACACTCGAGATCGGCGCAGTCTCGATCGGCAATCCCCACGCGGTGCTTGCCGTGCAGTCGGTCCTCGCGGCACCGGTGGCACGGCTGGGACCGCAGATCGAAGGACATGTGCGCTTCCCGAGGCGGGTGAACACCGGCTTCATGCAGGTCGTGGATCGCTCGCACATCCGCCTGCGAGTGCATGAGCGCGGCGCGGGCGAGACGCTCGCCTGCGGCACCGGAGCCTGTGCCGCGGTGGCGGTGGGACGGCGCTGGGGGCTCCTGGACCCGGCGGTGACCGTGAGCACGCGCGGCGGGGAGCTGCGGGTGAGCTGGGCGGACCGGAGCGAATCCATCTGGTTGACAGGGCCTGCGCAGATTGTCTTCGAGGGCCACGTCGAAATCTCCTAGTTCGGGATCATCATGACAACACGCGAAGCACATGGCATGGCGCCCAACGCGATGGACGAGCAGTCCGTCGCCACCTACCTGCAGCACAATCCGGATTTCTTCGAGCGCCACCACGGGCTTCTCCTCAAGCTGCGCCTGCCGCATGCGCGCGGCGGCTCGACGATCTCGCTGGTGGAGCGGCAGATCGAGGTGATGCGCGAGAAACATGCGGGGCTCGAAGCGAAGCTCGCGGAGCTGGTGAGCGTCGCACGCGCCAATGACGCGATCGCCGACAAGCTGCACCGCTTCACCCGCCGCCTCCTCAAGGCCACGTCCCGCGGCGATGCCGTGGCACGGATCGAAGCCGGGCTGCGCGAGGACTTCGACGCCTTCCACAGCGTGCTGCTGCTGATCGGCGAGCACCCGGATCTCACCCCGCAGCGCTTCGTACGGACGCTGGCGCGCGAGGACCCGGGGCTGAAGTCCTTCGACACCCTGTTCGCCGGCGGCAGGCCGCGATGCGGCCAGGCACGCGACTCGCAGCGAGAGCTGCTGTTCGGCCCCGAGTCCGTCCAAATCGGCTCCGTGGCGCTCGTGCCGCTTGCCGACAAGGGCACGGCCATCGGCGTGCTCGCGCTCGGCAGCCCCGACCGGGACCGCTTCCATCCCGGGATGAGCACGGAGTTCCTGGCACGCATGGCCGATCTGATCACCGATCTGCTCTGCATGCGAAACTAACGGCCGATGATTCCCGAGGACCTCGCATGGCTCGAGCGGTTCCGGCGCTACCTGAGCACTGAGCGGCGCAGCTCCCCGCACACGGTCTCAAGCTACCTGCGCGACCTCGGATCGCTGGTGTCGCATTGCGACCGTGCCGCAGTCAGCCGCTGGGCCGATCTCGACAGCGCGCAGGTGCGCACCTTCGCCGCCCGGCTGCACGCCGCGGGTCTCTCGCCGCGCAGCATCCAGCAGCACCTCTCGGCCGTGCGCAGCTTTTACGATTTTCTGCTGCGTGAGGCGCGGGTGGCAGGGCCGGGCGGGAGCGCGGGCATTGTCGGACTTTGCGCCAACCCGGCGCACGCGGTGCGCGCGCCCAAGGCCGCGCGCCGCCTGCCCGAGACTCTGGATGCGGACCAGATGGGGAGGCTCTTGGCCATCGCCGAGGACTCCCCGACCGCGCTCCGCGATCGAGCGATCATGGAGCTGCTGTACTCCTCGGGACTGCGCCTGGCGGAGATCACCGGCCTCGACGTGAGCCACCTCGATCTCGGGGACCGGACGGTGCGGGTGCTCGGCAAGGGACGCAAGGAACGGGCCGTGCCGGTCGGCCGGACCGCCGCAGGGGTTCTGAGGCGCTGGCTGGCGCAGAGGGCGCAGTGGGTCAAGCCGGATGAGCGTGCGTTGTTCGTCGGCCGCTCCGGCCGGCGGCTCGGCCGCAGGATGATCGAGAAGCGGGTGGCCTACTGGGCACGGCGCCAGGGCCTGCCGCAGCACGTCTATCCGCACCTGTTCCGTCATTCCTTCGCCTCGCATCTGCTCGAGTCGGGTGCGGAGCTGCGCGGCGTGCAGGAGCTGCTGGGCCACGCGGACATCGCCACCACCCAGATCTACACGCATCTTGATTTTCAGCATCTCGCCCGCATCTACGATGCGACACATCCCCGGGCGCGCCGCAAATCCTGAGGCTCTCGCCCGCCGGACTTCCACATCGGCTTCTTGACCCAGGCCATCCCATGACCGAATCCGGCTCATTCAATCCCCACGGCACCACCATCCTCGGCGTGCGCCGCAACGGCATCGTAGCGCTCGGCGGAGACGGCCAGGTGACCCTCGGGAACACGGTGATGAAGGGCAACGCCCGCAAGGTGCGCAGGCTCTACAACGACAAAGTCCTAGCCGGATTCGCCGGCGGCACGGCGGACGCCTTCACGCTGTTCGAGCGTTTCGAGGGCAAGCTGGAGAAATACGGCAACCTTACCCGCGCGGCCATCGAGCTCGCCAAGGACTGGCGCGCGGACCGCTACCTGCGCCGCCTGGAGGCGCTGCTGCTGGTCGGGGACCCGGGCAAGCTGCTGGTGATCTCGGGCAACGGCGATGTCATCGAGCCGGAGACCGATGCCGCCGCGATCGGCTCGGGCGGACAATACGCCCTCGCCGCCTCGCGGGCGCTGCTCGATGCGACCGAGCTCGGCGCGCGCGACATCGTGCAGCGCTCGCTCGACATCGCCGCCGATATTTGCATCTATACCAACCGCAATCTCACCATCGAGGAGCTGGAGCAGGCCGCCTGCTGAGGCGCACCTGCATCGCGCACACCATGTCATCGCTTACTCCGCGCCAGATCGTCCAAGAGCTCGACAAGCACATCATCGGCCAGGAGGCCGCCAAGCGGGCGGTGGCCATCGCCCTGCGCAACCGCTGGCGGCGCATGCAGGTCGAGGAGTCGCTGCGCCAGGAGATCACGCCCAAGAACATCCTCATGATCGGTCCGACCGGCGTCGGCAAGACGGAGATCGCCCGCCGCCTGGCGCGTCTGGCGAATGCGCCGTTCGTCAAGGTCGAGGCGACCAAATTCACCGAGGTGGGCTACGTGGGTCGGGATGTCGACTCCATCGTCAAGGAGCTGGCCGATGTCGCGGTCAAGATGACGCGCGAGCAGGAAATGGAGAAAGTCCGCCAGCGCGCCGCCGAGGCCGCCGAGGAGCGGGTGCTCGATGCGCTGCTGCCCAAGCCGCGCATGATGGGTTTCTCGACCGACGAGCCGGCGCAGCCGCGCGATGCGGAGACGCGGGAGAAATTCCGCCGCATGCTGCGCGCCGGCGAGCTCGACGAGCGCGAGATCGAGGTCGAGGTGCGCTCACTGCCGGTGGGCGTGGAGATCATGGCGCCGCCGGGCATGGAGGAGATGCAGCAGCAGCTGCAGGCCATGTTCCAGAACCTCGGCGGCAACCGCACGCGCACGCGCAAGGTCAAGGTGCGCGAGGCGGCCAAGCTGCTCCTCGAGGAGGAGGCCGGCAAGCTCATCAACGAGGATGAGCTCAAAATCAAGGCGCTCGCCAACGCCGAGCAGAACGGCATCGTGTTCATCGACGAGATCGACAAGGTCACTCGCCGTCAGGAGACGCTCGGCGCGGATGTCTCGCGCGAGGGCGTGCAGCGCGACCTGCTGCCGCTGGTCGAGGGCTCGACGGTGGCGACCAAGTACGGTCCTGTCAAGACCGATCACGTGCTGTTCATCGCCTCGGGCGCCTTCAGCCTGTCGAAGCCCTCGGATCTGATCCCCGAGCTGCAGGGACGGCTGCCCATCCGGGTGGAGCTCGATTCGCTGAAGGTGGGCGACTTCGTGCGCATCCTGACCGAGCCCGACGCTTCGCTCACGGCGCAATACCAGGCCCTGCTGCAGACCGAGGGCGTGTCGGTGCGGTTCTCCACCGACGGCGTGCGGCGCATCGCCGAGATCGCCTACCAGGTGAATGAGCGCACGGAGAACATCGGCGCGCGGCGGCTGCACACCGTGATGGAGCGGCTGCTCGAGTTGGTTTCCTTCGATGCCTCCGAGCGGCCGGGCACCGAGATCGACCTCGACGCGAAGTATGTCGATGAGCACCTCGGCTCCCTTGCCAAGGATGAGGACCTCAGCCGCTACATCCTGTAGCGGCCGCCGCCGCGTTCCTGCATGCAGCGGCGTTGGCCTGGCCGGGGTCGAATGCACCCGCGCCAGCCGCATGGGCCCCGCCGGCCTCGCAGGCGGCGCCAAGCCTATGGCGCCACGACCTCATGATGTCGTCACGGCCGGCGATCGGCGTTGACCATGAGCTACCGGCACCGACTCCGCTCGACCGGGAACGTCGCGATACTTGCGTGCCGCGTTACGGGTGGTCGTGGACCCACTTGGCGAGGAAGTCGATCAGCTCGATCATCCGATTATCGCCGCTGGCGCGCGGCGCCCTGCCTTGGCGGAAGCGGAAAAACGACGGTCCGGTCCGGTAGCGTCCATCGACGATGATCGTGGGGGTGCCGGTGATCTCGTACATCTGTCCGAGCTGGCGTGCCCGGCCAAGCTCGACGTGGACGTCGAAGGAGTTGTAAGCGTTGGCGAAAGCGGCGGCGCTGACGCCGTGCTGCACGGCGAAGGCTTCCTGCAGCGCGAACGTCCGCGCCGGGGTGCTGCCGACCATGACCGCCTCGGTGCCGGCCTGCTTCTCCATCTGGTGCAGGGTGTTGAACGCCGTCTCGACCAGGTCATCCCGGCCCAGCGCCTCCAGCGTGTAAAAGAGCCGGGCGTCCGCCACCTGCAACGGTGCCCACATCACCGGCACGCGCACGAACTGAATGTAGGACGGCTTGGTCTTGCGCCAGGCGAGCATGTGGGGCTCGAGGGCATGGCAGAACGGGCAGGCGAGATAGAAGAATTCCATGACCTGCACCTTGCCCGGGGGCGCATTGGTCGGCAGGGCGGGCGAGATCACCTTGTAGTTGACACCCGCTTTCCAACGGCTGCTCACGGGCAGCGGCACATTGGCTGCATGCGCGCCGCAGACCGAAGCGAGCAGCAGCGCGGCCGCAACAGCCAGGACGCGGTTCACTTTCGAGACGGGCTTTGCCCTCATGGCGCACTCCGGTGGTCGTGGACCCATTTTGCCAGGAAGTCGATCAGCGCGATCATCTGTTTCTCGCCGCCGGCCTTGGTCGGGTCGGTGCGATATCGGCCGTCGACGATGATCGTCGGCACCGACTGGATCTCGTAAAGCTGCGTGATCTGCTCGGCCCGCTGCAGCTCGGCATGGACGTCGAAGGAGTTGTAAGCATTCTCGAAGGCGGCGGCGCCCACCCCGTTGCGAACCGCGAACGCCTCCTGCATGCTCAGCGTGCTCGCCTGGCTGCTGCCGATCATGATCGACTCCGTGCCGGTCCGCGTCTCGAGGCCGTGGATGGTGTTGAAGGCGGTTTCGACCAGATCGTCGCGATCGAGCGCCTTGAGCGTGTAGAACAGCCTCGCGTGGGCCTGCTGAACCGGGCCCCACATCACCGGCACACGCACGAACTGGACATAGTTGGGCTTGGACTTGCGCCAGGCCCGCATGTAGGGCTCGAGCGCATAGCAGTGCGGGCAGGCGAGCCAGAACACCTCCATGACCTGCACCTTGCCGGGCGGAGCATTGGTCGGCTGGGCCGGCGCGATCACGTCGTAATCGACGCCCGGCCTCCACCGGCTGCTCGTGGGCAATGCGAGTGGTCCTTGCGCGGCATCGCCGCCCGTCGTGCCGCCCCTTTCCGCGGCGCTTCGAGGGGAGGCGCCGGGCTGCGTGGCCGCGCCGAAGGACGCCTGCCCGGGCGGCGAGGCAGGTGTCGCGGTCTGAGAGCTCTGCCCCGGATGGGAGCTGCAGGCGCACAAGGCGAGAGCGAGCGCGGCGGACAGGACGAGCGTACGGATCATGAGCGGCGGGTCTCCTGGGGCTTGCTCAGCGCAGGCCTTGCACGTGGGACGCGACGAAAACCGCAAGGTGGTCGAGGTCCTGCTTGCTGAGGGTCCGGGCCATCGGGCCCGTCACGGGGCTTGGCCGCACCCCGGAGCGAAACAGACGCCACTGCCCGGCAATACAGACGCCGCTGCGGCCCGCGCGCCGCGGAAGCGCGGGCACGACGCGGTTGCCATCCGGCCCCTGGCAGGCAAAACACTCCGCGGCCTTGGCTGCGGCGGCCGTCATCGACCCGTCCATAGGCGGAGCGGGCGTCACGGCAGTGGACTGGGCGGCAGCGGGCGAGGCCGCGGCGGACCGGGCGGCGGCTTGCAAGGGCGTTGGGGCCGGGAAGGCCACCGCCGCCACGGACGCGAGCAGGGCTCTTTTCGCCATGGTTCGCTCTTTGACTCGTTTCGACCCGTGATGCGAAAGCCGGCGATTGTACACTACGGCCGTGGCACGATTCCCCCAAGCGCGGTTCCTGCTGAGCGCCGCCGCGCCGGCGCAGTTTCCCGCCGACTCCGGCGCCGAGGTCGCCTTCGCGGGCCGGTCGAACGCCGGCAAGTCGAGCGCCATCAACGCCATCGTGGGCCGGCAGGCCCTGGCGCGGGCGAGCAAGACTCCGGGACGCACCCGGCTCATCAACTTCTTCGAGCTCTCGGCCGGGCGGCGCCTGGTCGACCTGCCCGGCTACGGCTACGCGAGCGCGCCGGAGAGCGAGCGGCGCACCTGGCCGCGGCTGCTCGAGGCGTTGCGCCAGCGCAGCTCGCTGCAGGGGCTGTTCGTGATCGTGGACGCGCGCCGCGGCATCACCGAAGGCGATTTGGCGCTGCTCGAGTGGGCTGGCCCGGGGCAGCGGGCACATGTGTTGCTGTCGAAGGCGGACAAGTTGAGCGGTAGCGATGCGCGGCGGGCGCTCTCGGCCGCCGCTGCGGCCGTGGGCGAGGGGGTGTCCGTGCAGGTATTCTCCGCGCACACCCACGCCGGGGTCGAGGAGGCGCACCGGATGCTCTCGGTGTGGCTAGGGGACGCCGAGAAATAAAAGACCCCGATGGCCTCGAGGGCCACCGGGGCAGACTAACCCGGCACAGGTCTCGTTGTGAACCGGGTCGTGACCCGCTCAGGGAGGGAAGCGGGGAGTGTCTTGACACTCGGTAAATGAGACTGACAGGCTTCACGAAAGTTCCGGCGCCGGTGGCAGATCGCGGCGGATGCGCGCGAGCGCTCTGTTCCGCCGCCGTTTCGCCGGCGAAACGTATCAGATTGTTTTCAAAAGAAATTCCACTCAGTGAGCGTCAATGGGCTTCGTCCCAGTTTGCGCCGGTGCCGATTTCCACGCGTAGCTCGACCTTGAGCGCCGCTGCTTGCGCCATGTGGCCGCGAACCGCCTCGGTGGCGGCGCCGGCGGCATCCTCGCGGACCTCGAGCACCAGCTCGTCGTGTACCTGCATGATCAGCCGCGCCGGCGCTCCCTGCCCGATGCACCAGGCGTCCACCGCGATCATCGCCCGCTTGATGATATCGGCGGCGGTGCCCTGCATGGGCGCGTTGATCGCGCTGCGCTCGGCGTACTGGCGGGCCTGTTGATTGCCGGAGCGGATCTCGGGCAGATACAGCCGCCGGCCGAACACCGTTTCGACGTAGCCGCGCTCCCGGGCCTGCGCGCGGGTCTCGTCCATGAAGCGGCGGACGCCCGGGTAGCGTTGGAAATAGCGCTCCACGTAGCGCTGCGCCGAGGCGCGATCGATGCCGAGCTGGCGCGCCAGGCCGAATGAGGACATGCCGTAGATCAGACCGAAATTGATGGTCTTGGCGAGCCGCCGCTGATCGGCAGTGACCGTATCGAGCGGTACCCCGAACACTTCGGCCGCCGTAGCCTGGTGCACGTCGCGCTCCTCGGCGAAGGCTGCGAGCAGCGCCTCGTCGCCGGAGAGGTGCGCCATGATGCGCAGCTCGATCTGCGAGTAATCGGCCGCCAGCAGCACATGGCCGGCCGGCGCCACGAAGGCCTGGCGGATGCGCCGGCCTTCGGGCGTCCGGATCGGGATGTTCTGCAGGTTCGGATCGGTCGAGGACAGCCGACCGGTCTGCGCGACGGCCTGATGATAGGAGGTGTGGATACGCCCGGTGACCGGGTTGATCAGCTCGGGGAGCTTGTCGGTGTAGGTGGATTTGAGCTTGGCGAGCGCGCGGTATTCGAGCACCGTGCGCGGCAGCGGGTAGGACGCGGCAAGCTCCTCCAACACGTCCTCGGCGGTCGAGGGCTGGCCCTTGGGCGTCTTGCGCAGCACCGGCAGCCCGAGCCTCTCGAACAGCACCTGCTGGAGCTGCTTCGGCGAGTCGACATTGAGGTCCGTCCCCGCCTCCCGGCGCGCCCGCGCGGCCAGCTCCGCCAGCTTTGCGGCGAGCTGCACGCTCTGCGCGCGCAGCCGCCCGGCATCGACCAGCACGCCACGACGTTCCATGCGCTGCAGCACCGGCACCAGCGGCTGCTCGACGGTCTCGTAGAGCCGCTCGAGCGCGGGCACGCCGGTGATCTTCGGCCACAGCGTCCGATGCAGCCGCAACGTGACATCGGCGTCCTCGGCGGCGTACTCGCCGGCTTTCTCCACCGGCACCTGCGCGAAGGGGATCTGTTTTGCGCCCTTGCCGGTCACCTCCTCGTAGGTGATGGTCTGCATGCCAAGATAGTGCCGAGCCGCCGAGTCCATGTTGTGTCGTGTTGCGACGCTGTCCCATACGTAGGACTCGAGCATGGTGTCGTAACGCATGCCCTCGAGGCGGATGCCGTGATTGGCGAGCACGTGCGCGTCGTATTTCAGGTGGTGGCCGACTTTCCCTCTCGCCGGGTCCTCGAGCATGGGCCGTAGCGCCTCGAGGGCCTGGGCGCGGTCGAGTTGCTCCGGCGCACCCGCGTACGCGTGCGCCAGCGGCACATAGGCCGCCTCGCCCGGCGCGACACAAAAGGATACGCCGACGATCTCGGCCCGCATGTAATCGAGGCCGGTGGTTTCGGTGTCGAGCGCGATCAGCTCGGCGGCGCTCAGCCTCAGCAGCCATCGATCGAGGTCCGCGCGGGTGAGCACCGTGTCGTAATGACGAAGCGGCCGGCACGACTCGGCCGGCGCCGCGGCGCCGGCCGAGTCGTGCTCGAGCCGCGAGCGGCCGGACACGGAATGCGCCCTGGGAAAGCCGCCGCCGACAGCCGCCGTGGTGGCGGCCGTATCGCCGCCATCGAGCTGGCGCAGGAGAGAGCGCAGCTCGAACCTCGTGTACAGCTCGCGCAGCCGCTCCAGATCCGGCGGGGAGGGATTCAGATCGTCCGCCTTCACGGGCAGGTCGACATCGGTGTCGATGGTGGCGAGCTTGCGTGACAGCGCGAGCGTCGCCAGGCCCGCACGCAGGTTCTCGCCCACTTTGCCGCCGACCTCGCCGAGGTGTGCGATGAGATTGTCCAGCGTGCCGTATTGGCCAAGCAGCTTCGCGGCGGTTTTGGGACCGACCTTGTCGATGCCCGGGATATTGTCGGCGCTGTCGCCCACCAGGGCGAGGTAGTCGACGATCTGTTCCGGAAAGACGCCGAACTTCGCTTTGACGCCGTCGCGGTCGAGGACAGTGTTGCTCATCGTGTTGACCAGCGTGATCGAGTCGCCGACCAGCTGCGCCATATCCTTGTCGCCCGTCGAGATGAGCACCCGCTCGCCGGCCTGCGCCCTGCGGCGCGCCAGGGTGCCGATCACATCATCCGCCTCCACGCCCTCGATGCGCAGCAGCGGCAGGCCCTGAGCGGTGAGCGCGGCGAGCAGCGGCTCGATCTGTGCTCGCAGAGCGTCGGGCATCGGCGGCCGGTGCGCTTTGTATTCGGCGAACAGCTCGTCGCGGAAGGTGCGTCCCGGGGCGTCGAATACCAGGGCGAGGCGGCGCGGCCGGCATTCCTTGAGGAACCTCGAGAGCATGTTCAGCACGCCGAGCAGCGCGCCGGTCGGCTCGCCGCGCGAGCTGGTGAGCGGCGGCAGGGCGTTGAAGGCCCGGTAGAGGTAGGAGGAGGCGTCGATGAGGACCAGGTCGGGCGAGAGGGGCAGTTCCATGCGCGCAGTATACGGACCGCGCCCGTGCGGGCCGCTCAGTCCGGCCCCCCGGCGCCTCCCTGCGCAGCGCCCGCCCGGTTGTCCTTGTGCCCGGGTCGGGCGGCAGCCGGCGTGCGCTTGGGCGCGGCTTCGGTGGCCGGCGCCGGGCGGGTGACCACCGCGGCGCTGCGTCCGGGCAGATAGAGAGGTCCCTTGAAGCCACAGGCCGCGCAGCCGAGCGCGACACTCAGCCCGGCGATCAGCATGCGCGCTCTCATCGGGACCTCAGGGCGCGGAGGCACGGCGCGGCACCACGGCCATCGTCAGCCTGGACACGCAGATCAGCCTGCCTTCCTCGTCGCGGATCTCGATGCCCCAGACCTGGCTGCGATGGCCGATGTGAAAGGGACGAGCCGTGGCCGTGACGACGCCCGCGCTGACCGGGCGCAGGTGATTGGCGTTGAGTTCCTGCCCGAGGCACATGAAACGTTCCGGGTCCACGCACAGACCCGCCGCAAGACTGCCGACGGTTTCCGCTAGCGCAGCGGAGACTCCTCCGTGCAGGATGCCATAGGGCTGGTGCAGATCGGGCGTGACCCGCAGGGTCACGCTCAGAAAGTCCGAGCCGATCTCGCTGATGCGGATACCGATGCGATGGGCGAAATTGCCACCTGCGATCCGCTCCAGGGACTGGGGTGTGACTTCACGGTGCCAGATGCTCATGGCGGGATTCTAGCGGCCGCGCCGGCGGGCCGTCTCGTGCCTTTCCGGCGCCCGCCGCGCAGCCGGACGCCACCTGATTCAGGAGCGGTTGTCGCGGGCGGGCGTGAACAGCTGCGCCTTGAGACGGAAGGTCGCCGAGATGTCCTCATCACCGTGGCCGCGTGCGATGAGCTCGGCGTATTCGCCCAGCATGCGCTCGACCACCGGCAGCGCGACACCGAAGCGCGCTGCCATGTCGCGGCAGATCGCGAGATCCTTGGCGTGCAGCCGCACGCGAAAGCCGGCCGGGTAGCTGCCGCGCACCATGTTGGGCGCACGATGCACGAAATACCAGCTCGAGCCCGCGCCCTTGCCGAGGGTGTCGATGAGCTTCTCGAGCGGCAGGCCCTGGGCGCGCGCGAACGCCATCGCTTCCGAGACCGCCTCGATGATGCCGGCGCACATGATCTGGTTGGTGGCTTTGGCCGCCTGGCCGTTGCCCACCGGACCGAACAGGGTGACGGTGCGTCCCATGGCCGCAAGCACGGGCCGGGCCCTTTCGAACGCCTCCGGCGAGCCACCGGCCATGATGGCGAGCGTGCCCTCACGCGCCCCTTCCACGCCGCCGCTCACGGGGCAATCGAGGAACTCCGCCCCCCCGCGCTGCAGCAGCTCGGCGGCGCGGCGGGCCGTGTCGGCGGCCGTGGTCGAGCAGTCGATCATCAGCGCGCCCGCGGCCAGCCCCGGAGCGAGGGCGCCGACGACCTCGAGCACATCGGCATCGGCCGAGACGCAGCTCACCACCCCATCGCAGCCGGCGGCGAGCTCCGCCAGGGTGGCGGGCGCCTCGAGGGCGAGCTCGCTGGCGAGCGTCCTCGCCTTCTCGCCGGTGCGATTCCAGACTGCGGTGAGCAGACCCGCCCGGTGAAGGTTGCGCGCCATCGGCAGGCCCATCGCGCCCAGTCCGACGAATCCTACCCGCATGGCTCGATCGCCCCTCGGCAGACGCGGCCGGCCGGCCGCGCCACCACTATAGTGGCTCGGCGGGCGATCCGGAACCTGTTCAGACCCGGGCCCGAGAGTGTCGGGCGGATGTTCCCGCCCGCGGACTGTGCCGCTTGAGCTAGCCAGCGCGCGCCGTGCAGAGCCGATTCATGGTCGCGAGCGCCTTGGCCCGGGCGGCAGTCGCCTGAGCATCGGAGAGGTAGTGCCGCCGGCCATGCTTGTCGGTCGTGAACAAGCGGTGGGCATAGATCAGCCGGTGGTAGAGCGCCTCGGCTCTCTTGCACCGCGCAGCCTGCAGCTTGGCCTCCTTGGCTTGCACGGCGCGCTCATCGGCCGCCTGCCGGATCTGACGGTCGGCCGCCTTGCTCTCGGTCGCGATGCCCCGCAGCGCGGCGGCGGAGCTGCCCGCGTGCAGCGACCCTGATGTCCTCATGACCAGCTTGGCGCCCGGTACCCACTGGTCGCTGTAGTGCACCACGCCGTGTTTACCGACCCAGCGGTAGACGTCGGCATGAGCGAGGCCCACCATGAAGCCCGAGAGCAGGATCAAGAGTGCGATGCGTGACACGAGCGCCTCCCGGCATGGGGTGGCGGTGCCCGCGGTATCGCGGCGCCCGCCTGGTCGAGCCGCCATTTTAAGGCTTTGTCCCCTGGGCAGCGGGTAGATCGGAGTCCCAAAAATGAAAGCCCCCGGGACGCCGGCAGCGGCCCGGGGGCGACTGCGCTTGAGCTTACATATCGTAAGCGCGCTCGCCGTGGATGGTGATGTCCAGGCCCTCCCGCTCCTCGTCCTCGCTCACGCGCAGGCCGATGGTCGCCTTGACGAGGGAGAAACCGATGGCGGCGACCACCGCGGTCCACACGGTGACCACGCCGACGGCCTCGGCCTGAACGAGCAGTTGGTGCCAGATCCCGGGGTAGGCGCTCCCGCCCGGTCCGCCGAGCGCTGGATCGTTGAAGATGCCGGTGGCGAGTGCGCCGAAGATGCCCCCCAGGGCATGTACCCCGAATACGTCCAGCGCATCGTCGGTGCGGATCATTTTCTTCAAGCCGGTGACGCCCCAGAAGCAAAGCGGACCGACGCCGAGGCCGATCAGGAACGCGCCCGGTATGCCGACGTTGCCGGCCGCCGGCGTGATGGCCACGAGGCCGGCCACCGAGCCTGAGGCCGCGCCCAGCATCGAGGGCTTGCCCTTGATGATCCACTCCGTACCCATCCAGGCGAGCACTGCGCAGGCGGTGGCGAGGTAGGTGTTCAGGAAGGCGAGCGCCGCCGAGCCGTTGGCCTCGAGCGCGGAGCCGGCGTTGAACCCGAACCAGCCGAACCACAGGAGCGAAGCGCCGATCATGGTCATGGTGAGGTTGTGCGGGGGCATCGGCTCCTTACCGAGGCCGATGCGCTTGCCGAGGATGATGGCGCCCACCAGGCCCGCAACGCCGGCGTTGATGTGCACCACGGTGCCGCCGGCAAAGTCGAGCGCGCCCAACTTCCACAGGAACCCGCCTACGGGATGCGCTCCCGGCGCGGTATCGAGGCCCGGCCAGTACCACACCATGTGCGCCACCGGGCAGTAGCAGAAGGTGAACCAGAACGCCAGGAACAACAGGATGCCCGAGAACTTCACCCGCTCGACCAGAGCACCCAGGACCAGGCAGCAGGTGATGGCTGCGAAGGTGGCCTGGAAGCCTACGTACACCAGCTCATTGAGCACGACACCCTTGTCGAAAGTGCCGACGGTGGAGAACGCACCGCTTGCCGGGTTGAAGGTGCCGGCGAGGAACAGACGACTCAGGCCCCCGATGAAGGCGTTGCCCGCGGTGAAGGCCAGCGAGTAGCCATAGATGCACCACAGGACCGTGATCAGCGAGAAGCCGACGAACACCTGCATCAGCACCGAGAGCATGTTCTTGGTGCGCACCAGGCCGCCGTAGAACAGGCCGAGCGCCGGCACCGACATCAGCAGCACAAGGGCGGTGCAGGTCATCATCCAGGCCATGTCGCCCTTGTTCGGCACGGGCGTGGCGGCGCAGGCCATCGTGGGACCGAGCGCCGCGAGGACCGCGGCTCCTGTCACGAAGAGGAATTTGACGTGTCTTGGAGCAATGCGCATGTTTTCTCCCGGGGCGGTTCTCGTGCGGCGCGCGTTTCGAGGCGATCGGGCCACAAATAGGGGCTGCCCGGCCGCTCGCAACGCGCGTAAGCTGATGATGCGGGCCGTGGTGCAGAATCCATGCCATCGGGATTTTCAGTGCAATTTCCGCAGCTTGCGTCGGGTTTGCACCAGGCTCCGCACCGATGTGGTGCCGTCTGCGAGCCCCTTCGCCCCAAAGCGGGGCACGTACTTCGAGGTCAGTGATGATGGATATGTTTGGTATCGATGCGATCGCCCGCCGGCTCACCGAGAGCGTTCCACCCGCCCTGCGCACCATGCAAAAGGACCTGGAGGACAATTTCCGGGCCGTGTTGCGCGCCAGCCTGAGCAAGCTCGACCTGGTGACCCGGGATGAATTCGACACCCAGGCGCGGGTGCTGCAGCGCACGCGTGAGCGTCTGGCCGAGCTCGAGGCGCGGCTTCAGGCGCTCGAAGGCGGCTTGCCGCCGACCGGCCGCTAGCCGCACGCCGGCTCGAGAGGCCCGCGACATGGCCACCGTCGCGCGCCTGGCCTGTCGGGCCCAGATGGGTCTATCGGCACCCCTGGTGCAGGTGGAAGTGACGCTCGCCAGCGGCCTGCCGGTGTTCTACATCGTGGGCCTGCCGGCCACGGTCGTGAAGGAAAGCCGCGAGCGGGTGCGAGCCGCGCTGCTGTCCTGCGGCTTCGAGTATCCGGCCGGGCGGATCATCGTCAATCTCGCACCGGCGGAGATCCCCAAGGAAGGCGGGCGTTTCGAGCTGCCGATGGCCCTCGGCATCCTGGTGGCCTCGGGGCAGCTCGCGCCGCAACCGGCCGCGCCGCTCTGCGAGCTGTACGGGGAGCTGAGCCTCGATGGCGAGCTCAAGCCGGTCCGCGGCATCCTTCTCGCGGCCGCTCATGCCAGGGGCGACGGACACGAGCTGATCGTGCCGAGCGCCAATCTGAAGGAAGCCCTCATCGTGGCGGCCGGCCACGTCCGGGCGGCCGGGCACTTGAAGGAAGTCTGCGATCATTGGGCGGGCCGTGCCTCGCTGCCGCCGGGTCGAGCTTCGTTCCGTCCCCCGGCGCCTGCTCGCGGGTCAACTCCCGACTTGACCGAGGTACGCGGGCAGCTTCAGGCCAAGCGCGCCCTGCTCATTGCGGCTGCAGGTTCCCACAGCCTGCTCATGATCGGTCCGCCCGGCAGCGGCAAGAGCATGCTGGCGCAACGCCTGCCGGGCCTGCTTCCGTCCCTGACACACTCCGAGGCGCTCGAGTGCGCCGGTATCGCCTCGGTCAGCACGGCCGGATTCAATCCGGGCGCCTTCGGTGAGCGCCCCTTCCGGTCCCCCCATCACACCGCCTCGGCGATCGCCCTGGTCGGCGGCGGCGCCCAGGCACGCCCCGGCGAGATCAGTCTGGCCCACCACGGGGTGTTGTTTCTCGACGAGCTTCCGGAATTCGACCGGCGTGTGCTCGAGGCGCTGCGCGAGCCTCTGGAGGCCGGGATCGTGACGGTATCGCGCGCGGCGATGCAGGCCGAATACCCGGCGGCATTCCAGCTCATCGCCGCCATGAATCCCTGCCCCTGCGGCCACCAGGGTGATCCGGGCGCGAACTGCCGCTGTACGCCAGCCCAGGTGCGCAACTACCGCGCCCGTATCTCCGGCCCGCTGCTCGACCGGCTGGACATGCACGTGGAGGTGCCGCGCCTCACCGCCGGGGACTTCAACGAGGGGCTGCGGGGTGAGGCCAGCGCCGTCTTGGCCGAGCGCGTGGCACGGGTCAGGGCCTTGCAGCTGCAGCGCCAGGGACGGTGCAACGCGCGCTTGACTGATGCGCAGGTGGACCGGTGGTGCGCGCCGGATGCCGGCGCTCGCGCCCTGCTCGATCAGGCCATGCAGCGGTTGCGCCTCTCGGCCCGGGCACGCCAGCGCATCCTGAAGCTGGCCCGCACCATTGCCGACCTCGATGGCCGGCCGGACATCACCGTCCCGCACGTGGGCGAGGCGGTGATGCTGCGATGCATGGACCGGGAGCCCGCTACTTCTTCTTGCCCTTGACCAGGGCGGGGTCCACCAGGGACACCATGTAGTTGACCGCCCGCTTCACCAGCGCGTCCGGCAGGCTCGGGCGTCCGCCCTTGGCCGGCATCGTGCCGGTACGCCCGGTGAAGCCCTGCAGCGCATGCTCATAGAGCGTCGGCAGCCCCTTGGCGATGTGCGGCGCCCACGCCGCCTTGTCACCGGCCTTCGGCGCACCTGCGATGCCCGGTCCGTGACAGGCGCTGCAGGTCTGCTCGAACAGCTGCTTGCCGGTGGTCGGAATGCCCGCAGCGCCGCTGCCGGCACGACCGGCGCCCGCCGCGCCCGCCGCGCCCGCCGCGCCCGCCGCGCCCGCCGCCGGCTTGATCACAAGGGCGGCATTGCTCTGGCCGGCAATCGCCTTCCGGGCAGACGGGGCAACGCGCTTGGAGACGGCCTGGATGTATTCGGTCTCCGTCCGGATCTCCCTACCCTGCGTGTGGCTGCCGACGTAGCGGGCCAAAACGAAAATCAGGATGGCGATCGTGGCGAGCATGCCGATCACCAGACTGAACACATTGAAGAAATGCGCGTCCTGGTTGCTCACGATACCTCGCTGGGGAATCGGTGAACACGGAGCGGCGAGTATAGCCGTTTACGCGCCATCCGGCTGAAGCAGATGCGAGGCAATTGCCGCAAAGGCGCGCTTTTCCGGGCGCTCTGCCCGCGGCCCTTGGACATGGACGCGCTGGCGGCGAGCCGCGTATGATTGCCGGCCCCGGCCGGGACTCACCCGGCTCCCGGGCGGCGCGCCCGTAGCTCAGTTGGATAGAGTGGCAGCCTCCGAAGCTGCAGGTCGCTGGTTCGAATCCAGTCGGGCGCGCCAAATTTACATGTCGGACCCGTTTGAGCGGCTGGGCAGGTCGCTGGTTCGATAAAATCGCCGGGAGCGATTTTAAACGCGGCGCAGCCGCGGCCCCGAAGGGCCCCCCGTCCAGCTGCCGATCGATGCCTGAGAGGCTTGAGGCGCCGTGCGGCGGGTCCTTATACTCACGCACCTTACGGTTGCCCGGCCGCCTTGCCCGTGCCAAGCGATCCATTATCGACCGTGTTCCTGCACGGCGGCTGGCGTTGCGCCAGCACCTATGTCTGGAGCCGTTTTCGCGCCTCGCCGCTGACGACCTGCTTCTACGAGCCGTTCGCCGAGCGATTGGCCCACAGCTCCGCCAAGCGCATCGGGCGCGACACATCGGGCGGCTGGGACTCGCGCCACCCGCAACTCAGCGCCCCGTACCGCGAAGAGTACCTGCCGCTGCTGCGGCGCCTGGGCCGGGGCGTGCGCGGCTATCATGAGCAGCTTGCGCTGGCGCGTTACTTTCCGCGCGATGACCTCGGGCTCGAGCGGTCCTATCTCGACCGGCTCATCGGCCACGCCCGCGGGCGCGGTACGCACCCGGTGCTGGGCTTCTCGCGCTCTCTCGCCCGTGCCGCCGCCCTCAAACAGACTCTAGGCGGCCATCACATCGTGATCCGCCGCGATCCGCGCCAGCAATGGCTCTCGTGCCGCAGCTATCGCGGCAACGGACCGCTGTCCTACTTCGAGCTGGGCCATCTGCTCATCCTCGCCCTCGCCCCGCCCGGCTCGACTGCCGGCGCCCTGGCGCGCAGCCTCGGCTTGCCGCGCCTTTCGCCCTGGACGCGCAGTCTGAAATGGCAGATGCAGTCGCTGCATACCGCGGTGTATCCCTGTGGTGACGAGCTGTCGTATCGCGCCTTCATCGGCGTTTACCTGCTCTCGTACGCGGTGGCCGTGCCGGCGGCGGATCTGGTGCTCGACATGGAGCGGCTCTGGGGCTCGGCACAATACCGTGACGAGGCTCGCGCGAGCATTCTCGGCCGCACCGGAATTGCGGTGGATTTCGGCGATTGTACGGTGGCGCATCATGACCAAGCGGGGATCGAGCTGGACTTCGCGGCAGCGGAAGCCGACATCAGGGAACGCCTGAGTGCCTTCGGGGCGAAATTCGACGGATCGATCGCGGCGCCTTTCACCGCAGAGCCGGCGTCCGTGTAAACCGTCCGGTCCGATCGGGGCCGTTGCCCCGCTTGCGTTGATCGAGCGCTCTGCCTCCCCCCGCCCGGCGGTGTGCACGCCGCGGCGCAGCGCGAGGAATGTGGCGCGGCTCAACCTCCGTCCGCCGCACCGCCGCCTGCGCCGCGCTTACGCCACAAGCTCTCGATGGCGTAACGGCCGGCACCGGCGACATGGAGCGCCAACAGCCCGCCGATGATGCTGATGTTCTTCCAGAAGTTGATTTCGCCCTCGAAGCGGGCCGCACCCGTCATCGACCAATACCGATGGCCGATGAGAGCCGTACCCAGCGTGTAGAGCGCCAGCAGCGCCGCGAGCGGCCGGATCGCCACACCGAGGATGATGGCGATCGAGACGAAGAACTCCATGACGATCGCGATGACGGCCGCCAGCGGCGGCAGCGGCGCGCCGACATGGGCCATGAACCGCACCGTGCCCGAGTAGTCGAGCAGCTTCTGCCAGCCGAAGATCAGGAATAGCAACGCGATCAGGATCCGCGCCGCCAGCAGTATGCCATCGGCGCCTTTGACCTTGGAGTGTTTCATGACGGATCTCCGTTGCAAGGTGCGAAACAGTCACCAGGATCGAGCGTGCAAGCGCTCACGGCGGGAATGCAACAACGCCCGGTCATACGCCGCAACGGCATGGATGCTACCGCCATGTTCTTGACGTCCCGCGTCTGAATCGGGGGCGCACAACCGCGCTGCGGCGGGCCGCGAAGGCGCCGTTCGGCGACAATGATCAAACTCCTTCTGCAACGGCGCCTCGGACGTCGCGGCTGGCTCTGCCGTTTACGCGCCGGCGGCGCGGCGCAGATCCTCGAGCACCGTGCCGGCCGCGCACGCCTCCTGGTCGTGCGCCGCATCACGCCAGGTTTCGGACAGCGCCGCCTCATACCAGCGCTGCATCGCCGGGAGCCCGAGCAGCCGCGCCTGGTATTCCATGGCCGGGCGGCCGAGCTCGAGGCCGTAGGTCTGGATGCGGAAGGCCACCGGCGCAAAGAAGGCATCCAGCGCCCCGAATGTCGAGCCCGCCAAGAACGGACCGCCGAAGCGCGCCAGCCCGTCCCGCCACACCTCCTGCAGCCGCTGCAGATCCTTCTGCAGGTCGGCACCGATCCGATGCAGCCGAACCCTCAGGCCGCAGGTCATGCTGCAGGCCTGGCGCAGGGTCGCATAGCCTGAGTGCATCTCCGCGGCGGCCGAGCGCGCAAAGGCGCGGGCGGCCCCCTCCGTGGGCCATACTCCGGCATGACGCTCCGCCAGGTACTCGACGATGGCCAGAGAGTCCCAGACCACGGTCGCGCCATCGTGCAGACAAGGCACTTTGCCGCTGGGGGAGAAGCCGCGAAAGTCATGCCCGTCCGGGCCTTGGCCAAAGGGCGCCAGCCGTTCCTCGAACGGGATGCCGAGCGTCTGCATGAGCACCCAGGGTCGCAAGGACCAGGAGGAGTAATTCTTGTTGGCGATATACAGCGTGTACATGGACAGCCTCCACTCACATCATGATTCGCAAGCGGCCTGCGCAACGGCTTTGAAGGCCGCGCGCAGGGCAGGGCACGCGCGTCGATGTGGCCGGTTTTCTCGATGGCGGGAGTGCTCGGCCGGCGCAGCGAGCGCCGCCGGGCATTACAGCCACCGATAGGCCGCCAACAGTCCCAGGATCCCGGCGGCGGTGAGCACCCAGCCCGGCCATGCCACCGGCGCGACGGCGAGCCACACCAGGCCGCCGAGCAGCACGGTGGCGCCCACCGTCACCGCGTCGCGCCGCCGTGCCGTGGCGCGCATCTCTTCGCGCAACAGGCTCATGGCGGCCACCTCCGGGTGTGCCTCGGGCTCGTGCGCTCGCCGCACCGATTGCGTGAACACCGCGGGCAGGGCCTGGATGGATTCCATGACGTCCGGCAGCTGGCGCCGCAGGCTTTTCCACAGCCGTCCGACGCTGACCCGCTCGCGCATCCATTCGCGCAGGATGGGCGTGGCGGTGGTCCAGATGTCGAGCTGCGGATACAGCTCGCGCCCCAGGCCCTCGATGTTGAACAGGGTCTTCTGCAGCAGCATCAGCTGCGGTTGGATCTGCATGTTGAAGCGCCGCGAGATCTCGAACAGGCGCAGCAGCAGATGCCCGAAGGAGATGTCCGCGAGCGGGCGGTCGAAGATCGGCTCGCAGACGGTGCGGATGGCCGATTCCATCTCATCGACGCGCGTGCCGGGCGGCACCCAGCCCGACTCGACGTGCAGCACCGCCACGCGGCGGTAGTCGCGCTCGAACACCGCCAGGAAGTTCTCCGCGAGGTAGTGCTGGTCGCGCGGATCGAGCGTGCCCATGATGCCGAAGTCGATGGCCGCATAGCGCGGCCGCGCCGGATCGTCCGTCAGGACGAAGATGTTGCCCGGGTGCATGTCCGCATGAAAGAAGTTGTGACGGAACACCTGGGTGAAGAAGATGCGCACGCCGTTCTCGGCGAGCCGCGCGATGTCGGTACCGGCGGCACGCAGCCGCGCCATGTCGCTGATGGGGATGCCGCGGATGCGCTCCATCACCATCACGTCGGTGCGGCAGTAGTCCCAGAACACCTCCGGAACGTACAGCAACTCCGAGCCGGAGAAGTTGCGCCGCAATTGCGTCGCGTTGGCCGCCTCGCGCATCAGGTCGAGCTCGTCGAGGATGGTCTTCTCGTACTCATCGACCAGCTCCACGGGGCGCAGGCGGCGCGCCGCGCGCCAATAGGTCTGCGCCAGTCCCGCGAGCGAATAGAGCACCGCGAGATCCTTCTCGATGCGCGCGCGCATGCCGGGGCGCAGCACCTTCACGACCACTTCCCGGCCGTCATCGAGACGGGCGGCATGGACCTGGGCGATGGAGGCCGCCGCCAGCGGCGTCTCGTCGAATGCGGCGAAGATCTGGCTCACCGGTCGGCCGAGGCTGCGCTCGATCGCCTCGCGTGCCGTCGCGCCGCTGAAGGGGGGGACGCGATCCTGAAGCTTCGAGAGCTCCTCGGCGATGTCGGGCGCAAGCAGGTCGCGGCGCGTGGAGACGGCCTGCCCGAACTTCACGAAGATGGGGCCCAGTGCCTCGAGCGCGAGGCGCAGCCGCTCGCCGAGGGGGACGCTGCGTCCCGGCCCGAACCACGTGCCGGGGTTCAGCAGCAACAGGAAGCGCAGCGGCCGGTACAGATGGGTCTCGCGCACGAAATCGTCGAGCCCATGCTTCACGAGCACGTGCTGGATCTGTATCAGCCGCACCAGGACGCGCAGCCTCATGGACCGGGCGGCCGGCATTACTTTGTGTCCGAGGCTTTCTGCAGCAGAGTCAGGCGCGCTTCGAAGCGATCGACATCCTCGCGCAGCGTGTCCACCCCGCGCAGGAACTGCTCCCCTTCCTGCCGCGGCACCAAGTCCCCGCGCTCGTGGCTGGCGTACTCGCCGAGGTCCCGAAGCAAAGTCGTGGCGGCCTTGCGAGACCAGGCGAGCGTGCCGCGCGCCAGCCGCCCGACGCGGTGCGCAGATGCATCGCCGATGAGCAGCGACAGCTCCTCTTCTGGGTCCGGCGACAGCAGCCTCAGCAGCTCCTGAAACTTCTGCGCGACCTCGGCATCGCCGCGGATCTCGATCTCGCCGCGCCGCAGGGGGCCTGCCGAGAAGCCGCCGCTCAGCACCGCCAGGCTCAACGGGCCGCCGATGATCTGCGCGTCCGCCGAGCCTGCTCCGCGGCTGACGCTGAGCGAGCTGCCGGTCGATCCGATCAGCACACGCGCCAGCGCCGGCGCCTCGATGGCAAGACGGCGTCCGGCGAGCTCGGCGCACAGCTGCCGAGCTCGCACCGAGCGGGGCAGGCCGCGGTTGAGGATGTTCTCGAGCGTCCCGATGAGCATGGACATCGGCGTGCTCAGTACTTGTAGCCGCGGTGCACCGCTACGATGCCGCCCGAGAGATTGTGGTAGCGGCAGCCCTCGAGTCCCGCCGCCTGCATCATGGCGAGGAGCTTCTCCTGAGGCGGATGCATGCGGATCGATTCCGCCAGGTAGCGGTAGCTCGCTGGGTCGCGTGCCACGAGCTTGCCCAGCAGCGGCAGCACCCGGAACGAGTAGGCATCGTAAATCGCCCCCAGACCCGGGGCCACCGGGTGCGAGAACTCCAGCACCAGCAGCTGCCCGCCTGGCCTCAACACCCGGTACATGGAGGCGAGCGCGGCGGGTTTGTCGGTCACGTTGCGCAGCCCGAACCCGATGGTGAGGCAATCGAATGTCCCCTCGCGGAACGGCAGGTTTTCCGCGTTGGCCTGCACGTACTCAACGTTGCCGAGCACGCCGCGATCGGTCAGCCGGTCCCGGCCCCGCCCGAGCATGGCTGCGTTGATGTCGCTGAGCACGACCAGGCCGCTCTCCCCGACCTGCCGGGCCAGTCCCGCAGTGAGGTCTCCGGTGCCGCCGGCGACATCGAGCGCCCGCTGGCCGGCCCGCAGGCCGGTCAGGGCCAGGGTGAAACGCTTCCACAACCGGTGCACGCCGCCCGACATCAGATCGTTCATCAGGTCGTAGTTGCGGGCGACGGAATCGAAAACGCCCCGCACGCGGCGAGCTTTCTCGTCCCACGGAACGCGTTCGTAGCCGAAATCGGTGGCTTGATCCTCGCTCATTTTGGCCATCATCCCCGAAATGGCGGCATTGTATCCCAGGAGCGTGTCGGCCTCAGGAGCGAAGTCTTCCCGTCGCGCCGCGGGCCACGGCCCCGCAGCCGCAGCTGCGGCAGCCGCAGAGCGAACGCAGGGCGCCGAAGGAGGCGGTGCCATCGCTCTCGCGAGGTGCCTGAGGCGGTGCCCGGGCGGCGGCCGGGTGCATCCCTGTACCGACTCCCCTGTCCGCCCGCTTCATGAGTCGAGATCGACCGAGGGTCGATGGGGCACTACCGAATATCGGTGTGCTCTGTCAAGGCCCATCCGAAATAGGGAAGAATTTGCTTTTTGACACACTTGGTGCGAATAATCCGCCCGCGTACGGGGGTCTTGAAACCTTCGGGGCCGGACGGTGTCAAACCTCTCCGGCCTTTTTTATGGGTTTGGGGGTCGCGGTGGCACCCCGGATCACCGGGAAGGAAGGACGTCTGTTTGTCCCGGGCCGGTTGCACTATCATTGTGCACCCTGCCCCAGCAGTGGAACACCGTGGACGCCACCGATACTTCCCGCCCCGATTATTACCATCGCGTCGTCGATTGCCAATGGGCTTGTCCTGCCCACACCGACGTTCCCGAATACATCCGCTTGATTGCCCAGGGCCGATTCACCGATGCCTACATGGTGAACCGCCATTCGAACGTCTTTCCGGGCATTCTCGGCCGGGTGTGCGACCGGCCCTGTGAGCCCGCCTGCCGTCGGGGCCGGGTCGAGGCCAAGCCTGTGGCCATCTGTCGTCTCAAGCGCGTGGCGGCCGATTACCGGCAGGACATTACCGGCCGGCTGCCGAAGATCCCCAAGGTGAAGAACGGCAAACGCATCGCCTGCATCGGCGCCGGCTGCGCTTCGCTCACCGTGGCCAATGACTTGATGCCGCTCGGCTATGAGGTGACCATCTTCGAGCAGCTCGAGCAGTTCGGCGGCCTGATGCGCACCAACATCCCCGCCTTCCGCCTGCCGGCGAGCGTGCTCGATGAAGAGATCGGCATGATCCTCGCCATGGGGGTGGACCTGAAGCTCGGGCACCGCATCGAGAGCCTGAGAAAGCTGCTTGCCGATGGCGGCTTCGATGCGGTGTTCGTCGGCTCGGGCGCGCCCAAGGGCAAGGAGCTGTCTTTGCCGGGCCGCGAGCAGGCCGCCGCCAACGTGCACATCGGCATCAGCTGGCTGGAGTCGGCGGCCTTCGGGCACATCGAGCGCATCGGCGAGCGTGTGCTCATCATCGGAGTCGGCAACACGGCGATGGACTGCTGCCGCACCAGCCTCAGACTCGGCGCGAAGCAGGTGAAGGTCATGGCGCGCAAGCCGCGCGCCTTCTTCAAGGCCTCGGCCTGGGAGCTCGAGGACGCCGAGGAAGAGAGCGTCGAGATCATCGTCAACCGCTCGCCGAAGGCCTTTGTTCTCGAGGCCGGCCGGCTCGCAGGCATGATGTTCGACTGCATGGAGTACGAGATGGACGCACGAGGGCGCATCAGCGCCGAACGCGTGACCGGCGAGGAGTTCATTCCCGCAGACGATGTGATCCTTGCAATCGGCCAGGAGAACGCCTTCCCTTGGATCGAGCGCGACCTCGGCATCCGCTTCGACAAATGGAATGTGCCCGAGGTCGACGCGGTGACGTTCCAGTCGACATTGCCCGGGGTGTTCTTCGGCGGCGATGCCGCCTTCGGGCCGAAGAACATCATCTGGGCGGTGGAGCACGGACACCAGGCGGCCATTTCCATTCACCGCCACTGCCAGGGCGAGCAGCTCACCGAGCGGCTGCCCCCGGGGGTCACCCTGCAGAGCCGCAAGATGGGCATGCACGAGTGGTCGTACTCGAACGACTACGCGCCGGTGGAGCGGCGACTGATGCCGCACGTGTCGCTGAAGGAGCGCTTCAAGAAGATCAACATCGAAGTGGAGCTCGGCTTCTCCGCCGAGCAGGCGGAGCAAGAGGCGCAGCGCTGTCTCAATTGCGACGTGCAGACCGTCTTCAGCGCGAAGCTGTGCATCGAGTGCGACGCCTGTATCGACATCTGCCCGGTCGACTGCCTCAGCATCGTTGCGAACGGGACGGAGGCGCAGCTGCGCGCGCGCTTGAAGGCGCCGGCGAGCAACCCCGCCCAGCCGCTGTACGTCTCGGCAGCGTTGCCGCAGACCGGTCGCGTGATGGTCAAGGACGAGGATCTGTGCGTGCACTGCGGGTTGTGCGCCGAGCGCTGCCCGACCGCGGCCTGGGACATGCAGAAGTCGCTCATCCATTGGCCGCACGTCGGCGAGGAGGCCCGCGCGCTCGAGCAGCGCAAGCCGAAGATCGCCTGAGTTGCAATTGAGAGCACGCCGCATCACCAACTGCCGCACCGCCGCCCGGGAATGCGGCCGCAGAGTCGGATTTTCCAAGGCGCCGAGAAGCAGGGTGTTTTTCCGCGAGCCCCCCGGGGGCTCACGGCAGCCCGGGAAAATCCGCTCGTGGGCCGCTGCGGTCGTGGTGCCAATGACCGGACCATGAACAATCGAGTTAACGACTTCACCATCAAGATCGCCACGGTCAACGGCACCGGCACGGCGAGCGCCAACACGCTGCTCATGAAGTCCATCTTCCGCAGCGGCGTGCCCGTGATGGGCAAGAACTTCTTCCCATCCAACATCCAGGGCCTGCCCACCTGGTACGAGATACGCGTGTCCCGAGACGGGCACGTGGCGCGCTCGGGGAAGGTGGACATCATGGTGGCGCTGAACCCGGAGACGTACGCGCGCGACGTCAAGGAGCTCGCCTCCGGCGGCTACCTGCTCTACGACTCCACCTGGCCGCGCCCGGCGCTGCTGTCGCGCCCGGACATCACGGTCCTCGGCGTGCCGCTTGCGCAGATGTGCAACGAGCACTTCAACGGGGTGCGCACCCGCATCCTGATGAAGAACATCTGCTACGCCGGCGTGCTGGCCGCGCTGCTGTCGCTCGATCTCGAGCTCATCCGCGGCCTGCTCGGGGAGACCTACGCCAAGAAGCCGCAGCTGGTCGAGAGCAACATGAAGGCGATCCAGCTCGGATACGATTACGCGCGCCAGCACTTCTCCTGCCCCCTGCCGCTCTCTGTCGAGCCCATGGACCGCACCGCCGGCCACATCATGATCGACGGCAACACCGCGGCGGCGCTCGGCTGCGTGTTCGCCGGCGCCACGGTCGCCGCGTGGTATCCGATCACGCCGTCGACTTCGCTGATGGATGCGTTCAAGGGCTTCTGCGAGCGGCTGCGCGTCGATCTTGAGACCGGCGTCAAGCGCTTCGCCTTCATTCAGGCGGAGGACGAGCTCGCCGCGATCGGCATGGTGCTCGGCGCCTCGTGGAACGGTGCGCGCTCCTTCACGGCGACCTCCGGCCCCGGCATCTCGCTGATGAACGAGTTCCTCGGCCTGGCCTACTACGCCGAGGTGCCGGCGGTCGTGTTCGACATCCAGCGCGTAGGGCCCTCGACGGGCATGCCCACGCGCACGCAGCAGGGCGACCTCATGGCCTGCGCCTACGCCTCGCACGGCGATACCCGCCATGTCTGCCTCTATCCGGCGAACCCGCAAGAGTGCTTCTACATGGCACGCGACGCATTCGATCTCGCCGAGCGGCTGCAGACCCCGGTGCTGGTGCTCTCCGACCTAGACATCGGCATGAACGACTGGATGTGCCCGGATCTGAAGTGGGACGATGCGTATCGGCCGGACCGGGGCAAGGTGCTCGGCCTCGAGCAAATCCTCGAGATCGACAGATTCCAGCGGTATGTCGACAAGGACGGCGACGGTATTCCGTACCGCACGTTTCCCGGTGTGCATCCCAAGGCCGCTTACTTCACGCGCGGCTCGGGCCACACCCAGTTCGGCACCTACACCGAGGATTCCGCGGACTACCAGGTGGTGCTCGACCGACTGCTCAGAAAGTGGCAGACGATCAAGCAGCGCGTGCCGCGCCCGGTCGTGGACGGCGCGGGGAGCGAGATCGGCATCGTATCGCTCGGCAGCAGCGACAGCGCCATCCGGGAGGCCCTCGCCGTCTTGCGCGGCCGCGGCGTCGCGGTCGATTATCTGCGCGTGCGCGCCTTCCCGTTCGGCGAGGAAGTCGAGCGCTTCCTCGGCGCCCACCGTCTGCTGTTCGTCGTCGAGCAGAATCGGGACGCACAACTGCGCTCGCTGCTGACGCTGGAGACCGCAGTGGAGAAGGCGAAGCTGCGCTCGCTGCTGCACTACAGCGGGCTGCCGGTCAGCTCCCGCTTCATCGTCGAGGGGGTGCTGGCCGAGATCGAGCCCTCCGCCGAGCATCCGAAAGACATCGCGCGCGCCTGAGCGGGGGAATCCGGACATGACATTCATCGCCAAACCCAAGGTTTCGCACCCCTCGCTGCCGCGCAATGCGCTCGGCTTCACGCGGCGCGACTACGAGGGGGCGCTGTCGACGCTGTGCGCCGGCTGCGGGCACGACTCGATCACCGCGGCCATCGTGGAGGCCTGCTGGGGACTGTCGCTCGAGCCGCAGAACCTGGTAAAGCTCTCCGGCATCGGCTGCTCGTCCAAGACAACCGCCTACTTCGTCAGCGGCGGGCACGGCTTCAACTCCGTGCACGGGCGCATGCCCTCGATCGCCACCGGCGCCAACGCCGCCAACCGGCGCCTGAGCTACATCGGGGTCTCCGGCGACGGCGACACGCTGTCGATCGGTCTCGGACAGTTTTGCCACGCCATCCGCCGCAATCTCGACATGCTGTACCTCATCGAGAACAACGGCGTGTACGGCCTGACCAAGGGGCAGTTTTCCGCCTCGGCCGACATCGGCACCCGGGCCAAGAAGGGTGACACCAACCTGCAGCCGCCCATCGATCCGGTGCTGCTGGCGCTCGACCTGGGCGCGACGTTCGTGGCGCGCGGCTTCTCCGGTGACAAGCGCCAGCTGGTGCCGCTCATCGAGGCAGGCCTCAGGCACCGGGGCTTCGCGCTCATCGATGTGCTCTCGCCGTGCGTGACCTTCAACGATCACGAGGGCTCGACCAAGAGCTACGCCTACACCCGCGAGCACCATGAGCGGACGGTGCTGGCGGATTTCGTGCCGCGGGAGCGGGAGATCACCGTCGAGTACGAGCCCGGCGAGGCGCGTGAGGTTGCCTTGCACGATGGCAGCCGGATCGTGCTGCGCAAGCTCGAGACCGACTACGATCCGACGGACCGGGCCGCCGCGGCGGCCAAAGTGCAGCAGCGCATGAGCGAAGGGGAGCATCTGACCGGGCTCATCTACCTCGATGCCCGCGGCGAGCGGCCGGAATTCCACCAGGTCAGCGCCACCCCGGCCGAGCCGCTGAACAGCCTGCCCTACGAGGTGCTCTCGCCCGGTTCCAGGGGGCTCGCGAAGATCCTCGAGCGCTATCGGTAATTGCCTGCGGCTTGTGTCCCACCGCCTTCCTGCGGTATCGTCCCCGCCGGTCTGTGACCTTTCCCTTTCCTGCCGCCTGCTGCCGGCCCGGTTGCCGTGCCGGCTTACGGAGAAAAGCCGAATCGTTCCCGACCAGGTGGCAGTGATCCTGCTGTGATTGTTCGGAAGCCGCCCCCGCAGAACACGATCAACGCGCGCGGGGATGGAAAGTTCCGTATTTGGAGTTTGATTGCATGACGAAGATTTACGTCGGAAACCTCCCGTTTTCGGCCAGTGAGAATGAAGTCCGCGAGCTGTTCGCGCAGCACGGGACCGTGGAGTCCGTGAGCCTGATCACCGACCGGGAGACCGGCCGGCCGCGCGGCTTCGGGTTCGTGGAAATGGCGCGAGCGGATGCGACCCGCGCCATCCAGAACCTGAATGGTCGGGAGCTCGGCGGGCGGGCGTTGCGGGTCAACGAGGCCCAGGAGCGCGGCGGCGGCGGCGGCCGCGGCGGCGGCGGCGCACCGAAGCGCTGGTAAGCCTTTCGGCTGTGGCGGCCGGCCCGCGGGACCCCTGCGGGCCGGCCCTCTTCATTGCGCTTTGTGTTCGTTTTGGGGCGCCAAGGCGATGCGCTCTGCTACACTGCGCGCCCGATTCAGCACCGACCGAGGAGTATTCGATGGGCAAGGGTGATATGAGAACCCGGCGCGGCAAGATCTACCGGGGTTCCTTCGGCAAGAGCCGTCCGAAAGGCCCTGCGAAGAAGGCCAAGCGCACCGCCAAGAAGTAATCGACTCCCATCCCGAGCGGTGCGCCTGAAGTCATGGCTCAACCCCCGCACTCGCATTTCCATTGGCGTCCCCATCCCTGGCACGGCCTCGACCCCGGGCCGCAGTGTCCCGAGGTGGTGACGGCCTACATCGAGATCACCCCGTTCGACCTCATGAAGTACGAGGTCGACAAGATCACCGGCTACCTGCGCGTCGACCGGCCGCAACGCACGTCTTCGCACCCACCCTCGCTCTATGGATTTATCCCGCAGACCTATTGCGGCGAGCGGGTGCGGCGTCTGGCGCCGGGCTGTGAGCGCGGCGACGGAGATCCGCTGGACATCTGCGTGATCAGCGAGCGGCCGATCACCCACTCGGAGATCCTGCTGCGCGCCCGAATCCTGGGCGGCCTCAAGATCGTCGACCGGGGCGAAGCCGACGACAAGATCGTCGCGGTGCTCGAAGGCGATTATGTCTGGGGCGGCGCACGCGAGCTCACCGAGCTGCCGGCGACCCTGGTGGAGCGTCTGGAGCACTACTTCACGACCTACAAGCTGATACCCGGCGAGCCCTCCGGGATCCATCTTGCCGGCCGATACGGTCACGCCGAGGCCGCTCAGGTGATCGGCGCCGCCATCGAGGACTATCGGGAGCATTTCGGCCAGCCGCAGGCATAGCCCGGCGCTCAGGCCTCGTCTGCAGGGTCTCTCGGCTCGATCCACAACGCGCGGGCGCTGCCGCAGAGCTCTCCGTCCTCGTCGAAGATCGCCGTGCCGGCCATATGCTTGCGACCGTCGGATGTGATCCGCCAACCCGTCGCGGTGCAGCGCTCGCCGACGTGAACCAGGCGGTTGACGTGCGCCGTGAATTCCCCGAGCAGCATCATGCGGTCATCGAGGCTGACGGCGTAGAACCCCGGGCAGTCGAGCGCGGCGGACATGAACTCCGGCCGCACCTTGCCATCGCCCCGATCGAGGGAGCTGTCCGGCACCCACGGGGCGGCGACCAGGTCACGCTCCGGGATGGGGCCGGCGAAGATGCGCATGCCATCTCCCCGGGGGCGGTCCGTACCGCAGACGAAGCAGCTCGGGAAGCGGTGATAGGCAAAGCCGGCGTAGCGACGGGATGCTTCCACCGCCTCGAAATACTGCGGCGGCCTGCGCAGCTCGAGCGTCAGTGTCGTGGGCCGGGCCTCGCCGATGCGCTCCTCCCCCAGCGTGATGGCCAGCTCACCGCCCTGGAGCTCCCGGACGGTGAGCGGCGTCTCCAGCGGCGGCGGCCGGATCAGGCGCACGGTCATTGTGTGCCCTGCCTGGGCAGCCACGCACCCGGCGAAATAGCCGCCATTGGCAGACTGCGCCGGGCCGCAGAAGCGGCGGGCAATGGTCAGGGTGGCCATGGCTCACCATAGCACAGGCCGCGCCCGGGGAGGCTTCAGTGGCGAGTCCCTTGCGGGTCTGCCGCGATCCGCTGCGAGGCGAAGGCCGGTCGGTGGACGTCGCTGCGCACTTGCGCCGCGAGAGGATTGACTGCTGATCGTCAACCCGAAGACCCGGGGGGGCGTAACACGACCCCTACGCCCTCGATGGCCAGACGGGTGCGGGTGATGCTGCCGCGCAGCCTCGGACCCTGGAAGGTGATCGACTCCGGTGCAGCGTCTTGCGGCACTGATCCGGCTCGGATAGAGGGAGGAGGCCTCGCCTCAGACCTCCTCGCTCTTGTCGCGGATCTCGAGCTTGAACTGCCAGCCCTCGAAGGTCATGAGCATGCGGCCAAAGTCCTCCCAGGTGATCTCCCGTCCGTCGATGACGATCAGCGGCACCCGGCCATCCTCGTTCTCGTCCCACTCGATGCGGCCGCGGGCGAGCAGATCCTTGATGTGAAGCCGGCCCTGCTCCTCCTCGAGGTGGCAACTCGCGAGCTGGCGGCGCATACGCTCGATCAGTCGACCCATCAGCGCAAACAGGTCCACCTCGGCGGCGTCGAGCGCCTGAAATTGGTACCCGCGGGGCTCGCCGCCCTGGAGCTCGAAGGCATCGAGGGCCACCCGGTCCCCGAGCAGGTGGACACGGAAATGAAATTCATGGCGTCCGCCGGCGGCATCGCGCATCTCGAGCGGATCGAACTGAACGTGCTGGAAGTCGAGCCCGCCGGCCTCGGCCACCTCCTCATTGAAGCAGCGGCTGCACAGCAGCCGGTAGCCGGTCTGCGGGGAGCCGTAGTGAACACCATCGCAGACGGCGAGCTCCTGGCGGCAAGTCTGGCAGTGCTGAGCCTCGGGCTCGGGACCGGTCGCGATCGCGGCACCGGGATTCTTCGCGGGTTTGGCGGGGCGTGTCATCGGGATGGATCCTATTCAGAAACGCTGGATCGGGGCATCCTGCCCCGCCCAGCGTGCCTGGGGCAAAAAGCGCGGTTTTTTGCCCCAGGCTCCGCCACCTGCGGCGGCGGGGCACAGTCCCTGTGCCTGGGCAGCCGCTCGTGCCCTGTCATGACTCAGGGCGGACCGGCGTACGGGGGCAACCATTAAGAAGCGCTGCGGCGGACTGTGGATCTCGCGATGATAAGGACTCAAGCGGCGAGCGAGGCGAGTTGAACCTCGCAGCCGAGGCCGTTGAGCGCGCACTCGCCTCACCCTTCCCGCAAGGCCTGCAGCCATTTCGCCGGATCCTCGCCCCGCTCCAGCACCTCCACCAGCGCGGAGCCGACCACCACCCCATCGACGTGACCGCGCAGCCGCACGAGCTGCTCGCGGCTGCGGATTCCGAAGCCGGCACAGATCGGCACCGGCGACAGGGCGCGCACCGAGTCGAGGTAGCCGGTGACCTCCCGCGGCACCGCGACGTTTTTGCCGGTGGTGCCGGTCATGGTGACCGCGTACACGAAGCCTTGGCTGGCGGCGCAGATCTGCTCGAGCCGCTGCGGCTGGGTGACGGGCGTCACCATCTGCACCAGCGCGAGCCCTCGGCTCGAGAGCGCCGGTTGCAGCGCTTCGCCCTCGTCGAAGGGCAAGTCCGGCACGATGAAGCCCGCGACGCCGGCGCGCTCGGCCGAGTCCGCCAGCCGCTCGGCTCCGAAGGCAAGCAGCGGATTGAGGTAGCTCATCAGAAGAAGCGGCGCCTCGGGGCGCGGCGCAAGCATTTCGAGCTCCGAGAGAATCCAGCCAAGGCTGACACCCTGGGCGAGCGCCTCCCGGCTCGAGCGCTGGATGGTGACCCCGTCGGCCATGGGATCGCTGAAGGGAACGCCGATCTCGACCACATCGGCGCTGCTTGCGACCCGCCGCAGATGCTCCCGGAAGTGCTCGCGGCGCGGAAAGCCGGCGGTGAGGTAGGCGACGAGGGCGGGCTCGCCCCGGGTGTTGGCCGCGCGGATGGCGGCGCTGATGTGCTCGTGGGCGCTCATTTCTCGTCCTTCAACAACGTCTGTTGCAGAGTGGGCATGTCCTTGTCTCCCCTGCCGGAGAGGCACACGATGACCGAGCCGCCCGGATGACTCGCGGCCCAACGCTTCGCGCCGGCGATCGCGTGAGCGCTCTCGAGCGCCGGGAGGATGCCCTCGGCCTCGCACAGCGCGCGCACCGCCTCCAGAGCCTGCGCGTCCCCGGCGCTCTCGTAGCGCACGCGGCCGACGTGAGCGAGGAACGCGTGCTCGGGGCCGACTCCGGAATAATCGAGCCCCGCCGACACCGAATGGGTCTCCTGCACCTGGCCATCCGCGTCCTGCAACAGCAGCGAGTAGGTGCCGTGCAGCACGCCGGGGCGGCCGTACGAGACGGTCGCGGCGTTGTCTCCGAGCGCCTCGCCCCGGCCGCCGGCTTCCACCCCGATGATCTCGACCTCGCGCTCGGGCAGGAACGCGTGAAACATGCCGATGGAGTTCGATCCGCCGCCCACGCAGGCGATCACCGCCTCGGGCAGCGCGCCGGTCTGCTCCAGGAATTGCGCGCGCGCCTCGCGCCCGATCACCGCCTGCAGCTCGCGCACGAGGTAAGGATAGGGATGGGGTCCCACCGCCGAGCCGAGCAGGTAGTACGTTCCGAACGGATCCGACACCCAATCGCGCAGCGCCTCGTCGATGGCCGCGCGCAGCGTGGCATCCCCTGCGCTGACGGCGACCACGGTCGCGCCGAGCAGGCGCATCCTGTCCACATTGGGGGCCTGGCGGCGCATGTCGATCGAGCCCATGTAAACCGTGCAGGGCAGCCCCAGGCGCGCGCAGGCAGCGGCGCTCGCCACCCCGTGCTGTCCGGCGCCGGTCTCGGCCACGATGCGCTGCGCGCCGAGGCGCCTCGCAAGCAGGGCCTGGCCGATGGCGTTGTTGATCTTGTGCGCGCCGGTGTGCGCCAAGTCCTCGCGCTTCAGCCAGACCCGCGCTCCCCAGCGCTCCGAGAGTCGGCCGGCGAAGGTGAGCGCCGTGGGACGGCCCACCCAGCTCGTGAGCTGCGCGGCAAGCTCCTGTTGGAAGGAGGGCGAGCGCAGATGCTCCCGCACGCCTTCCTCCAGGCGCTCGAGCGCCGGAATGAGGGTTTCGGGCACGTAGCGCCCGCCGAAGGGGCCGAAGCGGCCGCGCGCGTCCGGGAGCCGGCCCGCGAGCAGGTCCGCCAGCGCGTCTGTGGGTTCGGTGATTGAGCTCAAAGTCATCACTCCTGCACGATAGTTCCGGCACCGCGGGCCGCGGCCACGAATCGCTCGATCGCGGCGGGATCTTTCACGCCCGGCCGCAGTTCCACCCCGCTCGACACATCGACGCCGAACGGCCGCACCGCGGCGATCGCCTCGGCCACGTTGCCCGGATGCAGGCCGCCGGCCAGTATGAGCCGCGTTCGTCGCGCCACATCGGCGGCCGTGCTCCAGTCGCACACCCGGCCGGCACCGCTGGCGGCCCCCTCGAACAGCAGTCTTTCCGGCAGGGCCCGCCGGTCAGTCGGTGTGCGCAGCACGGGCAGCAGCTCGAGCGCCCGGGGCAATCGCAACTGCTCGAGGTCCTGTGCGTCCGTCTGCAGCACATCGGGTTGAAACCCGGCGAGGATCTCCCCCAGCAGGCCTTGGCCGGGGTGGCGCGTGACGGCCACGCAGCGCAGCTTTCCGCGGGCGGGCGCGGCGAGCCGCCTCGCCTGCTCGGGCGTCACCCGCCGCGGCGAGTCCGCGAAAACGAAGCCGATCGCCTCGACGCCTGCATCGAGCGCCGCCGACACCGCCTCCGGCGTCGTCAGGCCGCAGATCTTGATCCACAGGGCTGCGCGGGCGCGGTTCATCGCGGCTCGTGCCTCTGGCCATTGCGCTGCGCATTTGGCGCCTCGCACAAGCCCGGGCTGTCCGTGCCCGCACGAGCGTTCGCCGCCTGCGGCGAGCCCGTGGGGGCGGCACCAGCGCGCGCCTCCTGCGCGGTCGCTCCTCGCTTCGCGATCCGCCCCGCCTCCAACAGAGCCCGGACGAGCGCTTCCGGGTTCTCCTCGCGCATCAAGGCGCTGCCGACCAGCGCCAGGTCGTAGCCGACCTGCGCCATGCGAGCGGCATCCTCGGCCGAGCCGACGCCGCTCTCGGCGACCCGCGCAATGCACTCAGGCAGCCGGGGGCCGAGCTGCTCGAGCCGGCTCGGCACCACCTCGAGCGTGGCGAGATCGCGCGAGTTGACGCCCGCCAGCAGGCCGGTGCCGCCGAGCTGCCGTACGAGGCCATGCAGCCGCTCGATGTCGCGCTCGTCGAAGGTCTCGAGCAGCACGAACAGACTCAGTTCACGGGCGCGCCGGATGAGGGCGGCCGCTTGCGCATCGCTCAGCATCCTCAGGATCGCCAGCACCCCGCCGGCGCCCGACACGCGCGCCTCGATAACCTGGTAGGGATCGACCAGGAAGTCCTTGCGCATGGCCGGCACGCCGAGCGGCCGCAGCGCGGCGGCCGCCTCCGAAAGGTGCTCGAGGCTTCCCTCGAACCGGCTGGGCTCGGTCAACACCGACACCGCGCACGCGCCCGCGCGGGCATAGGCGCGCACGCGTTTCGCGACGTCGCCTTCGCCCGCCTCCTTGAGTCGGCCGGCCGCAGGCGAGCGCAGTTTCATCTCGGCGATCAGATCGAAGCCGCCCGGCGTGAGCCGAAGTGCCGGCGCAGGCTCGACGGCGAGCGCACGCTGCATCAGCACGCTCTCGGGACAGGCCGCCCGGGCCGTGCGCACTCGCTCACGGCTGCAAGCGGCCATCTGGGTCAGGAAGTCCGCGCTCACGGGCGCCCCACCATGGTGAGCGCCCGTAACACCCCGGCGGCCGCGCCGCTGTCGATGGCGTGGGCGGCGCGCTCCACCCCCTCGCGCGGGCCGCCGGCGAGGCCCGCGATCTCGAGAGCGAGCGCCGCCCCGAGCAGCAGGCAATCCCGGTGAGGTCCGCGATCCTCGCCCGAGAGCACCGCGCGCAGCGCCTCGGCGTTGTGCCGCGCATCGCCGCCGGTCAGATCGCGCGGCTCGCAGCGCTGCAGGCCGTACTCTTCCGGAGCGCGGGTCTCCTGCGCAACCTGACCCGGGCGCACGTCGAACACCGTGAACGGACCGATGGGAGTCGGCTCGTCCCAACCCTGCGAGCCATGGATGACGAACGCCCGCTCGATCCCCATGCCCGCGAGCGCATCGGCCATCAGGGCGGCGGTCTCGGGACTGAAAGCCCCGATCAGGCGCAGCGGCGGGTGCGCAGGGTTGGTGAGCGGCCCGAGAATGTTGAACACGGTACGCACGCCGAGCGCCGAGCGCACCGCGGCCACCGCCTTGGTGGCCGGATGGTAGTGAGGCGCGAACAGGAAAGTGAACCGGCTGGCCGCCAGACACTCCCCGACCGCGCGCGCATCGAGCGGCATGGGAAGTCCCAGCGCCTCCAGCACATCGGCGCTGCCGGCGCGGCTCGAGACCGAGCGGTTGCCATGCTTGACCACCGGCTGGCCGCATGCGGCCGTGAGCAATGCCGTGCCGGTCGAGATGTTGAGACTGCCCGAGCGGTCGCCCCCCGTGCCGACGATGTCGATGGCGCGCACGCTCGCGGGGATGTCCGGCCGCAGCGCCAGGCGCCGCATGGCCTCGGCAAAGCCGCGCACCTCGTCCGCGACCGCGCCCTTGACGCGCAGCGCGGCGAGCACCGCGCCGCTCACGGCCGCGGGGGTTTCGAGATCGGTGAGGGACCTGAGCAGCTCCTCGGCCTCGGGCTGGGTGAGGTCGCGCCGCTCGAGCAGGCGCTCGAGCAGCTCACGGACGGAGGACATCGGAGAGCTCCGCGACGGAGGCGGCGGGCGCACCGGCGGCGAGCCCGATGAAGTTCTCGAGCAGCCTGGGACCCTCGGGTGTCAGAATGCTCTCAGGGTGAAACTGTACGCCCTCGACCCGCAGCTGCCGATGGCGCACGCCCATGATCTCGCCTTCCCCGGTCCGCGCGCTTACGGCGAGCTCGGCGGGCAGGGTCGCGGGGGCGGCGATCAGCGAGTGGTAGCGTCCCACCTCGCACGGCTGCGGCAGGCCCGAGAAAACACCGAGGCCGTCATGTTGAATCATGGAGGTCTTGCCGTGCATGAGCCGGCCGGCGCGCACCACCTTGCCGCCGAACACCTCCACGATTGCCTGATGCCCCAGGCACACCCCGAGCACCGGGATGCGGCCGGCGAAGGCGCGGATCATGTCCATGGACACCCCCGCATCGCCGGGGGTGCCCGGACCGGGCGAGATACACAGGTGCGTGGGGCGCAGCGCCAGGGCTTCCTGCACGTCGATGGCGTCGTTGCGATGCACGCGCACGTCCGCGCCGAGCACCAGGAACGCCTGCACCAGGTTGTAGGTGAAGGAGTCGTAATTGTCGATGAGCAGCAGCCGCGGCATCAGAAACCCTCCCGCGCCATCTCGAGCGCGCGCGCCATGGCGGCGCTCTTGGCGAGCACCTCGTCGTACTCGGCTTCCGGAACACTGTCGGCGACGAGTCCCGCGCCGGCCTGGTAGCTGTACTCGTCGCCGCGGAACACCAGCGTACGGATGGTGATCGCATGGTCCATGTCGCCGCGCGCCCCGAAGTAGCCGACCGTGCCGCCGTACAGGCCGCGGCTCACGGGCTCGAGCTCATCGATGATCTGCATGGCGCGCACCTTGGGGGCACCGACCAGCGTGCCGGCCGGAAACGCCGCCGCGAACAGATCGAACGCGTCGCTTCCCGAGGCGAGCCGGCCGTTGACGCCGCTCACCATGTGCATGACATGGCTGTAGCGCTCGATCGTCCGGTATGGGTCGACCGTGACGCTGCCGGCCTGCGCCACGCGGCCGAGGTCGTTGCGCGCGAGGTCTACCAGCATGACGTGCTCGGCGTTTTCCTTCGGATCGGCGCGCAGCTCCGCCTCCCGCGCCACATCGGCCGCCGGATCGTCCGAGCGCGGCCGGGTGCCGGCAATGGGCCGCAACTGCGCCACGCCGCCTTTCAGGCGCACCAGAGCCTCGGGCGAGGAGCCGACCACCGTCAGCTCGCCCAGGGCGCAGTAGTACATGTAGGGCGAGGGATTGATCAGGCGAAGCGCCCGGTAGGCCTGGAAGGGGTCGAGCTCGTGGCGTCCCTGGAAGCGTGCGGACAGCACCAGTTGGTACACGTCGCCTGCGGCGATGTACTCCTTCACCCGCTTCACGCCGTCGAGGTACTCGGCGCGGCTGCTGGAGGCTGTCGGCAGGGCGTAGCGGCCGGATCGAGCGCGGTTGGGCAACGCTCCGCGCAGCGCCCGGATGACTTCCTTTCTCAGGGACTGCCGCTCCTGCTCCGAGCCGGCATGCAGCAGGGCGATGCCCCGCGTCAGGTGATCGAACACCAGCAGCGAGCGGGGCGCCACGTAGTGCAGCGCCGGCACGTCCGGCTCCTTCCCGGCCGCGGCCGGCAGCCGCTCGAAAAATCTCACCACGTCGTAAGCGGCGTAGCCAACCAGGCCGCCGGCGAGCGGCACGCCCGCAATCTCCGGTCCGGGCGCCGGGGTACGCCCCAGCGCCTCGCGCAGTCCGCTGAGCAGCTCGGCGGCGGTGCGCGGTACGGGCCGCCGCTCGGTGCCGAGCGCGAGGCCGCCGCGGTCGAGCCGCACGGTGAGCGCATCGCCGAAGCCGACAAAAGAGTAGCGTCCCACTCGCTCGCCCCCTTCCACGCTCTCCAGCAGAAAGTGGGGCCCGAACCCGGCGAGCTTCATGAACGCCGAGACCGGCGTGTCGAGGTCACCTGGTATGTCGAAAGGCTGCTTCAACGAGTTCTCCCGGATTCAAGCACGACAAAAACCCATCCCGGCGTGCGGAGATGGGTTTTGGCGGATGGAAGCGTTTTCTTGGGTGAGAAACTAACAGCCCGCGGCCCACTCCGGTCGAGGAGTGCGCCACCGCCAAGCCTCACGGCCGAGGGCGTGATTGAGCTGACGAGGAAGCATGGCAGCAGACTACACCTGCGCTGCGGGGGATACAATACCCGCCCCTTCCGTCGATACGGACCCGCCGCCATGCCCTCGTTCGATGTGGTCTCCGAGCTCAACGCCCACGAGGTGGCCAATGGCGTCGACCAAGCCAATCGGGAGATCGCCCAGCGCTTCGATTTCAAGGATACCGGGGCGTGCTTCACGCTCGAGGGCCTTACCGTGACCTTGCAGGCGCAGGTCGACTTTCAGCTCAAGCAGATGCTGGAGATCCTCAAGCTGCGTCTGGGCCGGCGCGGCATCGACCTCAAGTGCCTGGAGGTGAAGGAAGCGCAGCTCACCCTGTCCTCGGCCCGCCAACAGGTGCTGTTGCGTCAGGGCATCGATGCCGAGACCGCCAAGAAGGTCACCCGATTGATCAAGGACTCGAAGCTCAAGATCCAGGGCAGCATCCAAGGCGAGAAGGTGCGCGTCACCGGCAAGCAGCGCGACGAGCTGCAGGCCGCCATCGGGCTGCTGCGCGCCGCGCCGCTCGATCTGCCGCTGCAGTTCAACAACTTCCGGGATTGAGAGCGCCCGGTGTTTCGACAGCTCGTTGCGCAGTTGTGGCTCGGGTTCTTGATCCTGTGGTGGATCTGGGCGCTGTTCAACAAGAAGGCGCGCCGCGGCGGCCAGTGGCAGGTCAAGGCGTGGGGAATGCGCCTGGGCCTGATCGTCGCGATCATCGTTGTTCTGCAGCTGACGCGCCTCTCGGGCCTCGGGGCCTGGTTGGCGCGCCGTGACGGATTCTTTCTGCAGCCGTCTCGATTCTGGCAGTGGGCCGGCCTCGCGCTGTGCCTGGCGGGCTTCCTGTTTGCGATCTGGGCGCGGCTGTACCTTGGCGGCAATTGGGGCGTGCCGATGTCCCTGCGCCAGCAGCACGAGTTGGTGACCAGCGGCCCCTATGCCCGCGTGCGCCACCCCATTTATTCCGGCCTCATGCTCGCCGGGCTCGGCACGGTGCTGGCGCTCGGCATGCAGTGGCTGCCGGCGTTGGTGTTGGTGGGAGCGTTTTTCGTGCTCAGCGCGCGCACCGAGGAGAGGATGCTGTGCGAGCAGTTCCCGGACGCCTATCCGCCCTACCGGCGAAGGACCAAGATGCTGGTCCCGTTCGTGCTGTGAATGAGCGTCCGCGCTTTGCCGGCCGGGAGCGGCCTGCATTGACAAAATAGATTGATTGCTGAATTTCGATAGAAGTAATAGATAAAATTGCGCACCGCCCCGCCCGTGGCCGACATCAAGCTCAAAGACCTGCGCTACCTGGTCGCGGTGGCCGACACCCGCCATTTCGGTCACGCGGCCGAGCGCTGCTTCGTCAGCCAGCCGACGCTCTCCGCGCAGCTGAAGAAGCTCGAGCAGTCCCTCGGGGTGCAGCTCATCGAGCGCCGGCCAAGCAACGTCGCGCTCACGGAGGCGGGCGAGCAGATCGTCGCGCGCTCGCGGCGCATCCTGGAGGCGTGCGAGGACCTCACCGCTGTGGCGCGCACCCACCGTGATCCGCTGGCGGGGCGGCTGCGCGTGGCGCTCCTGCCCACCATCGCTCCTTACCTGTTGCCGCTGGTGGCGCAGCCGCTTCGCCGGGCGCTGCCGCGTCTGGAGTTGCACCTGCACGAGTACCAGACCGGCCCGATGCTGGCGAAGCTGAGAGGCGGCGAGCTCGACCTCGGCATTCTCGCCTTGCCGGTGGACCTCGATGGATTGGAGGCGCGGCGCCTCTATGGCGAGCCGTTCACGGTCGCCCTGCCTGCCGGCCACCGGCTTGCCAAGCGCGAGCGAGTCCATGTGAGCGACCTGGAGGGCGAGAGGCTGCTGTTGTTGGAGGAAGGCCACTGCCTGCGCGAGCAGGCGCTCGCGGTCTGCAGCCGGGTGGGACTCGGGGAAAGCCAGGACTTCCGGGCCACCGGCCTGGAGACGCTGCGGCAGATGGTGGCCACGGGGGCGGGCATCACGCTGCTGCCGCAGCTCGCCACGGAGGGCGCGTACGCCAATGCGCGGGGCGTCGCCGTGTTGCCCTTCGCCAAACCCGTGCCGACGCGCCAGATCGGGGCGATCTGGCGCAAGAGCACGGCACTGCGGGCCGCCATCGATGCGGTGTGCGAGCTGATCGCCAAGCGCGTGGGCTGAGGATTCCTCTCTGGCATAATCGGCTGCCGTGAGCCGTTGTCCCCTACCCGCCGAGCACGTCACCCCCTACGACCGGTTCTGCTGGAGCGATGTCGAGGTCGAGCGCATGTTGGCCTCGGGCGAGCGGCGCCAGGCCCTGGCCGCCTATTTCGGCGAGGCGGAATACCGGGCGCTGGCGCGCCTTGCGCACCGGGCGCGGCGCGCCGGTACGAAAGACTCCCTGCCGCATGTGCTCGTGATTCCGGGCATCCTCGGCTCGCAGCTCGGGCTGCGGCGGCACCGGCCGCTGCCGGACGACGTGCTGTGGGTGGATCCGCTCGACATCCAAAACGGCCGCCTGCCGCTGTTGGATCCGGGCGCCGGCGCGCCCGTCGTGCCGCTCGGCGTGGTGCTGTTCTCGTACCTGAGGTTGAAGTTATATCTGCGCGCCCGCGGCTTCGCGGTCACGCTGTACCCTTACGACTGGCGGCTCGGCATCGAGGCGGCTGCGGCGGCGCTGGCACAGACCCTGCGCGCCCAGGATGCGGACCGGGTGGCGATCGTGGCCCACAGCATGGGCGGCCTCGTGAGCCGCGCTGCGCTCGCGCTGCCGGAGACCGGACACGTCGAGCGAGCCGTGCTGCTCGGAACGCCGAACCTCGGCGCGCTCACGCCCTTGCAGGCGCTGCGAGGCACTTATCCCGTGGTGCGCAACATGGCCCGGCTCGACCTGGGCCGCTCCGCCGAGGAGCTCTCCGCGCAGGTGTTCAGCGGCTTCGTGAGTCTTTACCAGATGCTCCCCGGGCCCGAGTGCGGCGTGGATCTTCTGGACAGGACGCAGTGGCCGTCGCTCGGCCCGACGCCTCGTGCAGAGTTGCTCGAGCACGCGCGCGGCTTCCTGGCAGGGCTGCCTGCGCCGGACGATCGGTTCGCGACCATCGCCGGGGTGGGTCGCAAGACCGTGACCGCGCTGTCCCGGCGGCCCGACGAGTTCCTCTACACCGTCACTCGCGGCGGCGACGGCACCGTGCCCGCCGCCAGCGCGGCCCCGAGCGGGGCGAGATCCTACTACGCGCCGGTCGCGCACAACGATCTGATGCGCGATGCCCGCGTCGCCTCGGCCCTCGTCGACCTGTTGTCGAAAGGCTCGACCCGACGCCTGCCGGCGCGCTGGGTCAGCCGCAGCCGCGCGCAGGCCCGCATCGGCGACCGTCAGTTGTACCGTCTAGAGACCGACAAGCTCAACTGGTCGCGCATGACGCCGCGGGAGCGGCGCGTGTTCCTGCAAAACCTCAGCGAGCCGCCGGCATTGCCGCTGCGGGTGCCCGGGATGCGCAAGCGCCGGGGCTGATCTCAGAGCAGCTCCGGATCGGTCTGCAGCACGCTCGCTGCGCCGGCTTCGACCACTTGGGCGAGGCCGGATACGCAGGGCAACACCTGCCGGGCATAGAAGTGCGCGGTATGGATTTTTGCCCGGTAGAACTGCCGGTCGGACCCGGCGAGGCCCGCCGCTGCGAGCGCGGCGGATTTCGCGAGCAGCCAGCCGCCCGCGGTGAGGCCGCAGAGCTTCAGATACGGGACCGCCACCGCGAGCCCCTGGGCCGGGTTCGCGGCGAGCCCCGCCAAGAGCGAGCGGGTCGCCGCCTGCAGATGTCCGACCGCCTGCAGCGCGCACTCGCGGCTGTCCGCTGCCGCGGGGTCGGCGCCCTCGAGCGCCTGAAGCTCCCGGCGCATGTCGGTGAGGAGGGCGCTCATGGCGGCCCCGCGGTCGCGGGCCAGCTTGCGCCCGATGAGATCGTTCGACTGGATGCCGGTCGTACCTTCGTAGATGGTCGTGATGCGCACATCGCGCACGAATTGCGCGGCACCGGTTTCCTCGATGAAGCCCATGCCGCCGTGCACCTGCACGCCGATCGCGGCGGTCTCGTTGCCGGTCTCGGAGCACCAGCCCTTGACGATGGGAATCAGCAGATCCCCGCGGGCCTGGGCGCTGGCGCGCACCGCCGGATCCGGGTGATGCGCTCCCAGGTCGAGCTGCAGTCCCGCGTACAGCGCCAGCGCCCGCGAGGCTTCGGTGCACGACTTCATGGTGAGCAACATGCGGCGCACGTCGGGATGACCAATGATGGGGTCGGGTCCAGGCCCCTGCCGGCCCGGCGCCCGGCCCTGCAGACGGCTGCGCGCGTACTCCGCCGCCTGTTGGAAGGCGCGCTCGCCCACCGCGTAGCCTTCGACACCCACCGCAAGGCGGGCGGTGTTCATCATGACGAACATGTACTCCAGGCCGCGATTGGGCTCGCCGACCAGATACCCGATCGCGCCCTTCTCGCGGCCGAATTCCATGACACAGGTCGGGCTGGCGTGGATGCCGAGCTTGTGCTCGATCGATACGCAGCGCACCTCGTTGCGCTCGCCGAGCGAGCCGTCGGCGTTCACCAGCACCTTCGGCACGATGAACAGCGAGATGCCCTTGGTGCCGGGCGGCGCGCCTTCGATGCGCGCGAGCACCATGTGGATGGTGTTGTCGGTGAGGTCGTGATCGCCCCAGGTGATGAAGATCTTCTGTCCGAACAGCCGGTACCGGTCCGCCTCGGGAAGCGCGCGCGCGCGCACCTGCGCCAGGTCGGAGCCCGCCTGCGGCTCGGTGAGCACCATGGTGCCCGTCCACTCCCCGCTCACCATCCTCGGCAGGAACAGGCGCCGCTGCGCCTCGGAGCCGCAGATCTCGAGCGCGTGCACGGCCCCGTGCGTGAGCATCGGGCAGAGCTTGAAGGCAAGATTGGCCGAGGCGATGATCTCCTGCATCGCGCTGCTCACGGGCTGCGGCACGCGCTGACCGCCGAAACGCGGATCGGCGCCGAGCTGCGGCCAGCCGCCCTCGGTGTATCGGCGGTAGGCTTCCTTGAAGCCCGCGGCCGCGCGCACGCCCTCGGGGCTCCAGCGGGCCCCGTCGCGATCGCCCGCGCGATTGAGCGGCTCGAGCACGGCCTCTGCGAACCGGCCGGCTTGCTCGAGAATGGAAGCGCCGAGCTCGTCGGAATAGTCGGCGAGCCCCGGACAGGCGGCGAGCTGTCCGACGCCGAGCAGCTCCTCGAGCACGAAACGCAGCTCTCTGAGCGGTGCGCGATACATGAATCGACTCCCCTCGGGGTCGTGTAACGAGCCGAGTGTACCCGTTTTTGGAAGTTATCCTACCAGAGAGTAGCATACTTTCCCGCCAGTAGGATCGCGCTCGCCCGCCCGCCCGCGCGCCGGGGACCGCTGCGCCGTTCGCCCGGCAAGACCGATATGTCAAACCTCGGACTGTGCCGGGCGCATCGCCGCCTCAGCCCTGGAACAGCGGGGTCGTTATGACAAAGCCCGTGCGCGCGGCTTCGCCAAGCCGAAACCCCCAAGAGGAACGCGAGCGAATTCACAGCGCCGCTTGGGGTATGCTGTCACCCTTCGAAGACGAGATGAGCATGCACTCGGCAATCGGAAAGGTCTCTCATTCCGCAGGCGCCCACGCGATCGGGGACGCGCAGGCAGGGGCGGGGGCGCTCACCGTGGAGTCGCTCGGATGGGAGCTGCGCGCGGCCCTGCCGCCGCTTAGGCTGCATTCCGTCTCGGTCTACGACGCCCAGGGCAACGTGCTGTGGCTCAGCGAAGGGGCGCTCGGGCCGGACGAGCATGCGCTCGTGCTCGAGGCCCTCGAGAGCTTCGCCGGCGAGAATCACGGAGCCGGCGGCGGACAAAGGCTGGAGGACGGACGAACCGCGGCTTTTCTGCCTGTGCGTGCCCCGCAGGGTTTCCTCGTCGGGCTGGTGATGGTCCTTGCCGAGTTCAAATTGGCCGGCGAAGGCTTGCTCAATCGGATCTCAACGGCGCCCGTGCGCGCCGCGGCGCAGAAGCTGGCCACGCTCCTGCACCCCGCCGGCTCGCGCACCGAGCAGGATCCCACCCACATGATGCTGTCCCTGGCCGATGACGAGCCTGCGGCGGCCCCCGCGGAGCCGGGCGACGGCAGCTTCCACAATGCCAACCGGATGTTGGCACCCACAGCGGTGGACGAGATTTTGGGCGGGGGCGAGATGACGCTCGAGCTCGAGTCACCGGACGCCTCACCCGTCCCTGCCGCGCAATCGCCCACCGACTCGCCGCCGGCCGACTCCCGGCCCGTGGAGCGCGCCACTGCTGCGCCCACGCCTGAGCTCGTGCCGGCCCGGTCCGCGCCGGTCCCCGCCGCTACCGCCTCCGAAGCAGCCCTGGTGATCTTGGAGGTGCTGCCTTTCGTCAAGTTGCGCGCCGGCGGCCGGATGCGCCGCTTCGAGGTGCTGCCTCGGGGTACGGCCCGCCAGAACCGCGATCCGGCCTCTCTCGATGTGCTGGCCGTCGACAGGCTGCTCTGGTGGCTCACCGCGCATCGGGGTGCCTGGACGCAGGAGCCCACCGGCTTCACGCTCAACCTGTCCATCGCCACTTTGGAGGACGAGCGTTTCCTGCGACACCTGGCCGCGCAGCTCGGAAAGAGCGGCATCTCGGCCGACGCCCTGGGTTTCGAGATCGCCGAGCCGCTGTGCACACAGCGCCGCGCCCAGGTGGAGCGCTTCATCGGCGGCTGCGAGCGGCTCGGCTGCTTCGTCGTCATCGATGGCTTTTCTTTTGATTCGACGGTGGTGCCGCTGCTGCGCTCCAAGGCGGTGCGACTGGTGAAGATCGATTCACGCCTCACCGCCTCGGTGCTGAAGGACAAGCTGTCCCAGGCACTGGTGGTGGCGATCGTGCAGGCGGTGAAAGTTCTCGGCATCCATTGCGCGGCACAGCAGGTCGACACGCAACTCGCGCTGCGTTGGCTGACCGCAGTAGGCTGCGACTTCGCCCAGGGTCAGATCCTCGCCCGCCCGCTGCCGATCGAACGCCTCGAGCAGCCTGGGATCGACTGACGCGGCCGGAGCCGCGCTCACGGCCACTCGAATTCGGGTAACATTCAGCATCCGCGGACAGCCCCACGGTCCGCGGTCCACGGAAACATGAAGATCAAGACCGTCATCGTCGACGACGAGGCGTTCTCGAGGCGCGGCATCGAGCTGCGGTTGCGCGGAACGCCGGATTTCGAGGTGGCCGCCGAATGCGGCAATGGCCGCGACGCGGTGCGCATCATCGGCCAGGAGCGTCCGGACCTGGTGTTTCTCGACATCCAGATGCCGGCGCTCTCCGGTTTCGAGGTGCTGGCGCAGATCCCGCAGGACGACATGCCTCTGGTGGTCTTCGTCACCGCGTACGACCAATACGCGGTGCGGGCATTCGAGGCGCGCGCGGTCGATTACCTGCTGAAGCCCATCGACGAGCGGCGCTTCGAGATGACCCTGGAGCGGGTACGCCAGGGCATCCAGGCCCGCAACGCGGTGGATCAGCGCGACAAGCTGCTGGCGGTGGTGGCGGAGATCACCGGCTCCGGAGAGATCGAGATCGAGACGCTGCTCGCCCAGGGCGATGCGGCGCTCGATGCGCGCTATCCGCAGATCCTGCCCATCCGCCAGGGCAGGCACACGGTGCGCGTGCCGGTCTCCTCCATCCAGTGGGTCGATGCGGCGGGGGATTACATGTGCGTTCACGCCGAGGGCGAGACACACATTCTGCGCGGTACCATGAAGGAGCTGGAGGAGATCCTCGACGCCAGACTGTTCCAGCGCGTCCACCGCTCGACCATCGTGAACCTGCGCTACGTCAAGAGCCTGCGTAAGCACATGAACGGGGAGTACTTCCTGACCCTGGACGGCGGCCAGGAGCTGAAGCTCTCGCGCACTTACCGCGACAAGATCGAGTACTTCCTCGGCGATGCCGCACTGCGGCGCAATGCCGCAGGGTGAGCGTACGGGCTAAACTCGCCCGCTCGCGGAGCTCGTGCCGGACCTGCGCGGCGCGCCCGCCAAACGAGACGAACCGAGGGGGCATTCCATCGTGGATCGAATCTGGCTGAAGTCCTACCCGCCGGGCGTGCCGGCCGAAATCGAGCTCGAGCGGTTGACATCGCTCGTGCAGTTGCTGCACCACGCCTGCACGGCTCACCGGGACCGGCCGGCGTACGAGCAGCTCGGCAAGGTGCTCTCCTTCGCGCAGCTGGACGAGCTCTCGGGGGCGTTCGCGGCGTGGCTGCAGTCCGCGGGGCTCGCCAAGGGCGACCGCATCGCCATCATGCTGCCCAACACGCTGCAGTATCCCATTGCCCTGTTCGGCGCGCTGCGCGCCGGACTCATCGTCGTCAATACCAACCCGCTGTATACCGCCCGCGAGCTCGAGCACCAGCTGATCGACTCCGGCGCGAGCGCCATCGTGGTGCTGGAGAATTTCGCGCATGTCGTGGCGGAGGTCGTGCCGCACTGCAAGCTGAAACACATCCTGGTGACCGCGGTCGGGGATTTTCTCTCCTTCCCCAAGTCCCACATCGTCAATTACATCGTCCGCCACTGGCGCAAACAGGTGCCCGGTTGGCGCATCCCGGGGGCCTCGTCGTTCCGTGAGGCGGTGCGCTCGGGGCGCAAGATGACGCTCCGGCCCGTGGAAGTGGGTTCCGAGGACCTCGCCTTCCTGCAGTACACCGGCGGCACGACCGGCGTGTCCAAGGGGGCGATGCTCAGCCACGGCAACCTCTGCGCCAACATCCTGCAGGCGCAGGCCTGGCTCGGCAGCCGCTTCGAGCAGGAGCGCGGCGTACTGATCACCGCGATTCCGCTCTACCACGTGTTCGCGCTCACGGTGAATTGCCTCCTCTTCACGCATATCGGCTGGAAGAATGTCCTGATCATCAACGCCCGGGATTTCCCGGCCCTGGTGGCGGAGATGAAGGCCCAGCCGTTCGAGTTTTTCAGCGGGGTGAATACCCTGTTCAACGCGTTGCTCAACACACCGGGTTTCGACGAGGTGGATTTCAGCCACCTCAAGGTCACCTTGGGTGGTGGCATGGCCGTGCAGGGCTCGGTGGCGCGGCGCTGGAAGGATGTCACGGGCAATATCCTCACCCAGGCGTGGGGCCTGACCGAGACCTCGCCAGGGGTGACGATCAACCTCATGACCGATGAGTTCAACGGCTCGGTCGGCCTGCCGCTTCCCTCCACCGATATCGCGGTCAAGGACGAGGCCGGCAACGATCTGCCCGCCGGCCAAAGTGGCGAGATCTGTGTGCGCGGACCCCAGGTGATGCGCGGCTATTGGCGCCGCCCCGAGGAGACCGCCAAGGTGATGGTGACGGGCGGGTGGCTGCGCACCGGCGACGTCGGGTACGTGGACGACCGCGGCTATGTCTACCTGCAGGATCGCAAGAAGGATCTGATCCTGGTATCAGGCTTCAATGTCTATCCCAACGAGGTGGAGGAGGTCGCGGTGACCCACCCCGCCGTCCTCGAGGCCGCCGCCGTGGCGGAGCCGGATCCGCATTCCGGCGAAGTCGTCGCACTGTACGTGGTGCTCAAAGATCCCAACGTCAGCGAACAGGACATCATCGCTCACTGCCGCAAGTCTCTGGCAGGATACAAGGTGCCGAGGCACGTCTATTTCAGGCGAGAGCTGCCCAAAAGCAACGTGGGCAAGGTGCTGCGCAAGGAATTGCGGGCGGAAGCGACCAGCCGATAAGCAAAACGCCGGCACCTCCATCGGAGATGCCGGCGTCCGCTCGGGTCGAGGATCAGCCGCCGCCGCGGATGCCGGAAGGAGGTGTCACCTTAACTCAACCCGTACCACGAATGCCCATGGCAGCGCCGGTACCACGAATGCCGCTGGTGGAAAGTCCGGTTCCCCGGATGCCTTCCTTCAGCATGACGGCAGCGCCGGTACCACGAATGCCCATGGCAGCGCCGGTGCCACGAATGCCGCTGGTGGAAAGTCCGGTTCCCCGGATGCCTTCCTTCAGCATGACGGCAGCGCCGGTACCACGAATGCCCATGGCAGCGCCGGTGCCACGAATGCCGCTGGTGGAAAGTCCGGTTCCCCGGATGCCTTCCTTCAGCATGACGGCAGCGCCGGTACCACGAATGCCCATGGCAGCGCCGGT
>JAJYUA010000001.1:348387-351327 GCA_021792755.1 Pseudomonadota bacterium
CGGTACCACGAATGCCCATGGCAGCGCCGGTGCCACGAATGCCGCTGGTGGAAAGTCCGGTTCCCCGGATGCCTTCCTTCAGCATGACGGCAGCGCCGGTACCACGAATGCCCATGGCAGCGCCGGTACCACGAATGCCCATGGCAGCGCCGGTGCCACGAATGCCGCTGGTGGAAAGTCCGGTTCCCCGGATGCCTTCCTTCAGCATGACGGCAGCGCCGGTACCACGAATGCCCATGGCAGCGCCGGTACCACGAATGCCGCTAGCGGAAAGCCCTGCTCCATTGACAGGAGCAACGCTCTGCGCAAGGAACAGCCCATCTTCGTTCGGTTGGGTTCCGGTGATGGCCACCAACTCGCCAACCGCGGCATTTTGTGAATCGCTGGTCAGAGTGGGGTTGATGTCGACCGTCAGCTTGCCGACCGTGATTTCGCCAATCGGCGTCACTTGCGAAACGACGCCGGTGACTAGAAGGCGAGTCGCCCCCGGTACGTCAAGTTGGGAGAGAGTAGTGACGCTGCTGACGGTCGTCTTACCGGCCGTAGTCTCAGTGCCATCAATCACCACCAACGTATCCGGCGTAAGGGCGCCGAGTGTCTCGGTCGCGCCCGCTTGGTTTCTGAGAGAAACCGAGGGGCCGATCTGGTAGGTCTGCCCCAATACGACGAGGGTCGATGACTTGAGATTGACCTGCTCGACGGGCCCGACGGTCAAGGTCGCCGCCTGAGCCGTACCGACCAGGGCAGCAGCCACGAAAGCGGCCACTGCCGGAACTGACGCACCGCGGAAGAAGGACTGCGCGGACCGAGACATGTGAACCTCCTGACAAGTCACATCGGCGGCCGCCGACGTGGTTATTATTTACCTTATGTAATATCACCTGCTTCTTATGTAAGATAGCGTATCAAGAAAGTGTGAACTGCGTCAAAGAAACTGCGGGGACCCATGGCGCAGCCTTGGACGCTGCCATATGAAGTGCAGCGTCTATCGACGTGTCAATTTTTGGGCTGCGACGAGCCGAGCGAAAGGCGCGACTAGCGGTTTACGCCGCGGTCCGTTTCCGAGGCGTTGACCAGTGAAGGCAAAGGCTCTTCCTTCGCTGAGGGCTCAATATAGAGGAACACGTTCACTCCGGCGTCCAGTCGCTCGCCCGAATCGGAATCGTCCGAAGCGCGCGATGCAAGCCAGTTGTCCAAATCCAGCAGAAACTCGGTTGCCTTGGCGCGCGCGTACTTCTCGAACGCCGGGACGAGCTCGAGCGGCAAGCCCCGGTCGGCGGTAACGCGCCGCTGGAGACGCTTGGCACCGTTTTCCGGGTTCATGTTGTATTCCATGGTGGCCGCGAACCGGGATAGCGTGAGTCCGAAGTGCTCGATAAACTGAGGAGAAGCAGGCGCAGACATCAGCAAAGAGCGGGAAACGGCGCGCAGGCGCGAATCGCCGGCTAACGCGATCGCGCCCGCACGGCGCAGCTCTTCAAGGGCTGCGTCAGGGTCCGCCGCTGGATCAACAAGTGCAACCAAGCTGCGGAAACAGCGCTCCACGGGACGTGCAAATTCAAGCTCTCGCGGAATTCCGTATGGGCCGACGTATTCTGGAATCGTGTGCCATTTCTGCAGGATCTCAACCAGCAGGTCCGCGGAAGTCGGCTTGGCCGAGGGCAACGTGAAATCGACGTAGCGATCGACTTCGCGGCGCGTGAGTCCGGTGACGGCCGCAATGCGTCGCCGCGATGGAAGGCCGGAACGGCTGAAATCACGGGCCGCGCTTTCAACGTAAACACCCCTGGCAAGGTCGGCGAACTCGTCGAAGCGAACACCGGCGCGAATCAACAGGCGCGCGAGAGGTCTCATTATCCTCCGCAGTGCGGCAAGAAGATAATCGTTTGTGCGCCTATGTCTCACGAAGCGGGCTCGTCCTCGGGTGCGGCCATACGCCGGGCGGGCTGCACGAGGGTCGACAGAGTCCTCGGATCTGGCGGCGACTCCACGAAAAAAAACACATTAATTCCCGCTTCTGTCCGCGGCCCTTCTTGGTCGATCACCGTACTGGAAAAGCGCGCGACCCAGTCGTCCAAGTCCAGGAGGAATTGATTGGCGCGCTCCTTCGCGAAATCGTGAAAGCTCGGCAGCAGCCTTGCGGGAAGCCCCTGGTCGGCGGACACGAAGCGTTCCAGCCGATTGTTTTTAGCACTAGCGGAATTAAGGTTGTATTCGAGCGTCCGAATCAGTTGTGCCAACGAAGCGCCAAAGTTCTCGATCCCATGGGGCGACGATCTGGGCCAGATAAAAGAGCGCGTGACGACGCGCAGGCGATTCTCGTCCGAGTAAATGACGGACTTGGTCCTCAAGAGCTCTTCGAGCACCGCAGCGGGGCTCGCTTTGCTGTTGACCTCTGCCACGATGCCCTGGAAGCTGGGTCCCGAAAGCGACTCGAATTCCAGCTCCAGGGGAACCCTGTCAGGATCCAAGTATCGCGGGTCCGTGTGCCATCTGTGCAGGGTCTCAACCAGTACGTTAGCGAGCGTGGAACGGGTCGCGGGCAGCGCGTCTTCATGGTCGATGTAGTGGTCGACCCGCTGTCGCGGAATTCCCGTGATCTGCGCAACCTGCTCGCGCGTCGGCCTGGCGCCATCGCCGGCGCTGTCCCGGATAGCGCATTCGACATAGGCGCCCCGCGCCACGTCGGCGAATTCGGCGTAGCCGATGCCGTGTCGGATCAACAGTCTGACGATGGGCCGCAGCACGCGCCGCAGCGCGTGCAAAAATTGCCGGCGGGCATCGAACGACGGTACCGGATCGGCGTGGGGCATCTAGTGTAGTGCTTCATAATTAACGGAACCGATGAGCGCAATTCCTGTCTTACCATTGAGGCGATCAATGGGGAACGAGCGATGCGCAAAGCGGCGGAGATTGTGTTGTTGAACGAGGAGCGAGCGA
>JAJYUA010000033.1 GCA_021792755.1 Pseudomonadota bacterium
GGCTGGCGAAACCCATCAGGGACAGTGAGCATTGCTCACACCAGAAGTCCGGATGTACGGGTGCAATCTTTACCTGTCCGCCAGAACAAGATGACCGCTTGGCAAAGTGGGGGCGTCCATGTACGTGCTCCCGGTGCTCCGGCCGCGGTACCTCGGTCCTCGCCAGCAGCTCAGGGCCCGTAAGAGCGCTGAAGAAATCCACCGCATCGAGCCGGTGGGCCCGTTCGGGTGATCGCCTGCTCACAGCCATCTTACCAGTCCCGGTCAGCCCTCCCCATATCATTCAACGTCTTCCCGTCAGGCTCAGGCGCTCCCCGCGTTTGCCGGCGATTAAGTGCCATTGGTTCCAGGACAGGGTGGCGGTGCAATTCCGCTGGTCAACTCGACAAATACCGTGCGGCACTCATTGAAAACCACTCGGCCTGGCACTCCTCACCCGAGGCACCGCCGAGCCCCATCTAGGCTCCAGGCTGACTGCCGCCCCGTCTGCCGAGCCAGCTCGCTGCATCGTAAGCGGTCAGCTCCCTGCTGATCCTGTAGCCCTGCAAGTATTCCATGCCAGACTCGATCGCCTTGCACTCTCTTGCCTCTGTATCGATCTGACAGGCAACGATCGGCACTTTCAAAACCCTTCCCATCTGATGGACGATCGCTATGAGCGCGTCACTTCTGGTGCTGTCCCTCGCCGGCTCGAAGAACGCGCCCGCCAATTTGAACTGATTGATCTTAACCTCACCGAGTCGATTCAACGGCACCAATCCCTGACCAAAATGATCAATGTTCACCAACACTCCGAGCGTCGAGAGCGCCGCTATCTTGGCAGATACCCGCGAAAACTCAGACTGAAGAACGGCCTCATCCAGATCAAAACGCAGCCACTCGAGACTCATATCAAACTCCCGCGATATCGTGCTGAGCAGGCTGCAAAGATCGAGGCTCAAGAATTGTTTGGACGCGAGATTCAGGCTGACCGGCACCAGCGGAAGCGCCCCGCGAAGCCATGACCTGCATTGCTGGACCACCTGCCGAATTCCCCAGTGCGCGAACTGCGCAAGCAGTTGGCATTGTTCGATCGCCGGCAGGAAGTCGCGCGCCGAAATTTGACCTTTCTCGGGATGCGCCCAGCGGGCAAAGCACTCAATGGATTGCAGCGCTCTTGTCTTCGAGTTAACGATGGGCTGATACACCATCGACATGCCTTCATTCTGCATCGCGTCAAGCAGCGACTGGCGGACCGACTGCCGCTGCTCACTCTCTGACAACATGTCGTTCGTGAAAGACTTGAAGGTGTTGCGACCGGAATTCTTTGCGCGGTACAGCGCAAGATCCGCGCCCTCCAGCAACTCGCCGCGTTCGATGGCGTGGTCCGGACACATTGATACGCCGATGCTCACGCCAACCTCGACGCTGTGCTGCTGAATCCGAAATGGGCGGCGAATATCCCGAATGATTCGCTCCGCAGTACGGTCCGCATCCTCGGGCGTTTCCAGGTCATAAGCAACGATACCGAATTCATCACCTCCCAGTCGGGCGACCGTGTCACGGGCACGCACCAGGCTGCGCAGCCGGCTCCCTACCTGAATCAGCAGTTCGTCACCGACCGCATGACCCAGCGTGTCATTGATCGCCTTGAATTTGTCGAGGTCCAGCATGAACACGGCGGCCTGCGTGTTGCCATTGAGGGCCAGCCGTATGGCCTCGCTCAACGATCTGTCGAACATGGCTCGGTTAGCCAAACCGGTCAGCGGATCGCGCAGTGCCATATCCTCGAGCTGTTCCTTCTCTAGATATTCAATCAGCAGTTCGCGCGCATGTCCGGCCGACTCGACCTCGGCCTCATCCCAGGGTTCGGCGGAGCCCTTCACCGTCTCGGTCCAGGCTTGAAAGGACGCACGCGGCGTCAATTGGGGGAGTTCCTCCCCAGAATCCGCCTGGCTCTGAGGTCTACCGGCCCACCGCACGTTCTCGATTTGCTCGCGCCGTAGCAGCAATAGATAGTCTTGTCCGTTCAATGGCATGTATAGGCTACCGCTGGCGAACCGGACCAGCGCCGGGTACGTGGCGAGGAGCGGGCTCACCATGTTGCGTGCCGCGATTTCCGATTTATCGAGGGTTTCCAGGGAATTGGTGAGGGCGCTCAGGCTAATCTCATCGGGAATGCTGCCACTGTGAAAGTTCTGGTTGTCAAGGTGAGCGAAAATACCATCGGCTCGATAAACTTTGGCGATCTGGCCGAGTTGTGACACCAGCGCGCGCTTGTCGCTGCCTTGTGCGCGCAAGGCACCCAGAATCCCGGCAAAGCTCTCGCGAAGAGCGGAACGGGATTGTTCAAGCCGAAGTGTCACCATGTCGGTCATGTGCAGGGCAGCGGTCCTCGAGAGTTCCTCGCACAGTTGCCGTTGGTTTAGGCTCAGTGATCTAGGCGCGAGATGGTGACAGGCTACCAGACCCCAGAGTTTTCCAGCCACGATGATCGACACGCTGAACGAAGCTTCAACTCCGAGGTTTCTCAGGTATTGAATGTGAACCGGATGAACCGCGCGGAATTGAGAGAAGGACAGGTCGAGCGCCGGGCAGTCGGGCGCGCTGATCACTGCGACTGTGTCAGCGTGTACATCGGCGATGACCCTCTGCCAATTGAGCAGATAGAGGCGGCGCGCATTGGCCGGAATGTCCGTGGCCGGAAATCGCAGTCCAAGATAGCCCTGTATGCCGGGCTTGAGGCGCTCGGCGATTACCTCACCATGCCAATCTTCCCGAAACTTGTAGAGCATCACGCGGTCGTAGCCGGTAATGTCCGCCATCGCCTCCATAATCCGCGCGGCGGCATGCTCGGCGGTGTCGGCCTGCGACAATCCGCGCAGATAGCTGACTCGATCGGCCAAAAGGTGCTGGCGGCCTTCGGGTCGCCACGCTTCGATCTCGGCGAATGCCACTTCGCCGGCAGCATATGTGGCGACCAGCAGTGAGCGGCCAGCCCATTCTGCTCTTTGAATTCGGGGCAGCTGTATATCTGGCGTATCCGCGGGCACGAACATATTGCCTAACTGGTCCGCGCGAAACAGCACGTCCCAGTGCCGCCCCAAAAGCTCCGCCGGGCCCTTCCCGGTAAATTCCGCGATATTGGCTGAACATGCACAAATCAGCTGCGTGCGCTTGTCGAAGGCGATCAGACTGCCCATCGCCTGCAGTTGATCGCCGCGCGAAAGATCGGCGGCCTTGCAGTCGCCAAAGGGAGCATTCGTCATGTTCAAGGTCCAGTAGTAATACGATAGAACGCAACCTCAGTATACGTGCGGCCGCGGGTCGTTATGAGAGCGAGTAACTCCGCCCGGCGTCTGTATGGGGAAGTACATCATGCAAAATGAAGCGCGAACACCTCGCTTCCAATCCTCACCGGTCAGTCACCGCAGCGGAGCGATCATGCCGACCACCGAAAGCTTCAGTTTACGGGTACGCGGCAGAACAGATGTCCGCGATCCGCTCGAAGCAACGGATCGCGGAACGTACGACCACTTCGGCTTGTCCAGGCGCGAGGATCAGGGCGTTCAGGTGCGCAGTGAACCCCTCCCAATGCCGCTGCGTATCGCCGCCGTAGCAGCCGATGGATGAGAGTTGCCCCTCGGGTATGCCCAGGCATTGCGCAAAGCTGCGCTTGAGCACAAGGCCGCCGCGCTGCGAGCCCTCCAGCACGTAGAGCGGGCCGATCAGACAGAGCGGATCGTCGCTCTCCGTGACGAGTTCATCGGCATAATCAAGCGCCTGTCGCAGTGCGGCCGGCACGCTCGGACGCCGTGGCGCCTCCAGGTGTTCGAGATCGCGTTCAAGCAGTGGCACTTTCGGCAGGTAGCCTCCGAGCAGCGTCTCTAATGACGGACTCCCTGAATCGGCGCAGCGTTGTTCGAACGCCCCATGAATGATGGCCAGAGCGTGTAGATAGCTGAGCGTGCTCGGTGTCGGCAGACGCGCAGCCCGCAGGGCTTCGAAGAACGGCAAATGCTCGAGCCATCTGTGGGCACTCGCCGTTTCGACTTTAAGTCGCTCGCTCAAGGTGGGCGAAGGAATTTCCATCGTTTAGCGCGGAAAATGCACGAAGGGGTAAAAAAGGTCCCGATCCTCTGCGCACGGGCGATCGACGATGTCGAGATACCACCCGCGGGCTGGATCCTTGCGCAGGTCATCGAAAGCCAGCCCCGCGAACTCCTCCGGACGCCCTCCAGTGTAGTACATGAGAGCCGGAATCCAGTAGCTCGCCTCGCCTGACTGCCCCGGTGAGCGATACCGGGCGTTAAACACCTCGCTCCAGCTGCTCTTGGCCGTGGCGCTCGGCGATAAGTGCGGGGCCACCATGTAGAGTGGATGCGTCCCGGGCGCCTCCGCAGGCGCCTCGACGGGGTCCCCACGATGGCGGGAAAGCTGCTCATCGAGCGTGCGCACCACGGCGCGAAGGAACGTCCCTGCGGCGTGCGCCGCCTCGTCCGGCTCTGGATTGAAGCGGAGCCCGCAGAGGTGCAGGAATGAGCGCAATGCGGGCAGGATGGGGGCTGTGCCTCCCTGGGCCAGCATCCCGGCAAGCTCCGCACGCTGAGCCTGAAGCTGGGAGCCCAGCTCTTCGAAATCTTCGTCATCGAGGCCCGCCTCGCGCCGGCGCTCATCGGCAAGGAGGACTTGGCGGGAGTAGAAATCCCCAATCCCGGCGAGCTGCTCGTCCGTGAGGCTTCGAACGCTCAAGGGATGCTCGGAGGCGCGGCTGACGTCGATCTCGGCGCGCTTGGCGGCGAACTCGCGCTCGATGGCCGCAAGCTCGAGGATCGCCTTCGAGCGCGCCGTGCGCGGATCGGCGGTGCCGAGACTGCGAACGATCTCGGTCTTGCCCTGCGGATACGCGGTGAGCAGGGGCTTGGGGATGCGCCGGCGCACGTAATACACGCCGCCCTTGCCGCGTTTAAATACGTTCCGGTCGTCGGTTGCTTTCACGATCTGCCCCCACAGTTGTGGTACAGACCGTGTAACAACCTAGGTTATACAGGCGCCCTTTACGCGAGATAACAGGTACTCGAGTGGGGATTGGGGTGGACGATGGGACTCGAACCCACGACAACCGGGATCACAACCCGGGACTCTACCAGCTGAGCTACGTCCACCGTCGTCGTAACCATCACCCGGCGGCTCGCGCCGCCTTCCCGTACACGGGGTCCTCGCCCTGCCGCCTGCGCGACCGGCGTGCCCGGCAGGACTTGAACCTGCGACCCATTTGCCGCCCCCAATCGAAGCCGCCATTGGTCGTGGCGTGCCCGGCAGGACTTGAACCTGCGACCACCGGCTTAGAAGGCCGGTGCTCTATCCAGCTGAGCTACGGGCACGCGGATGCATCGCCCAATCGCCCGCACACCGGCCTCCGTGCCCTGCCGACAGACCTACCGCACGGGGGGGCGCATGATACGGAACCGGCGGTGCCAGCGTCAATTTCTGATTCTACGCATGCCGCGGGCGTGCCGCAGAGGCGATGCTAGGCGCCAGTTTGCCACGGAGCGATTGCAGCCATGCCTCCTGCAAAACAAGTCCCCTCGGCGCCCTCCGGCACCGAAACCCGTGAAATCGAATGGCAGCTCGCCGTCACCGACCTCGGCGTCGTCCGGCACTGGCTCGAGGAACACAAGAAGGTCGGCGCACTGCTCATCCAGCCTCGTCCCCGGCAAATCTTGCGCGATACCTACCTGGATACAGGAGATTGGCGCATATTTCGTGCCGATTTCGCCCTGAGGCTCCGCGAGACCTCCGATGGCGCAGAGGCCACTCTCAAGAGCCTGCGCTCCGCGCAAGAGCGCCTTGCCGATCGGCAAGAGATCACCGAGCCTTTGCCTGAGCCGGACGATTGGCTGCGCAACGCGCACGGCCCTGTCGGAGCCCGGGTGCGTGAGATCGCAGACGGCGTGCCGCTCAAATCTCTCTTTACGGTCCACACCCGGCGGGAGCGATTTGCCGTCCACAATCCGCTGCACCCGGCGGACATCGGGGAAATCGCCCTCGACGAGACGGAATTCCGCTCCGCCGCGAACGTGCCTCTGGGCCGCCTGCAGCGGGTCGAGGTCGAGGCGCTGGGGCCTCCGCTGGCTGCGCTTGAGCGCCTTGTCGCCACGCTTCAGGAGCAGTGTGGCCTCGAGCCGGCGCCGGAGAACAAATTCGTGGTGGGCCTGCGCCTGACGGGACTGCTACCTCCACCCCCGATGTAGGCGCTCCTTGGCGGCGCTCAGTGCGCCCCGGCGGAGATCGCAGCCGCGTCGGCGCCCGCCTTGACGGGCCGCGCGAACCAGATCAGAAACACCATCGCGACGAACAGGATCCCCGAGACGTAGAAGATATCGTCCGCCGACATCATGTAAGCCTGGTTGTCGACGAGGTGATTGAGGAGCCGCGCACCCTGCTGGCTCGAGAGTCCCTGAGCGTGCATCTGCGCCATGAACTGCCGCGCTTGCGGATTGGAGGTCAAGCTTGCAACCAACCGGTCATGGTGCAGCCTCGCGCGCCGCGACCAGAGCGTCGTCGTGATCGAGGTCGCGAATGAGCTGGCGGTGATGCGCGCGAAGTTGATCAGTCCCGAGGCGGATGCGATGCGCTCGGAATCCAGGCCGGAGAACGCCAGCGTCAGCAGCGGAATGAAGAAGGTGGCCAGCGCCGCGCCCTGAATCAGGGTCGGCAGCAGCATTACGTCGAAGCTCGTCTGCGTGGTGAAGTCCGCCCGCATGAACATGACGAGCGCGAAGATGAGGAAGGACACGGTGACGAACCAGCGTGGATCGACGCGGTCGACCAGCCGTCCGACCACCGGCGTCAGCACAATCGCGAGCAGGCCCACCGGAGCGAGAACCCAGCCCGCGAGCGTCGCGGTGTAGCCCATGTACTGCTGCAGCCACAGCGGCAGCAGGACCACGGTACCGAAGTACAGGCCGTAGCCGATGGACATCGCCACCGTGGCCACCAGGAAATTGCGGCCGGCGAACAGGTGCAGGTCCACGACCGGGTGCTTGTCCGTCAGCTCCCACACGAGGAACACCGCGAAGGAAATCGCCGCCACGATGGCGAGCGTGACGATGAGCGCCGAACCGAACCAGTCGAGATCCTTGCCCTTGTCGAGCATGATCTGCAGCGAGCCCACCCACAGAACGAGCAGCCCCAGCCCCACCTTGTCGATGGGCAGGCGCGCGGTGGCCGTTTCCCGGCGCCGGTAGATGGACCAGGTGATGGCCGCGGCGACGATCCCGATCGGCACGTTGATGTAAAAGATCCACGGCCAGGAGATGTTGTCCGTGATCCAACCGCCGAGCACCGGTCCGACCACCGGGGCCACCAGCGTGGTCATCGACCACACCCCAAGCGCCGCGCCGGCCCGGGACTTCGGGTAGCTCGAGAGCAGCAGCGCCTGCGACAGCGGAATCATGGGGCCGGCCACCAGTCCCTGCAGTGCGCGGAACAGCACGAGTGTGCTGAAGGTCGGGGCGAGTCCGCACAGCGCCGAGGTGATGACGAACAGCAGCGTCGATGCGGTGAACAGCCGCACCTGCCCGAGGCGGCGGGTCAGCCAGCCGGTGAGCGGCATGGAGATGGCGTTGGCCACCACGAACGAGGTGATCACCCACGTGCCCCGATCGGGCGAAACCCCGAGATCACCGGCAATTGCCGGGATCGACACGTTGGCGATGGACGTGTCGAGCACGTTCATGAACGTCGCGAGCGACAGGGCAAGCGTGCCGAGAACGACTGCCATGCCCTCGAGGGGCGGCAAAGCCGCCGGGGCCACCGCCCGAGGTGGTCCCGGCGGCGCCTGCCGCTGAGCCACTGACTGGTCCTGTGCCACAGCCTGCGCTCCGCCGGTCAGTTCATCCAGCGACTGGCAGCGAGCACCCGCGGCACGGCCCCCTGCGGTCCGGCGCCACTGTCGGCCACACGCAGCGTCCGGCCGATAGTCCCGGCCGCCTCCGCCGGAGAGACCGCGATCGCATTTCTCGCACCCTCCGACCGCCCGCCGGCCAGGTGCGCGGCACCGGGGTCGTTGGCCGCGATGATCTCGCGCACCGCCCGCTCGGCTCGCGCGTCCGCCGTGCGGAAAACGCTCGTTGAGTCGTCAGGCCCGCTGTCCGCCACCTCCGGCAGCCTCGGGCTTCCGTCATGGCGTATATCGACATACGCCCTCATGGACAGCCCGATCTGCAGGGGATGCGCGGCAAGCTCCTTCGGGTCGAGCGCGATGCGCACCGGCACGCGTTGCACGATCTTGATCCAGTTGCCGGTGGCGTTCTGAGCCGGCAGCAACGCAAACGCGGCGCCGGTTCCGGCCCCGAATCCCACCACGCGGCCGTGGAACACCACACCGCTCCCATACAGATCGGAGGTGAGCTGCACCGCCTGACCCACCCGCATGTCGGCCAGCTGCGATTCCTTGAAGTTGGCGTCGATCCAGACCTGGTTGAGCGGCACGACCGACATCAGTGGCGTCCCCGGCGCCACGTGCTCGCCGAGCTGCACGTTGCGCTTGGCGACGAAGCCTGACACGGGTGCCGGCAGCACCGTGCGCGCATAGGTCAGGTATGCGGCGTGCACCGCTGCGGCGGCGGCGCGCACCGCAGGATTGTCCGCGACCGTCGTGCCATCGACCCAGGCGCGGTTCGCCGCCAGCTGCTGCTGCGCGGCCACCAAGGCGGCCCGCGCGGCCAGCACCGCGTCCTCGGCGTGCTGCAGATCCTCGCGCGAGATCGCGCCGGTGCGCGCCAGGCGTGCACGGCGCTCGTAGTCGGACTGCACCTTGGCCAGCTCGGTCCGGCGCACTTGCACGTTTGCGCGCAGCGCATCGGTGGTCGCAAAGAGGTTGCGCACCTGCCGCACCGTGCGGGCAAGCCCGGCCTCTGCCCGCTGCAACGCCACCTCGGCGTCCGTCGGATCCAGGTGCACGAGGGGTTGTCCCGCCTCGACGTACTGTGTATTGTTGGCGTCGATCGACACCACCGTGCCCGAGATGCGGGGCGTGATCTGCACAACGTTGCCGGCGACGTATGCGTCGTTCGTATACTCCACGTACCGCCCGTAGCGCATCCAATACACTCCGTATGCGGCACCGGCGAGCACAGAGACCGCAAAGATCACGGTAAGCCAACGTGCTCTGGGGGTCTTCCAGAACGCTCGCATATTCTCTTTGCTACTCGTCATGGCTTCCAACTCCCGGCGATAGCCGCCTCTCTCCCATTCCTCGTTGCCGTGGCCGAAGACTCCGCGGCAGACATTTGACGAAAAAACTTAGAACAGACACCCTGGCGTTGCACATCGTGTGCTCGGGCACGGCCGCAGTGCCCAGGTTCTGTTCGCCATCCTTAGGCTTCGCGATCGCCCGCCGCAAACTCCCTGTCCGTGCGCTCCTCGCAGCGCGGCTCGCCCCGGCACACACGCCTGGCTCACGCGCCCCCTCCCGGACGTCGGCCCCGGCGCGCCCCTGCCGGGCAAGTCGTTCGCCGATTCCGCCGCTCACCCGGCGTTAACGAGCATGCGCGAGAGGAATTCTTTCAGCTGCTGCGCCTCGCTGCGGCTGAAGCCGCGCAGAAAACGATTCAGCACCCTCACCGAAAGCTCGATCATCTTCGGATAGGCCGACCGGCCCGCCTCGGTGAGCTCCAGATAGATCAGCCTGCGGTCCTTCACACAACGGACGCGGCGCACCAAACCCTTGCTCTGCAGCCGGTCGATCATCCGTGTCATCGCCCCGGCGTCGTACGAAAGCTCCTTGCACAAATCGGACGCCGACTTGTTGCTCTCGCAGCCCACGAGCCGCACGACCACCACGAATTGCGCGGCGGTGACCCCCAGGGAAGACAGATACGGATCGGCGGCCAGTGCACGGTCGAGCGCCGCGAGTATCTCCACCTTCACCCGCGTCATCAGATAACCGATGCTCTCCCGCGGCTCGTAGGTGTCGACGTCGTAGATATTCGCCAAGGCCGCTCTCCAGACACATCCCCCGTAAGAGATAGCGTGCATATTAGTTGCCTAGGCTGCGATTGTAAAGGCAGAATTCATATCCCAAAAGACAGATGCGCCCGTCCCCATTTATCTGAAGGCCGTCCTGGTGCGCGCGGCTGCCCGGAGGCACAGCCGGTGTGTCTCGAGACTGTCACAGACAGCCGCCATCATGGGCGTCGTGACGGAGCTGCACACATGAGCAAAGAGACCATCCACAGCCGCTGGCAGGCAGCCGTGTCGGCCGCCGCCCGACAGGCGCTGTCGGTGCGCTGGCGCACCACCACGAACGCACTGAGAGCCGCGCAACTCGAGTACCGCTCGCTGTACTCGGCGGATGAAGTCGATATCCGCGCGCTGCGCAAAGCCGCGCAACGCATCGAGGAGCTCGAGCGGCTGCGCGACGCGCTCGAGCGCGATCCGGGCGCCAGCCACGCCTAGTCCCGCCCCGGGGGCGGCCGGCTTACCGGGGCTGTCTCCGGCGGCGCATCGCAGCGGGCCGTGCCTCGGCCTCAATAGCCCGCGGCAAGCCCCTCTGGCCGGATCGGATAATCGTTTGCACCCTCCAGCAGATGGGTGCGCGGATTGACCAGGATCGCCTCATCGGCGCCCCAGAAATTGAACCTCTTGAACCGGTACCCCATCGCCTGCAGGCGCCGTTTGACCGCCGGTCGCATCAGTCCCGGCTGGACGAAGACCACATCCGGATACCACTGCTGGTGCACGCGCGGCGCATCGACCGCCTGCTGCATGTTCATCCGGAAGTCAACGACGTTCAGGAAGCTCTCGAGCACGCTCGAGATGATCGTCGATCCGCCGGGGGCGCCCGTGACCATGAACAGCCGCTTGCCCTTGAGCACGATGGTCGGGGCCATCGAGCTCAGCGGCCGTTTTCCGGGCTCGATCTCATTCGCCTTGCCCTGCACCAGGCCGAAGGAGTTCGGCACGCCGGGCTTGGAGGTGAAGTCGTCCATCTCGTTGTTGAGGAAGAAACCGGTATCGCCGGCGATCTGCCCAAGGCCGAAGAGGTAGTTGTCCGTATACGTGACTGCGACCGCGTTGCCGTGGCTGTCGACGATCGAGTAGTTGGTCGTATCATCGCCCTCATACGGGCCCAGGCTCCCCCTGATCTCGGCCGACGGCGTGGCGGCATCGGGCCTGATGCTCGCCCGCAGCACTGCCGCATGGCGCGCCGAGAGCAACCGCCGGATCGGGTTGTGCACGAAGGCCGGATCGCCGAGGTAGGTGTTGCGGTCGGCGAAGGCGCGACGCTCGGCCTCGACCAGATAGTGTATGGACCTCACCGAGCCGTAGCCCCACTTCGAGAACGGATACGGCTTGATGATCTGCAGAATCTCGCACATCGTCACGCCGCCGGAGCTCGGCGGCGGATCCGACAGTACCGTGAAGCCGTGGTAGCGGCACTCGACGGGATTCGCCCACTGCACGGTGTAGTCGGCAAAATCCCTCATCGACAGGATCCCGCCATGCGCACGGCTTGCCGCGACGATCGCTCGGGCGATCGGTCCGCGATAGAACGCGCGGCTGCCCTCGCTCGAGATCAACTCCAGCGAGTGCGCAAGCTGCGGCTGGCGCAGCCGCTGTCCGGCCACATACGGTTTGCCGTGGTCGAGGAAGATCGCCGCGACGTTCTTGTGCCTGGCGAAGTCCTTGAGCCGCGTGTCGAGGATGTTGACATCGCCCTGCTCGAGCACGTAGCCCTCGCGTGCCAGGCGGATCGCCGGGGCCATCACCTTCCGGCGGCTCATCGTGCCGTACTTGCGCAGCGCCGTATCGAGGCCGAGCACCGTCCCGGGTACGCCCACGGACAGATACGTCCGGGTGCTCAGGCCGGGCACGACCTGTCCCTTGGCGTTCTGATAGAGCGTAGGGGTCGCCTTCAACGGCGCCTTCTCGCGGAAGTCGAGAAAGACATCGTGGCCGCTCGCGAGATGGATCATCATGAAGCCCCCGCCGCCGATGTTGCCGCAGCACGGATGCACCACCGCGAGCGCATAGCCCACTGCCACCGCCGCGTCCACCGCATTGCCGCCTTCCTTGAGGATCTTCAGCCCGACCTGCGTCGCCAGGTGCTGCGCGGTGACCACCATCGCATGCCGCCCGAGCACCGGCCGATCGTGCGCCAATGCGGCGATGGTGGCCGGCGGCGCCATCGAATCGAGCACGTGCTGCGCCAGCATGGCCCGGGCGGGGGCGGCGCCGGCGTGAGCCGATACCGCCGCGAGAACGGCCGCGGCCGTCCATGCCAGATGAGTGTTGCGCCTGTGCATCGCTTTCAACCTTGCATCGTTCACGACTGGGTTAGTTTTGCAGATTACGGCCGTCAGTACCAGTGATACGCCACCGTGCCGTAATAGTACGCGCCGCTGAAGCCGAACGGCGAGGAATTCGGATACGGGAACATGCCGAAGACGCTGTTGGCGCTGTCGTTCTGTTGCGGGTAGGTATTGCCGAGATCCTGCCCGCCCACCGTCAGCACCAGGCGCGCCCGCCGGTAGCTGAGGCTCGCATCGAGCAGGTAGCGAGCGCCGTAGGACTGCACGTTTGCGGCGGTGGTGCCGAAATAGCTCCACTTGCCGTAGCGCGTGAGCTCGCCGCGCACCAGCCAGTGTCCGAGATACCAGTCCGCACCGATAGACCCTTTCGTCAGCGGCGCACTCACGGTGAGAAAGCCCCTCTCCTCCTGATCGACGATCGGCAGCACCAGTCCGTGCAGGCCATCCTGCGGCGGATTGGGCGCAACGGCGAGCAACTGGGTCTTGTTGTAGTTGAACCCGGCGCTGAGGGCCAGCCGCGAGCGGCCGAGCGGCAGCGTGTAGTGCGCCACCAGATCCGCGCCCCGCGTGCGCGTATCCACCCCGTTGTAGAAGAAGGCGCCGCCGTCCACGAACGGAATGCCCACCGAGGCGAGGTAGTCCTGCACGGCCGGACCGGTCAGGTTGCCGCTGAGGACGATGCGGTGCGCGATCGTGATCTGGTAGGCATCGAGCGTCGCATACAGGCCGTCATGCGGAGTGAGCACGAGCCCCACCGAGTAGCTGTGCGACTTCTCCGCCTTCAGCGGCTGGGAGCCGAGGGCCACCGCGGCCGGATTGCCCACCGGGAACTGGCGGATCGAATACGGCACGTTGTTGATGAACAGCAGCGATGTGCTCGAGTAGTACTCCTGCTGCAGAGTCGGCGCAAGAAAGCCGGCCGAGGCGGTGCCGCGCACGGCGAGCGCGTGATTGAATGCATAGCGGCCCGACAGATCGTACACCGTCGCCCCGCCGAAGTCGCTGTACTGCGTCCGGCGGAGCGCGAACTCCGATGACAGTCGCTTGCTCCAGTTGCTCTCGAGATCGAGGTATATGGCCCGGCTGTTGCGCGAGTGCGAGCCCGCATCCGCCGGTGTATAGCCCGGGAAGACCTGCGCCCCTTCGCCGGCATAGGATTGCGGCTCACCCTGGTACACGGTGAACTCATCGTAGCCGTAATCGAGGCCCCAGGCGACCAGCAGGCCCTGCGCCGCCCAACCCGGATTGAAGAGGCGCTTGAAGTCGGCATTGATCATGCTCTGGCGGATCTTGGTCATGCCGATGTAGAAGTCCGTGGGCGAGGCGCTGCCGAGCGAGTAATTGAAGGTGTCCGCCGTGTTGAGCTTCCAGGCGTTGCCGCCGGTGTCGGCGCTGAAGTCGTAGTGCCAGCCCGCCAGCTTGCCGCGCACGCCGAGCACCTCCTGGTCGTCAAACAGGTTGCTGTCCTCAATCGGCAGGTAGCCGCGCGGATAGACCGCGGCCGCGGCGGGCGAGCTGCTTCGGTATTGCGCCAGCGAGCGGAAAAACCCGCTCGACCACACGTCGCGGTGGTTGATGACCGTAAAGCCGTACAGATGGACCTCGGCAGAGAAGTCATACTGCATGTTGATCGAGCCCTGCAGGCTGTGCACTTCCGCAAGGCCATAGTGCATCGTCACCTTTCCGTACATCGGATCACCGGGAAACAGCAGCTCCGGGTTGGCGCGGTTCGTCGACCCCTGCCGGGTGCCGTCGAAGCTGAAGCGCACCCAGCCCTTCCTTCCCAACGGCACGCCCTCATCGACGCCGCCGGTCACGGTTCTGCCGTCGCCTCTGAGGAATTGGCCGACCGTGAGATTCGCCGAGCCGCCCCTCGCGCCGCCTTTGAGAATGATGTTGATGACGCCCGCGATGGCGCCGGAGCCGTACTGCGCGGCCGCGCCGTCGCGCAGCACCTCGATGTGGTCGATGGCGTTCATTGGAATGGCGCTGAGATCGACCGGCGAGGAGCCGCGCGCGAACGTGTCGTCGACGTTGGTGATCGAGGTGGTATGGACCCGCTTGCCGTCGATGAGCACCAGGGTCTCATTGGGAGACAGACCGCGCAGCTGCGCCGGCTCCGAGGCGTCGGTCGCGTCGGTGACCGACGATTGCGGGAAATTGAACGAGGGCAGCAGCACGCTCAGTGCCGACGCCAGATTCGATGCGCCGGTTGCGGCCAGTTCGGCGGGGGTCACCACATCGATCGGGGAAAGCGAACTCGCCTCCGTCACGCCGACCGCGCGTGTGCCGGTCACCACCACGGTGCGCAGCGCGGAATTCATACCCGAGGGCGCCGGGGGGGTCCGGTTGATCGCGGCGGGCGTCGCGAGCAGCGGCGGATCGGGCGGCGCCGGTGCGGACGCCTCGGCGAGGGAAGACTGAGCCGACCTCTCGGCCGCCTTTCCCGCGGCCATCGACCGCGGACCGGCCCGTTGCGCTGCCGCGCCGGGCGGCGCGCCGGGCCGGCGTATTTCGATGATTTTCGGGCTCAGTCGGCGGTAGATGAGATTCGTGCCGCCGAGCAGCCGGCGCAGCGCGTAACCGAGGGTGAAGTTGCCCCGCACCGCGGGCGATTCGTGTCCGTCGGTGAGGCTCGAGAAAAAGATGATCTGAATGCCGCTCTGCCGTGCGAGCTCCTGCAGCGCCGCGGCCAGCGGCTGGCTGCTGATCGCCAGTTCAAAGGTCTTCGGCTCCGCGCCCGCCACCGCAGGAGCGCTGGCGAGCAGGCAGATGAGCGCGGCCAACATCGCAACCACGGACCATCGACGATGCATAGCAGTCTCCCCGTTCGAAGATTCAGCCGTAATCGATGTTCTTTGTCTAACTTAGAGGCTGCGCGCGCCGACTTGGCCCCCTGTCGCGAGGAAATAATTGGTGCCGGCGCGCCTCGGCGGCGGCTCGTCGCGGCCGCGCGACAAGCGCGCTCACGGATGAGTTTGATTCACCGGGCGTTGAGCATCGCTCACGTGCTCTGCGTCCCGCGGCCGTGCCCTCGAGAACGTCACAACGCTCGCGCCGTCGCCCGCGCGATGAATCTCGACGCCGGGCACGTCGCGAAGAAAGGCGAGCAGCGAGTCCGGATCGTCGATCTCGATCACCCCGGTGACCTTGCGGGCGCGCAGCGCGGCACTCGCGATCACGATGCGTCGGCCGCTCTCTCGATCGAGCTCATCGATCACCTCCCCGAGCGGGCGGTGCTCGAACACCAGCTGCTCGTGCGTCCAGGCGGTGGTCGCGGCCAGATCGCTCACCGGACGAGGAGTGCTCACGCCCCGCGGGGTGATGCGCACCTGCTGCGCGACACCCAGAATCAATGCGCCGGGCGGGGCCGGAAAGCGCTCGAGGGCCGGCCGCCTCCCCGGCGGCTCACCGCCCGGGGGCGCGAACCCTGCCCGGTTGACCGGCAGGCGGGCCTGCGCGGCGCTCATCACGGCCACCCGCCCCTGCAGTACGGTCACCGCCGCATAGCGCCGGAGCATCTCGACGTCGAACTCCGTACCGATCGCCCTCACCACCTCCCCGTCGGCATGCACGTCGAAGGGGCGGGACGGATCGTGACTCACTTGAAACAGCGCCTCGCCGCGCAACAGATGCACGACACGGCGCCGCCGGCCGAGATCGACCACCACGCTCGAGGCGGAATTGAGCGTCAGGCGCGAGCCGTCCGCAAGCAGGATCGAGCGCTGCTCTCCGCTACGCGTCCGATAGATCCGAGCACCGCCGGGCAGCCACAGCCAGACTGCGATCGCCGCGGCGAGCCCGGCAAGCGCCGCGCCGGCCGCAACCCATCCGCTGCGCCGCGTGCGCCGCGCCCGATCGGCCGGGCGGCGAGCGGCGGCCTGCGGCGCGAGCGGCTGCGGCATGCCGGAACCGCCCACTGCGACGGGCGTCGGCTCGATGGAAGACCTGGCCTCGCGAATCAGTGTCTCGGCGGGAGTATCGGGCCAGCGCACCGTGTCGGCGCGCAGCACCGTCATCAGCCGCTCCATCGCGAGGTAGGCCTCGATCCGCTCCGGGGAGCGCGACACCCAGCAGAGGAACTCGCGCCGATCGGCGCCCGTTGCCCCCTCGCCATGCAGCAGCGTCCACCACTCGGCCGCCTCCTCACCCCAGAGCCGGCGGGAATCCGACGGGCGCGGCGCCTCACTCATCGAGCGCACCGCGCAATTGTTCGTAGGCGCGGGCCAGGTAGCGCCGCACCTGCCGCAGCGTCAGCCCGAGCTCCTGCGCGATCTGCTTGTACGAGTGCGCGTCCCGCAGCCGCAGCAGCACCGCCGCGCGCATCATCGGCGACATCTGCGCGAGCTGCCGATTCAACCGCTCCTCCGAGAGCTTGGCGTCGACGGCGAGCTCGGGCAGGCACTCATCGACCGGCGTGTCCGCCTCATCGAGGCCGAGCGCCTCCACCGGCGGGTATTCGCGCCGCCACTCGGCCACGACATGACCGGCCACGCGCAGCAGATAGGCCTGCGGGTTGCGCACCTGCAGCAGATCGGGCGCGCGCAGCAGACGCAGATAGATCTCCTGCGCCAAGTCCTCGATCTCGACCGTCGAGCGCACACGCCGACCGAGGAATTGCAGCAGGCTGCGATTCCAGCGCCTGCGCCAGCCGAGCAGCACGGTCGCGTTCGTCACATTCGGTCCCATTCCCCTGAGCTCGGGATCTGCATCACCAAATAGAGCGCACAATTGCCCAGGTAGCCCCCCCCTTGAGCGCCGGGATTTCCGAGGAAGGCGCGCTGCGCCCAACGTCGGAACAGTCCGCCCGGCGGGCGGCGCGCGCCGAAGCTGTTGCCGAGCGTCTGCGATGAGGCAGCGCAACCTCGCATCGGCCGGTCAAGCCCGCTCGCTTGCCATCCGCGGGGGCATGCGCGCAAAATCCCCCGCTTCATGAATTCCAATAATATGCCCCCTCCCTGGCGGCCGGGTACGTACTGGATTTGAAGCCGAGGATTGCCCAATGAAGCTCAGGATTCTCGCGGGCGCGCTGTGCGCTGTGTGCTCCTTCGCGCTCGCCTCGCACCAGGCGCGTGCCCGCAGCGGCCCCGTCCAGGCGCTGATCCGATTTCCGAGCATCCACGGCGACACCGTCGTGTTCGAAGCCGGCGGCTCGGTATGGAAGGTCGGCGTGCGCGGTGGGGAGGCCGTGCGTCTCACGGCGAGCTCCGGCTACGCCTCACATCCGCTGATTTCCCCCAATGGCCGGTGGGTCGCTTTCACCGGCTGGTATCGTGGCAACACCGACGTCTACGTCGTGTCGATCGACGGCGGACCGGTCAAGCAGCTCACTTGGCGCTCGATCAATCAGCCGACGAACGGCGGGATCGGAACGGTGACCGACAACATCGTCGCCGGCTGGACCCCGAACAGCCGCGACGTCATCTTCCTGTCGCGCCGCGAAAGCTTCAATCCCCAGATCGAGCGCGCGTTCGAAGTACCGATCACGGGTGGCCTGCCCGTCGCGCTGCCCATGCCGTGGACCGGGCCGCTGTCGCTCAACCCCCGCGGCACCGTCGTCGCCTACGACAAGCTCTCCCGCGTCCTGCTGCTGCGCTCGTTCCGCCGCAAGCACTACTACGGCGGCATGGCCGAGGATATCTTTACCTACAATCTCGCCACCGGCGCCAGCCGCCGCTTGACCCACTGGAAGGGATCGGACATCTTCCCGATGTGGGTGGGTGACACGCTTTATTTCGCCTCCGACCGGGGCGCCGGCGGCGTGCTCAATATCTGGGCGAAGAATCTCGGCACGGGGGCGCTGCGCCAGGTGACGCACTTCCCGGTCTACGACGTCGATTGGCCGAGCGCCGGCAACACCGGCATCGCCATCTCCGACGGCGGCAGGCTCTACGTGTATTCCTTTGCGACACACAACGTGACGCAGGTGCCGGTCACGGTGCCGCTCACCGGCTCGCACACGCTGCCGTACGAGTACGCGGCAGCGAAGATGATCCGCGCAGTGGACGTCGCTCCGGACGGCAAGCTCGCGGTCTTCAGCGCGCGCGGCGCGCTGTTCACCGTGCCGGTCAAGTACGGCCATACCACCGACCTCAGCACTCGCGCCGCGAGCAACGACAAGGATCCGGCCTGGTCGCCGAACGGCAAGTGGATCGCGTACATCCGCGACGACGGCCGGGACAGTCAGGTCATGGTGCGCGCCGCCGACGGCAGCGGGGCCCCGCGGGCGTTGACGCCCGAAGGCGATCTCACCTACATGGGACGGCTGCTGTTCAGCCCGGACAGCCGGTGGTTGACCTACAGCACCTCGCTGCAGCAATTGTGGCTGGTTGACGTCAAAACGGGCGTGCGCAAACTGGTGATCAGAGCGCCGCGCTCGGCCCCCGTTCACATATTCCAGGATGTGGCGTTCTCGCCGGACAGCCGCTGGCTCGCCTTCTCCAAGCGCCTGGCGAACAATCTTCACGCGCTGTTCGTTTACGGCATCGACGACGGCGATCTGCATCAGATCAGCCGCGGCGATTTCGATGACGACAATCCGGTCTTCTCGCACGACGGCAAGTATCTGTTTTTCGTGTCCGCCCGCCTGGTCAACCCGGCGATGTCGACATTCGGCTTCGGCGCCTCCAGCGTGGTCCCCGATGGCCTCTACGTGACCACGCTGCAGTCCACCACGCCCTCGCCGTTCGCGCCGCGCAGCCGGCAGCCGACGGCCTCGCACAGCCCCAAGGCGGGCAAGGGCAAGCCCAAGCACAACAAGGGCGGGAAGAAAGGCAAGTCGAAGGGCACCGGCAAACCGAGGCCGCCACGCGTCAAGATCGACTTTGCCGGGCTCATCGACCGCACCGTCCAGGTGCCGGTGCCCGCCGCGAACATCTCGAGCGTCGCCGAATTCAACGGCGTGGTGTACTACTCCACCGTACCCATCCCTACGATCGGCGGTACGATTCCGGGACAGGCGCCGCAATTGCGGGCCTACGACCTGAAAGAGCGCAAGGCACTGACACTCGCGACAGGCATCGGCTCGAGCTTCGCGTTGTCGGCCGACGGCTCGACGCTCCTTTACAAGCAGCAAGGCAGGTGGACGCTGCGGCCCGCGACATTCGCCGCACAGGCCAAGACGAGGACGCTCGACACCTCGCACATGCAGATGCTGGTGGATCCGCGCGCCGAATGGAACGAGATCTTCAATGAAGCCTGGCGCAACGTGCGCGACTATTTCGTCAATCCGCAGCTGATCAAGGAGAAATGGGCGGCACTCGGCAAACGCTATCAGGCGCTGCTGCCGCTGGTACAGGACAGGGAGGATCTCAATTACGTCATCGGCAACATGATCGGCTCGCTGGGCGAGAGCCACATGTACATCATGGGCGGCGCCATGGGCTGGAAAACCCCGCCGCAGCCGACCGCGGGCCTGGGCGTGGAATTCGCGCTGAACGGCGCGGCGCGACGCTACTACCTGAAGCGCATCTTTCACGGCAACAATACCGTTCCGGGCTATTACGCACCGCTCGCGCAGCCGGGCCTGAAGGTCAAGACCGGCGACTACGTTCTCGCGATCAACGGCAAGCCGCTCAAGGCCCCGACCAACCCCTATTCGCTCCTGCAGGGCACGCTGGGGCAGACCATAGCGCTGCGAATCGCCGCCACGCCGACCGGCAAGCCGTGGACCATACTGGTCAGGCCCGTCGTCAACAGCGGCAAGCTCCACCTGCTGCATTGGATCAACGGCAATCGGCGCGAGGTCGACAAGCTCTCCGGCGGCAAGATCGGCTATGTGTATCTGAACGACATGGAAGCGACCGGCCTGCACGAATTCGTGCGCCAATTCTACGGCCAGATCACCAAGCCCGGGCTGATCATCGACGACCGCTGGAACCTCGGCGGCTTCATCGACACGATCCTCTTCGACCGCCTCACCAAGAAGATGGTGGCCGGGTGGGTGAGGCGTGACGGCGTGCCGCAGCAGAGCCCGAGCGACGCCTATATCGGTCACCTCGCGGCGTTGATCAATCACGGCTCGGCCTCCGACGGAGACATCTTCGCCTACCGCTTCCAGAAGTATCATCTCGGTCCCACCATCGGCTCGCGCACCTGGGGCGGGGTTCGCGGCTATGACAACGTGTTCACGCTTCTCGATGGCGGAACGCAGGTCGTCTCTGAGGTCGCGATGTACGGAACGGACTCGAAGTGGGTCGTCGAGAACATCGGTGTCGTGCCCTCGATTCCGGTGCACGTGAACCCGGGACTGCTGGCCCGGCACCATGTCGATACGCAGATCGAGACCGCGGTGCGCGTGCTGCTGAAGCAGATCGCGCGCCATCCCGTGGCCGTGCCCCCGCCACCGCCGTGGATGCCGGCGTTCCCGAAGCAGCCGACCTATCCGCCCTGTCCGGTGAGCCACGGCACCTGCCAGTAGGCCGCCGGGAGCAAGACGGTCCGCGCTGCGAACCGGCCGGCGGCCGCGGCTCGCGGCGCGACCGATGGGACCCGCTGCCGGCAGCGCTCGGGCGGGCGGCCGGGCTGTCGTTTTCCCGCGCTCTCGGGGTGTGAAAGAATACCCGTCATGGAGAAGGTATTCATTTCCGCCGGCGAGCTGCTGCGGGACTCACTCGAGCTTGCCCGGCGTGTCGTTGTGAGCGGCATGCGCCCGAGTTTCCTCGTGGCCATGTGGCGCGGCGGCGCACCGATCGGCATCACGGTGCAGGAAGTGCTCGAGTACCACTCCATTCACGCCGACCACATCGCGATCCGCACCTCCTCCTACGAGGGCATCGACCGGCAGCACCGGACCGTGAGGGTGCATGCCACCGACTACCTGGTGTCGCGTCTCTCGGCCGAGGACGAGCTGCTGATCGTCGATGACGTGTTTGACTCCGGCCGCAGCCTCGAGGCGGTCATCGAGGAGCTGAGGCGGCGCTGCCGGCGCAATCTGCCGCAGAAGATCCGCATCGCCACCGTGTACTACAAGCCCGGGCGGCGGCGCAGCGTCCTCGTGCCCGACGTCTTCGTGCACCAGACTTCCGACTGGCTGGTCTTTCCGCACGAGATCCAGGGACTGACGCGCGAGGAGATCCTGACACACAAACCCGTCGGAACGAACTTCCTCGATCCTCTTCCTCCCGAGGCGCCCGCCGCGCCCGGGACAGCGGGCGCGCGCAGCAAATGAAGCGGTGAGCGCGCACCAGGGGCGCAAGAGGCGGATCGGCGCGCTTGCGCCCCGCACCCATGGGCAGCCCTCCCCACCCGCCCTTGCCGAAGTGCCCCCGATCGGTCGCGAGCAGACCGGCCGCCATCGGCCCGGCACTCGGGCGCGGCGCACGTTCCGCCGTGGCGCGCCCGGGCGCAAGGCGGCAGGGTCGGTCTGCGCCCCTCGGGCCGGCGGTGCGCGGACAATGGCATAATTGTGCGATACGGGTCACGATAGGCCTGCGCCCGGTGTCGGGGCGGGTGCGGGGGCCCGCGCTGGCGAGTGGTAAACATGATACCGGGCGCACAATCCTGGGGTACGCGACGTGGCAGTCTTTCGTGGTGAATGATCTGTCGGTGCTGCCGTGACGTAAATGCCGATGACCGCGAACTTTTCCGGTACCGCCGCTGCGTGCGCCGAGCCGATGTCCCGTGGGCGGATACGCGGCGGCGAGGCCGACCACCGCCGGGCCCCGCCCGAAAAGAATCGTCATGCCTGATTCGGTGCGACCGCTGCTGTGGACCGAGGCCATGGCGACGGGCATCGCCATGGTCGATGAGCAGCACCAGCGCCTGCTTGAGATCTTCAATCGCCTGGCGCTCGCCCAGGCAGAGGATGCCGCGCGCGAGACCGTGCTCGCGAGCCTCGATGAACTGCTCGACTACACCCACTACCACTTCCGCGAGGAGGAGCTGCTCATCTGCCATTCGCGGCTCGACTCCCGGCACCGGGCGATGCATCTGCAGGCCCATGAGAGCTTCTGCGAATTCCTGCGACAAGCTCGGGCATTCACCGCGGAGCAAGCGCCGGAGATATCCGTCGAGCTGTTGGCGTTTCTCGCGCAATGGCTGCTGCACCACATCATGGAGGTCGACAGGCAGATGGCGCGCAACGTGCATTCGCTGCGCACCGGCGAGGCGCCGGGCGATGCCGCGCCCGACCCCGGGCGTGACACCAGGGACGACGTCGCACAAACCATAAGCCAGCTCACCGATCACCTGGGAAAGCGGACGTTCGCCCTGCTCGGGCAGCGCCAGCAGCTCATGAACCTGCAGGCCCTGTACCGGGCGCTGCTGCATTGCGCCGACGTGCTGATTCATAGCCGCGAAGAACAGGAAATGCTCGACAGCCTCTGCACCAAGCTGGTGCGCGGCACCATGTTCAACACCGCGTGGATCGTCAAGCCCGGACAAACGAACGTATGCGACGTGCTGGCGCTTGCCGGCGAGGGCGCGGACCAGGCGCGCATTGCATCGCCGGAATTGACGGCTCAGGAAAGCGCATCCGTCATCGTCAAGGCGTGGAACAGGCAACAGGCGGTCGTCTGCAACGATACCCTGACCGATCCGGCGTTGCGGCCGTGGCACGCAGACTTCGCCGGGCATCGCTGGCGCAGTATGCTCGCCATTCCCGTCATGCGGGCTGGCCAGACGTGGGCGGTCCTGGCACTGGCCTCGCCGCTGCGCGGCTGCTTCGATGACCCCACGGTCGAGGTGTGCTCACGGATCGTGGCTCTGCTCGGGCATGGAATCGATGAGCTCGATGCCAAGAGCCGCGTCCAGGCGCGGCAGCTGCAGGAAGCGCAGATAGCGCGCACCGACATGCTCACCGGACTGCCGAACCGGCTGGCACTCAAGGAGTACCTGCCGCAAGCGATCGCCCGGGCCCGCCGCCGCGGCACCTCACTGGCGGTGGGCGTGATCGATCTAGACGATTTCAAGCCCGTCAATGACCAGCTGGGGCACGAAGCCGGAGACAAGCTGCTGCAGTGCATTTCGCGCGGCCTGCTCGAGTGGATGAGAGTCTCCGACTTCATTGCTCGCCTGGGGGGAGATGAGTTCGTGGTGGTCCTGGAGGACCTCGAGCCGACCCAGGCCGCGCCCCAGCTCGGGGCAGCACTGCAGCATCTGCACAGGGCGGTGGAGGGAACCTTCCAGTTGAGCGTTGGAAAAACCGTGTCCATCGACATGACCATGGGCGTGGCCCTGTATCCGGCGGACGGACACGAGCCGGAGCTGCTGCTTCGCCAGGCCGACGCGGCGATGTACCAGGCCAAGCAGACCAAGAGGGAACGAGCGCAGTGGTGGCGGCTCGGCGCGGCCGCCGCGCCCGAGCAGCTCGCGGAAATATCGTTCGACGCCTTCGGTCCGGAGGCGCGGGACTCCATGAGGCGGCTGGCGCCGCATCTGCAGGCGGTGTCGGACAAGTTCTCGGCGGCGTTCTATCGGGAATTGCGCTCGCACCCCGAGACCTCCTCGGTCCTCGCCTGCCTCACCGCGGCGGAGTTTCAGGCGCTCACGCGCAACCAGGCCGGCCATCTGCGCTTTCTGCTCGATGCTCCAACCACGGAGGAGACGCTCGCGCGGACCGCTGAGCGGGTGGGCACGGTCCACGCCCTCGTCGGCGTCTCGGGTGCATGGATGACCAGGGCCACGGGAATGTATCGCGACTTGTTGCGCGCCCATCTCGACGCGGCGCTGCTCACCGCACGCACACGCTACCGCACTTTGCGCGCCGCCGACACCAGGCTGCAATTGGACATCGAGATTCAGCTGCAAGCCATGCAATCGGTTCTCGACCGGTACCAGATGCTGCTTGCGCGCCCGATGGGCAGCGGGACCTCGCCGGCGGATTGGACTCAGACCGAGCTGGCCGCGCTGGCGGCACTCCCGGGCATGCGCTTCGCTGTGCTGATCCGTCCGGACGTGCAAAACCGCCTGATCATCGAGCGGGCGGCCGGTGAAGGCTCGGATGCGTTCATCGAGGCGCATCGCGCGCGCGATCTTTACCCGGCGCTCGACCCCAGGGACGTGCGCGGCCGCGGCCTGGCGGCGCGCACCTGGATGACCGACTCGCAGCAGGAGACGGCCGCCTTCTGGCTCGACGGTCGCTCGCAGCCCTGGCAGGCGTTGATGCAGGAGTTCGGCATACGCAGCGCGGTGACGTTGCCCGTCCATCGGCACAATGCCATCCATGCCGTGCTGATGCTCTTTGGCGAGTACCCGCACCAGTTCGCCTGCGGCTGGATGCGCACCTGGCGCCTGTCGCTGCAGAACCGCTGGAATCTGATGACGGTGATGTCGCACGGCAGCTGGCATGCGATCGACTCCGGCCAGGCTGCGCAGATCCGCTCGCTCCTCTACGGCGGCGGCGTCGAGATGTTCGTGCAGCCGGTCGTCAACCTCGCGGATGGCGCGCTGGTGAAGGTCGAGGCGCTGGCGCGGCTGCGCACGCCCGAGGGCGCCATCCTGACTCCGCCGAAGTTCCTGCCGGCTCTCGGAGAAACCGACCTCGACTCGCTCTTCCGCCAGTGCCTGGCGCAGGGGCTGGATCATTTGCGCCGCTGGCGCGACGGGAAGCTCGACATCCGGCTGTCGATCAATCTCGCCCCGAGCTCTCTGGTGCACCCGGACTGCGCGCGCTGGATCGAAGAGGCGCTGCGCGAGGCGCAGATAGCCCCGCAGCACCTGACCCTGGAGCTGCTGGAGAGCCAGGCGTTGGAGGCGGGCAAGGTCGATGAGGCCATCACCCGTGTGGCTTCGATGGGCGTGAAAATCGCCCTGGATGACCTCGGAGCGGGATTCAGCAACCTCAAGCGCCTCGCGGAGCTTCCCTTCGATGTGATCAAGATAGACCAGAACATCATCAAGGATCTCGCCTGCGATCCGATCAAGGCGCTGTGCCTCATCCGGACCGTCGTGCAGATCGGCCATGATCTGGAGCGCGAAGTGGTGGCCGAGGGCTTGGAGAATGACGGGGTCATCGAGGCGGCAAGACAGCTGGGCTGCCGTTACGGACAGGGCTACGGGCTGGCGCAGCCGATGCCGGCGGCGGCTCTCGCGGACTGGGTCGAGGCGCGACCGTTTCGCGACAGCCGCAGAAACGGCCTGCGCAGCTGGATCGGGGCTCTCGCCTACAAGTGGATGGTGATGCACGATGCGCTCAGCCTGCGTCTTCCGGGCGAGCTGCAATCCTGTCCGCTCACCGAGTTCTTCACGGCGCAGGCGATACACGATCCGCAGATACTGCAGTGGCATCGGCAGATCCATGAAGATCCGGCCGAATCGGCGCGCCTGCAGGCCATGCGGCACATGCTGCACTGGATGACGCTCAAGGCGCGGGAAACGTGAACGGTCGAGGCGCGGCTCGATCGGTCGCTCGACGGCCTGCCGTCCGAATCCAGCGCCACGACGACAATGGCGCCCCGGCCGGCGCAGCAACTCGCGCGCCCGTACCGGCACCACGACGGTCATCTGAGTTCTCCTGAGCTGCGACCTGAGCGAGTTCGGCTGCCGAGACCCTCATCGTCGCCTACCCATTCGGCCGGCCGCTTCGCCGGCCGCTGCGAAGTCCGCGCCGGACAGCCGAGCAGACCTCGAGCGCAGCGGTCCGTGCGGGAGCGTGCAGAGGCGCCACGCACGCAGCGCGTGGACAGCGGACGCATGCATCGGGTGCTGCGAAGCTTCGGCGCCATCACAACCAGAGCTCGCCGTCGGTCCCGAACACGCAGGCCGGCCGTCCCGTAGCGTCCGGCGTAACGAGCGCGCATACTTATTCAATCTCGAACAGGGACAACGGATCATGAAGAAATACGCTGCCGGCGTTTGGATCGATCATCGCAAAGCTCTGATGGTGTTTGTCACCCCCGCCGGCGAACGCTCGGCGCACATCGTCTCAAAGGTAGAAAGACAGCTGCGGCGCGCGGGGGACTCGCCGATGAAGGGACGCTATGCGGCGGATCAGGTGCCGGCGGACGATAGTCGGCAGAAGGCGCTCACGGGAGAGCTCAACATCTACTACGATGCGGTTGTCGCGGCGCTTCGCAATGCCGCGTCGGTGGTCATTTTCGGTCCGGGCGAGGCCAAGGGCGAGCTGAAGAAACGACTCGTCAAGAACAAGCTCGGAGAGCGAGTATGCGCCATCGAGGTCGCCGACAAGATGTCCGATAGACAGCTTGCCGCGAAGGTTCGCGAGTATTTCTCGACCTCGCGAGCGCACAAGGGTAAGCGACACGTTGCACGCCCCCGCAACGGCACCTGAACTGCCGCCGGCCGGCCTCGGCAGGCTCGGCCCGGCCACCGGACGGCCTTGCTTCTCGCCTCGACAAGGGTCCGAGACCGTCAGTGCCACCCTGCTCTGCTCTTCGGCGCGTGGCGGAACTGCCGCAGCAGCTCGACACCGACCAAGGACACAATCGCGCCGAGTGAGGCGAGCGAGGCGCTGACGGTGAGATTCAGTTGCGCGGATTCCCCGACGATCCGGACGACGAGCCATTCACTGACCAGTGCGCCGATGGTGCCGATGAGGATATTGCTCGCGAGCGGCAGACGCCCAACGCGGCTGCAGGCCCTCGGGCCCAGCTTCCACCCGATGTATCCGCCCAATACGGCGAACAAGAGGAGGGTCATGGTCGAGCTCCTCGGCAGTGTGCCAGTGCGATGCGCCGCCGCGACCCCGGGGCGCCTCGAATCAGCATGCACCGTACTATTGCTGTTTTCGGTGCTCTGGCGTACACAGGTCACCGTGGCCCATCGCAGGGAACTGGGGGCATCGCGCGCGGTGCAGACTTGGCGTTCAGAGATCGGCGCACGGTACTGCGCCCCCGCAGACGCCCTCTCACGCGGCATCCCGCCACCCGTTGCTCGCGCCGGGAGGTTGGTCTTGCGGGTATTGCGGCCGGATCAGCTCGACCCAGCGAGTGCCGGCAGGCCTCGCGGCGGTGGCTTCGCGACGGCGCATGGTGAATTCGGCCACAACGGAGGATGAGGTGATGGCAGAGCAATCTTCGGATGCATTGGTCTTTTTCGGCGCGACCGGAGATCTCGCCTTCAAGCAGATATTTCCCGCGCTGCGGGGCTTGATCCGCGACGAGGGATTCGACGTCCCGATCATTGGTGTGGCGAGGGCCGGCTGGCAACTCGAGCAATTCAGGGCACGCGCCAGGGACAGCCTCGATCACCACGGCGGGGCCGATCCGGATACGTTGCGCAAACTGCTGGGTCTGCTGCGCTATGTGGACGGGGATTACGCGGACCCGGCGACCTTTGCGCGCCTGCGCCAAGAGCTGGGCGCGGCGCAGCGGCCGCTGCACTACCTTGCCATTCCGCCCGCTCTGTTTGCGACGGTGGTCGAGGGACTCGCCGCGAGCGGCTGCGCCGCCAACGGTCGGGTGGTGGTCGAGAAGCCGTTCGGCCATGACTTGGCCTCCGCCGTCGAACTGAACGCGATCCTGCATCGGTGCTTTCCGGAGCAAGCCATCTTTCGCATCGATCATTACCTCGGCAAGGAACCGGTGCAGAACATTCTCTACACCCGCTTCAGCAATCCCATGTTCGAGCCGATCTGGAATCGCACCTACGTGCGCAGCATCCAGATCACCATGGCCGAAGGCAGCGGAGTGCAGGACCGCGGCCAGTTCTACGACGGAACCGGCGCGGTGCGCGACGTGGTTCAAAACCATCTGTTGCAGGTTCTCGCGATACTCACCATGGATCCGCCGACGGGTGAGCAATTCGAGGCGGTACGAGACGAGAAGGTCCGGCTGCTGAAGGCGGTGCGTCCGATTGCGATCGAAGACATCGTGCGCGGCCAGTACGCCGGCTATCGCTCGGTGCCCGGCGTGCGCCCCGGCTCGACGACCGAGACCTTCGTCGCAGTCCGCCTCCATATCGACACTTGGCGGTGGGCCGATGTGCCGGTCTACCTGCGTGCCGGCAAGAAGATGCCGCTCACCGCCACCGAGGTGTGGGTCGAGTTCGGCAGACCGCCGCGAGAGACCTTCGCAGAGCACGTGAGCCCGGTTTCCAGCCACATGCGCATGCGCATCAGTCCCGACATCGACATCGGCCTCGGCTTGCGTGTGAAGCAACCGGGCGAGCGCATGGTGGGAAAGGACGTCGAGCTGACTCTCACGCGTGGCGGCGCGGCCAATCTGCCGCCCTACCAGCGTTTGCTGGGCGACGCGCTGCGCGGCATAGGCCAACTCTTCGCACGCGAGGACTTCGTGGAGGCGCAGTGGCGCGTGGTCGAGCCGATCCTCGGCGACCAGGCGCCGCTGTATCCGTACGAAGCGGACACATGGGGACCGCAGGAGGCCGCGCGGCTCGTAGGCCCTGACGGGCTCTGGCTGAATCCGGCACCGCCGCCTGCAGGGCACGCTCAGGACACCGCGAACGTCCAGTAGGCCCGTGCGGGGCGCGGGCGTGCGCGCTCAGATGTCGATCGTGCGCGCGGCCCGGTAGCCGCGCACCCCGCCGTGTCCGCTGCGCGCCAGGGCGGTTCGCAAGACACGGTCCCAGAACGTGCACGTCACGCCGTAATATCCGGGCCGTCCGGTGTCATCGAGAGGACAGGCGTGATGCAGTCCGTGCCAGTGCTTGCGCCGCCCGAGCCAGCGGCCTCCGGCACCCCAGTGGTGCACCGCGTGGTGGGTGACCGAGTAGGCGAAATCGCCGGCCGTCACCCCGAACGTGAGCGCGCAAGCCGGCCACGGACCGAGAACAAGCCACGTGGGCAGATAGATCAACACCGCGATAGAAGCGACGCTGACGACCGTGGGCGAGTAGATCCGCGCCGCAGGCCGCCGGTGATGCTCCGCGTGCCACGTGCTGAACGGCTTCACGCCGTGCAGAAGGAACCGATGCAAGCCGTACTCGATGAAGGTCCAGCCGGCAAGCCCGAGTGCGGCATACGCGACATTCTCGATCAACCGTGCGTCCGGGGCCATCAGCAGCAACGCCGCAAGACCGACGGAAGCGCCGCCCAGGACTGCGAAGTCCACTCGGTATGCGGCCTTGCTGTGCTCCAACGTGAACAATGGCGTGCCACTCCTCGATCGGATCGCGCCGGTATCCGGCGCTCATCGCTCGTATCCCCGCAAGCATTATAGACGCCCGATCGTCTGCACTCTGTGCGCCTGCGCACCGACACGGCCGGGATGCGCAGGCAGGCTGTCAATGCACTCGAGAGATGCGTGCCGCTGCGTGACCTTCACCCGGCCGCCTCACAGCCGGAGTTCCTCATGCCACTGCTGCCGTGGATCCTGCCGGGGCTCATTGCCGGCGTGATCGCCGGCGAAAGCGTCAAGCCGGCCGAGATGGCTGCCTCATCGGCATTCTTCCGGGGATCACCGGCGGGAGGTTATTGCGCTTGTTCGGTTCCGGCTTCGTCAACCAGGAGACCCCCATGGCGGTCGAACAGGCCCGCATTCACATCATACCCAAGCCCTGGGGCCGCACCGACCTGAGGCCGTGGAACGTCTATCACGACCCACAGGCTGCGATCGGGGAAGCCTGGTTCGAGCGCGCCGATCCGTCGGCACCCGCGCCGACGCTGCTGCTGAAACTGATTTTCACCGACGAGCCGCTGTCGATTCAGGTGCATCCGGATGAGGCGCTCGCGCGCACGATCGGGCTGGTGCACGGCAAGTACGAGGCGTGGTACGTCCTCTCCGCCACCGCGGATGCCCGCGTAGCCGTGGGATTGAAGCAACAGCTGAGCTCCGCTCAGCTGCGGGCATGCATCCGCGACGGCACGATCGCCGAGTGCGTTCAATGGCACCCGGTGCGGGCCGGGGACTGCACGTTCGTGCCTCCGGGCACGATCCACGCCATCGGGGCGGGGCTGGTCATCGTCGAGATCCAGCAAAGAACTGACGCGACGTTCCGGCTCTTCGACTACGGCAGGCGGCGCGAGCTTCACATCGATATGGCAGTGGCGGCTGCGAGCGCCCGTCAGTGCGAGCGGCACACCTGCCCGCGCAAGCTGACCGCGTCCAGAACATTGCTCGTCGCCAGTCCGCATTTCGTGCTCGAGCGCATGACGCTCGCGCCCGGGGTGGTGCGGGAACTGAGCGCTGCCGCGGAGACCTGGCTGTTCATTCTCGCCGGCGCGGCGCGGGTGGACTCGATCGAGGCCGAAGCGGGCAATGCCGTCTTTCTCGAGAGCGAGCCGGCCCGCATCGAAGTTGGAGCGAACCGCCTTCAGTGCCTCGTCGCGTATGCTCGTTCCGCTCCGGCGCCGTATCTGCTCCGGCGCATGAACGGCATGCGCGTGCCTGATCCGGCCGGCGGCGCGTCCCGGATCCCCGTGCCAATCGGGTCGGCGCCCGTCAGTCACGCCGTCCGCGCCGAGGAGACACCGTGAGCCCCCTCGGGCGATTTGCCCTGGTTGGCAATTCTCTGCCGCGCCGCTGCGGCATTGCCACCTTCACGACCGACTTGCAGCAGTCCCTCGAGAAGTTGCCGCCGCACGAGCGATGCGGCATCGTCGCCATGACCGACCACGGGCACGCCTACGACTACCCGCCCGCCGTGTGCTTTCAGATCAATGATCGGCGGATCGAGGACTACAAGGTCGCAGCCGACATCCTGAACCGCGCGCGCTGCGAAATCGTGTCTCTGCAGCACGAATTCGGCATCTTCGGCGGCGAGGCGGGCGGGTACATCACGGCGCTGACCGCGCGGCTGACGATGCCGCTCGTCACCACATTCCATACCGTGCTCGAGCGGCCGACGCCGGCGCAGCGGCGCGTCCTCGGCGAGATTGTCGAGGCTTCCGCGCGGGTCATCGTCATGGCCGAGAAGGGCCGGGATTTGCTGCGCGGCGTATACGAAATCGCGGCCGGGAAGATCGAGGTCATTCCGCACGGCACTCCGGATGGCGCGTTCGTCGAGCCCGATGAGGCGAAGTGCGCGCTCGGCTTCACAGGCCATCCGGTCATCCTCACTTTCGGCCTGCTCTCGCCCAGCAAGGGTGTCGAGGTGATGATCGACGCGATGCCCGAAGTCTTGAGGAGTTGCGCCGCGGCGGTGTACGTCGTGCTCGGCGCGACGCATCCGAATCTGGTGCGTGATCAAGGCGAGGCCTATCGGAACAGTCTCGTGGCGCGGGTGCGCGAGCTTGGAATCGAGAGCCATGTCGTGTTTCTCGATCGATTCGTCGATCAGGCGACGCTGCTGAGGTTCATCTCGATGTGCGACGTCTACGCCACTCCGTATCTCAACGAGGCGCAGATGACATCCGGAACCCTGGCCTACAGCTTCGGCCTGGGCAAGGCGGTCGTCTCGACGCCCTATTGGCACGCGCGCGAGCTGCTAAGAGACGGGCGCGGCGTGCTGGTCCCCTTTGGCGATGTCGCCGCGCTCGGCCGCGAGACTGCCGCATTGCTGAGCGACGGGCCCAGGCGACTCGCCATGCGCCGGCGCGCCTATGCGGAAGGCAGATCGACGATATGGCCGAGAATCGCCGAGCGCTACCGCGCGCTGTTCGAGAGTACCGGCCGCAGCACGGGGGGGCGCCGCGCTCCACGCAAGAACCAGGAGGCCAGCGCCGATCGTCGCGCCGCTCGGGCTGTCCGGGTCGCGCCGATCGGCCATCTGCTGTCCCTGTGCGATGACACCGGGCTGCTTCAGCATGCGGTGCATTCCGTGGCGGATCGAGCGCACGGCTATTGCACCGACGACAATGCGCGCGCCCTGCTGCTCGCCTGCGCCCTCGAGCGGGCCGGGGAGTCGCCCCTGCCGGAAGCCTTGACGAGTCGGTTCGCCGCATTCGTGCAACATGCCTGGAATCCCGCCACCAAGCGCTTTCGCAATTTCATGGGCTTCGATCGGCGCTGGCACGGCGGGCCGGGGTCCGAGGACAGTCACGGCCGTGCGCTGTGGGCCCTCGGGGAGTGCGCCCGCGCCGATCCCGGGGAAGCGCGGCGGCGCTGGGCCGCGGCCTTGTTCGCCGAGGCGCTGCCGATCGTGGAGACCTTTCTCTCGCCGCGCGCCTGGAGTTTCGCGCTGCTCGGCCTGGACGGGTACTGCGCCGCAGTCGCGCGGCACGCCGATATGCTGGACATGCGGGAGTTGCTCGCCAACCGACTGCTCGCGCTCATGGAGACGGTCGAGAGCGCCGACTGGCAGTGGTTCGAGGAAGGGCTCGCTTATGACAACGCGCGCCTGCCGCAGGCGCTGATCGTGACCGGATACGCGATCGGCATGCCGCACCACCTGCGCGCAGGCCTGCGCTCCCTGCGCTGGCTCATGAGCCTGCAGACGGCGGCCGCAGGCTGCTTCAGGCCCGTCGGCTCGATGAGCTTCGGCGCCAAGCGAGCGGTGCCGCTCACCTTCGACCAGCAGCCCTTGGAAGCCGCGGCCTCGATCTCCGCGTGCCTCGCTGCGTGGCGAGCCGACGGCGATGAGGCCTGGCGGGCGCACGCGGAGCGTGCGCTCGCATGGTTCTTCGGCGACAACGATCTGTCATTGCCGCTGGTCGACCCGGACACCGGCAGCTGCCGCGACGGCCTGCATCCGGATCGCCCCAACGAGAACCGCGGAGGCGAATCCGTCGTCTCGTATCTTCTCAGTCTTGCCGATATGCGCCAGCTCGACCGCTCGAGCGCGGCCCGCCCGATCCACCCGCCGCAGCTCACTGCCAACGCCGATGGCTTCGCGTGACGGCCGAGCGATACGGAGACACCTTGACATCCCCCACGCTAGTGAACCGCCAGACGCTGCGCCTGAGCCCCGACCCGACGCGGGTTGTGATGCGCCATTTCAAGCCGAGCACCGAGCCCCGCAACCTCACTCCGACGGACACCAAGCGAGTGACGCACATCGTCGATCGGGTCCTCGCTCTCGATCCCGACACCGCCTTCCGGCAGCTGATGGAGGTGCTGGAGAACTTCGAGGGCCGTCACCGCCGGCTGCTCGCGACGTTCGAGACGCGTGCCGACGCCATGGAAGTCGTTCACTCCGTGCACAGCCCCCTCACGCAGGTGCAACGCCAACTCGTGGGCGCCTACTTCCTGCACGAGTATTCCTTCGAGGCGGCGGCGCTGTTCAATCCGAGCATCGTCGCGCATCCGAACCAGTCCGGGGTGGCGAGCGGCGAGCGCCGCTTCATCCTCAGCCTGCGGGCCGTCGGGGAAGGCCATGTGTCCTCACTCACCTTCCGATCGGGAATGCTCGCCGCCGACGGTACCGTGACCGTAGACCCCACCGCGCGCCTGGCGTCGATTCCCCACCTGCAGCGGGTACTCCCCGGCATGCGCAGCGACTGCATCGAGGTGGTATTCCAGCCCGACGGCGACATCAGCGAGCGTGTCATCTTCCCGGTGACCGAGGCCCAGTCGAACGGCATCGAGGATGCCCGCTTCGTCGAGTTCGACGACGGCGGCCGGAAGACTTTCTACGCGACCTACACCGCCTACAACGGCAGGTCGATCCGCTCCGAGCTGCTCGAGACCAGCGATTTCGAGCGCTTCAGCATGACGGGCCTGACCGGTGCGGCTGCGCGCAACAAGGGCATGGCCCTGTTCCCGAGAAAGATCAACGGCCATTACGCCATGATCGGGCGGCAGGACAACGAGAACCTCTACCTCATCTACTCAGATGACCTGTACTCCTGGGAGGAGGGTTTTGCGCTGCTCGAGCCGCGACTCCCCTGGGAATTCGTCCAGATCGGCAATTGCGGATCGCCGATCGAACTCGAGGAGGGCTGGCTGCTGCTCACTCACGGCGTCGGGCCGATGAGACGATATTGCATCGGAGCGGTACTGCTCGACAAACAGGACCCCGCGAAGGTGCTCGCCCGCCTGCCCGAGCCGCTGCTGCGACCAGAGCGATCGGCCCGCGAGGGCTACGTCCCGAACGTCGTGTACACGTGCGGCGCCATGCGCCAGGGAGGCCGCATCATCCTGCCCTACGCGGTCTGCGACACGTTCTCGAACTTCGCGACGATCGAGATCCCCACGCTGATCCATGCGATGGCGCCCTGAGCAGACCGGCGTGCCCGATGCCCTGCGCCGCCCCGGCTGCGCCCCTCACGGGCTCGACTGCGCGCCGGGGGTCTGGCGCTCCCCGCGGCGGGTGTTGATCGGGGCCCGATGCGGCGGCAGCAGCCGATCGGTCTCCTTCTTGACCACGGCGTAGCACTCGCAGCACAGCTCCTCCAGGCGCGGCCGGTCGAGCACCGTGATGCGGCCGCGGGCATACTGGATGACGCCGAGCTTCTGCAGCTTGCCGGCGGCCTCGGTGACGCCCTCGCGGCGAACGCCGAGCATGTTCGCGATGAGCTCCTGGGTCATGGCCAGCTGATTGCTGGGCAGCCGGTCGAGAGACAACAGCAGCCAGCGACACAGTTGCTGGTCGACGGAGTGGTGCCGGTTGCAGACTGCAGTCTGAGCCATCTGAGTCAGCAACGCTTGCGTGTAGCGCAGCAGCAGCAGCTGCAGCTCGCCGTTGCGGTGGAACTCATCCTTGAGCCGCTGCCCGGCCAACCGGTACGCGTACCCGGCGCTCTGCACGATGGCCCGGCTCGGAGTCGTCTCGCCGCCCATGAACAGCGCCACCCCGATCAGGCCCTCGTTGCCCACCACCGAGATCTCCGCCGAGGCACCGTCCTCCATCACGTACAGCAGCGAAACGATGGAGTCGAGCGGAAAATAAACATGACGCAGCACATCCCCGGACTCGTACAGGACCTCGCCGAGCGGCATCGGAATCAATTCCAGCAGCGGATAGAGTCGTGCGCACTCGTCCGGCGACAGCGCAGCCAGAAGATGATTCTCAGAATAGCGGCGGGGGTCGGTCATGCAAATCGCCAGCCTTGTCAAACCTAGGGGTGTTCCGCGTCTCTATGGACAACGGCTATCCGTACGAAGCCTCCGCGTATGGATATTATACTCAAAATGGCACGGCCTTATGTACGGTACCGCACATACGGGCGGATGCGCACCGCGCAGCCGCCCCCGGCCCTCATGCCGGCGGCCGCACGGGAAATTGCGTTCCCGCCAGCGCCGCCGGCTGCGCCGGTTCGACCGCGCCGTTTTGCTTCAGCGCATCATTTCCGGCCATCGCCAAGCCCAGGATACGGCTTGACGGATTCAGGCTGTCGACCATCGAGCTCGGCAGCAGGATGGTCGCGCCGCGCTCCAGGGTGGTCTCGTAGATGATGTTCATCGCTCGCAGCTGAAGCGCCATCGGATGGCCGGCGTACGTGTCTCCCGCGGCGACGAAGCTGTCCGCGATTGCCGCTTCCGCCGATCCGAGGATCACCCGTGCCTGCTTCTCGCGCTCGGCCTGTGCCTGCCGAGACATTGCGTCCTGCAGGCCCGATGGAATGGCAACGTCCCGGATATCCACCGAGCTCACCGATATGCCCCAGGGAGCGGTCTTCTCCGCGATCTCGATCTTCAGCTGCTCGTCGGCCTGCTTGCGATCCGACAGCAGACTGGCGAGCACCGAGGAGCCGATCATCTCGCGAAGCGAAGTCTGCGCTACCCGGTCGAGGGCTTGCCGGTAATCGGTGATGGCGAGCGCGGCCCGTTCCGCATCGTGCACGTGCCAGAAAACGATGGCATCGACGTTCACCGGTACGGTGTCTCGCGTCAGCGCCTGCTCGGCATTGAAAGCCGTGGTCTGAATGCGCGTGTCGATGATCGCAACCACCGAGTCGATCACCGGGAAGATTGCGAACAGTCCCGCACCTCTGACGCTCTGCAGCTTGCCGAACCGCAGGATAACGAACTTCTGCCAGACGTTGGCCATTTTGAGCGAGGCGGCGATCAGGATGCCCACAGCGAGGAGTGCGAGCCCGAGATACAGATCGACGAAGTAGCCCGCGGTGAGCGCCGCGGCAACAAAGACAAATACCAGAAACGACGTGATCTGATTCATCTGACTCGACTCCCGCGCCTGCCTGCCATCCCGCTACGCTACGCGGCTCTGCACCTCTCGTCGGTGCGCCGACGCACCGACTGTCGAGCCGCATCTGCACTTGACGGCACCCGATGCGCGACCGCCTCGGTCAGCCGCGCCTTCGCCTGCCCCACCGCCTTGGCGCTCGCGCGCCTCTCGCCGGGCAGCCGGGCGAACAAGGAGCGGCCGTGCTGATCGCCTTCGAGCGCGGCCATCGCGGCCCGCATGACGCGCGCCTCGGTCTTCGGCGCAACGGCGCCGGACTTGGCCGGAGCGGTCACGGCCGCGCCTCAAGCGCCCGGAGTCGCGCCACGCGATCCAGCGCCTGATGGAGTGCATGCGCCTCGCGCACCGCGAGTGTGGTGACGCCGTTGTCCTCCGTGGTCGGATCGCGTTCGATGGTCGCAAGCAGGTCCTGCAGGTCCTGCGGCTCCCGGGCGCGGTCCTGCTGAAAGGATGGGTACTCTGTGCCACGGCCCCGGGCAGCTCGGCGCTCCACGTTGCGTGCGCGTCGGTCGCGCCCGCGTAGCGGGCCTCACGATCGGCGTTGCTGGGCCACTCTTGTAGGCGGTTGTGGAGCCCAGCGAGATTCTCGACTGCGTCGTGAAGGACGATACCAGCGCCCCGCAGCGGCTCGGGGACGACCTGAAGCTCGTACAGCACCCCATCGGCGCACCTCAGGTGGCTGACAAGATTGAGCAGCGTCTCGAGCAGCTCGTCGAACTCAAGGAAGACGGGAGGGGACGGCGCCTCGGCGGCGGCGCGAATGATGGACTCGGGAACGGCGGGAGAGTGTGCGCCGGCGGGCGCGGTATTCTCAGCGGTAGCCATGTGACACCCCTCGACGCTCATTAGAACTGACCCGGTTCCGCTCAAAATTCCTGACCCACTGAGTGCGCGGAGGCTTGCACAGCGCAGCGCAGTGAGCCTGCCGTGGATTGGTTCCTGGACTCTGGGTCTTCGAT
>JAJYUA010000054.1 GCA_021792755.1 Pseudomonadota bacterium
AACACCGTGCGCATGAACGAGGTGCGGCCGTCCGGATCGTTATGGTGCTGCGCCTCGGTGATCGTGGCGTTGTGCTCGGCGAGAAACCCCGCGATCGCCGCCACGATCCCGGTGGTGTCCGGACAGGTCGTGGTCAGGATGTAAAGCGGCGGTCGGGTCACCGCGAGCGCGGCGCTCGAAGCCGTGGGTGCCTGCTCGGCGCGAACCGGCGCCGGCTTGTCGATGCTCGTGGTGGACACGGGAAAGCCGCTGTGAGATCGGTTTTTTCAGACGATGGTCCGATCAGGAGCGGAGCGTGAATCTTGCGCCGTCCGGCGTGAGCTCGAAGGCACCCTCCATGACCGCGCGCAACCATTCGGCCGTCGCCAAAGCGCCGCCAAACGCATACACGTGCGGTTGAGCCAGGCGGGATCCGCCATGGGCGGCGCGGCCGCGCACCAGTCCGAGCAGCACCTGGTCGGGGCTGGCGGCAAAGCCGGTGAGGCCGGCGACGGCGCCCTTGCTCTTGATGAGCGAGCTCATCGAGGTGCCGATGCCGCACTGCAGGGCGAATCGCAGCAGCTTGGCCAACGGCGTCGGCCCTGCCATGCCCACGTGCACCGGCAGCGTGATCCCTTCCTGCGTGAGCATGCGATCCCAGGCGCAGATCCCCTCCGGGTTGAAGCTGAATTGGGTGGCGATGTGCACGGCGATGCCGGAGCGAGCGGCGAAATCCTGCTTGTAACGCAGCGCGGAGAGCAGCTCCGCCTGACCCACAGCGGGGTGTCCTTCCGGATGTCCCGCCACCCCGATGCGCTTCATGCCCGCTTGCTGCAAGGCCCCTGAAGCCATCACCTCGAGCGTGCTCGCGAAGGGACCGAGGGGCGGATCGAGATCGCCGGCAACCAGCAGCGCCTGCTCGATGTCGTGCTCGCGCAGGCGCGCCAGCGCATCTCGCAGGGCCTTCTCGCTCGGCAGTCTGCGCGCGACCAGGTGCGGGCAGGCGCTGAAGCCTGAGGACTGCACCTTGATCGCTACCCGCACCACCTCCTCGATGGAGGTTTTCGGCGTGTGCGCCACATACACCGCCATGCCCGCGGGCAGCCACCGCGTCAGTTTTTCCAACACATTTTCGTCGTGGGTCGAGATCTCCGTCGAGGCCCGGCGCACGAATTCGACGAGCTCGCGCCGCAGCGCGCCTAGCGGATCCTCTGCCATCGCAACAGTCTCACATTGACCGACGTTCTGACTCATCCGTCTCTCTCTTGGCTGCGCAGGCCGGCGGGGCGCGCTCGGCGGCTTCGAGGGTGGGCAGACGGTAGCCGGTCCGCAACCGTTTCAGAAGTCGCAAATTGAGATATGAGACATCGAGAATGCATATAGTGGCCGTTGATTTCGCTCGGCAGCGAACGGCGATTTCACTGTAGGAGGAGCGGCGGCGCTCGGTGTCGCGGCTTAAGGGGCGCTCGTGCCTTGCGGGGCTCCTGCGCGAGCCTGCGGGGGGGGGGGGGGGGGGAGGTTGCGCCGGATAATTAGTTATGCTAAATAACAACTGAGTCGGATGCCGCAGGGGCGCTCCGGCGCGTATGAGACGGGCGACCGGAGTTTCTGCGGACATCTTTGCACGGCCGCCGAGACGGTGCTGGCCATGCGCCCCTCAGCCCCCTCGGGGCGGGGATCGCCCGGCGCTTTGGGCGCGGCGCGCGCCCAAAGCGGAGACGCTCGTCATGAGAGGCCCGGTGAGAACACGCACGGCGCGCGCGAAAGCGGCCCGACCTTCGCCAGGCGCTGCTCGCCAGGCGGCGCCCGCGGCGGTGGACCTCGGGCCGCTCGGCGGCTTCATCGGCTACCGGTTGCGCCGCGCCCAGCTGGCGGTGTTCGCCGGCTTCGAGCTCGCGCTGCGCGAGATCGGGCTCACTGCGGGGGAGCTGTCGGTGCTGGTCGTGATTGCCCGCAACCCCGGGCTGACGCAGTCGGATGTCTGTGCGGCACTCGCCGTCCAGCGCGCGAATTTCACGCCGCTGCTCCATGCGCTCGAGGCCGACAGGCTCGCGATACGCGAGGTGCTGCCGGCGGACCGAAGGTCAAATGCGCTGCGACTGACTTGCCACGGTCGCGAAGTCCTCGCGAGGGCGCTGGCGCTGCACGAGCGCCTGGAGAAGCGGATCACGGCCTGCCTCGGCGAGGCCGGGCGCACGCAGCTCATCGGCCTGCTGCGCAAGCTCGAGACCCTTTGACCGCCTGTTTGCGAATGCCGCGGGGAGTCACACTCCGATGAGCCAGGACGTGGTTTCGTTCTCCGTCGAGGACGGCATTGCCGTCGTCACGATCTGCAATCCGCCCGTCAATGTGATCAGCGCCGCGGTGCGGGCGGGCTTGAGCGAGGCGCTCACGAAAATCGGCTCGCTCGATGGCGTCCGTGCCGTCGTGCTCACGGCCGAGGGCAGCACCTTCTGCTCGGGCGCCGACATCGGGGAATTCTCAGGGCCGCCGCGGGAGGCCGAGTACCGCGACCTGTTTCGCCGCTTGGAGCAGTTCCCGCGCCCCCTCCTCGCCGCTCTGTACGGCACGGTGCTCGGCGGTGGGCTCGAACTGTCCCTCGCGTGTCACTATCGCATCGCCGCGGCCGGCAGCCGCCTCGGCCTGCCGGAGCTGACGCTCGGCATCATTCCCGGAGCGGGCGGCACGCAGCGCATGCCCCGGCTGATCGGGCTCGAGCAGACGCTCGAGCTGCTCTTCAGCGGCCGTCCGGTGGATGCTGCGCGCGCGCTCGAGCTGGGATTCGTCGATCAGGTGAGCGAGGGCCCGCTGCGGGAAGCGGCGCTCGCCTACGCCCGCGCTGTGGTCGCGGCCGGCAAGGGGCCGCGGCGCACCTGCGATCGGGCCGTGGATCCGGCGACCGCGACGCCGCAGATCATCGAGCGGCTGAAGGAAAAGGCGAAGCGCCAGTTCCCGCACCGCGTGGCGCCCTTCAGTGCCATTGAAGCGGTCAGCGCCGCTCTGACGGAGCCTTTCGAGCAGGGCCTGCGGACCGAGGAGCAGATCGCCAACCGCTCGAAGGCGACCGTGGAGGCGAAGGCTCAGATACACGTGTTCTTTGCCGAGCGCGAGACGCGCAAGATCCCGGGTCTTGCGCCCGGCGCGCCGCGGGCAATCCGCCGCGCCGGGATCGTCGGCGCCGGGACCATGGGCGGCGGCATCGCCATGTCCTTTGCCAACGCAGGGGTGCCGGTCACGCTGCTCGATGCGAGCGAGGACGCCCTCGAGCGCGGGCGCAAGTCCATCGCGGACCTGTATGCCTCGATGCTCAAACGCGGGCGCATCAGCGAGCGGCAGCGGGACGAGCGGCTGGCGCTCATCAGCGACGCAAGGGACTACGAGGCGCTGCGCGACGCCGATGTCCTCGTCGAGGCCGTGTTCGAGCAGATGCAGCTCAAGAGGGAGATCTTCGCGCGCCTCGATTCGATCGCCAAGGCTGGCGCCATCCTGGCGACCAATACCTCCACTTTGGACATCAACGAGATCGCCGCCGCAACCGGCCGGCCTCAGGATGTGATCGGGCTGCATTTTTTCTCCCCCGCGCACGTCATGCCGCTTCTCGAGGTGGTGCGGGCCGAAGCGACCTCGCTTCAGACCATCGGCGCGGCCATGGATCTGGCGAAGCGGCTGCGCAAGACGCCGGTGCTCGCCAAGGTGTGTTACGGCTTCATCGGCAATCGCATGATGGAAGGCTATGCGCGCGAAGCCCAGCGCATGGTGCTCGAGGGTGCGACGCCCCGGCAGGTCGACTCGGCGCTGGAGAATTTCGGCATGGCCATGGGCATACTGGCTGTGTTCGACATGGCCGGGATAGACGTCGGTGTCAACGTGCACAAGTCGAACGCCGATAAATACCCGCCCGACCCGACGTACTACCAGGCCGACCTCGCCCTGCATGCGGCCGGTCGCCTCGGTCAGAAGAGCGGGATGGGGTATTACAAGTACCTGCCCGGTGATCGCACGCGGCACGATGATCCCGAAGCGCTCGCCATTCTGCGCGGGCATGCTGCCGCGCTCGGGGTGCCCCAGCGCCGGCACGGCGAGGAAGAGATGCTCGAGCGGTGCCTGTTTCCGCTGATGAACGAAGGCCTGCGCATCCTGGAGGAGGGCGTGGCGCTGCGCGCGGGCGATATCGATGTCGTCTGGACGTCCGGCTACGGCTTTCCCCGATATCGCGGCGGTCCGATGTTCTACGCCGACACAATCGGTCTGAAGACGCTTCGTGACGGCATGCTGAAGTACCGCCAGCAGTTCGGTCCCCTGCACTGGGAGCCGGCGCCGCTGCTCAGTCGGCTTGTCGAGGAGGGGCGAACGCTCGCCGACTGGAGCCGGGAGCACCGCGCGTGACAGCGCTGAGGGTGAGGGCGGATTGGGTGCACTTAACGTGCACCCAATCCGCCCGGATGCCGGCACACGGAAGTGCCGGCCGGAAGCAGGGGGCAGGGAAGCGTGCGTGCTGGTAGGTCAGAAACCGTCCGTACCGCCTGCGAGAGACGCCATGAACATACAAGATTTGGTCGCCATCGATGTGCACACCCACGCCGAGGTCTCCTGCCGCCAGCCCGCCGACGAGGTGTGGAGGCAATACGAGGAGGCGGCATCGAAGTACTTCAAGTCGGGCAAGCGCCCGACGATCGCCGAGACGATTGCCTATTACCGCGAGCGCCGCATCGGACTGGTGATGTTCACGGTGGACTCCGAGAGCGAGGTCGGCGCCCGGCGGATAGCGAACGAGGAGGTCGCCGAGGCGGCGCAGGCCAACAGCGACATCATGGTCGCGTTCGCGAGCATCGATCCGCACAAGGGCAAGTTCGGCGTGCGCGAAGCCCGCCGGCTGATCAAGGACTACGGCATCAAGGGCTTCAAGTTCCATCCCACGACCCAGGGGTTCTTTCCCAACGACCGCTTGGCCTACCCGCTCTACGAGGTCATCGCCGAGCACAATCTGCCCGCGATCTTCCACAGCGGCCATTCGGGCATCGGCACCGGCATGCCGGGCGGCGGGGGGCTGCGCCTGAAGTACTCCAACCCCATCCACCTCGATGACGTTGCGGCGGACTTTCCCGACATGACCGTCATCATCGCGCATCCCTCCTGGCCCTGGCAGGACGAGGCGCTCTCGGTGTGCCTGCACAAGCCGAATGTCTACATCGACCTGTCGGGCTGGTCGCCAAAGTACTTCCCGCCGCAGCTGGTGCAGTACGCCAACTCGCAGCTCAAGCGCAAGATGCTCTTCGGCTCGGATTTCCCTCTGATCAGCCCCGAGCGCTGGATCAAGGACTTCAAGGAGGCGCCGTTCAAGCCGGAAGTGCACGAGCTCATCCTCAAGGAGAACGCCCTCGCGGCATTGCGCCTCGGGTAAGCGGGCCTACCTCCGCACCGACGCTCGCTCGGGGCAACGGCCAGGTGCCGGCGGCTCTGGGCGGATTTGGTTCCGGCTGCTACGAAAGCGGCCTCGAGTCAATCGGTTCCCATCGACCGCCGGTTCACCCCGAGTCATGACACGGCACGAGCGGCTGCCCAGGCACAGGGAGTGTGCCCCGCCGCCGCCGATGGCCGGGTTTTGGGCAAAAACCAGGCTGTTTGTTCAAAACCGTGCGGGGCGGGACAGGAGCCCCGATCCAGCGCTTCCTAGCCAGTAGCTGCCCCTGTACGCCGGTCCACCCCGAGTCATGACACGGCACGAGCGGCTGCCCAGGCACAGGGAGTGTGCCCCGCCGCCGCAGGTGGCGGACGTTGAGCCAAAAACCACGCTTTTTGGCTCAACGGCGCTGGGCGGGGCAGGAGCCCCGATCCAGCGCTTCCTAGTAGGTTGTGACGGCAGCGCACTGGCGCGCAAGAGTGCGGGCGCTTGCGCTCTGAGCCGATTGCCTTGCACTGCCGTCCGCGCGGCAGGCCGCGCAGCGACGCTAGATTCCCCCGTATCAATGAGGCATCCGCGGCGGGCCGCGGTGCCGTGAGGGGGTCTGCACATGAACAGGCAAGAGGCGCCGCAAGGCTTTCCGCTGCCGAGCTCACTGAAGGTGATTGCGGGTACCGGGCGGGCGCAGGCGGCGTATCCGTATACGGTGCAGTTCGGCAAGGGCGACGACGAGCGCTTCTGGTTCTACAACTCCATGCACTTTCCCGAGCCCATGTCCTGCTTCGACATGGTCACGGCGGAGGCCGCCTATTGCGCCCTCGGGGCGGCCAACACCCGCGTGCATTGCCTGCCGACGACACTCGGCATCGACCACCGGATCATCAACGGCCGGGTGTACATCGGCGGCAACGCCGTCACCGATCCGCGGCAGATCGCTCGCCGCACCGAGGAGTTCCAGAAGCGCGCGTTCTACTACTACGAGAACTGGGAGCGGCTCTACGCGCAGTGGAAGGGCAAGATGCTCGCCCTCATCCGCGAGGCCGAGGCGCTGCCGCAGCCCGCCCTGCCGGAATTCGAGCCGCTCGAGCACGTGCACGCGGGGCGCGGTATCGCCTCGAACCACTATCTGCTCGACACCTACCAGCGCACGCTCGAGGGATATTTCCGGATGTGGCACCACCACTTCGAGTTCCTCCTGCTCGGCTACGGCGCCTATCTCACGTTCTTCGCCTTCT
>JAJYUA010000034.1 GCA_021792755.1 Pseudomonadota bacterium
CCGTCAACCACCCTCGGTGGGAGCCGAGTGCCCGAATCGGGCCCGCTCGGATCTGTGCGGGGGGCGTTCAGTAATGTGCGTCCCTACCGCGATCAGGCGTGATTCGGACTATGTGCTTTCGCGTCGGGTACCTTGACAGAGAAGGATCCTGTAGGGCGATTCCTTGGACAAGGAATTCTTCCGGGAGTTCTCAGGAATCCGGGCCAGTGGCGGCCCGTCTCTGCAAGTGTGACGTGGCGCTTCGCCACAGGTTGGCAAGGACCCCGACGGAATGCCCGATGAAATATGCATATCCGACCGCGAGCAGCTGGGGAATCAGGCGCCAGTCGCGCGGGGATTGGCGGAGGCGCTTTGCGGCGAGAAGGCTGGGGGCGACGAGCTGAAGGATCAGGCTGACGCCAAGCCCGTAAAATGACTTCGGGCCCGGCGATAGCGCGGGGATCAGGGTCAGAGCAAGGACGGCGATGGATGCGAGCAAAAAGAAGAAAGTCAGAATCAAGGTCAAATCGAATTCTGTTCTGACTTCAATGTGGTGGCTGCCGTGCCAGATTTCCTTTGTTAGCACATCCTGCCAAGTCTGCGGATATCCATGGTGAACGATGTGGCAGTCCGAGGTGGATACAAGGGCAAGTCCTCGGGAGCGAATCCGGTTTGACATGTCGTCATCTTCCCCGGAAATCAACGACTCGTCGAATCCCCCTATGTCGCGAAGTAGCGACGTTCGTGCGATGAAACTGGAGGTTGCGATGGCCTTCACGCGCCTCGCCAAGCCAGGTTCAATACTGCTAGGGGCGAGGGATCTCTCGACCCATGTGCCGTCAGTAGGTGACAGGCACGGCCCGCCTACTGCCCCTATGCTTTCATCCGATTGAAGAAGACCGATTGCGGCCTGCAGCCATGTTGCCGGGACGGAGCAGTCTCCATCGACGTAGGCGACGTATTCGCCTTTCGCGGCGGCAAGGCCGGCATTTCTGACGGATCCTATCTTTCCGGTGGAGACAGATAGCACTCGGGCGCCCTCCGCATGTGCCAATTTTGCGGTGCGATCCGTTGAGGAGTGGTCTATGACCAATAACTCGAGCATTTCGCGCGGCCAGCCCGTTTTCATTACGGAATCGATACATTTCCCAATGTGTCGCTCTTCATTGTGTGCCGGTATGATTACCGATACGTATGGGGTCGTGGAGCGTGGGTGGGCGCTGTTCATTGGATCGGCTTGAGGTCTTCTGAATATGAGAGCGGAATATCAAGTTGCTCGGGTGGCCATCCGGTTCTGCTGACGGATGCGATGCGCTTGCCAATGCAATGTTCCTGGTTATGTGCGGGTATGATGACCGTTATTGACGGCGTCACGGGCTTTGTTTTCCCGCGGAACTCACGCGACTCAGGCCGCTGAATCGTCGAACAAGAAATGCTCGAAGCGCTCCAGCACATGCGACATGTCGAAGGTACGATCGACGTACGCTTTACCACGCATCCCGAGTTCGTATGCATATTGCGGGTTCTTCAGTAGTGTGCGCGTATGGCCGCGCAGCTCCTCCTCAGTACGGCCAACCAGGATTTCCTCACCCTCGCGCGCGCCGATGCTTTTCAGGCAAATCTCCGTGGTCACGACCGGTTTTCCGGCATGCATGGCTTCCATGATCTTGTTCTGCAACCCGGCGCCGGCGACCATGGGGTAGACGAAGACATTGACTTGCGCGATGTACGGCCAGATGGAGTCTACGGTACCTGTCACTTCCACGTCTGGGCCGGATAAGGCCCTCACTTTATCGACGGGTGAGCGGCCGATGATCATCAGTTTCAGGTCGGGGAACTCCGTCTTCAGGGGCAGGAACACCTTTTCGTAAAGAAGAAGGGAGCCGCGTACATTTGGGCGGTAACCCATGTTCCCCAAGAATCCAATCAGTGGTGCCGTTTGCTTTGCCGAAGCGGATAACGTTTCACCCTCAAGATAGATCCCGTTCGGGATCACTTCTGCGTGAGCGGCTTTGCCGTCCGCTGAAGCTGCGGAGTCGGGGGCTGAAATATAGGCGGCGGCATCCACTCCTTTCAGGAGGCTCAATTCCCACCGGCGCGTCTTCCACAGATCAAAGGCGCGGTAGATGCTCATCAAGCCGCCTGGCGGCGGTTCTCTCGAGTAATGGAGGTACGGCGAGTCGATGCTGTCGTAAACAGTGCGGGCTCCGTCTAATTGCGATTTCAACCGAGAGAGAAGCTGCCGATGCTCGTGCATCACCCAAAGAACCGAATCATATCGCTGTCCGGTTACAAACTCGCGGAGTTGGCGCAGTACGATGTCCGAGTGATATCGCGCGAACTGATACGGGCGCCCGAACGGCGACAGCATCTCGATGATGGTGAGGAGTCGATCGGCGAGTGTCGGCGGATTCCCGTTGAGGTGTTGAATGGAGACCCTCCGGAGTGTCCGTACGACAGGGTCCTCTGGTATCGTATTCCGGGGCTCACTGTGCACGAATACGTCTACAGCGTGTCTTCGCGACAACGACTCGAGGAGCGGGTAATACCTGATCGAAATCCCATTTTGCCGCGCTGGCCACGGAGCGAGGGGGAATATCATCAAGATGGATTTTGCGTTGTGGTTCATCGGCTGGTGGGGCACGGCGCTTAGTATCCGACGGTCTTTTGAGTTTTGCGTGTCACGAAGTCCAAAATGGCTCTGTCCGGCCAGGACAGATTTGCGGGTGTTCCGCGCGAGTCCCCGATGTCGCGCCGCTGAAGAGTGGACGAACGGGAAACGGGCCAGCCGAGATACTTCGATAGCCGTTCGACGTCCGCGGGATTGTCGAGGTCTTCGTAGCGAATCAACAGGCCACCCGCACTGCGGTGTCCCTCAACGAAACTGTGGGTCATTTCGGCCCAGTGCCTACCGAATTCGTATGGGGTGCTGAGCAGGTCATCAGGCCAGCTCCGGAACCAACGTGCTTCGAGGCGGCGAAACGACAGATAGGCATCGTGCGGATGACGATACAGAAACAGGATCTTGCATTTAGGGTAAAGGGCTCGGAAATACATCGCGTGATCGATCGTCAGCCGCACCTCCTTGATACCCCATCGGTTTCGGCCGGTCGCCCGGGCCTGCTCTCCGTAAACGCTATCGAAGAATCGGCGATGTGCCTTTACCAGATAGTCGACGTCCGGGTACAGGTTTGCGACCCATTCATCTGACAGGTTCTTGTCGTCGCGTCTTGAGAGGAAAAAGCGCTCGAATGGCCACTGGGCCGTGAAGCAGCGGAATTGGTTTGCCATGCAGTCATGGATGTTCGAGTGGTCGAAGGGCTCGCCCCATATGAGAATGTCCCGGTTGTGCTCCATGATCATGCGTTGCAGCAATGTGGAGCCGGATCGCCACCCTGCCGAAAGCAGGAATATCGGTTGTTCGTCACATTCCCGGGTTTCCGGGGAAACCCGGGCGAGTGCGTCCTGAAGTCGAGAAGCGAGATCTGCAGAAGCACGGCGCGACGGGTTTTTGAGGTTCCACGAGCCAGCGGGTCCAAAAAGGGCTCGGACGAGATTTTTCAGAGGTCTGGTCATGATAGCGCCGGTCCGCGGTAATGCCAGGCGGGAGGAGGCCGGGATTGGGCTGTGTGCCGATAACGGGCGGCCGGTGCTCGCCGTTGCGGAGTCGGTGGCGGGTTTCACAACTGTACCCCTGACATCGAAGAATTGAAGAGCTTGGAATGAAGGCACACTTCAGTCATCGTGCGTGGCTCGCTTGCGATGAGGCTGCCGGAGGTGGTTGTTCCGCCAGCCGTCTTTTGTTGACTTTGCCATTCGAGGTTCTCGGCAGGCTCTCGCACAGGATCACTTGGGTGGGCACCATGTATGATTCGAGATGCTTCGCGCTCGTGGCGCGAATGGAGTGCGCGGTCAAGCCGGAATCCGCAACCACGTACGCCCGCACCGCTTCACCGAGCAGCGGATCGGGAACGCCGACGACGGCTGCCTCGCGCACCCCGGGGATGCGGTGCAGGGCAGTTTCCACTTCGACCGGGCTCACCTTCTCGCCCCGGGTCTTGATGATGTCGTCGGTCCGTGCGACGAAGTAAAGAAAGCCCTGCTCGTCCATGCGAAAGAGGTCGTGGGTGCACAGCACCCGCTCGCCGGGGAGCTTGCCGGGCTTGAGCATCTCTGCGCTGAGATCCGGCCGGTTCCAATAGCCGGCCATGACGTGCGGGCCGCGGACGTAGAGGATACCGGTCTCGCCGGGCGGGACCGGCTTGCCTTCCTCGCTGAGCAGGTAGACCTCGGTGCCCGGGATCGCCTTGCCCACCGAGCCCGGCTTGGCGTCGATGAGCCCAGGGTCCAGGTAGCTCACGCGCTTGCACTCCGTGAGGCCGTACATCTTGTAGATCCGCGCATGGGGGAAGACCTCGCGCAGGCCGCCCACGAACGGCTCCGGCAGCGCCGCCGCGGTATTGGTGAGGCGTGCGACCGAGGGGAAGCAGAGGGGCGCGCGCCGGTGGGCGGCGAGCAGGGTGGCGAAGATCGTCGGCACGCCCGGGAAAACCGTCACGCGCTCCTCGCGCATGCGGCCTAGCACCTGGCCGAGGAAGGTGAAGGACCGCTCGAGCACCAGGCAGGCCCCGAGCGCGACGGCCATGAGGAGCTGGTACAGGCCGTAATCGAACGACAGCGGCAGCACACAGAGGATCCGCTCGTCCTGCGTGAGGCACAGGTACTCGATGAGACTGCCGACGGTGAACACCATCGCCTGGTGCGTCTGCATGACGCCCTTCGGACTGCCGGTGCTGCCCGAGGTATAGAGGATCGCGGCGAGATCCAGGGGGATCACCGGCACGGGCTCTGCCAGCGGCTGTGTGCGCTCGAGGGCGGCCTCGAGCGAGTCGGCGCCCTTCGCCTCGCCCGCGCACAGCAGCGCCGGGGGCGCCTCGAGCCCCCGAAGCGCCTCCTCGAACGCCGGCCGAAGCGCGCTGTCCGTGACCAGCGCGCGCGCGCCACAGTCCTCGAGGATGAACCGCAGCTTGCCCGCCCTGGTCTGCGGATTGACGAGGACGAAGACACCGCCGGCGATCAGCGTGCCAAAGATCGCCGCGGCGCAGGTCGCGCAGTTCTCCAGGTAGATGGCGACCCGATCGCCCCGGCCGACGCCGCGGGCGCGCAATGCGCCGGCCATCCGCTGCGCAGCGTCAAGGAGCTGCCCGAAGGTATGGGCGCGTCCGTCGGCAACCAACGCGGCTCTCTCCCGCGCATCCGGGTCGCCGCGTTGCAACAGGCTCTCATGCAGCAGGCGTTGGGCTTTCAGGGGTTTCTCGGCCACGCGAGGGCCTCCGAGGGCGTCGGCGCGGGAGCGTGACAGAATTCCTTGAGCATATGCGGCCCGAGCATATACTTACCGTCCAGGGGGTGAAAGGGATCGGTTCGCATGACTTTGCGCGCGGAGCTCAGGCAATTCATCTTGGAAAACTTTCTGCTGACGCGGGACGATTCCTCCCTCGGTGATGCCGACTCCCTGACGGCGCGGGGGATCCTGGACTCCACCGGCGCGCTCGAGCTCGTGATGCACCTCGAGGAGCGGTACGGCATCACGGTTCAGGACGAGGAGCTGCATCCCGACAACCTGGATTCCATCGACCGGATCGCCGCCTTCATCGAGCGCAAGCGCGCCGCCTGAGGGACCGCCGATCATGACACCCCATCCAGCAGAGGAGAGCTAACCCCGGTGTGCGGCATCGCCGGCGCCCTGCTCGTGCAGGGTCAGGCCCCGCTCCCCGATCCTGCGCGCATGATCGCGACCCTGCGGCATCGCGGGCCGGATGGGACGGGGTGTTTCCGCTCCCCGGTGTGCGCGCTGGCGAGCGCCCGCCTCAGCATCATCGACCTTCAGACCGGCGAGCAGCCGCTCGCCAACGAGGACGAGAGCGTCTGGACGGTGTTGAACGGGGAAATCTTCAACTACCTCGAGCTGCGCGCCGAGCTCAAAGCCCGCGGCCACCGGTTTCGGACCCGCTCGGATACCGAGGTCATCGTTCACGCCTACGAGGAATACGGCGAGCGGTTCATCGAGCGTCTGACCGGCCAGTTCGCGCTCGCCCTGTGGGATGTGCGGCGGCAACGGCTGCTGCTCGTGCGCGATCCTGTCGGGATCCGGCCGCTCTTCTACACGAGGGTCGGTGGACAGCTGCTGTTCGCCTCCGAGATCAAGGCCCTTCTCGCCGCCCCGGTGACGGCCGGCCTGGATGAGCAGGGGCTGGCGCAGGTCTTCACGTTCTGGGGCACGGTGGGCGAGCGCACGGTGTTCAAGGGCATCCGCAGCCTGCCCCCGGGACACCGGCTCGTCGTGGAGAAGGGCACCGAGCGGCTCGAAGGCTACTGGGACTGGACGTTCCCGCAGGGGCAGGGCCGGACGGATCTTTCCGAGGACGAGGCCGCGGAGGGTCTGCATGCGCTGCTCACCGATGTCGTGCGCCAGCAGCTGCGCGCCGATGTGCCCGTCGGGGCCTACTTGAGCGGGGGGCTGGATTCCTCCGGGATTGCCGCCCTCGCCCGCGAGCAGGTCGGGACGCTGCAAACGTTCTCCCTCACCTTCGAGGACCCCGAATTCGACGAGAGCGCCTATCAGCGCCAGATGGCGGATTTCCTCGGGGTCCGGCATTGCACGTTCCGGTGCACGGCGCTGGACATCGGCAACGCCTTCCCGGATTTGATCCGGCATACGGAAACGCCGGTGCTGCGCACCGCGCCCGCCCCCCTGATGCTGCTGGCGCGGCACGTGCATGAAGCCGGGCTCAAGGTGGTCCTCACGGGGGAGGGGGCGGATGAGGTCTTCGGCGGCTACGACCTCTTCAAGGAAGGCAAGATCCGCCGCTTCTGGGCCCGGCAGCCGGACTCGAAATGGCGGCCGCTGCTGTTCGGCCGGCTCTACCCCTATCTGACGCGCTCGCCGGTGGCCAACCGGCACTTTGCGCGCCTGTTCTTCGGCCAGCGCCTGCAAGAGCTCGACAACCCCTTCTACGCGCATCTGACCCGCTGGAGCAGTACGCGCGGCATCTTCAAGCTCCTCTCGCCGGAGCTGCTGGCGAGCCTCTCGAGCGCAGCGCCGGAAGAGACGCTCAGGCGCCAGCTGCCGGCCGAGTTTCCCGCCTGGAGCGAGCTGGCGCGGGACCAGTACATCGAGGTCAAGACCCTGCTGGAAGGCTACCTGCTCTCCTCCCAGGGCGACCGGGTCTCGATGGCGCACTCGGTGGAGGGCCGCGTCCCGTACCTCGACACCCGGGTGATCGAGTTCGCCAATGGCTTGAGTGCGCGCTACAAGCTGCGCGGCCTGCGCGAGAAAGTCCTGCTGCGCCGCGCGCTGAGGCGGGCCGTGCCGCCGGCCATCCTCGAGCGCGTCAAGCAGCCCTACCGCGCCCCGGACAGCCGCTGCTTCTTTGAGGGCGGCAGGCCTTTGGCATACGTGCAGGAGCTGATGAGCCCGGCGAATGTGCGCCGCAGCGGCTATTTCCGTCCCGAGGCCGTGCAGCGGCTGCTCGAGAAGTGCCGGACGGGGCGCGCGCTCGGGGCGGGCGACAACATGGCCTTCGTCGGCGTACTCTCGACGCTGCTGCTGCAGGAGCAATTCTTCGGGGGGCGGGCGGCGCCGGCGGCGCCGGTGAGCGCATGACGCAGGAGCCGAAAAGCACACTGCAGTGGAGCGTCCTCGATATCGATGCGCGCTCGGAGGTCGAGCGGATCGCCGGCGCGCTGCGCGAGGCGGCAGTGAGCGTATTGCACAAGAGGGGGGCGGTGGTGGCCATCTCCGGCGGGGTCGACAGCGCGGTCTGCGCGGCGCTCGCGGCGCGCGCCTTCGGGCCCGAGCGCGTGCTCGCGCTCATCCTGCCGGAGCACGAATCCTCCCCCGAGAGCTCGGTGCGCGCCCGCTCCCTCGCCGTCCATCTCGGCCTCACGCCTGTGGAGCAGGACCTGGGTGCGACGCTGACGGCGATCGGCTGCTACCGCTCCCGGGACGAGGCGGTGCGGCGCGTGCTGCCGCAGTACGGGGCCGGCTGGCGGATGAAGATCGTGGTGGCGGGCGGGCTCGAGGGGCGGATCAATCACTTCAAATTGGTCGCGCAGTCCCCGGACGGAACGACTCACGAGGCCCGCCTCGGCTTGCGCGATTATCTTCAGATCGTGGCCGCCACCGGCTTCAAGCAGCGGGTGCGCAAGTCGATCGAATACTTTCACGCCGACCGGCTCAACTACGCGGTGATCGGCACGCCCAACCGCCTGGAATACGACCAGGGCTTTTTCGTCAGGAACGGCGACGGCGCGGCCGACATCAAGCCCATCGCGCATCTTTACAAGTCCCAGGTGTACGCGATCGCCGAGCACCTGGGTTTGCCCGCGGACATCGCCTCGGCGCTCCCCACCACGGACACGTACAGCCTGACCCAGGGGCAGGACGAGTTCTACTTCGCGCTCCCCTACCGGCAGATGGACCTGGCACTTTGGGCGCTGAATCACGGAATCGCGGTGGCGAGCCTGGCCGAGGCGCTTCGGATCTCGCCGCAGAAGGCCGGACACGTCTATGATGACATCCGCGCCAAGCGGCGTGCGACACGATATCTTCACAGACCGCCCCTTCTCCTCGGCGCCGTGCCCGAGGTGGATCGCGCATGAATGAGCCCGCCAAAAAGAAGATCAAGAGCGTCCTGGGACGGATGGCCGAGGCGGTGGGCATTTTCGCGCGCGACTTCCGCTCGAAGATGGTGGTGGTCACCTTCCATCGCATCAACGACTGGATGGAGGAGGACGGGATCACCTGCCACCCGGTGAAATTCGAGGCGTTCTGCGAATTCTTTCGCAGGCACTTCCGCGTGGTGCGCGTCTCGGAGCAGATCGCCGGCTGTCGGAACGGACGGGCAATGGGCGGTACCTTGTCGATCACCTTCGATGACGGTTACCTCGACAACTTCGAGGTCGCCGCGCCCATTCTGCGCAGGCTCGGCCTGCCGGCGGCTTTTTTCGTGGCCACCGGCTTCATCGGCACGGACTTCAAGCCCCCCTGGGACGAGCATCTCGCCCGCCAGCCCGGCTGGATGAGCTGGGACCAGGTGCGCTCGCTGCGGGATCAGGGCTTTGAGATCGGCGCGCACACCAACGAGCACATCGATCTCGGCACCAAGGACCCGGAGGCGATTCGGGCCGAGCTCGCGAGGTGCCGGGCGAAGTTGCAGGAGGCCCTCGGGGCGCCGCCGACCCTATTTGCCTATCCGTTCGGAGGCCGGGAGAACATTTCCCCGTCGTCCCTGGACCTGGTGCGCGAGGCGGGCTTCGAGTGCTGTCTGGGTGCCTTCGGCGGCGTCAATCCCCCGGTGGCCGATCCCTTCCGCCTCAACCGGATCAGTGTCGGGGGATGGTTTGCCACGCCCCACCAGCTGGGACTGGAGATCCTGCTGCGCCGCGCGTGACGGTAGCGTTTTCGCCCCGAGCGACCTCACGAGCTCGTACGCGATGCGCGCGGCTCCCCTCATCTTTCGCCGCCCGGAGCCCGGGAGGGCGAGCGCTTCGGTGTAATGCTCGAAGCCATCGAGTCGCCTGCCGGCGCGGATCAGCGCAGTGCCCGCGTCGATCCAGGCTTTCACCAGCCGATCGTTCAGCACCGCGCGCCGGGCGGGGGTGTCGACCTGGTGTTGCAAGGGCAGCAGCGCCCACAGCTTGTCGAGCGCCATGAGCGAGATGTCCCGGGTGACATTTGCATCGTGCCTGCGCACCTTTGCGAGAACCTCCCGGGTCAAAGCGACCTTGCCGCGCATGAACACCCGGGCGACGAACTCGAGGTCCTGGCACCTGCGCAGAAACTCGTTCAGCCGCAGGTCGGCGAGGCCGGCCTTGCGAAACAGCATGCACTGCATGTAGGCCGGGATTTCCTCGAATGCGATGAAATGAGCGAACGCGTCGCCGTCGACGAGGAGGGCGTCGCCCTGCCCCGAGGGGGTGAGCGGAAGCGTCGTCAACTCCGGGTAAAAGTCGAACTGCTCCGCCAGAGTCTCTCCGGTCTCCTCCTTGAAACGGACGAAATTCGTGAACGAGCAGACGAGGCTTTCGTCGCGCTCGAGCACCGCCACCTGCCGCTCGAGCATGGCCGGGCGCCACAGGTCATCGGCGTCGAGGAAAGCCAAGTACTCGCCCGAGGCGAGGTCGATGCCTTTGTTGCGCGCCGCCGCAGTGCCCCGGTGCGGCTGCTCGATGTAGCGGATCCTGGGATCGCCGTACGCCGAGACGACGGAGCGGGTATCGTCGCTGGAGCCGTCGTCGACGATCAATATCTCGGCGGCCGGGTGCGTCTGCGCGAGCACCGAGTCGATGCTCTCGGCGATGTATTTGAGGCAATTGTAGCTCGGTATGATGACCGAGACGCGGGGATCGTTCATGGCGTGGGCAAGTGCCCCTGGCAGGGAGTTTTCATCCTATGCGGGGCAATGCCGGCACGCCGTGCTCCACCTCTCATCGACGGAAGGGTGATCAGGGCGTCTCGTTTCGCCGCGACGGCGACTCTAGCGCCGATTCGACGTGATTGTAGACTGTACGTAGGAGGCCATTGAATTTCCGCCTTCCCGAGCCCGGTATCCTGAGCGCCTTCAGATAGTGCGCCCATCCGGCGCCGCGCCGACGCCTGAGGATCTGCGCGGTCGCGCAGTCGATGTGCGCCTTGACGATACGATCGTTCAGGGCCTTGCGCCGACTTTCGCCTTCGATCCTTCCGCGCAGCCGCAGCAGAGCCTTCAGCTTGTCCTCGGCCATCAGCGAGACGTCCCGGGTGACGTTCGTGTCGTGGCGCCTCACCTCCGCCAGCACCTCGGGGACGAAGCCGACGCCGCCCCTGGCGGCGACGCGCAGGAAGAATTCCAGGTCCTCGCATCGGTGCAGGGACTCGTCGAGCCGCATCTGCGCGATCACGGAGCGGCGAAACAGCGTGCACTGCATGTAGGACGGAATCTCTCCGAACCCGACCAGCTGGGCGAACGCATCCCCCTCGATGGTGAAGCCCAGCCCCCGGGCGCGCCTGGTGCGCAGCGTCGCAAGCTCCGGATAGAACGAGAACTGCCCCGGCAGCAGCTCGCCGGTCTGCTCGACGAAGCGGACGAAATCCGTGAAGGAGCAGGCGAGGCGCTCGTGGCGGGTGAGGAGGGCGAGTTGCCTCTCGAGCATGGTCCTGCGCCAGCGGTCGTCCGAGTCGAGAAAGGCGATGTATTCGCACGCGGCGAGCGAGATCCCGTGGTTGCGGGCCGCGGAGATGCCGCTGTGTGGGATCGGCACGTAGCGGACCCGGGGATCCTTGAATCGCGAGACGACGCTCCTGGTGTCGTCGGTGGAGCCGTCGTCGATGATGAGGATTTCCCGGGGCGGATGGGTCTGCGCGAGCACCGAGCCGATGCTCTCGGCAATGTATCTGCCGTTGTTGTAAGTCGGGATGATGACCGATACGCCGGCACCGATCGGGGCCGCGACCTGAGCCACGGCCGGTCCGGCGCAATCGTCCATCGATGCGGCATCCACTGATCCTCCAGGCGCCACCCGCGGCGCATCGATGTTGCGACCGGGACGCAGGATAGTCCGCGAAGGCCGCGAATGCACGCTTCGCGGATCGGCGACAGTGAAGCGGGCGCGAGGCCGGTGTCTCGATCGGGCGACAGTTTCTTCCGAGAGCCGGTCGGCTGGCGAGCGCGCCCTCGATGCTCCGTCGCGGTACCCGGCGTCATGGCGAGCCTCGCGGGCCGCGAGCGGGCGCTCGATGTGCGCTGTCCGATCAGCCCGCGCCGGCGCGTCGACCTGGCCGATGAGCGTCGCCTCGGCCGCAATCCCCCATTGGGCCCTCCAGCGGCCGTCCTTGTGTGCGCAGGGTTGAAATCGCGTGACATCGAGGCCGTTGTAAACCACGTCGCCGGGATTGCGCGGGCTCGAGGGTGAATGCCGCTGCACGAAAGCGCTCGGAAAGAGGCGCCTGTCCGCACACCGCGCCAGCCACAGGTAGTGCGCGCGCCGCATCGCGGGATGACCGGAGAACCGCTTCCGTTCCCCGCACGATCGGGCCGCCGCGATGGAGCACGATGACCGTACGGGAATCCGGGCCGGCCGCGGCGTTTCGGGGCTGTCTCATGCTCGCTGATCTCGTGGCGCTCTCGAGTCCGGCATCGGTGTCACCGCCGTGTGCCGCATCATTGCTGCCTGCCGGGGCCCTGCCAGGGGGACAGCCCTCAGGCGGGCGCCGGTTCGCCGCAGAAGCTCGCGCTCTCGATCACAGCCTGCCGTCCACGTCCGCGGCCGCGAACACGTGCTTGATGTCGTAGAGCATGTGATTCCTGCGGCAGAGCTTGTGAACCCGTGCCGCGCCGAGCTCGCGGAACTGCCTGTGCGCCACCGCCACGACCGCGGCGTCGTAGCCGTTTTGCTGCAAGGATCGAGTGAGGCGCAGCCCGTACTCGTGCCGGCACTGGGCCGCATCCGCCCACGGATCGTACGCATCGACGCGGGCGCCGTATTTCTCGAGCTCCCGCACCACCTCGATCACCTTGGAGTTGCGGATGTCGGGGCAGTTCTCCTTGAACGTGACGCCGAGCATCAGGATGCGCGCGCCATTCACCTGGATGCGCTTCAAGGTCATGAGCTTCACGATCTCACCGGCGACGTAGAGCGGCATGTTGTCGTTCAAGCGGCGCCCGGCGAGGATCATCTCCGGGTGATAGCCGATCTCCTGCGCCTTGTGCGTCAAGTAGTACGGATCGACCCCGATGCAGTGGCCGCCGACCAGCCCCGGCCGGAACGGCAGGAAGTTCCACTTCGAGCCGGCGGCCTGCAGCACCTCCTCGGTATCGATGCCGAGGCGGGCGAAGATGAGGGCGAGCTCGTTGATCAGGGCGATATTGACGTCGCGCTGGGTGTTTTCGATGACCTTGGCGGCCTCGGCCACCTTGATGCTCGAGGCCTTGTGCGTGCCGGCGGCGATGATCGAGCGGTAAAGGGCGTCGACGAATTCCGCCGCTTCGGGCGTCGAGCCCGAAGTGACTTTCTTGATGCTCGGCAGCCGGTGCTCCTTGTCGCCGGGGTTGATGCGCTCGGGACTGTAGCCGACGAAGAAGTGGCGGTTGAAGACGAGGCCCGACTCCCGCTCCAGGATCGGTACGCAGACCTCCTCGGTGCAGCCGGGGTAGACGGTCGATTCATAGACCACCACGTCGCCTTTCTTCAGCACCTTGCCGACGCTCGTGCTGGCCGCGATGAGCGGGCTGAGGTCCGGGCGCTTGTACGTGTCGATCGGGGTCGGCACCGTGACGATGTACACCCGGCAGGGCTCGAGGTCCTCCAGGTCCGAGGTGTACGTGAGTCGCGCGGCGGCGGCGAGCTCCTTGCGGCCGACCTCGAGCGTGCTGTCGCGGCCGGCCTCGAGCTCCTTGATCCGGGCGGTCTTGAGGTCAAAGCCGGTGGTCTCGAAGTGCTTGCCGAACTCCACCGCGAGCGGCAGGCCGACGTATCCGAGGCCGACCACGCCGATGCGGCACTTCCGCAATTTGAGCACGCGAATGTCTCCGTGGATTCTTAAATGGGGATTCCGAGCGGCGCGCAGGCCGTATCCCATGATACCAGGGCGGCGGGACGTGCGGCCCGTCAACACGCCCGCGCCCGCGGGCGGGGCTCGCCGACGGCCGCGGCGAGCCGGCGCCCGTACGGGCGTCAACGGAAGAACCGCTCGTAATCCCTGGCGTAGAGCCTCTCGATCCTCGCCCGCAAGCGCCGATCCAGGCCGGAAAGCTGCGGTGTCTGGGGTATGAGGAGATCCTTGGCCAGCTTCTTCAGCGGATTGGCGCAGTCGGAGGGCCGGTTCCACTCGCGCCGGTTGTGATGCGCGAACGAGGGATGCAGGCCATCGTCCGCGGTGACCTCCCGAAGCCAGTGCCCGATCTCATCGAGGCCGGATTCCAGGTGAAAGACCTTGCAGCCGTCGGGGACGATGTCGGCGGCGGGCACGAAGTGGTTGTCGAATCGATAGCTGAAGAAATCCTCACGCCTCTCCAACCTGGAGAGGAACCTCGAGAGGCTGACGGATCGCGCAATGAATCCGTCCTCCTTGTTGTGATGATAGGCGCTGAGGAATCTCGCGACCGGATCGCGAACGCAGGTGAAGCGGAAATCGAACATCCGCAGGTCCATGAGCCGCGCGAGGTCCTTGCACAGGATGTGCTGGGGAGAGGAGTTGTTCCATCTGTCCGTCCCGAGACGCCGCCAGTCGCGGTCCATGAAAGACACGGCGATGCCGGCCTTCGCCAGTCCGTCCTCGATCGAGGTGCCGCCGCATTTGGGAACGTGGGAGAAATAGATCAGCCGGTTGTTATGCCTGAAAAAGGGCACTGTGCCGCTCTCCACTTTCATCGTTCGGCGGGCGCCTTCGGCGCTCTTCTGCGGTGCACTTGCGCCCCCGATTCCGCCGCCCGATGCCTGCGCGCAGTATGGCACAGCCGAGCGATCTGCGGGCCGGCGGGGCGGGCAGGGCCGGATGGCGGCGCGTGCTGTCCGGTTCTGGCGACGCCTGCGCGCGCGGCGGTCGAGCCTGTATGCTTGGCCGAGGTGCAGCGGCGGACCGGAACTTTCAAGATGAGCATCCTGGAGAAGCTGGACATATTTGCCCATCGGAAAGCGCTTGCCACCGCTGCGGCGGCGCACCCCGGCGCACGGGTGCACCTCTCGTGTGTGGTCGATGACCAGCCGCGCTTCAGAATGGAGGCGTGGAACTGGCTTCTGTCTCTCAATGCGCTGCGCACGCGCTGCCGGGTGTTCATCCATCACATGCCCGGTGCCCTCGCAGAGAAGACCCAGGCGCACTTCCGGGCGCTCGGCGCGACGCTCATCGAAACGACGCCGTTCGGCGACGGCGCGGCCCGCTATTGCAACAAGATCCGCCAGCTCGCGACGCGCGAGCTGCTGGATGCCGACTTCGTCATTCTCTCGGACACCGACATCGTGTTCCTCAAGGACCCGTATCTGCTGGTGCGCGCGGGGCGGTTCAGAGCCAAGACGGTGGATGCGCCGAATCCGCCGCAGCCGATGTGGTCCGAGCTCTGCGAGCGGGCGGGCCTCTCGGGGAGAATCGGCGGGGTGGCGTTGGAGATGTATCCGAAGGAGAGAACGTTCCGTACCAACTTCAACGGCGGCCTTTACGTCATGCCCGGCGCGGCCGCCGAAGCGCTGGGGGCGCTTTGGGAGCGCTGGGCGCGCTTTTGCCTGAAGCAAGCGGATCTGCTGGGGGAGTATCTGCACCATTCCGACCAGCTGGGCATGGGGATGGCGCTCGCCGAGAGCGGCATCGCCATCGACCCGCTTCCCACCGGAGCGAATCTGCCCATCCACCTCGAGAAGCGGCTGCTCGCCCGGATCGGCCGCCAGGAGATCAGCGGCATTCACTACCATCGGCACGTCGAGCGCCACGGCCTGCCGCGCGATGTGGGTATCCCTTGGATCGACACGGCGATCCGCCGGGTGAGGGATGAGCTGGTCGTTGAGCGCAGGAAGGGATTCGCCAATGACCTCTTCTGGGACTACCGGTACGCGCACTGGCCCGAGCTGGGCTCCGGCCTGGGCTCCCGCGGCGAAGTGCTCGCCCACAAGCAAAGCCTGCTGCGCCCCTATGTCGAGAGGATCGGCGCGGACACGCTGCTCGATGTGGGCTGCGGGGATCTGGAGGTGTTTGCGCCGCTGCCGGTGGTGAATTACACCGGGATCGACGTTTCGGAGCAAGCCCTGGCCCTCGCGCGCGGAAAAAGACCGGAATGGACGTTCGAGGCGCGCGGGATCAGTGACTTCGAGACGCAGAGCTTTGACTATACGTCCTGCATCGATGTCCTCATTCACCAACCGAGCGAGGCCGCCGCTCGAGCCCTCGCGCGCGAGCTCGTGAGGGTGGCGCGCAAGGGCGTTCTCTTCAGTGCCCACAGCGAGATCATCGATGGCGCGGGGATCTCCTTCAATTCCGGGCGGCTGCGCGAGTACATGGCGTTGCTGCCCGGCATCTGCGAGGTGAGCGAGATCGGGCGCTATCGCGACACGACGCTGTATTTCGCAAGGAAGAGGGCGGGAGCAACTCCGTAGCAGCGCGCCGCCGCCTGTCAGGGGCGGGTGGGGCGCGGGGCGATCGACGCGCGGCGGCGGGCGGCGCGGGCGCGCGCAAACCGCAACAGATGCCGCGGAAAGGACTTGGCGCTGTGGCGGCGCAGCAGTCCGGCCGTCCGCCACGCCGCCGCCGCCCAGGCGCGGGGCGAGCCATCCGCCATCCCTGCGTACAGGGGCCAGCAGAGGAACTCGTCGGTCAAGTGCCGTATGTCGGATTCGGTCAACGCGAGCAGAGAGCGGTTGGCGAGCAGCCAGGAGAGGAACGCGAGCGTCGCTTGCGCGCAGCGCAACCCGTCGCGCAGCATGGCCGGGGTGAGGTTGATGGGGCTGGTGCGCCAGCGGATGCAGGCGCCTTCGATCGGCTGGATGCCGCCTCGAGCGCCAAGGAGCGCCCAGGTGGCATCGTCCGAATGCCAGCCGCTGTCGAAGGAGACGAAGCCGCCGAGGGCCTGGAAGGCCTGTCGGCGGAAAACATGCGCCGCCGGCACCGCGTAGATCTCGTCCGCAAGCCTCTGGCGCAGGTACTGCGCCGCGCAGGCCGTCGCCGCTGCCGCAATGCCATCGCGCAGGATGGCATCGTGCTCGTCGATCACCCTGACGCCAAAAGAGTACAGGTCGAATTTGCCGCCGCAGGCGGCAAGCGTGCGCCGGAATGACTCGACGCAATTTTCCTCGAGCGCATCGTCATCGCCGGGAAGAAGGACCCATCGAGCGCCGGAAAGGGCCACCGAGCGGTTCCAATGTCCGGCAAGATCGGTGGCGCCGAGATTGCGCTCGAAGCGAACGTACCGGATCGGCAGCCGATCGAGGAAGGTCTCGCAGAGGGGCTCGAGGGGCTCGGGACTCGCGTCGTCGCAGACGATCACCGAGAAGTCCTTCGCGCTCTGATTGGCCAGCGATTGCAGCAGCGCCGGCAGGAATCTCCCCTTGTAGGCCGGGATCACGATATCCAGGGAGTCGGAGGTGCGCATGGGGTGCCGCTTCGTTTGCCGTCGCAGGGCGCGAGCCCGCCTGCGGCGCCGATGGTCTCATATCGCGGCGGCGGGCTTCCATTGGCGATGGGGCGGGCACGGGGCGGAAGGGGGATTTGCCTGAAGTGTGACGGTTCGCACGCTGCGCGCCGCCGTTCATTTTACATTTATCCTCCTGCCGGTAGACTTCGCGCCCTGAACCGGGGGCGCCTCGCCGGGTCTATTCCCCGGCACGGCGTGCGCGCGCCTTGCGTGGCCGATCACGAGGAACCCAGGACAGGGGGGACCCTTGCGTATCCGCGTTTTTGGACACTACGTTTACGCCTCGATCGCGCTGCTCGCGATCATCGAGGCCCTGGTGTTCTTTGGGGCGGTCTATGGCGCGGCCCTGATCCGCTTCCACGGCTCGCTGCGCTTCCTGTCGGATCCCCCTGCGGACCTGAGCGGGGCGTTGTGGCCGCGGGCGCTGCTGTTCAGTGTCGTCACGATGCTGTGTCTGCTCGCCTTCGGCCTCTACAGCTCGCGCCAGCGAGCGAGGCTGCTCGGGATGGCGCTCCGGATCATCCTGGCGGTGCTGATGGCCTTCGCGGTGGCCTCGGCGCTCTTGTACCTCATCCCGAATCTGTGGATCGGCCGCGGAGTCGTGGGCCTGGCCGCCCTGGGCGCATTTCTGGGGATGATCGTCTCGCGCACGGTCTTCTCCAGGGTGGTGGACGAGAACGTCTTCAAGCGCCGTGTGCTGATCTATGGGGCCGGCCGCTCGGCCGCCACGATCGCGGAGCTGCGCCGCCGCGCGGACCGGCGGGGCTTTCACGTGGTCGGGTTCGTGCCGGCCGCGGGGGAGGTGTTGGCGGTGGACGGCAGTCGGGTGCTTGCGCGCAAAGGCTCCCTGGTCGAGCTCTGCCAGGAGCACGATGCGGCGGAGGTGGTCGTCGCCATGGACGACCGGCGGCGGGGCTTTCCGATCTCCGAGCTGCTCAACTGCCGGCTCGCCGGGGTGGACGTCACCGAGCAGTTGACTTTCCTCGAGCGCGAGACCGGCCGGGTCCGCCTCGACATCCTCAATCCCGCCTGGCTCATCTTCGGCGAGGGCTTCAGGCGCAATGCGGTGCGGCGGCTGACGGCGCGGACGCTCGATCTGTCCGCCGCGCTCGTGGTGCTCGCGCTCGCCTGGCCGTTCATGCTGCTCACGGCGCTCGCCATCAAGATCGAGGACGGCCTCAGGGCGCCGGTGCTGTACCGCCAGCGCCGCGTGGGGCTTCTCGGGGAGCCGTTCGAGCTCATGAAGTTCCGCAGCATGCGCGTCGATGCCGAGAAGGACGGCCAGGCCCGGTGGGCGTCGAAGGGCGATCCGCGCGTCACCAGGGTGGGGGCCTTCATCCGCAAGGTGCGGCTCGATGAGCTGCCGCAGCTGCTGAACGTTCTGCGCGGGCAGATGAGCTTCGTCGGGCCGCGCCCGGAGCGGCCGGAGTTCGTCGCGGAGCTCGCCGAGCGCATCCCGTACTACATCGAGCGCCACTCGGTGAAGCCGGGCCTCACCGGCTGGGCGCAGCTGTGCTATCCCTACGGGTCATCGGAGCAGGATGCGCTGGAGAAGCTGCAATACGACCTGTATTACGTGAAGAACAACACGCTGCTGTTCGATCTGGCGATCCTGGTGCAGACCGCCGAGGTGGTGTTTCTCGGCAAAGGGGCGCGCTGAGCGCAGCGCGCCTGCGGTGCGGCCGGGCCGGCCGCTCCTGATGCGGTATCATCCACCTCATGCGAGCCCGTCGTACACCCAATCCCAAGCGGCGTATCCGGTCGATGCCGGCAGCGGCTCGGGAGCGCGCGCGGCTTGAGGAGCTCGCGGGCCTGGCATCCTATGGGGGCAATGCGGAACACAAGCGCAATCCTGGCGACTTCGGGCTGAATCCGCCCAGTCTTCCGCGGCAAGGCAAGACCTTGTGCGATGAATCGGCGGTTTTCAAGCGCAGTGATGCACTGACTTTATTGCGCGCAGGGTTTCTGCGAGGGCTGACGAGCGTCCAGGAACGGCACGGCTGGCCGCAGAACGTGTGGGCCGTGGCGCCGAACGGCATTCCCCTGGAGGCCATGCTCGAGAATCCCTCGACGGGCGCGTATCACGGGTATCCGATGCAGGAGGACGATCCACTCGCCGAGGAGGTGCTCGAGCGATGGAGACGCTCATGACGACGACGTTTGCCATCCACAGGCAGTGGGAGTCGGCGCTGCACGAGTCGCCGGAAGTGCGAGATACAGTTGCCTCGCTGAAGATCGTGGTCGGTAGGGACGTGATCACGCGTAACGAGGACGAGTGGGCCCAAACCGTCCGCGATGAGGTGCGCGTGTCGGCCTACCCCCTCGCCCTATGGCTCGCCTCGTCCTGGTGGCGCCTTCGATGGGAGCCGTTGCCGAAGGCCGTTCCTGACCGGTCATGGCGCATGGCTCATGAGCTTGTCGCCGCCGGCTATGGCTACGTCTGGCCAAGGATGGTTTTCGCGTCAGATGGAGAGGTCGTGAACGTGTGGGCCGTGCCGTCCAGGCCGGATTCCCGGGCGGTCGTCCGCTACCTCACCCACTCCTGTCACGCCGTGTCTGCTTTGGACTTCGAGCGTACCGTCGATGAGTTCATCAATGGTGTTTTGGCGCGCCTGGACGCCGCCGGGATCGGGCGCACAGCGCTGCACGATCTTTGGAGGGAGATCACCGAAGAGCGCCGGGAAGCTTCGCTCACCGTGCAGCGCCGCCTGGAGGCATTGCTCGGCTTCGATCCGGATGAGTCTCCTGAAGGGCTCCTCACCGCGTTCGAGAGCCTCATTCCGCGGGCCGGGCTCTCCGCGCTCGATGAGATCGCCCCTGTGTGTGCGTCCGCAAATCCTGCGGGGATGCTGAAGCAGGTGCTCTGCGCGGCTGACGCCGAGGGTCTGAAGGGGCGCATCGCCCTGCCTCGGGAAACGATTGATTCGGCGACGACCCTGCCCGAGCCGGGTTGGCGAAAAGGCCGGGAGTTGGCCAGGAGGTTGCGGCGCTCTCTGGGTTTGAATGGTGCAGCGGTGCCCGACGGCGTTCTCTGCGGATTGCTGGGACTCGCCACCGAGCGAGCGATGGATCTGCAGGGCGCGGCTCGGCCGGTATTGGCCATGGCGGTGCGCGAGAAGGCCGGGGAAGAGTTGAAGTTTGTCCTGCGCAGGCGCAATCGCCATGGCCGTCGCTTCGAGCTGGCGCGCTTCCTGTGCGACTATGTCATTGCCGGTGAGGCGGACCACTGGCTGCCCGTGAGCGATGCGAAAACGTCCCGGCAACGGACTCAACGGGCTTTTGCGGCGGAATTCCTCTGTCCCGTCGAAGCGCTCGAGGCGTTCATGGCGGGTGATTTTTCGATGGACGCGGTGGAGGAGGCTGCGGAGCGGTTCGAGGTCGGGCCCGCCGCGGTACAAGCACAATTGGTGAACAATCGGCTGCTCCCGTCCCAGGTATTGACGGAATACGGCGGTGGAGTCGACCTGCCGTATTTTCACTTGCCGCCGCAGGTTGACACCTAGGCCCCGGTGCGCCGACCCGGCCTGCCGCAGTCGCTCGAAGCGCTGCGCAGCCGGACGGGCTTCGCCGCTCCGCGGCAGCAGCGCCCGGCGCGCGCTGCGGTTCGATCTGGCGATCCTGGTGCAGACCGCCGAGGTGGTGTTTCTCGGCAAAGGGGCGCGCTGAGCGCAGCGCGCCTGCGGTGTCAGGTTAGACTCTACTCGGCCGCGCCGTCCGGATCCTGCGCCGCCTTCACGCGCGTCCTCCAGACCTCGAAAGGATCCCACGCGCTCGAGCGCTGGGGAAGCATCCGCTGCCGGCTCTGTTCGGTGAGCGATCCGCGCGAGGCATTGCGGGTCGTCGATGGGCTGTGAGCCAACCGTTTGGTTTCAGCTTTCATCCGTCTCGTTCCTCCATCTCGATATCACGTCGTTCCCAGGCGGACGCCTGTCTCGCCGCCGCCGCGTCCCGGATCAATTGCCGGTGCCCGAGCGGGGCGGGGAGTTTAACTCATTATGTCGTCGCTGCCACAGTTCCCGTATAACGCCGGGATGTGAAGGCCGCATGACGTCGCGGGGCAGCTACGCTCGCCGATGCACGCATCTTCGCGCGGTGGGGTGCGGATTTGTCATGCGGCGCATCATTCTGTGAACTGCGTCACGCCGCCCGCCCGGGCCCGCCGCTTGCGGCGGCTCCCGCCCCACCTCTGCCGCCGGCGCCACACGGTGCCCGGGGCGGGCCGCACCGCCCTGGCGGGCCGCACCGCCCTGGCGGGCCGCACCGCCCTGGCGGGCCGCACCGCCCCGGCGGGCCGCACCGCCCCGGCGGGCCGCACCGCCCCGGCGGCCGGGTGTCTATTTGTCCCTTTGTTTGAACTCGTCGGCGGTCAGCTGGTGGCGCGCGAGCAGCTTGTAGAAATCCGTGCGGTTGCGCTTGGCGAGCCGCGCCGCCTGCGTGACGTTGCCGGCGGTGATCTGCAGGATCTGCGAGAGGTAGCTGCGCGTGAACTCATCGCGCGCCTCATCGAAGGAGGGCAGGTGCCCGGCGGTGCCGCCCAAGGACTGCTGCACCAGCTCCACGGGGATGATGGGGGTCTGCGAGAGCGCGACGTTCTGCCGCACGACGTTGTAGAGCTGGCGGATGTTGCCCGGCCAGTCGGCGGTGGCGAGCAGCTCGACCGCCTCGGGCGCGTAGATCTTGCGCGTGCCGGCCTCCTCGGCGATCTGCGCCAGGAAGTGCGCCACCAGCAGCGGGATGTCCTCGCGGCGGCGGCTGAGCGAGGGCATCTCGATGTGCACCACGTTCAGCCGATAGTACAGGTCCTCGCGGAACTGCCCCTCGGCGAGCATCTGGCGAAGGTCGCGGTGGGTGGCGGAGATGACCCTGACGTTCACCGCCATGGCGCTCGTTCCGCCGACGGGGCGGATGAGCCCCTCCTGCAGCACCCGCAACAGCTTCACTTGCAGCCGAAGCGGCATGTCGCCGATCTCATCGAGCATCAGCGTGCCGCCGTCGGCGGCCCGAAAGAGGCCGTCGTGGGCGCTGGTGGCGCCCGTGAAGGCGCCCCGCTCGTGCCCGAACAGCTCCGATTCCAACAGGCTCTCGGCCATGGCGCCGCAGTTGATCGCGACGAAGGGGTGGCCGTGGCGGGGACTTGCGAGATGGATGGCGCGCGCGAGCAGCTCCTTGCCGGTGCCGCTTTCCCCGGTGATCAGCACGCGCGCATCGGTGCCGGCCACCATGTGCGCCTGGGCGAGCTTCTCCTCCATGACCGCCGAGCGGGTGATGATGCCGGCGCGCCAGTCCTCGTCGGAAGCGCCGAAGCCGGAGATCCTGAGCGCCTTCTGCACCTGGTCGAGCAGCTCCTGCTTGTCCACGGGCTTGGTGAGGAAGCCGAAGGCGCCCATCTGCGTCGCCTGCACCGCATCGGGAATGGTGCCGTGGGCGGTGAGCAGGATCACCTTCAGGCCCGGCCAGCGCACCTGCAGCTCCTTCAGCAGCCCGATGCCGTCCATGGGCTCCATGCGCAGGTCGGTGATCACGAGGTCGGGCCGGAAGCGCCCGGCGGCTCCGAGCGCCTGCGGGGCGCTCTCGACGGCCTCCACGTCGTAGCTCTCCGCCCGCAGGCGGATGGTGAGCAGCCTGAGCAGCCCCGGGTCATCGTCGACGAGCAGGATGCGGGCCTTGCGCCGCCCGCAGTTCGTGGGCAGGGTCGTGCGCGGCTCGTGCTGCAAAGCGGTGGCGGAATGGGTCATTGCGGTGGTGCCTCGGTGCCGAGTTTGCCCTCGAGCGACTTCTCGATGTTGGCGATGGCGATGAGCTTCGCCCGCGCCTCCCCGAGTTGTCGCTGCAAGGTGAAATTGAGTTGTTCGGTGCTGAGGAGCCTGTGCTGGAGGTTGGCCAAGCGCTGAGCTCCGGTGGCCTGAAGAGTGCGATTTTCCGTGCGCAGCGTCAATTGTCGCGTAATCAGGACAAGCTCGAAGCGCGCGAGCGTCTGCTCCCCCGGCGAGAGGCTGCTGTCCGGATCGGACAGCAGCCGCTCGAGCAGCGTTTGCGCCCGCGGCAGATCGGCGGCGGGCGTGCCGCCCCCCGGCTGCCCGAGCAGCAGCGCGAGACGCAGCGTCTGGCGGTCGCCGGGGTTCCCCTGGTAGGCCTGCTCGGCCGCGGCGAGCAGGCCTGTCTGGCCCGCGGGCGGGGCGTCGAGCCAGCGCCTGAGCAGAATGAGGTCGTCCCGCAAGGGATGGGGGGACGCCGGTTTGCGCAGCGCCGGGGTCGCCTTGGCGGTGAATGGGTTGATGAGCTCGCGGCTCGTCTGGCAGCCGGCGAGGGCCGCCAGGCTCAAGGCCGCGAGTGCCGCGGCAAGGCTCGCGGGCCGGAGGGTCTGCAGTTCAAGCGGCATGGGCCTGGCTTTCTTCCTTCGGAGGACGGTCACGGATGATGCTGATGGGCATGCGGATGCGAAAGTGCGCGCCGGGGAATTCCCCGTCGACGATCTGCACGGTGCCGCCGTGCGCGGTGACGAATTCCAACACCACCGACAGGCCGATGCCGGTGCCCTTGATGGAGATGCCGTTCGCGGCCCGGCCGGTGTAGAAGGCCCTGAAGACCTGCTCGCGCTCGTCCTTGGGGATGCCGGGGCCGGTATCGGCGACATCGAGCACCAGGTGCTCGCCGAACGTGCAGGCGCGGATGTGGATGGTGCCGCCCTTGGGGGAGTACTTGACGGCGTTCGAGACCAGGTTCTCCAGGATCAGGCGCACCTTGCCACGGTCGGCCACGAGCGTCACATCCTGCACCTGCACATCGAGGCGCATGCGCTGGGAGAGCACGGTGAGCTGCTGGCTCTCGAGCACCTGGCGCACGAGCGGGCGCAGCCTGAACTCGCTCGCGTCCAGGCCGACGGTGGAGGTCTGCCAGGCGCTGAAGGAGAGCAGGTTCTCGATCATGCGCTGCAGCTGGATGCCGTTGTCGCGCAGGATCGCGGTGACCTCGCGCTGGCTCGAGTCGAGCTTGCCCACCGCCCCATCCATCAACAGCTCCGTGCCCTCGCGGATGTTGGCAAGCGGGGTCTTGAGCTCGTGCGACATGTGGCGCAGGAACCGGTCGCGCTCCTCGTTGAGCTCGATGAGGCGCAGCCGCAGCCACTCGATCTGCGTGCCCAGGCGCTCGAGGTCGTGCGGTCCGCTCACGGCGATGCTCTGGTGCAGGCTGCCGTGGCCGAGGGCGCGGATGGCCTGGTCGATCTGGCGAAGCGGCCGCCCGACGAGCAGCGTCAGCAGGGAGATGGCGACCACGGTGAGCGGAATGAGCAGCGCGGCCTGCCAGAAGAGCAGCTCGCGCGCCCGGTCGGTGAGCGCCTTGAGCGAGGCGACCTCGGTGTCGATCTGCTGGTTGCTCTGGCGGGCGATGCGATCGACCAGGGTGCCGAGGGTGGCGAAGCGCCTGGTGAATGCCGCGGTCTCGGTGAGGGCGATGCCGGGCGGGGTGGTGAGCACCAGGTGGCGGACCTGCCGCTGCTTCGCGGCGAGCTTGCCCAGCGTCTGCCTCGTGGGCGTGCCCGCCTGTCGGTAGAGCAGCCGGCGGGTGGCCGAGAGCGCCTCGTCCTGGTGCCGGTAGACCTGCAGCAGCTTCGAATCATCGAGCACGTCGTACAGGCGCGAGGTGCGGTCCAGGGCGTCGATCTCGCTGAACAGCTTCTGGCTTTCCCGGGCGGCGGTGACGCCCTGCAGGACGATCCGCTGGCCGCGCGAGGACAGGGCGCGGAACTGCAGGGCCGCGGTGACGATGGCCACCAGCAGGGGCAGGGCAAGAAGCGCCAGCCCGAGAAGCATCAGGCCGCTCAAGGACTTAGGGCGCAACCAGCGCATTGTGGCGATTGTACTCTCGCCCGTCCCGGGTGCTAGTCCCACGGCTCTCGCTGCAGCCGTTCCTCCCACGCCAGCGAGTGGCGCACGATGGTATCGAGGTCATCGAGCCGGGGCGTCCAGCCGAGCAGGCTGCGGATGCGCTCGGCCCGCGCCACGAGCGCCGGCGGGTCGCCCGCCCGGCGCGGCTCCTCGCGGACCGTGAGGCGCCGGCGCGAGACGCGCTCGACGCTCTGCAGCACCTCCCGCACGCTGTAGCCGTGGCCGTAGCCGACGTTGAGGACCGTGGAGTCCCCACCGGCGCGCAGGTACGCGAGCGCATCGAGGTGGGCGGCGGCGAGATCCTCCACGTGGAGGTAGTCGCGCACCCCGGTGCCGTCGGCGGTCGGGTAGTCGGTGCCGAAGATCGCAACGTGCGGGCGCTTGCCGATCGCGTGCTCGCAGGCGACCTTCACGAGGAGCGTGGCCTGCGCGGTGGCCTGGCCCACGCGGCACGCCGAGTCCGAGCCCGCCACGTTGAAATAGCGCAGCGCCACGTGCCGCAGCGGTGAGGCCGCCGACACATCGCGCAGCATCCACTCCGACATCAGCTTCGAGGTGCCGTAGGGATTGATGGGCGCGGTGGGGCTGTCCTCGGCGGCGAGGCCGCTCGGGGGGATGCCGTACACCGCGGCGGTGGAGGAGAACACGACATGGCGCACGCCGGCCTCGAGACAGCACTCGAGCAGCGAGCGGGTCGAGCAGGTGTTGTTGCCGTAGTATTTCAGCGGCTCGCGCACGGACTCCGGGACGATGGTGTAGGCGGCGAAGTGCATCACCGTGTCGACCCGGTGCGCGGCGAGCACCTCGCGCACGGTGTCCCGGTCCCCGACCCGGCCGATGACGAGCGGGGCATCGAGCACGGCGCGGCGAAAGCCGCGCGTGAGATCATCGAGCACCACGACCTGCTCGCCGCGCTCGCGCAGCTTCAAGACCACGTGGCTGCCGATGTAACCGGCGCCGCCGGTGACGAGGATGCTGGAGCGGTTCATGCGAGAATGGAGCCCAAGTCCGTGAAGGCGATCATCATAAACGAATCCCGATGAGCAAAACCTCGCGCCGTCCTCCCGCCGCCCGATCGCGCGCCGAAGCGCAACCGTTTGCGAGCCTGAGCCCGCAGCGGGTGCTCGAGGCCGCCCTGAGCGCCGGGCTCGAGCCCGACGGACGCCTCCTCGCCCTGAACAGCTACGAGAACCGCGTCTATCGGCTCGGCGCCGCCCAGGGGTTCCTGGTGTTGAAGTTCTATCGCCCGGCGCGCTGGAGCGATGCGCAGATCCTCGAGGAGCACGCCTTCACCGCCGAGCTCGCCGAGGCGCAGCTGCCGGTGGCGGCCCCGATCGGGGGCGGGGGCGGGAGCCTGTTTCACCTCGGGGGCTTTCGCTTCGCGGCCTTCCCCTGCCTGCCCGGCCGCGCCCCGGAGCTCGATGCGCCGGGGGCGCGCGAAGTGCTCGGCCGCGCGCTCGCGCGCCTGCACCAGGTGGGTGAGCGCCGGCCCTTCGAGCACCGGCCCACCCTCGGCATCGGCCGGCTGGGCGGGCAGGCGCGCCGGATCGTGCTCGGCTCGCAGCTCTTGCCCGAGGCGCTGCGCGAGCGCTACGAGCGCCTGAGCGAAATGCTGCTCGAGCGCATCGGGGGCCTGTACGAAGAGGTCGGCCCGGTGTCGCACGTGCGGCTGCATGGGGACTGCCACCTCGGCAACCTGCTCTGGGACGAGCACGGGCCGCTGTTCGTGGACCTGGACGATTGCGCCATGGGGCCGCGCATCCAGGACCTGTGGATGCTGCTGTCCGGGGCCCCCGCCGAGCAGCAGGCGCAGTGGGGGCAGCTGCTGGGCGGTTATGCCCAGTTCGCGGATTTCGATTTCCGGGAGCTGCGCCTGATCGAGCCGCTGCGGGCGCTGCGCATGCTGCATCACGCCGGCTGGGTCTGCCAGCGCTGGACCGATCCGGCCTTTCCGCGGGCGTTTCCCTGGTTCGGCGAGCCGAGGTACTGGGAGGGCTATCTCAACGATCTCGCCGCGCAGCTGCCGGCGATCGAGGAGCCGCCGCTGCTGGCTCGCTGAGACCAAGGGTACGGGCAGCATCCGGAGGGCGCTGCGAGGATCCGCCTGGGAGGCAAAACGAGGGGAAATTCACGGTTTTTCAACCCGATGCGTGCGCGGCGGCGCCGGCGGCGCTACGGTTGAGTCCAGGACGCTCCCAAGCGGATGCTCGACGCAGGGCCGCCTACCACGATGTCCAAGCAAAACGCAGAGTCCTCTGCCAGATCGGCTGAAGAGGTCGCGCGATCCGCCACCCTCAGCTCGAGCTCGGCAACCACCATCGTGCGGGCCGAGCCGGGCATGCTGGCCGGCGCCCCGGGGCTTCACCCGCAGGTGCGAACGGTGGTGAAGGAGGTGCAGCTGCGCACCGGGCGAGAGACGCCCGATGTCGGGATGATGCTGCACCTGTTCAGCGCCCAGTTCGAGGCCATGGATGCCGAGCGGCGGGGCATCGTGCAGTCCATGCGCCTGATGGCCGACGAGGCCGCCGAGCTCGCCTACCGCTCGCATGAGTCGCAGCTCACCGAGCGGGTCGTGCAGGCCGAGCGGGCGGTGTTCGAGCAGCTCACCGGCGCCGTGCCGCTCGCGGAGGTGCTCGCCTCGGTGAGCCGCTTCATCGAGTCGGTGGGCGTGGGCACGGCCTGTGTGATCTCCGTGCTCGCCGAGGACGGACGCACGTTCGCGCACCTGGTGGGCCCGAAGCTGCCCGCGCCGCTGCGCTCGGTGCTCGAGCACGCGCAGATCGGTATCCGCAACGGCTCCTGCGCCGCGGCGGTGTACCTCGATCGGCCGGTGCTGGTGGCGGACATCGCCACCGACCCGTTCTGGGAGCGGCATCGGGAGACGGCGATCAAAGCCGGGCTCAACGCCGCCTGGTCCACCCCCATCAAGGCCGCCGACGGCACGGTGCTCGGGTGCCTCGGCGTGTTTCATCACACGCCGGGCCTTCCGGGCCAGCGCGAGCGCCGGATCATGGATCACGCCGCCCAGATCGCCGGCATCGCCATCGCCAGGCGCCTCGCCGAGGAGGCGCTGCGGGCGAGCGAGGCGAAGTTCCGCGGCCTGTTCGAGAGCATCGCCGAGGGCGTGTACCAGAGCGGCCGCGACGGGCGTTTCAACTCGGTCAATCCGGCCTTCGTCGCGATCCTCGGCTACGAGAGCGCCGAGCAGCTCTATCAGCTTCAGGACCTGGCGCTGCTTTACTGGAACCCGAATGACCGTGCCGAGTTCATCCGCCGGGTCGAGACCGAGGGGGAGATCCGCAACGCCGAGTTCGTGCTGCGCCGTCGCGACGGCCAGCCGGTGGTGGTGCTGGAGAACGCCCGCGCCGTGCGCGACGGCAGCGGCGAGGTGAGCGGCTACGAGGGCACCATCGCCGACATCACCGAGCGCAAGCGCGCCGAGCAGGCCGTGTTCGCCGAGAAGGAGCGCGCGCAGGTGACGCTGCAGTCGATCGGCGATGCGGTGATCAGCACCGATGCGGACGGGCGCATCGACTACATCAACCCGGTGGCCGAGAACCTCACCGCCTGGCGGCTCGAGGAGGCGCGCGGCCGCCCGATCGGGGAGGTGCTGACGCTGGTCGATGAGCTCACGCGCGAGCCGATCGACAATCCGCTGCTGTGCGTGCTCGGCCGGGCGCGCAACAACTCCGCCACCGAGCACGCGGTGCTGATCACGCGCGGGGGCCACGAGGTGGCCATCCAGGAGACCGCCGCTCCGATCTGCAACCGCCAGGGCAAGGTGATCGGCGCCGTGATGGTCTTCCACGACGTCACCCGCGAGCGGCGCTTGAAGCGAGCCCTGTCCTACCAGGCGAGCCACGATGCGCTCACGGGCCTCATCAACCGCCGCGAGTTCGACACCCGGCTGCGCGCGGCGGTGCCCGCCGCCCAGCGCGGCGAGGCCACCCATGCGCTGCTGTACATCGACCTCGATCAGTTCAAGGTCGTCAACGACACCTGCGGGCACCCGGCGGGGGACCGGTTGCTGCGCGACATCACCGGACTGCTGCAATCGCGGGTGCGTGCCTCCGACACCATCGCCCGCCTGGGCGGGGATGAGTTCGGGGTGCTGCTCGAGAGCTGCACGGTGGAGCAGGCGACCCGCATCGCCGAGGGAATCCGCCAGGGGATCCGGGATTATCGGTTCACCTGGGGCGCGGTCACGCTCTCGATCGGCGCGAGCGTCGGGGTCGTGCAGATCAGGGCCGACACCGAGAGCGTCGCCAACCTGATGAGCGCCGCCGACATCGCCTGCTACGCGGCCAAGGACGAGGGCCGCAACCGCATCCATCTCTACGAGTCCGACGGGCTGAGCCACCCGCGGCACCGGGAGATGCACTGGGTGGCGCGGGTGACGCGCGCGGCGGAGGAGAACCGCCTGGAGCTGTACTTTCAGCCGATCCGCCCGATCGCCCACGGCCGGCGCGCCTTCTACGAGCTGCTGGTGCGGCTGCGCGACGATGACGGGCAGCTGGTGCCGCCCGGGGAGTTCATCCCGGCGGCCGAGCGTTACAACGTCATGTCGGTGATCGACCGGTGGGTGGTGCGCCGCGCGATCGAGTTCCTCGCCGCCTGGCGCGCGCAGGCGCCCGCGTTGCCGCTGCTCGCGGTCAATCTTTCCGGCACCTCGCTCAACGAGCAGTCCTTCATCGACTTCGTGATGCAGCAGGTCGAGGAGTGCGGGCTCGCCGAGGCGCTGTGCTTCGAGATCACCGAGACCGCCGCGGTGACCAACCTGTCGAACGTCGCGTTCGTCATGCAGGAGCTGAAGCGGCGCGGCTGCCGCTTCTCGCTCGATGACTTCGGCACCGGGCTGTCCTCGTTCAGCTATCTGAAGACCCTGCCGGTGGATTTCGTGAAGATCGACGGACAGTTCGTGCGCCGTGTCGCCGATGATCCGGTGGACCGCAGCATGGTCGAGGCGATCTGCAAGGTGGGGCGTACGCTAGGCATTGAGACGGTGGCCGAGTGCGTCGAGGTGCAATCAGTGCTCGATGAGCTCGGGCGCATTGGGGTCGACTACGCGCAAGGGTTCTTTCTGGCCACTCCGCTGCCCATCGAGCGGCTGAAGCCGTAGCCGGGCGCGCGCGCACCGCGTGGCATTCTTGCTGACAGGCCCGCGCCCGGGTGCGCAGGCAGCTGCGCATCGGTCCTGCGGCGCGATCGGTATCGGATTGCATCGGCTTTGCTCCCTGGGCTCTTGAGGGCCTGGCCTGTTCGGACCACTGCCATGCAAGAGACATGCCCGGCTGAACAAAGGGCAAGACATTCAATTGGTTGCGGGATCCAGGGCCCTTCCGGCCGCCGGAATATGTAAGAAAGACCGACAGCGGACGCGCCGGTGCCGGTCGGCCGTGCGCGGGCTGAGCGCACCCGCGGGCGGGGCGCGCGAGGCACTGTTGCCGCTCGAGGCCGGCGGCGGCCCGCGCGCCTCGCTCTGCGCGGTCCGCCCCTGCCCGAATCATCCCACTTTATCGCGGGCAACCGGGCATACTCGGGCGGATGAGCAAGAGCAATACGGGACTCGTGGTCGCGCTGACGTTCGTGGCCACGCTCGGGGGGCTGCTGTTCGGCTACGACACCGCGGTGATTTCCGGGGCGGTCGGGGCGATCGATCACTACTTCATCGATCCGCAGCACCTCTCGCAGACCGCCGCGAGCACCCTCTCGGGCTGGACGATCTCGAGCGCGCTGTTCGGCTGCGTGCTCGGCTCGGGGGTGGCGGGGTGGATCTCGAGCCGCCTCGGGCGCAAGCGCGGTCTGATGATCGCGGCCCTGATGTTCCTGCTGGGCTCGATCGGCTCTGCCGTGCCGGAGCTCGGCCTCGGGGTGATCGGGCGCATGGGCCCGGCGGCGCTCACGCCTTTCATCTGCTACCGCATCCTCGGGGGCATGGGCGTCGGCATCGCCTCGATGATCTCGCCGCTGTACATCGCGGAGATCGCCCCGAGCGAGATCCGCGGGCGGCTGGTCTCCTGCAACCAGCTCGCCATCGTCGTCGGGATCCTGCTGGTGTACTTCGTCAACTGGTTCATCCAGTCGCTCGGCACCCATGCCTGGTATCTCTCGACGGCGTGGCGGGTGATGCTCGCCTCGGAGTCGGTGCCGGCGCTGCTGTTCCTGGCGCTGCTTTTTTTCGTGCCCGATACGCCGCGCTGGTTCGTGATGCGCGGCCGGAGCGAGGAGGCGCTGCGCCAGCTCGCCCGCGTCAACGGCGAGGCCGCCGCGCCCGGGATTCTCGCCGACATCGAGCGCACCCTCGCGGTGCGCAGCGGGCGGCTGCTCGCCTTCGGGCTGCCGGTGCTCGCGATCGGCATCCTGCTGTCGGTCTTCCAGCAGCTGGTCGGCATCAACGCGGTGCTCTACTACGCGCCGCTCATGTTCCGCAACATGGGCGCGTCCACCAACTCCGCGTTCCTGCAGACCGTGGTGGTCGGGGCCGCCAACCTGCTGTTCACGTTCGTCGCGATCGCCTGCGTCGACCGCCTCGGGCGCAAGCCCCTGCTGGTGATCGGCTCGAGCGCGATGGCGGCGGCGATGTTCGCCCTCGGCGGCCTGTTCGATGCGCACGCGCTGGGGCTGTGGGCGCTGGTGGCGGTCGTCGCCTACATCGCCGGCTTCGCCCTCTCCTGGGGCCCGGTCGTGTGGGTGCTGCTCGCGGAGATGTTCCCCAACTCCATCAAGAGCAAGGCGATGGCTATCGCGGTGGCCGCGCAGTGGCTGGCCAACCTGTTCGTCTCCTGGTCGTTCAAGGTGCTCGACGGCAACGGCTGGCTGAATGCGCACTTCAACCACGGCTTCGCCTACTGGATCTACGGGTCGATGAGCGTGCTGTCGGCGGCTTTCGTGCTGCGCTTCGTGCCCGAGACCAAGGGCCGCACGCTCGAATCGATCCAGGAGCTCTGGCACGCACACCGCCGCGGCGACCGGCTCGCCTCGGCTGAGGCGCTCGACTGACCGGGTGCCTCGAGGCGCCTCGGGGGCGCGGGCGGCGCGCTCGCAAAGCCGCACCGGCGCGGGCCGGGGGCTCGAGCCGGTCAGCGTTTCTTCGCCTGCATGCGGCGGGTGAGGTCGATGCGCTCGACGCCGATGTCGATCACGCGCCGCATGGCCTCGGCGGCGGCCGACTCATCGCCCGCCTCGATCGCATCGACGATGTCGGCGTGCGCGCCCACGGTGGCCTGGTAGTCGAGCGGATCGTCGACCGGGGAGCTGTACATGAAGGAGGCGACCAGCGCCGTGTCGATGACGCTCGCCGCCGAGCGCATCATGGGGTTGCCGGTGGCGTTGCCCACCACCAGGTGAAACTCGAGATCCGCCTCGGCGAAGCTCTGGCGATTGTGCCCGCCGCGGCTCATCTGCTTCAGGCACTCGCGCAGGCTCGCGACGTCCTGCGCGGAGCGCCGTTGCGCGGCGAGCGCCGCCGCCGCCGGCTCGAGCGCCCGGCGCACCTCCACCAGGCCGTGCATGAACTCGTCATCGAACCCCAGGCGCACCCGCCACGCCAGCACGTCGGCATCGAAGTAGTTCCAGTACATGCGCTCGCGCACCCGGGTGCCGACGCGCGTCTTGGAAATCACGAAGCCCTTGGCGGCCAGGGTTTTCATCACTTCGCGGATCACCGTGCGCGAGACGTGAAAGCGCTCGATGATCTGCGGCTCCGGCGGCAGTTTGCTGCCCGGTGGATACAGCCCCTTCAGCAGCTCCATCCCGAGGAGCGCGGCGATGTGATCGTGACTTGATTTCGCCCGCTCCAGCGTGAGGCGGCTCAGGAGCGGCAGCGGCTGCGGCATGATGGGGTCGCCTAGGTACTTTCCGCCGGATGATCGAGTCGCACGGGCGCTCTCGATATCATCGGGGGGCCGGGCTCTGAGATAAGTAATATCATACTATTTTTTGTCGAGACAGTCTTTAGCCGAGGGCCATCATGAGCGAGCGGGTAATCGTGACATACCGGGGCGCGGTGTGCGAGGTGCGTTTGAACCGTCCCGAGAAGCGCAATGCGTTGACGCTGGAGATGTATCGCGCATTGGCCGAGGCGATCGCGACAGCCGAGGCGCTCGATGAGGTGCGCGTCGTGCTGCTGAGCGGCGAGGGCGCCTGTTTCACCGCGGGCAACGATCTCAAGGACTTCCTCGCCGGTCCGCCGATCGACGATCCCGACCACCCCACGGGCCGCTTCGTGCGCGCCGTGGCGGCGATGAGCAAGGTATTGATCGCGGCGGTGCACGGCCCCACGGCCGGGCTCGGCCTTACGCTGCTGCTGCACTGCGATCTGGTGGTCGCCGCCGAGCGCAGCACGAAGCTGCTTGCGCCGTTCGTGCAGCTCGGCCTGGTGCCGGAGGCGGCGAGCACCCTGCTGCTGCCGGCCCTGATCGGCCAGCAGCGCGCCGCGGAGCTGCTGCTGCTCGGGGAGCCGCTCGATGCGCCGGCCGCGAAGGCCTGCGGCCTCGTCAACCGGGTGGTGGACGATGAGGGGCTCATGGAGGAGGCGAGGAGCCTCGCCGAGGCGGTGGCCTGCCGGCCGCGCGAAGCGGTGCGCGCCGCCAAGCGCCTGCTGCGCCACGGGCGCACGCAGGATGTGGCGGGCAGGATGGAGGAGGAATTGCGCGAATTCGCGGCCCGGCTGAAATCCGAGGAGTTCGCGGCCGCCGTGCAGGCGTTCTTCGCCAGGCGCTGAGCCGCCTGAGCCCGATCCGTGCCGCCCGCCGGCACGCGCCGCATCGGGCCCTCGCGCCCGGCGCGCGGCGGCGCGCGCGATCCCCGGGCCTATCCTTTTGCCCACATGAGGGTCGCCATGCCGGCAAAGGTCGCCAGCAGCGAGGCGCTGACGTGGGTGGCCACCTCGGTGAGCGCCCAGCCGCTCTGGCCCCGTTGCAGCGCGGTCACCACCTCGGCCGAGAAGGTCGAGAACGTGGTCAATCCCCCGCAAAAGCCGGTGATGATGAACAGCCGCCACTCTGGCGGCAGCGCCGGGTTGCGCGCGAAGAAGGCGATCGCGAGTCCGATCACATAGGCGCCGATGATGTTGGCGGCGAGCGTGCCGGGGGGCAGGGAGGGGAAGAGGCCGTTCAGCCGGTTGCCGAGCCACCAGCGCAGCAGCGCCCCGACTGCCGCCCCCACGCTGACCGCCGCAATCGCTTTCCACATGCCAGATGCTCTCCGTCAGGCCCGCTCGAGCGGGGTTGGTGCAAAAGGACGTATATTCCGGCTTTCGGCACCGTGATGGCAAGCGGTTGCACCGCCGCCTGCCTTTGCCGTCAAAAGCCGGGGCGAGAACCGGTGGCAAGACCTCGAGTCCGGCTCATGACCGCAAGGTCGCGGGCGCAAATCCTGCGCCCCGCCACCACATTCCATACAGCCCGCCGCGCTTGCGGCGGCTTGCAGCAAAACGCTGCGGTTCACTCCAGCCCCGGCAACCCGGCAGGGACGCTCGCCGGCTTTCGTACTGCCCGGGCACAGCGGCACCTTCCCTCCGAACAGGTCGAAGATCAGCGCCTGGGCTTGCAGGCTCGATCGGAGCTGCGCAGGCCGAAATCACCTGCGATGCTGGCGCCGCGTCGCTTCTCCGTGGAGAGCCAGGACATGAATCGCGGCTATCACTTCTGCTCCTGATTCCTTCCGACTGCCGCCATCTGCTCGTCGATTGTGACCTTGCCGGTTTCGGCGGCCATCGCTGCCGCGGTGCGGGCGCGCGCGATCATCCGCTTCACCTCCGAATTTGCAGGGATGGCGAGAAGTTCGATGTCCGGATGCGCATTCGCAAACACCCGGAATATCTCATCGGAGAACGCCTGTCCGATGTAGTCGATGCCGGTGAAGTCGAATACGACTGTCTTGAACAGCTCCACTTCGGCGAGTACTCGCTTGGCCTGGGACCGGGACACGAGCTTGTCGGTGCCATGGCGGGCGAGGTCCACAGGGACGACAGTCTTGGTGAACTCGAAGTCATCACCCGAGAGGTACGCGTCAAACACCTTCTTGGTTGTGCGCGATGTGTGATTGTTGAGGCTCATGAAAACCGTAGTCCCATCCCGTTCGCGGCCGGCCTCGAGCATCCAATCGAGCGGCTTGCCGTGCTGGTGCGTAAAGAATGAGCCGCCTGATAGGATGCCGAACGAGTCAAACATGCGTGAGGTGAAAAGGATGTCCTCACCGGAATGATTCTTGGGGTCCGTGGTGAGCTTGCCTTTGGAGAGTTCAACGATCGCATGCCTTGCATCGAGCAGCCCCAGCTTGCTTTGAATCTTTGGGCTCTGTTGAAAAACGAGTGGGCTATGCGGTGACGTAGGGGTTGATGCGGGAGAAGTCGAGTTTGCCGGCGATCATGAAGATGACCGTGCGGATAGTGCGGAAGCGGCCGTACCCGCGGGCCTTG
>JAJYUA010000035.1 GCA_021792755.1 Pseudomonadota bacterium
TCGCTCGCTCCTCGTTCAACAACACAATCTCCGCCGCTTTGCGCATCGCTCGTTCCCCATTGATCGCCTCAATGGTAAGACAGGAATTGCGCTCATCGGTTCCGTTAATTATGAAGCACTACACTAGTAGTTTCCCACCGACCGGCGGTCGACCCCGAGCCATGAAGCATCACGAACGGTTGACAGGCACAGGGAGTGTGCCCCGCCGCCGCAGGTGGCGGACGTTGAGCCAAAAACCACGCTTTTGGGCTCAGCGGCGCTGGGTCGGGGCACGATGCCCCGACCCAGCGCTTCTTAATAGGCGTAGAACGGGCCGTAGCCCGCCGAGGTGTCCGCCCCGGAGATGGCCACGTACACGTTGCGGCCGAAGAAGAACGGTAGCCCGAAGTCGAACGAGCAGTCGCTCGAGCCGCAGATCGCCGTCTGATCGCCGGAGCTCGCGCCGATGTCATCGTAGGCGCTGTCCCCGTTCGCGAACAGCGTGCTGGCGTCGCCGACGTAGAACGTCACGGGCGAGCTCGTCCCGGTCATCGCGCCGCTCGAGCTCACCCCGTAGTTGGTGGCGCTCAGCGCGATCGTGGAGCTCGGGCAGAACCAGCCGGAGAGGTTCGAGCTCGTGCACGGCGGGATCGAGGTGTCGTTGAAGTAGTAGGCATTCGAGCCTGTATCGAACAGGGAGTAGGGGAGCGATTGGCCCTCGAAATCGGTGGTGATATCGCCGTCGGCGTCGGCGGCGAGCACGGTCTGCGCGTTCAGGGCGTTGTTGCCTTCGGTATCGATGCCGAACACGAGCGAGCCGCTGACGGTCGCAGCGCCGCCCGCGGGAATCGCGGGCAGCTCGATGATCACGCCGTTGTTGTCGGTCTGGAAATCGGCCACGGGATTGGTCACCTGCTCGGAGGTGTCGACCGCCGCTCCCACGCAGCTCGCGCCGCCGGAGGGGCAGGTGTAGTAAACCCCGCTGTTGGCGGCATTGCTGCCCGTGGAGCAGGTCGTGCCGCAGTCATGGGTGAAGGGGCCGACGCCCAAGATGCCGTTGGCCCCAAAGGTGGCGACCGTGTCCTCGTTGGTACCGGTGCTGCTGCAGCCGGAGGGAATGGGCGGAAAGCTCGACTCGCCGCTCTGGGAGGGGTCGCCGATCACCTGGATCGGTACGCTGGCGGCCGATTCTCCGCTGATGTCGATATCGGCGGTCGCGATCGGGCCCCAGCTGTAGCCATCGACGAATGCGGTGCACTCGGCGATGGTATTGCCGTTGCTGTCGGTCTCGGCCGGCAGGTTGAGGCTCAATGGGTTGCCGGAGGTGTCGGTGGCGTCGGCGAGGATCCTGAACCCGTACGAGCCGGTGTCGATCTCGATGTGACGGAAGGTCTGGCACTGGGTGCTGCTGCCGGGGTAGCAGATGGTGACGGTGGTGTAGGGAATGTCGACCGAATCGACGGACGTGCCGTTGGGGCTGGGGCCGGAATCCACGACAATCGTGGCAACGTTGTTGGTTTGTCCGCCGCCCGAGCCGCCCGAGCCGCCCGAGCCGCCCGAGCCGCCCGAGCCGCCCGAGTCTGTGGTGACTCCCGCCCCTCCGCCCCCGCCGCAGGAGGCGATCGCGAGCATCAGCGGCAGGAGCCCCAGCAGAATGATCGTTCGTGTGCGCATGGATGGCCTGTGCCTGTCGCTAGTGAAGATCGGAGAGGGAAACCCCTGCGGGCAGGAGCGAGGGCACGTACGCCATGCCGAAGAACGCGCGCATGTGGCCACCGGCATGCACGATGAGCTTCGGACTGGTGAGCTCGATGTGGTTGCGCCCGAAGCGCTGTGTCTTCTCCGCCGCCTTGAGCTGGCCGAAATACTGGCTGCCGAGGGTCTGCTGCAGGTTCGGCATGGTCGGTCCGTGCCAGCTGACGGCAAACACGATGCCGGCCGGGGACACGAATTCCTTCACTACCGTGCCGGAGGGCAGGGTGATCTCTTCCACGGTGTAGCCGATGCCGGTCCGCTCGCGCAGCTGCCCCTTCATCCTGGCCCGATCGGCCGACACCGAGGCGACTGGCTGACCGAGGCCGGCGCGGGCGGGCGCGTGAGCGGATCCGAGCAGCAGTCCGGCGCCGAAGAGGAGGGTGGCAGCGAAGCGGGCGTGGATGGCTTTCATGGTCCGGCACCATAGCGGTGAAGACGATGCATTGCCGCACTATAGCGGGCAGGACGACGCAATCCTGTAAAGAAATGATTGCCGGCTGTGGCTGTACCTGCACTGAACGGCCGGCCGCCTTCCCGGTATACGGGCATGGGCCTCGTACGAGCTCCCGGCCTGCCCGGGTCCGGCCCCCGGGGCCCGCGAGCCGATGGACATCCTGCGCGCTGTCCGATAGCATGCGCCCCCCTTTCGGTGGAGCGGTAGTTCAGCTGGTTAGAATACCGGCCTGTCACGCCGGGGGTCGCGGGTTCGAGTCCCGTCCGCTCCGCCAGATTTCAATGACTCAAGACCGCCCCGTTCGCGGAGCCGTCTAAAACCGCGCCCGAGTGTCCACTATTTTTGGGGGGTATTCGGCGACATCGGCCTGGCCGGGCAGGAGAGGCGGCGGGCTTGATGCGTTAAACTGGCATTGTGCAGCAGATTCTTGCGTGCCCGAGCTCCTCTACGGCAGAATACGCGGTGGGCGGGCGACAGCGCCGTCGTTGGACCGAACGACGGCCCAGGGCTGGCCCGGTCTTGCTTCGGCTCACCGAGCCGGCCCCGTCACACTCAGCGCTACCTGTCGTGCCGAGAGCGTAAGTGGTGTTGTCTGCATCCCCTGGGCGCATCGGTGCGGTGCGCAAGGGGGGCTGCGCGGCCATGCTGAATCCGTCTTCAGATCATCCCGGTCGCAGATACGGGAAGCCTCCCTCCTTCACGTAGAGCTCGCAGCCCGCCGCGGTCCTCGGGGCGTGTCGAGACCGAGGGGGCAGGCGCAGCCACGTGTGCGCGCCATAGCGGCCGTGCTCATCCTCGAACGATCCCTGCAGGACGAGCAGCTCGACGCCGAGCGGATAGGCCCGCTCGCCAGGCGTTGTACCGGCCCTCCAGCGCTCCAGGTCCATCCGGTCGCTGTACCCTTCCTGGGAATAGAGCCGTTTGAGGTCGCGGCCCTTCGCCGTCGTCCACGGCATCGTGCGCGTATCGATCGCGACGTGTCTGCGGTCCCGCCCGGGGAATTGTCTGAGCTTCACGAACAGCAAACACCCCTCGCGCGAGAACGGCGCATGGCGGAACCCTTCCGGGTTCAGCAGGTAGGTGCCCGCCGGCCAGTCGCCGTGCTCGTCCGAGAACACTCCCTCGAGAACGAGGATCTCTTCTCCGTCCGGATGCTCGTGCACCGGGAATGCCGATCCGCGCTCGTAGCGCACGATCGAGGTGACCTGGCCGGATTCCGGGGCGCCGACATGATGCAGGCGCCGACGCCAGACGGCTCCGCTGGGACTTGCCGTCCACGGCAAGCACTGCGCATCGACGACCACGCGGGCGGCCAGATCGCCGTTCAGGGGCTCGGTCATGATGTGGGCCATTCTCGGCGATGACGCGCCACGAGGGATTGAAGAGAGCGCCTGCTGAGGATTCTACAGGCCTCGGGGGCCTCGGAGGTGGCGGCGGCGTGCGCCTCGGTGGTCGGAGCGGCGCTCGGCACCGGCCTCATCCCCCTTCTCGGCTTCGGTCCCGGAGTGGCGATGGTCGCCGCGCCGAGCGCTGCGATCGTGCCGCTGCCGCGCCTCTTTCATCCGCCCGGCATCGCTGTGGCGATGAATCCCGTCCTGTCGCATCCCGGCCCATGGTTCGCCGGTGAGGTGGTGTTGGCCTTCACGCTCGTCGCGGTGACGTCCGCTGCGCTCATGAGTCGGATGCTCCCCGGATTTCCGCGCTGCCCGAGGTTGATGGGGACCCAGGCCGGCTGATCCCGATCAGCGGGCCGAGTTATCGCCCGCCCCCCTTCTCCCGGCTGTGCCGGGCGGCTGAACGAGCCGGGCCGTTCTCATTTGATCGCCCGGTCCCCAGAGCATCGGCTGCACGGGGCAGCTCTCGTGCGCTCGATCTGGCGGCGATGAAGAGACGCAGGCCCGCCGCCGGTGCGCGTCGAGCGCAAAGTGAGGGGCGCGGTCCCTGAAGCGACCTAAAACGGCGAAAAAGAAAAATGAGATCTGATATCAAAACTGCATTGTATATCAACCAGTTACAGTCGTCTTGGCGGCAGGTCAAGGGACATGGGTGGCCCGGTGTGTACAATGGAAGATTCACCATCTGCTGCGTGCCTGCGAAGACATGACCCGCCCCGTGCATGAAAACCGCCTTCCGATGCTGCGGCCGCTGTAAATGCAAGCCGGGAGGCTGCCGTTGAGCGTCCAGGCATATCTTCCCGCGCACCTGCGGGCGGGCCGGGCATGAAGGGCCGAGGCCGGTGGCAGTGGCACGTGCTGATCGTGGTGCTGCTCGGGGCGACGATGTCGGCGCTCGACATCACCATCGTCAACATCGCCCTGCCGACGATCAAGGGGGAGTTTCGAGCGAGCCTCGCGCTGGTCGAATGGGTCTCGATGGCCTATATGATCGTGCTGGCGCTCGCCTTGCCGATCGTCGGGCGCCTTGCCGACATCTTCGGCCGCAGCCGCCTTTACAACATCGGCTTTGGGATCTTCATCATCGGCTCGGCGCTGTGCGGCCTCTCGCCCGGCATCATCACCCTGGTGCTCGCCCGCTGCCTGCAGGCGGTGGGCGCGGCGTTGCTGCAGGCCAATTCCGTGGCGCTCATCACGCAGGTGTTTCGCGGCCGGGAGCTCGGCCGCGCACTCGGGGCCCAGGCCGCCGCGCAGGGCACGGCCATGGCGCTCGGGCCTTTCGTCGGCGCGATGCTCATCACGTTCGCGGGCTGGCGGTCGATCTTCTACGTGAACGTGCCGATCGGGATCGCCGGGGCGCTCGTGGCGTATTGGGTTCTGCCGCGGTATCACCCGCACCACAAGGGCGTGAAGCTCGATTACCTCGGCAGCACCTTTCTGACCGTGGGGCTGATGGGGGTCGTTCTGGCGGTGAACAACGCCGGAGCGGCCGGCTGGAGCAACCCTGCAATCCTCTCCGAGCTGGTGGTGGGGGTGCTCTGCCTCGCGGCGTTCGCCGTCACCGAGCGCATCGTCAAATACCCGACCATCGACCCCAAGCTGTTTCGCCGCTATACGATAGCGGCGGGCAACATCACGGCCTTTCTCGCCTATTACACGCTGTTCGCCATTTTGTTCCTGCTGCCTTTTTACTTCGAGAAGGTCCTGCAGTACAGCGCCGCGCGCACCGGGCTGATGCTCACGGCGGTGCCACTCGCGATGGCGGTGCTCTCCCCCTTTGCCGGCCGCGCGAGCGACCGGTTCGGCTCGCGCCAGTTCCTCATCGCCGGCTCATTGCTGCTCGCGCTCGGCTCGCTGCTGCTCATTTTTTCCCCGAGCACTTCGCGGCCGGCCGAGCTCATCCTCGACATGGCCATCCTCGGGGCCGGACTCGGCTTCTTTACCCCCGCCAACAACCGCGCCACCATGGGCGCGACGCCGCGCGAGCAGCTCGGCATGACGGGCGGGTTTCTCAACATGATGCGCTCCCTCGGGGTCATCCTCGGCGTCGACATCTCCGGCATGCTCTTCCTCGATTACGGCAGCGCCCATGTCGGGGGCCGCGGCAAGCTGCCCGCGGACAAGGAAGCGCTCGTCTTTGCCCACAAGCCGGCTTTCATGGAAGGCTTTCACGTGGTGATGGTGACGCTGACCGGCCTCGCGCTGCTGTGCGCGATCTTTTCCTACTTCCGCAAGAACGACCTGTCCTCGAAGCCTCACGGCGTGAGCGCCGCGAGCTACGAGATCGAGTAAAGCCGGCCCTCACCGGCCAACGCCCGCGCGGCTCGGCGGGGGCGGGCCGGGAGACAGGCTGCGCTGCAGCTCGTGCCGCAGCCAGCGCTCAAACGCCACGACCGGCGCACGGCGGAACGCCTCCGGCAGGGCAACGAGGTAGTACGCCATCCCGCTCGGAATGCGCAGCCTGAAGGGCTCGATGAGGCGTCCCACGGCGAGGTCATCGGCGACAATGACGCTCTGGCCGAGCGCGATCCCGTGGCCGGCCACCGCCGCCTGGGTCAAGAGGCCGATGTCGCTGAACTGAGGCCCCTCGGCCGAGCGGCCTCGGCGTTTGCAACGGAACGATTGATCTCATCGGGTAGCGCCGGGGCGGCGTGCCAGTCGTGGCGGTGGATCAGACCCGGACGCCTGTTCGACTGCAGCGGCAACTCGGGCGCCGCGGACGGGTTTCAGCTCAGGTGCCGGTGCTCAAGGTTGCGAGCAACGTCAGCATCTCTTCGGCGCGCAACGGCTTGCTCGCGATGCACAGGTCCGGATCGCGCGGCAGATCGCGGATCGCCCTGGAGGTGTCGGCGGTGACGAGCACCGCCTTCAGCGAGCGGCCGAGCCTCTCACGCAGCCGCGCGATCACCTGGGTGCCGGTGCGGCCGTCGGGCAGATGATAGTCGGTCACCAGGATGTCCACGCCCGCCGCTGCGGCTTCGAGCGCTTCCTCGAGTGTGGCAACGGCCGTTACCCGGTAGCCCTCCACGCTCAAGAGCATCCGGGTGGCATCCCGCACACAGGCGTCGTCTTCCACCAGGAGCAGGCGCTGCTCGCGCCGGGTCCCGGCAGCGGCCGCCGCGGCCTCGGGCACGGATGCCGTACGCGGCGAGGCTTCCCGGCCGTCGGCCGCCGGCAGCAACAGCGAGAACGAGGAGCCCTCACCGGGCTGCGAGCGCACTTCCAGACGCAGCCCGAGCAGCTCGACGATCCGCTTGACGATGGAGAGCCCGAGGCCGTACCCGTCGCGCGCCCGGTTGGCGGCCGCGCCAACCTGGTAGAACTCCTCGTAGATGCGGGCGAGCTGGTCTGCGGGAATGCCGATGCCGGTGTCGAGCACCTCCAGACGCAGAAGCGAGCCCGACACCCGCGTGCAGGTGAGCGCCACCTTTCCGCGGCGCGTGTACTTGATGGCGTTCGAGACCAGGTTGCGCAGCACCTGCTCGACGAGCGAGGGATCGCTGTGCGCGCGGACCGTCGAGCCGGCGATCTGATCTGCAGCCGGAGTTGCTTGTCCGCGGCAATGCCGGCGAATTCCCGCTCGAGCTCCTCGAAGATCGCCGCCACCGGGAAGTCGACCGGATCGGGCTTCACCGCGCCGGACTCGAGCTTGCTGATGTCGAGCAGCGCGTTGATCAGGCGCGACATCGCGCCGATCGCCTGTTCCTGTTGCGTGAGCATCTGCGTGACATCCGCGTCGGCCACGAGGCGCCGCAGTGTTCCGTTGAGCAGCGCTAGGGTCTGCAGCGGCTGACGCAGGTCGTGGCTCGCGGTGGCGAGGAAGCGGCTCATGGCCTGGCTGGCGCGCAGCGCGGACTCGCGCGCCCCCTCCGCGGCGGTGCGTGCCTCGATGAGCTCGCGCTCGATGCGCTTTCGGCCGCTCGCATCCCGGATGGCCGCGGCGACGAGCGGACCGTCGGGGCCCTCGATGGGGCTCAAGCTGACTTCGACCGCAATCACGGCGCCGTCGCGGCGCAGACCGGCGAGCTGCAAGCCCTGGCCCATCGGTTGCACGTGGGGCCGGAGCGGATACTCGTCGCGGTGCGGCGCGTGCCGCTGCCGGAACGGCTCGGGCATCAGGCTGTCGACGTTGCAGCCGATGAGCTGCGCCCGATCGCACCCGAAGAGGCTCCCGGCCCGAAGGTTGGCGAAAAGAATCGTGCCGGCCGCATTCGTGATGATCATCGCATCCGGGGCGCCCTGGAGCGCGAGGCGGGCCAGGTCAGGAGGAGTCGTGAGCATGGTCCATGCATCTCCCTGGTAGTGCGGCCGGATCGATTCGATGCGGCGCTCTCGGGGTTGACCCGAGCCGGTGGACATAATCCGCGGCTCACGCGCGGCTCGACAATCGGATGCGCCACTAGCGAGGGGTGGTGGAATCCACCAGCGCAGGCGGGCTCGGCGGGCGCCGATTCGCCCTGCGGCTCCGGCCAAAAGGGGGACTGGCGGAGGTTTTCTTTGCAAGATTGGATGGTTACCATGGCCCGGGGACAGGAGCCCTGGGGAGTGCCATGACGTGCGCGGGTCGAAGCCCATCCCGGCTCAAGCGGATACGCATCGCGGTCGTGGACGATCACCCGCTCGTGCGCGAGGGCCTCGCGGCCCGCATCTCGACCCAGCCGGACTGGGAGGTCTGTTGCGGCGCCGCAGATCCCGAGGAGGCCCTGGCGCTCATCCGCGCCGGCAGGCCGGAGCTCGTGATCGTCGATCTGGCGCTCAAACACGGCAGCGGGCTTGATCTGATCAAACAACTCGCCGCGGCCACCCCGGCGCCGAAGATCCTGGTGATCAGCGCCTACGAGGAGGATCTGTTCGCCGAGCGCGTGCTCAGGGCCGGCGCGCAAGGCTATCTCAACAAGCAGGAGCTGCACGGCTCGGTGATCGAGGCGATCGGCACGGTGCTGCGCGGCGGGATCTATCTCAGCGCCGCCATGGCCGAGAAGATCGCCCGGCAGGTGATCTCGGGCCGCGGGGCCGCACGCGGTCTCGAGGCGCTGAGCGACCGGGAGATGCAGGTGTTCGAGCTCATCGGCCATGGACAGGGCACGCGGCAGATCGCCGAGCAGCTGCACCTGAGCGTACACACGATCGAGTCGCACCGCGAGAACATCCGCATGAAGCTCGGCCTGCGCAACGGCACGGAGCTGCTGCGCCGGGCGGTGTCGTGGACGCTCGGGGCCCGGGAGTGACCTGACCTAAGGGGCGGGCAGGTCCGGCTGCGCCGGCAGCATGCACGCAACCCGCGTGCCGCCTCCGGGCTGCGATTCAGCGACCAACCGCCCGCCGATGAGCGAGCAACGGTGCTCCATGAGCCGCAGCCCCACGCCCGGTCGAATCCGGCCGGGGGGCGGAAGGCCGATGCCGTTGTCGCTCACCTCCAGCATCACCCCGCCGTCGGGCGCCGCGAGCCGGATCGTGATGCGATCGGCGTTGGCATGACGGGTGGCGTTGCGCACCGCCTCCTGCGCGATGCGGTACAGGTGGGTTGCCGCGTCGGCATCCCGTACGCGCACCTGGGAGGGCTCGAACAGGCAGCTCACGCGCCATGTCTCGCGGGTGCTGCGCGCCAGCTCGGCAAGCGCCGGCGCGAGGCTCGCTGCCTCGACGGGCACGGGCACCAGGCCGCGGGCGAGGGTGTGCAGGCGCTCGTTGGCCGCCGCGATGCCCTGCGCCAGGCGCGCGGCGAGCTCGCGGGCGGCCTCGGCGCGCGCGGGGAGGATGTCGCAGAGCGTCTGGGCGAGCAGGCCGAGTCCGGCGAACTCCTGCTGGATGTCATCGTGCAGCTCCTGGCCGATGCGCTGCTGCTCGACGGCGGCGATGCTCGAGACCTCCCGCTGCAGCGATTTGATCTGCGTGATCTCGACCCAGACGATCACCGCGCCGATGGCGCGGCCGCCGACCCCATGGGGGCGGATCCGCCGCAGATACCAGCGGCGTTCGCCCGCGGGCAGCTCCGTCTCGGCGGGCTTTGCGGTGTCGATGACGCGGCGCGCTTCCTGCTCGAGCGCCGCGTCGATGAATGGCGAGGCGATGTTCCCGATGGGCTGTCCGACATCGTCGTTGCCGAGCGCCAGGCATCGTGCGGCGCCCGCCGTGAAGCGCCGCACCCGCAGGTCGCGGTCGAGGAAGAGCACGACGATGTCAGTTGCATCGATCAGGCTGGACAGATCGTCGTTGGCGACATTGAGCGAGCGCGCCCGGTGCTCGAGCTGCGCCTTGAGGGCGGCGAGCTCCTCGTTGAGGGACTTGATCCGGCTGTTCGAGTCGCGCAGCTCGGGCCTGGCGAGGTCGGCCACGCGTCGTGCCGGCGCTTCGCCGCTTTGCTGAAAGAGCCGCTCGACAGTCGGGGCCCGGGTCACGGCGTTGCCGCGGTCATCGATGAGCACACTGGCAGGGGCGATCTGCTCGACGGCGGCCGAGGCGCCGATTGCGCACGCAGCACCCGCCGGGGCAACCGCGGTCGGTCCAGGGTTGTCGGTGGTCACGGGATACTCCCCTGCCGGCCCGTGCGGCCGGCGCTCCGCTTCTGGTGCATTGTAGTCTCATTGGCGATCTCGACGAGGTCGAGGAAGCCGTCTGGACCACGCTGCCGCTGAGTCTCGCGGAGCCGCCGGAGGATTGGACGGGTCCCCTGGACGACATCGAGAGCGACGATCTCGGCTATTCCGAGACCGGCATGCAGCCTTCGGACTGGGTCGAGCCGCTCGAGCCGGTGAGGACGGCCGAGGAGGAGTGGGAGGATACGCGCGCGAGGCGCGGCGCTGGTGGGGGAGCCAAGATTTGCTATCCTTTGCCGTTTGGCTCGACTCACCGCCCACCCTCGAGGCTGGTCCGCACTCCATGCTGCAAAGACTCACCGACAGTCTGCAAACCCATAAGTGGTTCTGGTACACGATCCTCGGCGCCCTGGCGGTGGTGTTCGCCGCCTGGGGCGCCTACGGTCTCGTCAACCTCAATTTCGGCGGCGCCAGCTGGGCGGCCAAGGTCAACGGACAGACGATCTCGTTGCAGGCCGCGCGTGACGCCTGGGAACGCGCACAGCCGCAGATCGCCCAGGAGTACGGCGGGAACATCTCCTCGCAGCAGCGCAAGAAGCTGCAGAACCAGGTGCTCGAGGGGCTGATCGAGAACGCGCTCATCACGCAGCGCACCGAGCGGCTCGGCTACCGGGTGACCCAGGCGGACCTGATCGCCGCGATCCGCGCCGAGCCCGCTTTCCAGGTGGCGGGCAAGTACTCGGCGCGGGCGGCCGAGGACGCGCTTGCCAACGCGAATATCTCCTTGCCGCAGTTCGAGAGCCAACTCTCGGGCGAGCTGCGCACCGAGCAGCTCATCGACGGCATTCGCTCATCGGACTTCCTGACGCCGGCCGAGCTTGCGCGCGCGCAGGCGCTCGAGAACGAGCAGCGGCAGGTGCAGTACGCGATCTTTCCCGCCAGCCGCTACAAGAGCGATGCGCCGATCAGCCCCGCTGCGATCACGGCGTACTATGAGGCGCACAAGGCGCTCTACCGCATCCCCGAATCGGTCGAGCTGCGCTACGGGCAACTCACCCTCGCGCAGCTGGAGGCCGGCGAGAAAGTCTCCGAAGCCGCTCTGCACGCGGCGTACGAGAAGCACCTCAGCCAGTTCGTCACGCCCGAGCAGCGCGAGGCGAGCCACATCCTGATCCAGTTCGGCAAAAATCCGCAGGCGGCGCTCGCCAAGGCCAAGCACATCCTCGCGCTCGCCCGCGCCGGTCAGAGCTTCGCCGCGCTTGCCCGCAAGTACTCCCAGGACCCCGGCTCGGCCCGGCAAGGCGGCGCTCTCGGCTGGGTGGGACGCAATGACTTCGTGAAGCCCTTCGCGGACGCCCTGTTCGCAATCCCGAAGGTCGGCGACATCGTGGGCCCGATCAAGACCCAATACGGCTACCACATCATCCGGCTCGATGGCATCCGGCCCCGGCACACCGAGACCTTCCAACAGGCCAAGCCTACGCTCCTGCGCGAGGTGCGCCGCCGCCAGGCGTCCCGCCGCTTCGGCGATATCGAGGACAGCCTGCAGAACCAGGCTCAGGCGCCGGGCGCAAGCCTCGAGGCCCTCGCCAAGGCGTTCAATCTGACGACCGGGCGCATCCCGCTGTTCCTGCGCGGGGAGGGCGCGGCGCCGCTCGGACGGGCGAAGCCGGTGCAGAACCTGGTGTTCGGCTCCGGTGCGATCCCGCCGGGAACCCTCGGGGGCCCGGTGATCCTCGACAATGACAAGATGGTGATCGTCAAGCTGATCGCGCGCCATGGGCCGCAGTTCAAGCCGCTCGCGGAGGTCCGCTCCAGCATCCTCGCCGCGCTGAAACGACAGCGTGCGAACCAGGCGGCTCTCGCGGCCGCGCGGGCGGCGCGCGCGAAGGTGCTCGCCGGGGTGCCTTTCGGGCAGGTTGCCCGGGCGCTGAAGCTCAACGTCGGCCCGAGCAGGTTCATCGGCCGCGATGACCCGTCAGTTGCGGCAGACGTGAGCGCCATCGCCTTTGCCGCGCCCAAGCCCACCCACGGGCCGGTGTATGAGGCGAAGATCCTGCCCGGCGGCGGAGCGGCGCTGGTGGCCGTCACGGCGGTGCGTAGCGGCCGCAAGGAGCCCGATCCCATCCTGGCCCGCACACTGATCGAACAGCAGCTGCGCGGCGACGCCGACGGGGATGTGCAGGCCTACATCGCGCAGATGCGCGCCACCGCCAAGGTCACCAAGAACCCCAACGCGTTCCAGTGACCGACCGCTCGGCCCGCTGCCTCGAGTTACCCGTTCTCTTGCGGGAAGCTCATGCCCACCGTGCTGTAGCCTGCGTCGACATAGAGGATCTCGGCGGTGATGCCGGCTGCCAGGTCGGAGCAGAGGAACGCCGCGGCGTTGCCGACGTCCTCCTGGGTGACGTTGCGGCGCAGCGGCGCCACCTCGGCGACGTGATTGAGCATCTTGCGGAAACCGGCGATGCCTGCGGCGGCTAGGGTTTTGATCGGACCGGCGGAGATGCCGTTCACCCGGATGCCGCGAGGACCCAGGTCTGCTGCCAGGAAGCGCACGTTGGCCTCGAGGCTGGCCTTCGCCAGGCCCATGACGTTGTAGCTGGGGATGGAGCGAACAGCGCCCAGATAGGACAGGGTGAGCAGCGCGCCTTGCCGGTCCGACATGAGGGCGGCGGCGCCGCGGGCGAGCGCCGTGAGGCTGTAGCTCGAAACGTCGTGGGCAATCCGGAAGGCTTCCCGGCTGGTGTTTTCCAGGAAGCTGCCCGAGACGGCCTCGCGCGGCGCAAAGGCGACCGCATGGACCAGAATGTCGAGCCCTCCCCACTCGCGTTTGATCAAATCGAACGCAGCGTCGATCTCGGTGTCCGACGTTACATCCAGCGGCATGGTCAGGCGGGAGCCGATCGAATGGGCCAGCGTCTCGACGCGCTCTTTCATTTTTTCATTGACGTAGGAGAAGGCGAGCTCGGCGCCCTCGCGGTGCATCGTCTGGGCGATGCCCCAGGCGATCGAGCGGTCGGAGGCGACGCCGACGATCAGTGCGCGCTTGCCGGAGAGAAATCCCATGCCGAGGCCCTTGCGGTAAGTTGAGACGTGGTCAAATTGAAAACGCCGGGGCACCGACGGCGCCCCGGCGCCAGTGTAGACCATCGGGCCGGCGGACTGAACGGCACGCACGAGGCGCGCCGAGGCGCGAGCAGGCGCTGTCTCAGCCTCCGGAATCGGCGAGGATCATGAGCTTCTCGCCGGCGAGGATCGGCCGGCGCAGGCTCATCTCGTTCCAGGCCAGAATCTGCGCAACCCTCACCTGGAAGCGCTGAGCGATCTGCCACAGCGTATCGCCCGCGCGCACCGTGTAGATCACGCGGCGAACGCCACGGCCCACGCCGGCGAGCATACGGCCCGCCGCGCGCATCCCGGCGCTGATTCTCAGGCGCTCGCCGGGCCGCAGGATCTGGTTCGGATAAATGCCGTTCAAGCTGGCGAGGGCGTCGACGGTCATGCCATGGCGCTGCGCGATCGACCACAGGGTTTCCCCGGAACGGACGCGCACCATGTGAGCCGGAAGCTGCCGGGACCTGCCGGCCTGGGCAGCGGCGGTCAGCCGCAACTGCTCCCCGGGCCTGATGATCTGGTTGGCTCGCAGGCCGTTCAAGCTGGCGAGGGCGTGCACGGTCATGCCATGGCTCTGCGCGATCGACCACAGGGTGTCGCCGGCACGCACGCGCACCACGTGGACCCAGAACCGCGGGGCTTTGAAGCGCCCGGGCTGGGCATCGGCGTAGAGGCGAAGCTGCTCGCCGGGCCAGAGTGTGTTCTGCGGCGAGATGCCGTTGATCTGCGCCAGCCGCTGCACGCTCATGCCGTTGCGTTGTGCGATGGCCCACAGGCTGTCACCCGGCCGCACCCGGACCACGCGGAAATTCCCCTGCCAGTAGTCGTGGGCAATGCGCGCGTCGGCCACCATGACGCTGTTCGGCAAACGATAGTCGCTTGCCGGCACCTCGATCGTCTGCCCGACGACGAGGCGGCCGCGCGGCAGATCGTTGAGCTTGTACAAAATGGCCATCGTCGTCTTGAACTGGTGCGCCACCGAGTAGACCGTATCCCCTCGGCGCACCACGTAGTGCTCCACCCCCATGCGCTCCTCGGGCGTCAAAGCGGCGAGGTTCTGGTCGAACACCGGCACGGTGCCCACCGGCAGCAGCAGATAGAACGGCCCGGTGGGATCGGTGGCCCAGCGATGGAAGGCGGGGTTGAGCTGATAAATCTCATCGGAGCTGATGCCGGCGAGCTCGGCGGCCACTTCCAGGTTGATCTGACCGTCGGTGGCGACACGCTGGAAGAACGGCTTGTCCGGGATGGGGCTGAAGGAAAGTCCGTAGCGGGCGGGGTCCTTCACGAGGCGGGCCATGGCCAGCAGCTGCGGCACGTAGAACTCGGTCTGGCGCGGCAGGTTGAGGTCCCAGAAATCGGTGGGGCGGCCCTCTGCGCGGTTGATCTGCATGGCGCGCAGCACGGTGGCCACGCCGCAATTGTAGGCGGCGATCGCGAGCAGCCAGTGGCCCCCGAGCTGATTGTGCAGCTGCTGCAGGTAGTTCAGCGCGGCATTGGTCGAGGCGACCACATCGAGGCGCCCGTCATACCACCAGTCCTGCTTCAACCCGAAGAGCCTGCCGGTGCCCGAGGTGAACTGCCAGATGCCGGCGGCGCGGGCCCAGGAGTAAGCGTACGGCTGGAAGGCGCTCTCGATGACCGGCAGCAGGGAGAGCTCGAGCGGCATGTGCCGGGCCTGCAGCTGCGTCACGATGTAGTACAGGTACATGTCGGCGCGCCCGAAGGCGCGCTGCAGGAACTTCGGATGGTTGGCGTACCAGCGCGCTTCCTCGGCGATGACGGGCTTGTCGGGGTCGGACAGCTGAAAGCCGGCGCGGATGCGGGCGAACAGGTTGGCGTAGTGCGGGCCTGGCGCGGCGGACGGCGCTGCGGCAGGGATTGCCGCAGCGGCTGCGGCAGGGGCGGGGACCGGGGCCGGGGCGAACGCCGCGCTCGGGGCGGTGGCCGGCACGCGGGCGGCGCTGTGCGGACGCAGCGGCTCTCGCGTGGCACAGGCTGCCAGCGCCAGCACGCCCAGGAACCCAAGGGCACGGCGTGCCCACATCAGTACATTCGCCAAGTTTCCGGCCCTCTCTGAGGCGTGTTAACTTTTGTCCCGGCCAGGCTGTACCGGCGCGGCAGGGACGTCATTGTCGAAGCGCGAAATTTAACTCTTCATATCACACCGACGCCAGTCTTTTCATGGGCACTCCTCACGGTTTTCAAACTTCGGCGCCCGCGGACCCGGGCCGCGCGTTGCGTCAATGGTGGGAAGGGGCCGCGGGCCGCGCCCTGATCGCCGCCGAGGCGCTGTTGCTCAGCGAGGCGCTCGATGAGGTTTTCGGTTGGGAATGCCTGCAGATCGGTGCGTGGGGGCCGGGGCGGGAGCTGTTGTCCGCCTGTCGCACCCGCCATCGGGCCATCCTGTCCGTCCCGGGAATGTCGCGTAATGCAGACATCTTCGGTCGACCCGCGCAACTGCCCGTGACCGGGGATTCGATCGATGCGGTGCTGATGCCGCACACCCTGGAGTTTGCCGCCGATCCCTACGCCATCGTGCGCGAGGCCGACCGGGTGCTGGTCGGCGAAGGGCAGCTGTTGGTGCTCGGCTTCCGGCCCCTCAGCCTGTGGGGCCGGCGTGCCCGCTTCAGCCGCAACGGCTTTCCGCCCGGGCTGCGACGCGTGCTCTCGGAGCGACGCGTGCGCGAGTGGTTGAAGCTTCTCGGCTACGAGGTCTTCGCCGCGCGGCGATATCTGTACCGCAGTCCCTGGGCAGGGGGGCTTGCCGAGGGCGAGAGCGCCGAGCGGCTGCTGCGCCGGGGTCTGACCTACCCGCTGCCGGCGGGGGCTTACCTGCTCAAAGCACGCAAGCAGGTCTACACCCTGACCCCCATCCGTCCTCGAGTCCGCGAGCGCTCCGGTGTGCTCGGCGGTCTCGTCAAGCCCGCTCCCCACACGCGCGCGCACCGGCGCTGATTTCACACACGGGCGGCGGCGTGCTAGGGTCCGCGCCCGTATGAGCACCGTGGACATCTATACAGACGGCGCCTGCCGCGGCAATCCGGGGCCGGGCGGCTGGGCGGCGCTGCTTACCTTCGGCGAGCGCGAGAAGACGCTTTCAGGCGCCGAGCCGCTCACCACCAATAACCGGATGGAGCTCATGGCCGTCATCGCGGCGCTGGAGACGCTCAAGCGGCCCGTGAGTGCACGCGTCTATACCGATTCGCAGTACGTGCGCCGCGGCATCACCGAGTGGCTCGCCAACTGGAAGGCCAAGGGCTGGCGCACCGCGGACCGCAAGCCGGTGAAGAACCAGGATCTGTGGGAACGGCTCGACCGGCTCAGCAAGGGCCATCGCCTCGAGTGGCACTGGGTGCCGGGGCATGCCGGTGTGCCGGGCAACGAGCGGGTCGATCGGCTGGCGAACGAGGCCATCGAGGCGCTGGGGAGGCGATCGGCCGAACCGGCGCCATAGCGGGTACACTCTCGCCCATGCGACAGATCGTTCTCGACACCGAGACCACGGGTCTCGAGCCCTCGCTCGGGCACCGCATCATCGAGATCGGGTGCGTGGAGCTCGTCAGCCGCCGCCTCACCGGGAGCACCTTTCATCGGTACTTGAACCCGGAGCGTGACATCGACGACGGCGCGATCGCCGTCCATGGCCTCTCGCGGGCGGACTTGGCCGGCCAGCCGAAATTCGCCGAGATCGCCGATGAGCTGCTGGCCTTCATCGAAAATGCGGAGCTCGTGGCCCACAACGCCTCCTTCGACGTGGGCTTTCTCGAAGCCGAGCTTTCCCGCTGCGGGCGCCCGACGAGGCTCGCTGAGCGCTGCCATGTGCTCGACACCCTGGCGCTGGCGCGGGAGATGCACCCCGGACAGCGAAACAGTCTCGATGCGCTGTGCAAGCGCTACAACGTGGATAATTCCCGCCGGGAGCTGCACGGAGCGCTGCTCGATGCGCGCATCCTGGCCGAGGTGTACCTCGCCATGACCGGTGGCCAGGCCACGCTCGAGCTCTCGGGCGGTCCCTCGAGCCACAGCGCCGGCATGCACGCCGCCCGTCCCGCCGTGGCGCTGCGAGTGGTCCCGGCGAGTCCCGAGGAGCTGCGCGCACACGAGGAGATGTTGGCGCTGATCGCCCGCTCGAGCGGCGGACGCTGCCTGTGGCGCGAGTGGGAAACGCAGGTGCGCCAAGACGGCAAAGACGTGGCGCATTGAGCGCGGCTCTGCGCGCCCGCCGCTCAGACCCGCTCTGGGCCGGATGGCGGGCGCGTTTGAGTGCGAGGGCAGGCTAAAATAGACATTTGACCGCAGGAGCCGTCCGTGACCCGAACCTCTCCCGTCCCGCGCGTGCCGCTGCTGGACCTGAAGCCTCAGTACGAGGCAATCGCCCCGCGGGTGCGGGCCGTGATCGAGGCGGTGTGCGCCAGCCAGCAATTCATCCTCGGGCCGCAGGTCAAGGCGCTCGAGGCGCGCATCGCCGCGTACGCGCAGTGCCGCCACGGCATCGGCGTGTCATCCGGGACGGATGCGCTGCTGCTGGCGTTGATGGCGCTCGGCTTGGGTCCGGGCGATGCGGTCATCACCACCCCGTACACGTTCTTCGCCACAGCGGGGACCATTGCGCGCGCCGGCGCGCGACCGCTGTTCTGCGATATCGATCCGCAGACCTTCAACGTCTGCCCCGGGCAGGTGCGCGCGCTCATCGAGCGTGAGTGCCAGGCGGGCGGCGGGCTCATCCACCGCCCGAGCGGGACTCGGGTGAAGGCGCTGATGCCGGTGCACCTGTACGGCCAGCTCTGCGACATGGGCCCGCTCATGGATCTGGCGCGCCGGTTCGATCTGAAAGTGATCGAGGACGCCGCCCAGGCGATCGGCGCGCGCGACTCGCAAGGGCGCCAGGCCGGAAGCTTCGGGGATGTGGGGTGCTTCTCGTTCTTTCCCACGAAGAACCTGGGGGCGTTCGGCGATGCAGGCATGTGCGTGGCGCAGGACGCCGCGCTGGCGGAGCACATGGAGGTGCTGCGTGTGCACGGCGGCAAGCCGAAATACCATCACGCCTTCATCGGCGGCAACTTCCGGATCGATGAGCTGCAGGCCGCCGTGCTCAATGTCAAGCTCGATTACCTCGATGCCTGGTCGGCCAAGCGCGCGCTCAACGCGCAATACTACACGCAGGCTGTCGAGCGCGCCGGCCTCGGCGAGGCGGTGCGCACGCCCGCGGTACGCCCGGGCTTTCACCACATTTACAACCAATACGTCATTCGTGTGCGCGACCGCGATGCGCTGCGCGAGCACCTCGCGCGAAGCGGCGTAGGCACGGAGATCTACTACCCCATCCCGCTTCACCTGCAGAAATGCTTTGCCTATCTGGGCCATGCCCCCGGAGCTTTCCCCGAGGCCGAGCGCGCCGCGGACGAGACGCTGGCGCTGCCCATCTACCCGGAGCTCACCGAGCGGCACCTGCAGCAGGTCATCGACAGTATCGCCGCGTTCTACCGCACCGGCTCCGGCGCCGCCTCCGCCCGCGCCTGAACGCGCGGGCACGCTAACCCAAGGAGACATCGTATGCCTGCTCCAGGTCCCCGCACCGCACAATGGCCCGAGCTGACCACCCACGCAACGCGCCTCGGCGCGGTGGCGACCCGCGAACTGTTCACGCGCGATCCGGGACGCTTCGAGCGCCTTTCGCGCCAGGGTGCGGGACTGCTGATGGATTTCTCGCGCCAGCACCTCGACGAGACGGTGCTCGCCACGCTCGTGGCGCTCGCCGACGCAGTGGGCCTGCGCGAGCATCGAGAGGCCATGTGGCGCGGCGAGAAGATCAACTCGACCGAGGGCCGCGCGGTGCTGCACGTGGCGCTGCGCCAGCGCCCCGGGGCGCTCATCGGTGGGGCGCAGATCGCCCGCGAGGTGCTCGAGGAGCGCGAGCGGATGCTCGCCTTCGCCGAGGGCGTGCGCTCCGGCCGCATCGCCGGCAGCTCGGGCAAGGCCTTCAACCGCGTGGTCAACATCGGTATCGGCGGCTCGGACCTCGGACCGGCGATGGCGGTGCGTGCGCTGCGCCGCTACACCCTCGATGCCCCGCGGTGCGAGTTCGTCTCCAACGTCGACGGCAACCGGCTTGCGGACATCCTGCAGGACGCCGATCCGCGCTCGACGCTGTTCATCGTCTCCTCCAAGACCTTCACCACGCTCGAGACGCTGACCAATGCGCGCACAGCGCGCGCGTGGCTGCGCGAGAAGCTGGGCGAGGAGGCCGTGCGGGAGCACTTCGCGGCCGTGTCGGTCAACCACCGCGCCATGGACGAGTTCGGCGTGCACCCGCAGCACCGCTTCAAGATGTGGGATTGGGTCGGCGGGCGCTATTCGCTCTGGTCCTCGATCGGCGTGGCGCTCGCCATCGCGATCGGCAGGGAGGCCTTCCTGCAGCTGCTCGCCGGCGGCCATGAGATGGACGAGCACTTCCGCACCACGGCCTGGCAGGACAACCTGCCGGCGCTGCTCGGCCTCATCGGCATCTGGAACATCAATTTCCAGATGCTGCCGACGGTCGCGGTGCTGCCCTATGACGAGCGCCTGGGGAGGCTGCCGGCGTACCTGCAGCAGCTCGAGATGGAAAGCAACGGCAAGTCCGTGACCCTCGAGGGCCGGCCGGTGCAGTGGCAGACCGCGGCCGTCATCTGGGGCGAGCCGGGCAACAATGCCCAGCACTCGTTCTTCCAGCTGCTGCACCAGGGCACGCAGCGGGCGGCGCTCGATCTGCTGCTGCCGGCGAAGTCCTCCTGCGACAACCAGGGGCAGCAGGATCTGGCGATCGCGAGCTGCCTGGCGCAGGCCGAGGCGTTCATGGCGGGGCTGCCGTCCGCGGCCGTGCGCGCCGATCTCGAGCAAGCGCAGCTGCCGCCCGAGCGCATCGAAGCGCTCACCCCCCACAAGGTGCATCCCGGATCGCGTCCCAGCACGCTGATTGCCTTTCCGAGGCTCGATCCGGCCACGCTCGGCAGGCTGATCGCGCTGTACGAGCACAAGGTGTTCACGCAGGGGGTGGTCTGGGGGATCAACTCGTTCGACCAGTGGGGGGTGGAGCTCGGCAAGAAGCTCTGCGAGCAGCTCGTCCCGTCGGTTCGCGACCCCGATGGCACTCCGGCCGCCTCCCCGGGCGTGGCGAGGCTCATCGCGCAGCTCGCCGAGTGGCGCGCCCAGCCGTAGAGCCCGCCAATCCCGATCAGCCGAAGATCCATGAATGCACCCTTGAGCGACCTGTTTCAATCCAACCTGCGCGAGCATCGGGCGCTGTTCGAGCAGCTCGCGGCGCTCGAGGCGCCGATCGGGCGGGCCGGCGCCCTGATCGGCGCGGCGCTCGGGAGCGGGCGCAAGCTGATGCTCTGTGGCAACGGCGGCTCGGCGGCCGACAGCCAGCACATCGCGGCGGAGCTCACCGGGCGATTCATCCGGGATCGGCGGCCGCTCGCGGCGCTCGCGTTGACGACCGATACCTCGGCGCTCACCTGCATCGCCAATGATTACAGCTACGACGAGGTGTTCGCGCGGCAGGTGACCGCGCTCGGGGCCGCAGGCGACTGCCTGATCGGCATCTCGACCTCGGGGCACTCGAAGAACGTCATTCGGGCAGTGCAGGCGGCGCGCCAGGTCGGCATCCACGTCATCGGTCTGCTGGGCCGCGACGGCGGCGCGCTCGCGCCGCTCTGCGAGGTGCCCATCGTCGTGCCGAGTGCCGTCACGGCCCGCATCCAGGAAGCGCACGGCTTCATCGGCCACACCCTGTGCGGCCTCATCGAAGCGGCGCTCGGGCTGCCCTGATGAGAGTCCTCGCGACCGATCTGAAGAGGCGCTTGCAGGCGGCCCGCGTGCTGGTGGTGGGCGATGCCATGCTCGATCGCTACCTGTTCGGCGACGTGGAGCGCATCTCGCCCGAAGCGCCCGTGCCCGTGGTGCGCGTCAGGCGCGAGGAGGAGCGTCTCGGCGGGGCAGCCAACGTGGCGCTCAATGTCAAGGCGTTGGGACCGGCGGTGACGCTGATCACCGCCGTCGGCAATGACGAGCCGGCGCGGCGGCTGGAGTCGCTGCTTCAGGCGTGCGCCGTGGAGAGTCTCCTCGGTCGCGACCCGAAGCTCTACACCTGCGTGAAGCTGCGCGTGATCGGCCGCTCGCAGCAGCTGGTGCGGGTGGATTTCGAGAACCAGCCCGATCACGAGGTGCTCTCCGGGCTGCTCTCGGACTTCATCCGCATCGTGCCCCGGTGCGATGCGGTGTTGTTCTCCGATTACGGCAAGGGCGGGCTCACCCACATCCCGAAGATGATCGAGATCGCGCGCGGCGCCGGCAAGCCCGTGCTGGTCGATCCGAAGGGCGGCGATTACGGCCGGTACGCCGGCGCCACCGTGATCACGCCCAACCGCTCGGAGCTCGCGCAGGTGATCGGCGCCTGGCAGTCCGAGGAACAGCTGCTCGAGCGCGTGCAGAGGCTGCGCCGCGAGCAACGGCTGGCGGCGCTGCTGCTGACGCGCAGCGAGGAAGGCATGTCGCTCTTCGATGACGAGGGGCACGTGCGCATCGATGCGCAGGCGCGCGAGGTGTTCGATGTGACGGGCGCGGGCGATACGGTCATCGGCACTCTGGCGGCGCTGCTCGCCGCGGGCCTCACCCTGCGCGAGGCCATGCCGATCGCCAACCGCGCCGGGGGCATCGTGGTCGGCAAGTTCGGCACGGCCACCGTGAGCTACGAGGAGCTGTTCGCGTGAAGGTGGTCGTCACGGGCGCCGCCGGCATGGTCGGCAGCAATCTGGTGCACGGGCTGAACGGCTCGGGGATCGATGACATCATCGCCGTCGATGATCTCACGGAAGGCATGAAATACCGCAATCTCCTCGGGGCGAGGATCGCCGATTACTTCGACCGCAGCGAGTTCTACCAGCGCTTCGAGCGCGGGCAGCTCGGGCGCATCGAGGCCCTTTTCCACGAGGGCGCCTGCTCGGACACCATGGAGCACGACGGCCGCTACATGCTGGAGAACAACTACCGCTGCTCCAAGCGCCTGCTCGATGCCTGCCAGGCGCAGGGCACGCGGCTGCTCTATGCCTCATCGGCCGCGACCTATGGCGGCGGCACGGTGTTTCGCGAGTCGCCCGAGTGCGAGCGCCCGCTCAATGTCTACGGCTACTCGAAGCTCCTTTTCGACAACGTCGTGCGGCGCATGCTGCCCACGGCGCGATACCAGGTCGCGGGCTTCCGCTACTTCAACGTCTACGGGCCCCGCGAGCGGCACAAGGGCCGCATGGCCTCGGTCGCGTTCCATCACTTCGGCCAGATCCGCGAGAGCGGCAAGGTCAGGCTGTTCGGCGGGTACGGCGGCTTCGGCCCCGGAGAGCAGACACGCGACTTCGTATACGTGGACGATGTGGTCGCGGTGAACCTGTGGTTCCTGCGCCATCCCGAGCGCAACGGCATCTTCAATGTGGGCACCGGCCGCTGCCAGCCGTTCAACGACGTGGCCCACTCGACCCTCAACGCCATGAGGGCGCTGCGCGGGGAGCCGCCGCTGTCCCTCGAGCAACAGATCGGAGAGGATCTGATCGAGTACGTTCCCTTCCCCGAGGCGCTGATCGGCAAGTATCAGTGCCATACCCAGGCCGACCTTACCCGCTTGCGCCAAAGCGGCTGCGATGTGCCGTTCGTGGACGTCGCCACCGGGATCGGGCGCTATGCGAAGTGGCTGGCCGGACAGGCAGACTGAGGCATCAGCCGATGGCGGATCTTCCTCTGTCCCTGAGCCGGAAAGTCGTCGCGACAGCCGAAATCGCCTCCTACCCGTGGCCGAGGCCGCTGGTGTTCACCAACGGCGTATTCGATGTGTTGCACCGAGGTCACGTGGAGTACCTGGCCGCCGCGCGTGTCATGGGCGCGGCGCTGCTGGTGGCGGTCAACAGCGACACCTCGGCCCGGCAGCTCGGCAAGGGACCGGAGCGGCCGCTCAACGGCGAGCGCGACCGCCTGATCGTCGTGGCCGCGCTCGAGAGCGTCTCCTTCGTCACGCTGTTCTTCGAAAAGACCCCCTGCGAGCTGCTCGCGCGCTGCCGGCCGGACATCTACGTGAAAGGCGGCGATTACGACATGGGGCTTCTGGAGGAAACGCGCCTGATGCGCTCCTGGGGCGGCCGCTCGCTCGCCATCGCCTTCGTCGAGGGCTATTCGACCAGCGCGCTGGTGCGGCGCATCCGCGGCAAATGAGACACCCGGCGGCCTTCATCGATCGCGACGGGGTGCTCAACGAGGAGCGCGCCTTCGTGCACCGGCCGGAGGATTTCGCGTTCGTGCCGGGCGCCATCGAGGCGCTGCGGCTGTTGCAGCAGGCCGGCTACCGTCTGGTGGTGGTGACCAATCAATCGGGTATCGCGCGCGGCCTGTACCCGGAAGCCGACTATCTCGCCCTGACCGCGCACCTGCGCGCGAGTCTCGAGGCCTGCGGCGTGCGCCTCGACGCCGTGGAGTATTGCCCGCACCTGCCGGATGCTCCCCTCGCCCGGTACCGGCTGGACTGTGACTGCCGCAAGCCCAGGCCCGGGATGCTGCTCAAGGCGATCGAGGCGCTCGAGATCGAGCCGCGCGCCTCGTTCCTCGTCGGGGACCGGCTATCCGACGTGGAGGCCGGCCGCGCAGCCGGTGTCGGCCGATGCTTCCTGGTGCGGACGGGGTACGGGCTGTCCCGGGAAGCGCTGGAACGGGCCGATGGCGTCTATGAGGATCTGCTCGCGTGCGTGCGGGATGTGCTCAATGAGGCTCGGCCCGGATCCAGTCGGGGTCCGCCGGATCGCTCGTGACGGGCCAGTGCGCCTCGTGGCAAGCTTGCCGCATCCCAGCGGCTCGAGGAGCTACCCCTTGAAAGGCATCGTTCTGGCCGGCGGCGCGGGCACGCGGCTGCACCCGGTGACGCTCAGCATCAGCAAGCAGCTGCTGCCGGTCTACGACAAGCCCATGGTGTACTACCCGCTCTCGGCGCTGATGCTGGCGGGGATCCGCGACATCCTGCTGATCTCCACGCCCGCGGACCTGCCGCTTTTTGAGCGGCTGCTCGGGGACGGGTCGAAGTGGGGCATCTCGCTTCAGTATGCCGAGCAGCCCCGACCCGAGGGGCTGGCCCAGGCCTTTCTCATCGGGCGTCATTTCGTGGGCCGGGATCGGGTGGCGTTGGTGCTCGGCGACAACATCTTCTACGGCCATGGGCTGCCCGAGCAGCTCAAGGCCGCCGCCGCCGCGGACGGCGGCGCCACCGTGTTCGCCTACCGGGTGCGCGATCCGCAGCGCTACGGCGTGGTGAGCTTCGATGGAACCGGGCGCGCGCTCAGCATCGAGGAGAAGCCCGCGCAACCGAAGTCGAACTACGCGGTGACGGGACTCTATTTTTACGACAACGAGGTGCTCGATATCGCGGCCGGTCTGAAGCCTTCCGCGAGAGGAGAGCTGGAGATCACCGACGTCAACCGCATCTACCTCGAGCGCGGCGCGCTGCGCGTGCAATTGCTCGGGCGAGGGGCGGCGTGGCTCGACACCGGCACCCACGAGTCCTTGCTGCAGGCGGCACAGTTCATCGAGACCATCGAGGCGCGCCAGGGCCTGAAGATCTGCTGCCCGGAGGAGATCGCCTACCGCTCGGGCTTCATCGACGCCGCGCAGCTTGCGCGCCTGGCCGCCCCGCTCGCCAAGAGCGGCTACGGCGACTATCTCCTTGAGATCCTGAGACAGGGAGGCTGAGATGCAGTTCGAGCCGACCGCCCTGCCGCAGGTGATCCTGATCCGCCCGAAGGTCTTCGGCGATGCGCGCGGGTTCTTCATGGAGTCCTGGGAGCGCCGCACGTTCGCCGCCGCCGGGCTCGATCTGACTTTCGTGCAGGACAACCACAGCCACTCCGCGCGGCACATCCTGCGCGGGCTCCACTATCAGATTCGCCAGCCCCAGGGAAAGCTGGTGCGTGTGGTGAGCGGCACGGTATTCGATGTGGCCGTGGACATCCGCCGCGCCTCCCCCACGTTCGGGCGCTGGGTCGGCGTCGAGCTCTCGGCCGAGAACCACCACATGCTGTGGGTGCCGCCGGGCTTCGCGCACGGCTACCTGGTGCTCAGCGACTCGGCCGACTTTCTTTACAAAGTCACCGACCACTGGGCGCCCGAGCACGAGCGGGCCATCCGCTGGGACGACCCCGCGATCGGTGTCCGCTGGCCTCTGCCCCCGGGAGTACGGCCCGGGCTTTCGCCCAAGGATGCCGCGGCGCCGGCTCTCGGCGAGGCGGAGGTTTACGCTTGAGGGCCCTGATCACGGGCGCCGCGGGACAGGTGGGGCGGATGCTGATCGAGACTTGTCCTCAGGATGTCGAGGCCATCGCCTGCACGCACGTTGACCTCGATGTCACGGATGCGAGTGCCGTGCGCGCGCGCCTTCTGCGCGAGCGTCCGGCTCTGATCGTGAACGCCGCCGCCTACACGGCGGTGGACAAGGCCGAATCCGAGCCCGAAGCCGCCCATGCGATCAACGCCGAGGGCCCCCGGCAGCTCGCCGCCGCGGCGGGAGAGATCGGCGCGCGGCTGATCCACTTGTCCACCGACTTCGTGTTCGACGGCACATCCTCCACGCCGTATCGTCCCGATGCGCCGACGAATCCCCTGAGCGTTTATGGCAGGACCAAGCGCGACGGCGAGGCGGCAGTGTGCGAGGCCTTGCCGGAGCGCGCCGTCATCCTCAGGACGGCCTGGGTGTACGCTGCTCACGGAGCCAACTTCATGCACACGATGCTGCGCCTGATGCGCAGCCGCGGCGAGGTCGGGGTGGTGGCGGATCAGGTGGGCACGCCGAGCGCCGCGCGTCCTCTGGCGGAGGCGCTGTGGCAGATCGCGGCCCGGCCCGGGATCCACGGCGTCCATCACTGGACCGACGCGGGCGTGGCGAGCTGGTACGACTTCGCGGTGGCGATCGCGGAGGAGGGGGCGAGGCTCGGGCTGCTCTCAGGGTCGGTCTGCGTCAGGCCGATTGCGACGGAGCAGTACCCGACTGCCGCCCGCCGTCCCGCCTACAGCGTCCTCGACAAGCGCTCGCTCGCATCGCTCGGGCTTGCGCCGCGGCACTGGCGGGTGCGCCTGCGCGAAGTGATGAAGGAGCTGGCTCATGCCTAGGCTGCTGGTCACCGGCGGCGCCGGGTTCATCGGCGCGAACTTCGTGCATCACCGGCTGAATCACCACCCCGAGGATCGCGTGGTGGTGCTCGATGCGCTCACCTATGCGGGAAACCTCGCCAGTCTGCAGCCCGTCAAGGGGCGGCCGGCGCTGCGCTTCGTGCGCGGGGATATCCGCGACACGGCGCTCGTCGAGGGCTTGCTGCGCGAGGAAGGCATCGACACCATCGTGCACTTCGCGGCCGAGTCGCACGTCGATCGCTCGATCCACGGGCCGGATGCCTTCATCGACACCAATGTCCAGGGGACTCACTCGATGCTCAAGGCCGCGCGCCAGGTGTGGCTGGAGGAGCGAGCCGCGCCTGCGCACCGCTTCCATCACGTCTCGACCGACGAGGTGTACGGATCGCTGGGTCCCGACGATCCGGCCTTTCACGAAGGAACGGCCTATGCGCCCAATTCGCCGTACTCGGCGAGCAAGGCGGCCTCGGACCATCTGGTGCGCGCCTATCACCATACGTACGGCCTCTCGGTCACCACCAGCAACTGCTCAAACAACTACGGGCCCTTTCACTTTCCCGAGAAGCTGATCCCGCTCACGATCGTGAACCTGCTGCACGGCAGGCCGCTGCCCCTCTATGGCGATGGACGCAACGTGCGTGACTGGCTGCACGTGTCGGATCACTGCCGGGGGCTCGACCTGATCCTCGAGAAGGGCCGGCCCGGGGAGGTCTACAACATCGGCGGCGGAGTGGAGAGCGAGAACGTGAGGCTCATCGAGACGCTCTGCCAGGTCGCCGATGGGGCCTTCCGGGAGCGCAAGAGCCTCGCCTCACGTTTCCCGGACTGTCCGGCCGCGCGCGAAGAGCGCACCGCGAGCCTCATCCGCTTCGTGAGGGATCGCCCCGGTCACGACCGCCGCTACGCCATCGACTGCGGCAAGATCGGGCGCGAGCTGGGATACCGGGCGCAGGTGAGCCTGGAGGCGGGGCTGCGCGACACCCTCGACTGGTACCTTGCCAACGAGTGGTGGTGGCGCGCCGTCATGGACGGCAGCTATCAGCGCTGGATCGATACGCACTATCGGTAGGGGCCGGGATTCAGTGCGGGCTGCGCGGGATCCTCTTCTATTTTCACCTCCTCGTCCCGGGCCCGCCGCACGGAAATCAGGCGGATCCGCCCGCTGCGTCGCGTGGCAGGTCCCGCACGAGCTGCCGCACCTGCTCGTGCAGCTTAGGAAGATCACTGTGAAGCGTCTTCCATAGGATTTCCAAGTCCACCTTGAAATAGCCATGGGAAACGGCATTGCGCATCTGATAGGCAAACGCCAACGGCAGTTCCGGGTGGCTCGCGGCGAACTCCGGGTAATGTGTCTCGATGTTGTGGCTCGCTTCTCCTATCACCTCGAAGTTGCGGATAATGGCGTCTTGCGCCATCTCGTTCTCGAGAAAAGAGACTTCGCTCATGTCCTCGCTGTAGCGGTCGATCCGCTCAATGGCCTCCAGGACGTGCTCCAGGTATTGCGCCAATCGTTGCTTGTCGCGGCTCATATCGGGATTGCCTGGGCGAGCACTGTGGCGCGGAACTTCTCGGGTAGCGCCTTTGGCGTCAACACGTCGACCGGGACGCCCAGCAGTTGCAACAATTCATGCCGGATTGCGCCGATATCGAATAGGGTGGTCTCTGGCGTCGGATCGACCAGGATATCGAGGTCGCTGTCGTCAGTGTCCTCGCCGCGCAGGACAGAGCCGAAGACCCGGGCGTTTCGGGCACGATGGGATTCAACCACTCGGCGGATGCCTTCCCGGTGGGCTGCGAGGGCTGCCGATGGTTTCATGGCACTCTTCACGGTGTGAGTTTTATCAGGGCTGTTATTATATTCAGCTTGCTTGCCGAGCTCAATGTGGATGTCTCGGGAGCGGATACAATGCTACTTTTGCTCCCGAGCTTTCAGATTCTCGATGGCCGAGACCCGCGATCTCTACATCAATGCCCGGCGCCACTTCGCGGTGCAGACAGTTGACTGCCCCGATGCGCCGGCGTTGTCGGCCGCGGCTGCCTTGCGGATCGAGCGCGAATTTTCCCAGGGGCAGGGCGCGGGGCTGGTACACCTTGCGACCACCGAGGTCACGACCGCTCTGACGCCGGGACTGACGTTCGCCCGCGATTTCGCGCAGCGCTACGTGACACGGCTTTGCCATCTCGGCGATGCGCGGCCCGATTCGCCCGGTGTGCTGGTCGATCTGCCGTCGGCGGAGGAGCTGGAGGCCCTGCGGCTCGCGGCCCCGCCCATCAAGGGCCTGGAGTATCTCGATGCGGCCATGCTCAGCATGGCCTGGCGGGACATCGAGGACCGGCTGCGCGGGGAGGCGGGCGCCGCGGGCGAGAGCCTGCGCACCTATCTGCACGGGCGCAATCCGCTCTGGCGCCTCGTCGGCCGCGTCACCTTCCACCTGGCCGAGAACCCGCGCGACGAGGCGTGTCCGTTCGGATTCCTCGTCACCTACTCCGGCAGCGTCTCGGAGCATGGCGTGGCCCGGCATCTGCCGCTCGGGCGCGCCCTGCAGGAATACACCGGGGAGGGGAACCGCAAGCGCCTGGTGAGCCTGCTGAAGCCGATCCGGGAGGCCGCCGAGCGCCTCGCCTGGGTGCGCGAGCTGATCGAAAGCGGAGACCTCTACCATCCGCTCGCCTGGAGCCCCGAGCAGGCCCTGCGGCTGCTGCGCGACACCCCGGTCCTCGAGGCATGCGGGCTGGTAGTGCGAATCCCGGACTGGTGGAAAGCGGGCCGCGCCCCCAGGCCTCAAGTCAATGTGCAGGTCGGGAGCAAGCCCTCCGTTTCCCTGGGCGCCGCCGCCGTCCTCGATTTCTCGGTGGGCATGACGCTCGAGGGTGAGGCGCTGACGGATGCCGAGAAGCAGCAGCTCCTGTCGTCCTCGGCCGGCCTGATCCGGTTGCGCGGCCGGTGGATCGAGGCCGACGGCGAGAAGCTCGCCGCCGCGCTCGAGCATTGGACGCGGGTGCAACGGCAGGTGCGCTCCGGAGGGCTTTCGTTTCACGAGGGCATGCGCTTGCTCGCCGGCGTCCCGGCTGATCGGACGAGCTCGGACCTGCCCGAGCCGCTCAAAGCCTGGTACGGCGTCGAGCCGGGCGAGTGGCTGCGCGAGCTGCTCTCGCGGCTGCGCGAGCCGGCAGCGGAGCGTGAGCTTGCGGGGGCGGGGCTGAAAGCGACCCTCAGGCCCTACCAGGTGACGGGCGCGAAGTGGCTGGTACTGCTCACCGGACTCGGGCTCGGCGCCTGTCTTGCCGACGACATGGGTCTCGGCAAGACCCTGGAGGTGATCGCCTTGCTGGTGCACCTTCGGGCCGCGCAGGTCCCTGGCGAGCGCTCAGCCCGGCGCCGCTCACAGGGCAGTGGCGAGCCCGCCTCCCCGAGCCTCATCGTGGCGCCCGCCTCGCTGATCGCCAACTGGAAAAGCGAGATCGAGCGCTTTGCGCCGAGCCTGCAGGTCTTCGTGGCGCACCCGTCCGAGACGGACACGGATCTGAGCTCCGCCGATGCGCTCGGCGTTGCGCTGAGCGGGATCGATGTTGCATTGACCACCTATGGGGTCATCGCCCGCTCCGAGGCGCTGCGCGAGAGGCCCTGGCGCCTGGTGGTCCTCGATGAGGCACAGGCGATCAAGAACCCCGCAGCGCAGCAGACACGGGCGGTCAAGCAGCTCGAGGCCCCCGCCCGCATCGCCTTGACCGGCACGCCCATCGAGAACCGGCTCTCCGATCTGTGGTCATTGTTCGACTTCCTCAACCCGGGTCTCCTCGGGGCGGCGCGCGCCTTTGCCGAGGCCGCCAAGCGCATGGCAAAGGGAGGCGAGGCCTCCTATGCGCCCCTGCGCCGCCTGGTGCAGCCCTACATCTTGAGGCGCCTGAAGACCGACAAGCGCGTCATCGCGGACCTGCCTGACAAGACCGAGGTGCGGGCCTACTGCGGCCTGACTCGCGAGCAGGCGGGCCTTTACGAGCGGTGCGTGAAGGAGCTCGAGCAAGCGCTCGAGGGCGCCGAGGGCATCCGGCGCCGCGGCGCGGTGCTCTCGTACCTCATGCAGCTGAAGCAGATCTGCAACCATCCGGCGCAGTGGGCGGGGCAGGGCCCGTACACCGCCTCCCGCAGCGGCAAGTTCGAGCGCCTCGGACAGCTGTGCGAGGAGCTCGCCGAGCGCCAGGAGCGGGTGCTCGTGTTTACCCAGTTCCGTGAGCTCACCGAGCCGCTCGCTCAATATCTGCAGCAGGTCTTCGGCCGCGCGGGCCTCACCCTGCACGGCGGCACGCCCGTCTCCAGGCGCCAGGGGCTCATCGAGCAGTTCCAGCGCGAGGACGGTCCGCCGTTCTTCGTGCTCTCGCTCAAGGCGGGCGGCACCGGACTCAACCTCACCGCCGCCTCCCAGGTGATTCATTTCGATCGCTGGTGGAACCCGGCAGTCGAGAACCAGGCCACCGACCGGGCGTTTCGCATCGGGCAGCAGCACAACGTGCTGGTGCACAAGTTCCTCTGCCGCGGCACCGTGGAGGAGAAGATCGATGCGCTCATCGAGGCGAAGACCGGCCTCGCCCGGGAGCTGCTCGATGAGGGCGGCGAGAAGCTGCTCACCGAGATGAGCGACGAGGAGCTGCTGCGCGCCGTGGCGCTCGACATCCACAAGGCCTGCGACGCATGATGGGAAAATTCGCGGGCCGCGCCTCCCCCTTTCCGGGCATGATAATATCGAGCCATGGAACCGCGAATCTTCGATGATCGTAACCCCGCACTGCGCACACTGCGTGCGCTGCAGCCGCAGCTGCATGCGGCAGGGGTTCTGCATGTCTCCGTGTTCGGCTCGGTGGCGCGGGGAGAGGATACGGCGAATTCCGACGTGGATCTGGCGCTTGATCTGGCTCCCGGCGCGGCTCCTGACGGTTTCCAATTCGTCACTTTCGTCGAGCAATTGCGGTGGATGCTCGCTACGGCGCTGAGTCGCAGCGTGGATGTCGTCATACTGCCCGTGCGGCGCCGGGAACTCAGGGAAGCGCTGAGCCGTGAAGCCATTCCTGTGTTCTGAATGTGACCAGCTCAAAACCCGAGGTTCGCTACCGGGACATCCGGGGCAACATCGCCAAGATCAAGACGTATCTGGCGCTCGGTGGAGGTTTGGAGCGGGTGTTGGTCGATCAGGGTGTCGCCTACGATGCGATACGGATGTGCTTTCTCGAAATATCAGAGGCGGCAATCAAGCTCGGCGCGCTGGCCGAAATGCACGAGCCTCAGATCCCGTGGAGCGCCATCCGTGGATTCGGGAATCACTTGCGCCACGCCTACGACGAGATGGACCTCAATGTGGTCGAGCGCGCCGTGGCCGACCTTGACCGGCTGGATGGCGCGTGCGAGAGGGGGATCGCGCGGCTCGAGCGGGAAAATCATCTCCAACCTTGAGGGGCGAGGAGCTCCTGCGCACCGTGGCGCTCGACATCCACAAGGCCTGTGACGCATGATGGGAAAATTCATGAGCCGGGGCCGCATCCGATGAACTGGTGGCGCTACACGCGCAAGCCGAGCGTGCTGGAGCAGCGCGAGCGCGCCCGGCGCGAGGGCAAACAGCTCGAGCGCAAGAGGGCGAGGAGCGGCCGCACGCCCTCGCCCGTGAGGATCGAGGGACGCGCCATCGCACGCAGCTTCTGGGGCAAGGCCTGGTGCGAGAACCTCGAGTCCTACCGGGACTACGAATACCGCCTGCCGCGCGGGCGCAGTTACGTGCGAAACGGCGCGGTGCTCGATCTGGATATCGGCGCGGGCAGGATTCAGGCTGTCGTGTCCGGCACACGGCTCTACGAGGTCGACATCCAGATCAAGCCCCTGGCCCCGGCGCACTGGGGACGCATCAAGACGCAGTGCGCCGGGGAGATCGGCTCGTTGATCGAGCTGCTCGAGGGGCGGCTTTCCGATCGGGTGATGAGCATCGTCACCGATTCGGACCTGGGGCTGTTTCCCAGGCCCAAGGAAATCGAGATGAGCTGCTCCTGCCCCGACTGGGCGACGATGTGCAAGCACGTCGCGGCGGTGATGTACGGAGTGGGTGCGCGCCTCGATGCGCAGCCCGAGCTGCTCTTCACCCTGCGCAATGTCGAGCACGGCGAGCTGATCGCCGCGGCGACCGATTTCGAGGTGCCGCAGCGGGGTACTCGGCGCAAGACGATCGAAGAGGCGGATCTGGCCGGCGTGTTCGGCATCGAGCTGGCCGAAGCGCCGGATGCCAAGTCTTCGCCGAAGAGGACTCTGCGGTCCATGCCGGCGAAGCGCTCTGTCCGCAAGGACCGCGCGACCCGCAAGGCCGGCAAGGCGGGCAAGACCAGCAAGACCAGCAAGACCAGCAGGATGAAGAAGCGCAGCCGCTGATCCCCTGCTCGGGCTGCGGCGCAACGACAGGCTGGGCGTGAGGGGAATCGAGAGGGCTCGGCATGGCCCGGAGCGCCAACCGCGGCGTCTCCGATCCGGCGGGGGCTCGATTTCAGATGAGACGCTCGGGCTGGTTTACCGTGAGGGGAAAGTGCCATAATTTAATGGCGCAGAAATTCCCTTGCGTAAACACACACACCGGGGCGGCCTTCGCATCTCATGCGCTTGACCGAAGAGCAAGCGGCCATCATTCGCCGAACAGTGCGCGAAATCCTGGGCGACGACGCACGCGTATGGCTATTCGGCTCCCGGATGGATGACGACAAGCGCGGCGGAGACGTGGACCTCTACGTGGAATCAGACGAGGTCATCGACATGCCTGCGATGGTCATCGCACGCCTGTCGGCTCGCATCCAGCGTGGCATGCACGGGCGAAAAGTCGACATTGTGCTGAGCGCCCCCAACCTCGGCCGCTTCCCGATCCACGAGTCCGCCAAACGCGAAGGTATCAGGCTGTGACTGTCTCAGCGAAGCTGGTCGCCCGATTGCAGTTTCTGGCGCGGGTAATCAATCGAGAAACCACGCATCTGCGGCAGACCGATCAGCGCCTTTTCGCCGCCAGGTTCGGCATCGAGGACGCCAGGCGCCTTGCTGACGATGCGGAGCTGGCGGAGAGGGTGGAGGCTTTCGCGAGCCGGTTCGGTCGCCTGCAGGATACGGTGGGAGACAAATTACTGCCGGTCTGGCGGCAAGCGTTAGGCGAAACGCCGGGTGCCCTGGTCGACAATCTCGATCGCGCAGAGCGATTGGGGCTGTTGGTGTCGGCGGAGATGTGGCTGACGTTGCGCCAGCTTCGCAATCAGATGGTCCATGACTATATTGAAGATCCCGTCATCCTGGCTGGCGCCCTGCAAGCCGCTCACGACAACCTGCACGTGATCACTGATGCTGCATCCGCACTGATGAACGATCTGCGGCGGCGTGGAATCGATCTCGCGGCTTGATGGCCCCCTCGGGGGCTGACCGGGTGGACTGCCCATGACGCATGAGCGCGCGTGTGAAAAAGTAGGCCGTGAGCGGCCCCGACGGGTAGGCCCCGCGTGCCGGCGGCGGTCCCGCGGGCACGGTTGGTCGCGTGCAGCCGGCTCGGAGCCGGAGCTGCGTTCCCCGCTGTGCCATGGCCGGCGCGACACGGCCTACGGGCGCTGATTCCGATGCCACCGCCGCCCGTACCCGCTACAATCCCCGCCTTGGTATGGGCGAGCCAGGGCCAAGGGCTCTCGAGGATCCGGTGGCCAACCGGGGGGCGGCTCATGCGTTGATGGGCATCTGGCGACAAATAAAGGGTTTTTGATGCGTTTGCTGCGACGTCCGGGCCTGATCGGCCCGCTGCTGATCATTCTCGGATTTTGGCTTTCCGCCACCGCTTTCGCCCAGTCCGCCTTGAATTCCGCCATGTCGCTCGGGCTGCTGCACAGCCTGTCGCAGTCCCAGCAGCAGGCCATCATGAGCCGGCTCGGCGGGACTTCGGGCCTCAGCAGCGCTTACCTGCCGCAATCGGGTCTGATGACCCAGTCGCAGCTGCAGCAGCTCCAGCAGCAGCAGGCCGTGGCGGCCCAGCGCCGCGCCCTCAAAGTGAAGCGGGTGATTCCGGAGCTTCGGGGCGGGGACTGGGTGGTGGTGCAGGTCGGGGTGACCCTTCCGCCCGCAGCGCGCTCGTCTTTTCGGTCGACCAGCGCCACGGTCTCGAGCCCCACCCTGGGGCTGAACGGGCTGCCCGGCACGGGTACCGGCAATCGCGCGCCGGTCATGCCGATCCTGAATGTCCCGCTGAATGCCGCTTTCCTGTCCGCGGCCCAGCGCAAGCTGATCCCGCCCGGATTGATGCGCCTGAGTCTCGAGGAGAAGCAGGACATCAACGCGATGATGAAGGAGATCCGGGAGCACGAGCCCTACCAGCTCACCCCGGGCGGCAATCTCGACCTGCCGGGCTTTGCGCCCATCCCGCTGCTGGGTCTGACCGCGGTGGATGCGACGCTGCGGCTGTCGATCATTCCCGCATTCCAGTACCTGCACGTGCGGGTGACGCTGTTGCCGCTGAAGAAGTCGGGCGAAGCGGCGCTGAAGCCCTTCGGCTACGACGTGTTTGCGCGGCAGGCGGCGGACTTCAGCGCGCTCAATCCGATGCTCAATCCCGCGCTCAGTCCGCTGAGCAACGTCCCGGTACCCTCGAACTATCAGGTGGGCCCGGGCGACACGCTCGGCGTGCAGCTCTACGGCAATCAGAATCAGTTCTATCAGTTGACCGTCGGGCGCAACGGCCAGATCGATTTCCCGCAGCTCGGACCGATCAATGTCGCAGGCCAGCTCTTCAGCGTGGTCCAGTCCGAGATCGAATCACGGGTCGCGCACCAGATGATCGGCGTGCACGCGAGCGTCACCATGAGCGAGACCCGCGCGATCCAGGTCTTCG